>NZ_JAHXZI010000010.1:0-333598 GCF_019429605.1 Actinoplanes hulinensis | reverse complement strand
GCGGCCCCCAGCAGGCGCCGCGCGGCCCGCAGGAGCAGCCGCCCCGCGGTCCTCAGCAGGCGCCCGGCCGTGGTCAGCAGCCGCCGCCCGGCCGTGGCCCGGGCCAGGTGCCGCCGCGCAACCCGCAGCAGCCCCCACGTGGCCCGCAGCAGCAGCCCGGCCGTGCTCCGCAGCCGCCCGGTGGCGGTGGCGGCTACGGCGGCCAGCAACCCCGTGGCCCCCAGCAAGGCTCGGGCATGTATGGCGGCGGTGGCCGCCCCCCGGGCCCCGACAGCCGCTAGTCCCCTCTCGACCCAACGAAGGCCGGCCCTCGCGATGCGGGGCCGGCCTTCGACGCTTTCCCGCCTGCCGGGCCGGGCGCCGTCCCACCGTTGCCGTCCGGGGCAGGGCCGTCGGCCGGGGCGGATCCGGGTCCCGGCTGTCGGCTGGAGCAGGTCCGGGCTGTCGGCCGGGATCCAGGGCCCGGAGGGGCGGGTGGGTCAGACGCGGCGCAGGACGGCCACCACGCGGCCCATGATGGTCGCGTCGTCGCCCGGGATCGGATCGAAGGCCGGGTTGGCCGGCATCAGCCAGACGTGCCCGTCCCGCTGGCGGTAGCTCTTCACCGTCGCCTCGCCGTCGATCATCGCGGCCACGATGTCGCCCGCCTCGGCGTTGGGCTGCTGGCGGACCACCACCCAGTCGCCGTTGCAGATCGCCGCGTCGATCATCGAGTCGCCCTTGACCTCCAGCATGAAGACATCGCCCTCGCCGACCAGCTCGCGTGGCAGCGGGAAGAAGTCCTCCACGGCCTGCTCGGCCAGGATCGGGCCACCAGCGGCGATCCGGCCGACCAGGGGCACATAGGCCGGCTGCGGCCGGGCGGCCCGCAGGGCCTCGTCGTCGACCAGCTCGCCGGGCGCCCGCACGTCGACGGCGCGGGGCCGGTTGGGGTCGCGCCGGAGGTATCCCTTGCTCTCCAGAGCCTTCAACTGGTACGCCACGCTGGACGGGGAGACCAGGCCGACCGCCTCGCCGATCTCGCGGACGCTGGGCGGGTAGCCGTACTTCTCCACCCAGTCTCGGATGAACTCGAGGATGCGGCGCTGCCGGGCGGTGAGGTCGGAGGCCACCACCTCGGGCAGGTGGCTGACCGGTGTGACCGCGCGTAACTGGGGCGCCTCGGGACCGCGGGAACGGCTCGTCGTCCGGCGGCGGGCGGTCTCGGTCTTCCTGGTCTGCTGCTGTCGGCTCGTGCGGTCGTCGGTCGACACGTCCGCCCTCCCTGTCGGCCAGTGCCTAGTCGGCACGTGGTGCGTCGCGGAGCCGGGGGCAACGCCGTGGGGATGGCGTTTGTCCGGCTGACCCCTCTTGACGGAAAACCTAATGGGCAGGTGCGACATATTCAAACATCTGTACGAGATTTCACCGGCGTGTCGCTCCCGGGTGCTCGACTTCCGTACCCCTGTTCTGATAGACCGTCGTACGGACGTTCTATCGAACGGGTGTCCTAGAGGAGGGATCGCCATGACGGTCGGTGGTGCGCGACACGTCGGGCCGCCGTTGCGGCTCACGCGGCGTGGCCGGGTCGTGCTGCTCGGTGCCTTCTTCGTCATGGTGGCCCTGGCGAGTGTCGTGCTCTTCACTACGGCTTCCCAGGCCTGACCTGGCTGTCCCGGGCGTCCCAGGTTGATCTCCGTCGGGTGTCCCGCCCGATTCTCCGGCGCGTCGCGTGGTCCGTTCCGGGCGCTGCGAGTGATCGTGACATCACCGGTGGTGGTGAGGTGCAAAATACGGCGCGTCGGCACGTCGCTGAGCTTGCATCGGCGTCCGCCGGGGCCTAGCGTCTACCCCAACATCTAGTGGTTACACTGATGCAAGTTGTCCACAGGTTGGGTTTCTTTCTCCCTGGTTATCCACATGCCATCCACAGCGTTACCGGTCGTGCCGACATCGGTTCCGCTGCGCTTCGGCGTGCCCGGAGTCCGTTGAGAAGGGGCCGAAGGGAGATCGCGGTGCGCTGCCCGTACTGTCGCCATGCCGATTCGCGCGTGGTCGACTCGCGTGAGGCCGACGACGGTCAGTTGATCCGTCGCCGGCGGGCGTGCCCCGAGTGCGGCAAGCGCTTCACGACCGTCGAGGAGGCGGTCCTCGCGGTCGTCAAGCGCAGCGGCGTCACCGAGCCCTTCAGCCGGACGAAGATCATGAGCGGGGTGCGCAAGGCCTGTCAGGGCCGGCCCGTCGACGAGGACTCCATCGCTCTGCTCGCGCAGAGGGTGGAGGAGACCGTCCGGGCGCGTGGCGCCGCCGAGATCCCCAGCCACGAGGTGGGCCTGGCGATCCTCACGCCGTTGCGTGAGCTGGATCAGGTGGCCTATCTCCGGTTCGCCAGCGTGTACAAGTCCTTCGACTCTCTCGACGAATTCGAGAAGGAGATCGCCGCGCTGCGCGACGCCGTTCCCGTCCGGGAAGCCGGGACGCGACATGCTGTCGCGCCACGGTCCGGGGGACGCGCACCCAAGATCAACGGCTGAGAATCCGCGGCAGCGGCCGACCTCAGTCCGACTCACTTTCTTACCGACACACCTGTAGCGGTACCTACGAGGGGGAGCACATCCATATGGCCGGAGACGGCATCACTGCAGGTCGTCAGCGCAGCCGGGCGAACGGCGGCGGCGGCGCGGCGGCCGGGGGGCTGCGAGTGGAGCGGGTCTGGACGACCGAGGGCGTTCACCCGTACGACGAGGTCGAGTGGGAACGCCGCGACGTCGTCATGACGAACTGGCGCGACGGCTCGATCAACTTCGAGCAGCGCGGCGTGGAGTACCCCGCGTTCTGGAGTGTGAACGCGGCGAACATCGTCACGACCAAGTACTTCCGTGGCGCGGTGGGCACCCCGGAGCGGGAGTGGTCGCTGAAGCAGTTGATCGACCGCGTCGTCCAGACCTACCGCAAGGCGGGCGAGGAGCACGGCTACTTCGCCACCGCGGCCGACGCCGAGCTGTTCGACCACGAGCTGACGTGGATGCTGCTGCACCAGGTGTTCAGCTTCAACTCGCCGGTCTGGTTCAACGTCGGCACCAAGTCGCCGCAGCAGGTCAGCGCGTGCTTCATCCTCTCCGTGGACGACTCGATGGACTCGATCCTCGAGTGGTACAAGGAGGAGGGCCTGATCTTCAAGGGCGGCTCCGGCTCGGGTGTGAACCTCTCCCGGATCCGGTCCTCCCGTGAGCTGCTCTCGTCCGGCGGCACGGCCAGCGGCCCGGTCAGCTTCATGCGCGGCGCCGACGCCAGCGCCGGCACGATCAAGTCCGGTGGCGCCACCCGCCGCGCGGCCAAGATGGTCATCATCGACGTCGACCACCCCGACGTGGAGGAGTTCGTCTGGACCAAGGCGCGCGAGGAGAACAAGATCCGCGCGCTGCGGGACGCCGGCTTCGACATGGACCTGGGCGGCGCCGACATCGTCAGCGTGCAGTACCAGAACGCCAACAACTCGGTGCGGGTCAGCGACGAGTTCATGCGGGCGGTCGAGGAGGGCGGCACGTTCGCGCTCCGTGGCCGGCTGAACGGCGAGGTGATCGAGGAGATCGACGCCAAGAAGCTGTTCCGCGACATCGCCCAGGCCGCCTGGGAGTGCGCCGACCCCGGCCTCCAGTACGACGACACCATCAACGACTGGCACACCAACCCCGAGACCGGCCGCATCACCGCGTCCAACCCGTGCTCGGAGTACATGTCGCTGGACGACTCGTCCTGCAACCTGGCCTCGCTCAACCTGATGAAGTTCCTCAAGGCCGACGGTGGCTTCGAGGTGGAGAAGTTCGTCAAGAGCGTCGAGTTCATCATCACCGCGATGGACATCTCGATCTGCTTCGCCGACTTCCCGACCGAGAAGATCGGGATCACCACCCGCGCCTACCGTCAGCTCGGCATCGGGTACGCGAACCTCGGCGCCCTGCTCATGGCGTCCGGCCTGCCCTACGACTCGGAGGGTGGTCGCAGCGTCGCCGCGGCGATCACCTCGCTGATGACCGGTACCGCGTACCGTCGCTCCGCCGAGCTGGCCGGTGTCGTCGGCGCGTACGACGGCTACGCCCGTAACGCCGATGCGCACCAGCGCGTCATGCGCAAGCACGCCGCCGCGAACGACGAGATCCGCCCGCAGGGCGCCGTCGCAGCGGAGATCGTCCGCGAGTCGACCCGTCAGTGGCAGACCGGCAACAAGATCGGCGCGAAGACCGGCTGGCGCAACGCCCAGGCGTCGGTGCTCGCCCCGACCGGCACCATCGGCCTGATGATGGACTGCGACACCACCGGCATCGAGCCCGACCTGGCCCTGGTCAAGTTCAAGAAGCTGGTCGGCGGCGGCTCCATGCAGATCGTCAACCAGACCGTCCCGCGGGCCCTGCGCAGCATCGGCTACCCCGAGGAGCAGGTCGAGGCGATCATCGAGCACATCGCCGAGCACGGCAACGTCGTCGACGCGCCCGGCCTCAAGCCGGAGCACTACGCGATCTTCGACTGCGCCATGGGCGACCGGGTGATCGCCCCGATCGGTCACGTCCGGATGATGGCCGCGGTGCAGCCGTTCATCTCCGGCGCCATCTCCAAGACGGTCAACATGCCGGAGTCGGCGACCGTCGAGGAGATCGAGGACATCCACTTCCAGGGCTGGAAGCTGGGCCTCAAGGCGCTCGCGATCTACCGCGACAACTGCAAGGTCGGTCAGCCGCTCTCCGCTGCGAAGAAGAAGACCGAGGCGGCCCCGGCCGAGGTCGCGAAGGCGGTCGCCCAGGTCGAGAAGATCGTCGAGAAGGTCATCGAGTACCGCCCGGTCCGCAAGCGGCTGCCGAAGAAGCGCCCGTCGGAGACGGTGTCGTTCTCGGTCGGGGGCGCCAAGGGCTACCTCACCGCGTCGTCCTACCCGGACGACGGCCTCGGCGAGGTCTTCCTGAAGATGTCGAAGCAGGGCTCCACCCTGGCCGGGGTGATGGACGCCTTCTCGGTCGCCATCTCGATAGGCCTCCAGTACGGCGTGCCGCTGGAGACGTACGTCGGGAAGTTCACCAACATGCGTTTCGAGCCGGCCGGCATGACCGACGACTCGGACGTCCGCATGGCCTCCTCGGTGATGGACTACATCTTCCGTCGCCTGGCACTGGACTTCCTGCCGTACGAGACCCGCGCTGAGCTGGGCATCTTCACGGCGAAGGAGCGCACCGCGCAGGCCGCCGCCGAGGCCGCCGCGGAAGCGGCCGCCGAGGAGATGGCCTCGATGGCCACCTCCGCGCCGGTCGTCATCCCGGCGAGTTCCGCCAAGGTGACGGTGGCCGAGGTCAAGGCCGCGTCGGCTCCGGAGAAGGAGACCCCGGTCTCCGCCGGATCCTCGACCGAGCTGCTGGAGATCGTCACCGGCCACGCCGCCGACGCGCCGCTCTGCTTCACCTGCGGCACGAAGATGCGCCGCGCCGGAAGCTGCTACGTCTGTGAGGGCTGCGGCTCCACCTCCGGTTGCAGCTGACCCTCCGGTCATCACGGTGATGCCTCCCACCCGCACCGGGTGGGAGGCATCACCGTCTTCAGGGGGCTCGCCACGCCCCGAACCCACTCACCGATCGGCCACATCCGACAATGTCCGTCTACGGGGGTCATGAAGGCATCCGGATGGGAAGGAGAGCGGGATGGGCCGGCCCGAGGATCTGCAGGCGGAGGCGCGTTCGGTGCTCGCGCTGCTGGAGCCCCTGGGGCCGCTGCTGCCCACCGGCAGCTACGTCTCAGGGCTCATGGTGTGGCGCGACCTCGACGTGATGCTGGCCGGGAGCCCGGAGCTCGCCCCGGGTGACGTCGTCGCCCTGCTCGGGCGGGTGGCCGCCATCCCCGGACTGACCGGTTTCACCTACACCGACGAGCGGGGCGACCGGTCACCGACCGGGAAGCCGCGGGACGAGCGCTACCACGTCACCCTCACCGTGGGGGAGTGGCGTGTCGACCTGTCGATCTGGCTGCACGACGACCATGCCGACGGCGCCGAGTGGCACCGTGAGCTGGCCGGGCGGCTCAGCGACGAGGAGCGGCAGGCCATCCTCGCGATCAAGAACGTGTGGCATCAGCGCCCGGAGTACCCGGACGAGGTGAGCGGCTTCGACATCTGCACGGCGGTGCTGGAGCACGGGGTGCGGACCGCGGTGGAGTTCGGCGTCTGGTTGCGAACCGAGCGCAACACGCGCTGAGAGCCGACGGCTCAGGACGCTAGTGGGAGCCGAGGAAGTCCGTGATCACCCCGGCCAGGGCGGTCGGCTGCTCGATCACCATGGCGTGCGAGGCGTCGGCCAGTGACAGGTGGCGCAGATGCGGCACGGCCCGCGCCTGCTCCACCAGGAACCGGCGGTGGGCTTCGTACAGCTCGGCGAAGGGCTCCTGCTCGGGCAGGTTGCGGGTGGGCAGCACGACCAGCTCGGGGCAGGTGGTCGCCGCGTACACCGGGGTCAGGTCCAGCTCGTTCATCGCGGTCCGGAGCTGGGCGGTGAGCCCGGCCGACGGGCGGATCGAGGTGTCGCCGTGCTGGTGGACCAGGTTGCGCCGGAAGCCCTCGACCCACACCTTCTCGTTGGCGCCCATGTCGCGGGCAGCCATCTGCTGCCGCTCCACCAGGTCGGGCAGCTGGTCGGCCGGGATGACCTGGCCGGCGGCGGCCTGCATGGCGTCGAAGACCGCGTGCAGCCGGGCCAGCTCGGCCGCCGCCTTCTCCGGGTCGAGGCCGGGCAGGTGCTCGGGGCTGGTCGGCGGCGGGTTGCCGTCGAGGCTGACGATGCCCGGGGACTCCGGGTGGCGCTGACCCCACAGCGCGGCCAGCATGCCGCCGAGCGAGTGGCCGACCACCGCGGGCCGCTCCAGCTCCAGCTGGACGCAGACGGCGGCCATGTCGCCGAGCGCGGCCTCCCATGTCCATGAGCCGTCGGCGGAGCGGCCGTGCCCCCGCAGGTCGAGGGTGACCACCCGGTGGTGCGGGCGCAGCGCCCGGGCCAGCGTGGTCATGTGGGCCAGGTTGCCCCCGGCGCCGTGCAGGAGCAGGAGCGGCGGCTGGTCGCCGCCGAAGTCGCGGACGGCCAGCTGAACCTCGCCGGCGTCGATCAGGCGGTCGTTGATCATGAGGACTCCTCGGTGGGAGGGTTGTCGCGAAGTCGGTCGCGGATGGCGGAGACGGGCACACCGCCGTCCGGGTGGCGGGGCAGGCGGCCCCGGCGCACCAGGTCGTGCACGCCCTGCCGGCTGATGCCCAGCATCGCGCCGGCGGTGGACAGGGACACCGTGGTCGCGAACGGGTGACCGACCCGGCGGACCACGACGCGGCCGAACGGGGTGCGCCACCAGCCGGCCGGTGGGTGGAAGGCGTGATCGTCGGGGTAGAGCGTGCCGATCAGCCGGGCGATCACGTGGACGGCCGCCGCGTCGTCGTCGCCCTCCAGCACCCGGGTCCACTCGATCACCCGGTGCCGCAGGAGCGGACGGACCGCATCGCCCGGCCGGGCGTCCTCCAGGAGGATCTCCAGCGGGTCGAGCAGGCGGTTGTCGAGCAGGCGGAACAGCTGCCCGGCGAGGTCCATGAGGCCATCCTGTCCCTACTTGACAGCAGGTGTCAAGCGATAGGGTTCCGGGTGTGGAGCCGGCGCCGCGTCCGTTGACCGAACCTCATCCCAGCCGGCTGGCGCCGGACCATCCGCGCCGCCCGGAGATCCTGGCCGCCCACGCCGCGGCCCTGGCCGGCGGTCGGCCCGGCTACCTGGATCCGGATTCCGGCCTGTTCGTCCTGACCGCCGGATTCCTGGCGAAGCGCGGCACCTGCTGCACCCGCGGCTGCCGGCACTGCCCGTATGTGGCCGACACGTGATCGCCCGCTCTTCCGCTGCCACCGGGCCGCCCAGTACGGTGTGTCCGCTCGTTCCCCCGGAAGGATCGCTTGGTGCGTACGCGTTTGGCTCTGCTCGGCGCCGTGGTGCTGCTCGCCGCCGCGGGCTGCGAGGCCGGTGAGGACGCCGCCGCGGCCACCCCGTCGGCCCCGGCCGAGGAGATCGTGGAGGAGCCCGCGGCGGTGGCCGGTGGGGCCTGCATCCTGTGGGACTACGAGCTCATCGAGCAGACCACCGGCGTGCGTTTCGCGGTGGCCGCCTCGGACCAGGTGCAGGACACGTCGAGCTGTGTGGTGCAGACGCTGGAGGCCGCCTGGCCGGATCTGACGCTCTCGGTGGTGGAGACCACGAAGGCGAACGCCGACATCTTCCTGAGCGAGCGGATGCCGGCGAAGGCGACGAAGCTGAGCGGCCTGGGGCGTGCCGGTTACCGGCTCACCACGAAGGCCGCCGCGGGCCACGGGCCGGCCGTGGAGATCGGCTGGCTCAGCGAGGCCAAGCAGCTCCAGACGTTGCGCTTCACCTTCGCCAAGGGCGCGCCGGCGGCCGAGGTGAAGGACATGAACGCGAAGCTGCTCGAACTCGCCAAGGCGCTGAGCACCACCAACGGCTAGCCGGCGGCGACGAACACCCGCGACGCCACCTCACGCGGCAGCCGGATCTTGTCGCCGGAGCGGTCGATGGTCACCCCGTCGCGCTCCTGCGCCACCGTCACCGTCGTGCCCGGGTTGATGCCGGCGGCGTGCAGCTGGCGCAGCACGTCGGAGTTGGTCTGCACGCTCTCGCAGATGCGGCGGATCTCGACGCTGCCGCTCAGTCCGGGGAAGGCGAGGTTGCGCTCGCCCCGGGTGAGGGCCTCGGCGGCGTCGTCCACGGCGCCGAGCTGTTCGAGGCCGGGGATCGGGTTGCCGTACGGCGAGCGGGTCGGCTTGTTGAGCAGCTCGTAGACCCGCTTCTCGACGGCGTCGCTCATCACGTGCTCCCACCGGCAGGCCTCCTCGTGGGCCTCCTCGTAGGGCATGCCGATGACGTTGACGAGCAGCAGCTCGGCGAGGCGGTGCTTGCGCATCACCGCGACGGCCCCGTCACGGCCCAGCTCGGTGAGGACGAGATGACGGTCGCCCTCGACGGTGAGCAGGCCGTCCCGTTCCATCCGGGCGACGGTCTGGCTGACCGTGGGACCGCTCTGGTGCAGGCGCTCGGCGATGCGGGCGCGAAGTGCGGGCACACCCTCTTCCTCGAGCTCGAGGATGGTGCGAAGGTACATCTCGGTGGTATCGACGAGATCGTTCACGATGCGGTCCTCCCAGCAGCGATAATAACGCGTTGCGGGGGGTTGACCTCCGCCCCGGACAGGTGCCGTCCGACCCTACCCGACGCCGGAACACCTGTGCTAACGGCACGTCGTGCCCGTCCGGGGGACCATGTCACATGGCAGCATGACGGTCATGGCGGACGATGTGGCGGCGGTGGTCTGGGACAGTGCCCTGCTGGACTATGACATGGGCGACCATCCGCTCAATCCGGTGCGGGTGGAACTCACCATGGCACTCGCCCGCGAACTGGGCGTTCTGGACCGCCCCGGAGTTCAGATGATCACTCCCGGACAGGCTAGTGATCTCGATCTCACCCGCGTGCACCGTGCGGACTATCTGGACGCCGTCCGTCTCGCCCCCATAGATCCCTTCTTCACGGGCTGGGGACTGAACACACCGGACAACCCCGTCTTCGACGACATGCACGAGGCCTCCGCCCGGATCTGCGGCGCCACCCTCGCCGCCGCGCAGGCCGTCTGGCACGGGACGGCCCGCCGCGCGGTCAACGTGGCCGGTGGGCTGCACCACGCCATGCCGGCCCGGGCCGCCGGATTCTGCGTCTACAACGACCCGGCGGTGGCGATCGCCTGGCTGCTGGAGAACGGGGCGCGGCGGGTGGCGTACATCGACGTCGACGTGCACCACGGCGACGGTGTGCAGGCGGTCTTCTACGACGACCCACGGGTGCTCACGGTGAGCCTGCACGAGACCCCGCTGGCGCTCTTCCCCGGCACCGGGTTCGCCGACGAGATCGGCGGGCCGAACGCCGAGGGCACCGCGGTCAACGTGCCGCTGCCACCGTCCACCGGCGACGCCGGCTGGCTGCGGGCCTTCCACGCGATCGTCCCGTCGGTGGTCCGCGCCTTCGCCCCGGAGATCATCGTCAGCCAGTGCGGCGCCGACGCCCACCGGCTCGACCCGCTCGCCGACCTGCGGCTGTCGGTGGACGGCCAGCGCGCGGCGTACATCGCCATGCGGGCCCTGGCCGACGAGCTCTGCGACGGCCGCTGGGTGGCCACCGGCGGCGGGGGCTACGCGCTGGTCGAGGTGGTGCCCCGGGCGTGGGCACACCTGCTCGCCGTGGTCACCGGCGACCCGCTGCCCCCGGAGACCCGGATCCCGCAGCCGTGGCGCGTGCTGGCCGGGTCGCGCCGGCCGGGGACCACCGTCCCGGAGACGATGACCGACGGGACCGAGCCGCCGGTGGAGCCCTGGCCGGGAACCAGCGAGGACGCCGTGGACCGTGCCGTCCTCGCCACCCGGACGGCGGTCTTCCCGCTGTACGGCCTCGACCCGCACGATCCCCGGGACTGACGGTGGAACGCAGCGCGGACGTCCTGCTCTCCGACGGCACCACGGCACACCTGCGCCGGATCCGGCCGGAGGACGCGCCGGCCATCGTGGACTTCCACTCCCGGATGAGCGACCGGACCCGCTACCTCCGCTACTTCTCGCCGTACCCCCGGATCCCGGAGCGCGACCTGCACCGGTTCGTGAACGTCGACCACCGCGACCGGGAGGCGTTCGTCACCGTCGCCGACGGCCGGATCACCGCGGTCGGCCGGTACGAACGGCTCGGCCCCGACTCGCCGGAGGCCGAGGTCGCCTTCGTGGTGGAGGACGCGCTCCAGGGCCGGGGCATCGGCTCGGTGCTGCTGGAGCATCTCGCCGACGCGGCCCGCGAGCACGGCATCACCCGGTTCGTGGCCGAGGTGCTGCCGGAGAACAGCGGCATGCTGCGGGTCTTCGGCGACACCGGCTACCAGGTGCAGCGCCGCTACGCCGACGGGGTGGTGCACCTGAGCTTCCCGATCGCGCCGACCGAGAAGTCCCGTGAGGTGCAGGAGTCCCGCGAGCACGTCACCGAGGCGCGGTCGATCGCCCGGCTGCTGGCGCCCCGGGGAATCGCCGTCTACGGCGCCAGCGCCACCGGCCACGGGATCGGCGCGCACATCCTGGGCAACCTGCGTGACGGCGGCTACACCGGCGGAATCGTCCCGGTGCATCCGTCCGCCGAGCGGGTGGCCGGGCTCACCGCGTACCGGAGGGCCTCGGAAGCCGGTGTCCCGATCGACCTGGCCCTGATCGCCGTGCCCGCGGACCGGGTCGCCGAGGCCGGGCGCGACGCGGCCCGCGCCGGAGCGGGCGGCGCGGTGGTGGTCTCGGCCGGCTTCGCCGAGACCGGCACGGAGGGCGCCGCCCAGCAGCGCGGCCTGATCGAGGCCGCGCGGGCCGCGGGGTTGCGCGTGGTGGGCCCGAGCAGCTTCGGGATCGCCAACACCGACCCCGGGGTACGCCTGAACGCCACCCTCTCCCCGCGCCTGCCGATCGCCGGCCGGGTCGGCTTCTTCAGCCAGAGCGGCGCGCTCGGCGTGGCGCTGCTGGCCGAGGCCGACCGCCGGGGTCTGGGCCTGTCCAGCTTCGTGTCGGCCGGCAACCGCGCCGACGTCTCCGGCAACGACCTGCTCCAGTACTGGCAGGACGACCCCGGCACCGACGTGGTGCTGCTCTACCTGGAGACCTTCGGCAACCCGCGGAAGTTCGCCCGCCTGGCCCGCCGGATGAGCCGGATCAAGCCGGTGGTGGCGGTGGCCTCGGCGACCCGCCCGCCCGGTCTGGCCGGTGACACGCCCGGCCCGGACGCGCACGCGGTGACCGCCCTGTTCGCCCGCTCCGGCGTCATCCGGGTCGACACCGTGCAGGAGCTCTTCGACGTCGGCATGATCCTGGCCCACCAGCCGCTGCCGGCCGGCCGCCGGGTCGCCGTGGTCGGCAACTCGTCGGCGCTCGCCGAACTGGCCGTGGTCGCCTGCCGGTCGGCCGGTCTCCTGGTGGCCGACGGCTACCCGCGGGACACCGGCCCGGACGCCGGCGCGCACGATCTCGCCGACGCGCTGGCCGACGCGGCCGTCGACGACCGGGTGGACGCGCTGCTGGTGGTCTTCGCCCCGCCGGTGCCCGGCCGGCACGCCGACGAGGACGCCGACTTCGCGGCGGCCCTGGCGAGCGTGGCGCTGGCCGGGGAGAAGCCGACCGTCGCGACGATGGTCTTCGGGCAGGCCCCGCCGCGGGTGCCCGGCTATCCGTCGGTGGAGGAGGCGGTCCGCGCGCTGTCCCGGGTGGCCGACTACGCCGACTGGCTGCGGCGCCCGCCGGGCGTGCTGCCCGAGCTGTCCGGCATGGACCCGGTGGCCGCCGAGACGGCGGAGGACCCGGCCGGGTTGCTCGCCGCCTACGGCATCGCGATGGTGCCGGCGGTGCAGGCCGGCGACGAGGACGCGGCGGTCGCCGCGGCGGCCGAGGTGGGCTATCCGGTCGCCCTCAAGGCGGCGGGCGGTGCGCTGCGCCATCGGATCGACCTCGGCGCGGTGCGCCTCACCCTCTCCGGAGAGGAGGGGGTACGCGCGGCGTACCGCGAACTGGCGGGGGCGTTCGGTCCGGACGTGCTGGTGCAGACCATGGTGCCGCCGGGCGTCGCCTGTGTCGTCGAGATGGTCGAGGACCCGGCGTTCGGCCCGGTGATCGGCTTCGGGCTCGGCGGTGTGGCGAGTGAGCTGCTCGGCGACCTGGCCTGGCGGGCCGCGCCGCTCACCGACCGCGCGGCCGAGGCGCTGGTCGACGAGCCCCGGGCGGCCCCGCTGCTGCACGGTTACCGTGGCTCCACGCCGGTGGACCGGGCCGCCCTGATCGACCTGCTGCTGCGGGTGGGCCGGCTGGCCGACGAGCACCCGCGGGTCCGGTCGCTGACCCTGAACCCGGTGCTGGCCCGCCCGGACGGCTGGACCGTCCTGCACGCGGCCGTCGAGTTCGGTGACCCGGGGGCCCGGCCGGACACCGGCCCCCGGAGGTTGCGGAGGGTCTGACGGTCTGAGGGTCAGCTCGCGTAGGCCTCGAGGCGGGACGCCCGCTCCGGGTCACGCAGCTTCAGCATGGTGACCTTCTCGATCTGGCGGATCCGCTCGCGGCTCAGGCCGAACTCGCGGCCCACCTCGTCCAGGGTGCGCTGGCGGCCGTCGTCCAGGCCGAAGCGCAGCCGGATCACCGCGGACTCCCGCTCGGAGAGGGTGCTGAGCACGATCTCCACCTCGCTGCGCAGCTCGCCCTGGGTGTGGCCCTCGCCGGGCACGTTCGGGTCGACGGCGGCCACGAAGTCACCGAGGGCGCTCTCGCCGTCCTCGCCGACCGCCTGGTCCAGGCTCACCGGCTCCCGGTCGTACGAGATCAGCTCGATGACCTGGAACTCGGGCACGTCCATGGCCTTGGCGATCTCGGCGATGCTCGGCTCGCGGCCGATCGTGGCGGCCAGGTCGCGGCGGCAGCGGACCATGCGGTTGACCTGCTCGACCATGTGCACCGGGATGCGGATGGTGCGGGCCTGGTCGGCCATGGCGCGGGTGATGGCCTGCCGGATCCACCAGGTGGCGTACGTGGAGAACTTGTAGCCCTTGGTGTAGTCGAACTTCTCGACGGCGCGGATCAGGCCGAGGTTGCCCTCCTGGATCAGGTCGAGGAACGCCATGCCCCGTCCCGTGTACCGCTTCGCGATGCTGACCACCAGGCGCAGGTTCGCCTCCAGCAGGTGGTTCTTCGCGGCCTTGCCCTCGGCGACGATGACCCGCAGCACGGGCGCCAGGTCGGCGGGAGCCGACGGCAGCTTCTCCTCGGCGTACAGGCCGGCCTCGATGCGCTTGGAGAGCGTCACCTCCTCGACGGCGGTGAGCAGCCGGGTCCGGCCGATGCCGTTGAGGTAGGCGCGGACCAGGTCGGCCGAGACGCCCCGCTCGTCGGTCGCGTCCAGGTCGGCCAGCGTCTCGACTTCGTCGGTCATGATGTCCTCGACGACCGTGGACTCCGACGCCTTCATCTCCAGGACCACTTTGAGTCCCCTCCCCCGCGATAACGTCTCGTGCGAACCAGCCGCTGCGTGCCGGTGTGAGGGCTAGCTTCGTCCGAGGCGCGTTAAGCGGAGGTGAGGCCAGCGTCCAGGTGGCATGAATCGGGGAGAAGCCTGTGGTCGTCAAACCGACAACCGGGCGTTCGAGGCACCGGGACACTTGCCGCAGGCCGATAATGTGCTTGGCCCTAGGAGGGGATCTGCGTGGTCTTCAAGAAGATGTTGCAAGCGCTCGGCGTCGGTGGGCCGTCGGTCGACACCGTGCTGACCAACCCCAACACCTATCCGGGCGGCTTCCTCGAGGGGCACGTCCATGTGGTCGGCGGTGACCACGCGGTGGATATCGAGTACGTGGCCGTCGCCCTGACCACCCGGGTCGAGGTGGAGAGCGGCGACAGTGAGTACCAGTCGAATCAGGAGTTCCACCGGCAGCGGCTGACCGGTTCCTTCAAGCTGGAGCCGGGCGTCCGTCACGACGTGCCGTTCCGGTTCGAGGTGCCGTGGCAGACCCCGATCACCGAGGTGTACGGGCAGCATCTGCACGGCATGACGATGGGTCTCGCCACCGAGCTGGAGGTGGCCCGCGCCGTCGACAAGTCGGATCTCGACACGGTCGCCGTGCACCCGCTGCCGGCCCAGGAGCGCATCCTCAACGCGCTGCTCCAGATCGGTTTCCGGTTCAGCAAGGCCGACGTGGAGCAGGGCCGGGTCTACGGGGTGGAGCAGCACCTGCCGTTCTACCAGGAGATCGAGTTCTACCCGCCGCCGCAGTACGCGAGCGGCATCAACCAGCTGGAGCTGACCTTCCTGCCCACCCCGCAGAAGCTCCAGGTGGTGCTGGAGCTGGACAAGCGCGGCGGTGTCTTCACCGAGGGGCACGACGCGTTCGGCAGTTTCGACGTCGACTACGCCACCGCCGACCAGGTGGACTGGGTGTCGCGCCTGGACCAGTGGCTGCGCCAGTCGGCGTCCCGCCGGGGGCTGTTCTTCTAGAGCTCCAGCAGGACCGTGCAGGGTCCCACGTTCACGCTTTCCACCAGCATGTGCGCCCGGAAGCGGCCGGTCTCGACCGTCGCTCCCCGGGCGCGCAGTGCTTTCACGTACTCCTCGACGAGCGGCTCGGCGGTCTCGGCCGGCGCGGCCGCGCTCCAGCTCGGGCGGCGCCCCTTGCGGGCGTCGCCGTAGAGGGTGAACTGGCTGACCACCAGGACCGGCGCGTTGTGGTCGGCGGCCGACCGGTCGTCCAGCACCCGCAGCTCCCAGGTCTTGCGGGCCAGCTCGGCGGCCTTGGCCGGGGTGTCGTCGTGGGTGACCCCGACCAGGACCAGCAGACCGTTCTCGATCTTGCCGACCACCTCGTCGCCGACCGTCACACTCGCCCGGCTCACGGTCTGTACCACTGCGCGCATGATCGTGGACGGTACCGGAGCCCGGCCTGCCATCATGATTGGCGTGACGTTCTCCCTGCCGGTGCCGGCCGAAGCCAACGACCTCCTCAACCGCGACCCGCTCGCCGTGACCCTGGGCATCGTGCTGGACCAGCAGATCACCCTGGAGAAGGCGTTCACCTCGCCGTGGGTGCTGGCGCAGCGGCTCGGGCACGAGCCGACCGCCACCGAGATCGCCGACTTCGACACCGAGCGGCTGATCGCGATCTTCGCCGAGCCGCCGGCCCTGCACCGCTTCCCCAAGGCGATGGCGGTGCGGTCCCAGGAGGTGTGCCGGATCATCGCCGACCGGTACGACGGCGACCCCGCGAACCTGTGGCGCGACGCGAAGACCGGCGCCGAGCTGTACCGCCGGATCCTCGCCCTGCCCGGCTTCGGCAAGCAGAAGGCGCAGATCTTCGTGGCGCTGCTCGGCAAGCTCTACGACGTGCGGCCGGAGGGCTGGCGGGAGGCGGCCGGCGGCTACGGCGAGGAGGGGTCGTACCGGTCGGTGGCCGACATCGTCGACGCCGATTCGCTGGCCCGGGTGCGCGCCTACAAGAAGCAGGCCAAGGCCGAGGCGAAAGCGGCCAAGGAGGCCTGAGGTCCCGACCCGGTGGGCGGGACGGCCCGTCCGGTGCAAGGATGGCGGGGTCGATCGGAGAGCTCGCGTGAAGAGACACCCGGAGCGTCCGGTGTTGATCACCGACGCCGCCACCAGCCAGGAGGACCAGCTCCGCAGCCGGCAGATCCGCTACGTCTCGATGATGTCGGTGCGTGCCGGATGCCTGATCCTCGGCGCGATCCTGATCAGCGCGCAGGTCCCGTTGCTCCCGCTGTGGCTGGCCCTCTGCGCGCTCGGCATGGTCCTCCTGCCCTGGATGGCGGTGCTGATCGCGAACGACCGGCCGCCCAAGAGCAAGGCCGAGCGGGCCGCCGACGCGGCCGCCCGGGAGGACACCCGGCGC
Organism: Actinoplanes hulinensis; assembly: GCF_019429605.1. Taxonomy (NCBI): domain Bacteria; kingdom Bacillati; phylum Actinomycetota; class Actinomycetes; order Micromonosporales; family Micromonosporaceae; genus Actinoplanes; species Actinoplanes hulinensis. The sequence goes on along the minus strand of NZ_JAHXZI010000010.1, from coordinate 317,104 downwards.
GCCCTGACCCAGCCGGCCCCCGAGCCGGACCACATCACCATCGACGCCGAGGTGGTCGACGAGACGCGAGGCCGCACCGACTGACCCCCGAGGCGCGCCTCCCGCTCCGCGTCTCTTTCCAACCCCTCATCGGTACGCCGTCCGCGCGGCCCGATCCTCGAAAGAGGCAGGCGGGCCGGCAGGGTGAGTCCTGTCCAGCCCCGCCTGCCGACCGTCGTCGGCCCCCCGGTTCCCTCAGCGGGGTGTGGGACGCCCGCCGACGGTCGAGACCGCGGTGGCCCCGAGCGCGTTGCCGGCCCGCAGCGCCGCTTCCGGATCGGCCCCGGAGCACCACGCCGCGAGCAGCCCGCCCGCGAAGGCGTCACCCGCCCCGGTCGGGTCCCGCACCGGCACGACCTCCGCCGCCACAGCCGCGACCCCGTCCGTGCCGTGCCAGAGGGCCCCGCCCGCGCCCTGCTTGATCACCACGTTGCGGACCTGACGGGCGAGCCGTGCCGCCTGCTCGACGGGCGTGCCCGGACCGGCCAGCGCTTCGGCCTCGTCGGCGTTGCACAGGAGCAGGTCGGCTCCCCGTACCCAATCCAGGAAGACCTCGGCCCCGACGGCGCGCAACGGGGCCGCCGAGGCCGCGTCGACGCTCACCGTGAGTCCTCTCGAGGCCGCGGCCGCCAGTGCCGCGAGGCCCGCCGGGCGCGACCCGGCGTGCAGCAGGGGATAGCCGGAGAGATGCAGGTGCCCGCCGGCCGGCGCGGCCGACACCACCGCGGTGACGTGGTCCGGGTCGAGCAGCAGCGACGCGCCGCGATCGGTGATCATGGTGCGTTCCGCGGCGCCGGTGAGCACCACCACGCTGCCGGTCGCGGCGTCCGCGATCCGCACCGCGCACCGCACACCGCCCGCCTCCAGCTCGGCGACCCGGTCCCGGCCGGCCCGGTCGTCGCCGACCGCCGCGACCAGGGTGACCGCCCGGCCGGCGTGGGCGAGCCAGGCGGCCGTGTTCGCGCCCTGGCCGCCACCGGCGACCCGGATCGCCGCGTCCGTGTCCGAGCCGGGCTCGATCGGCCCGTGGTGCTCGACCAGGACGTCGGTGACCAGGTCGCCGACGACGAGGATCATGGTCACGCCGGGACGGCGAATCCGACCGGCGCGGACGACCCGCTGCTGGTCGCCACCGCGATCTTCGCGGCCAGCGCGGCGTTGCGCAGGATGATCTGGATGTTGACCGCCAGGCTCTTCCCCTCGGTGCTGGAGTGGAAGTGGCCGAGCAGGAACGGCGTGACCGCCTTGCCGGTGATGTTCTGCTCGGCGAGCAGGTTCAGCCCGGTCGCCAGGGTCCGGTCGTGCAGCGCCGGGTCCAGCTGCTCGTCGGTGGGCAGCGGGTTGGCCAGCACCAGCGCCCCCTCGGAGACGCCCTGCGCGGCACGGGCCCGGATGAAGTCGGCCACCTGCTCCGGCGAGTCCAGTTGCCAGTCCAGGTCGAAGCCGCCGTCGGTGATGAAGAAGCCGGGGAAGCGCAGGGTCCGGAAACCGGCCACCGACACGCCGAGCGTCTCCAGCCGCTCCAGGGTGGCGCCGACGTCGAGGATCGACTTGACCCCGGCGCAGACCACCACGATCGGGGTCCGGGCCAGCGCCGTGAGGTCGGCGGACTCGTCGTACGTGACGTTCGCCTCCCGGTGCACCCCGCCGAGGCCGCCGGTGGCGAACACCCCGATGCCCGCGGTCGCGGCGATCGCGCTGGTGGCCGCCACCGTGGTCGCCCCGTCGGCGCGCCGGGCCGCCGCGACGGCCACGTCCCGCACCGAGAGCTTGGCCACCGACTCGGCCGACGCGAGCCGCTCGACCTGGTCGTCCTCCAGCCCGACGATCACCTCGCCGCCGATCATGCCGATGGTGGCCGGGACCGCGCCGTTGTCCCGGACGGCCTGCTCGATCTCCCGGGCCACCCGGATGTTGTCGGGGTGCGGCAGACCGTGCGAGATGATCGTGCTCTCGAGCGCCACCACCGGCCGGCCGTCCCGGCGGGCACGGGTCACATGCTCGCCGTATCGAATCGCGAAGTCAGTCGTCACGCTGGTTACCGTACGGGCCGGACCCCCTGCGTTGTCGTTGGACCGACCAGGCGTGAGGTGTCAGACTTGGCCGCTGAGGCTTTGCTGATTTCCCGAAGGGCAGATAACCGTGAGCACCCAGATCCTGGAGCGTCCGGACACCCGTGACGCCGACACCGGGCCGGAGATGTTCCACTACGTCCGCAAAGAGAAGATCGCTGAGAGTGCCGTCATGGGCACCTACGTGATCGCTCTCTGCGGTGAGACCTTCCCGGTGACCAAGTCGCCGAAGCCGGGGTCGCCCGTCTGCCCCCAGTGCAAGGAGATCTACGAAGCCATGAAGGCCTGATCCGGGCGTGACGGGCGGAAACGCACTGCTCGTCGCGGACCTGATCGGTGTGGCGGTGTTCGCCGCCTCGGGCGCCTCGGCCGGCGTCGCGAAACGACTCGACCTGTTCGGTGTCGCGTTCGTCGGCTTCGCGGCCGCGCTCGGTGGTGGCATTCTGCGCGACCTGGTGATCGGCGCGGCGCCCCCGCTGGCATTCGCCGACTGGCGCTACGCGGTGACCGCGGTGGCCGTCTCGGTCGCGGTCTTCTGGCTGCATCCCACGCTGCACCGGGTCCGGCGCAGCGTGCTGGCGCTGGACGCCGCCGGCCTGGGCCTGTTCACCGTGACCGGCACGCTCAAGGCGCTCGACGCCGGCGTTCCGGAGGTCGGCGCCTGTCTCGTGGGGATGCTCACAGCGATCGGCGGAGGCCTGACCCGCGACCTGCTCACCGGGCAGATCCCGGCGGTCCTGCAACGAGAGATCTACGCGGTGGTCGCACTCGGCGGCGCCGTGCTGGTGGCCGTCCTGCACCGGTTCCAGCTCACCGGTCTGCTGCCGCTGGCCACCTCCGCGGCCCTGATGACGGTGGTCCGGCTGCTCGCACTCCACCGCCGCTGGTCGGCTCCGGTGGCGGTGCCGTAGACCCGCTCCGCAACCTCACGTGGCTATGCTGAAGCCCGCCTCCGCGCCTCTCATCGCGGGGGTTTTTCCGTGGAGAAGGGATCACCGCAGCTTGAGCCCGCCTGTGCCGAACCTGGAGATCTTTCCGCCGCTGCGGGACTGGCAGCGCAAGGCGATGGTGACGTACCTGCGTCGCCGTTCCGAGGACTTCATGGCCGTGGCGACGCCCGGCGCCGGCAAGACCACGTTCGCCCTGCGGATCGCGGCCGAGATGCTCGTCGACGGCACCTGCGACGCGGTCACCGTGGTGTGTCCCACCGAGCACCTCAAGACGCAGTGGGCGCTCGCCGCGGCCCAGGTCGGCATCCAGCTGGACCCGCACTTCCGTAACTCGGACGTGCACTCGTCGCGGGACTTCCACGGCGCCGTCCTGACCTACGCGCAGGTCGGCATGGCGCCGGCCGTGCACAAGCGGCGCACCATCACCCGGCGCACGTTCGTGATCCTGGACGAGATCCACCACGCCGGTGACTCGCGTACCTGGGGGGACGGGGTCAAGGACGCCTTCGAGCCCGCTGTACGGCGTCTCCTGCTCACCGGGACTCCGTTCCGGTCCGACGAGAACCCCATCCCCTTCGTGTCGTACGAGCGGGGTTCTGACGGTGTCCAGCGGTCCCACGCCGACTCGGTGTACGGGTACGCCGACGCCCTCCGCGATCAGGTCGTCCGCCCGGTGCTGTTCATGGCGTACTCGGGGGAGACCCGCTGGCGCACCAATGCCGGCGACGAACTGGCCGCCCGGCTGGGTGAGCCGATGACCAAGGACCTGGTGGCGCAGGCCTGGCGTACCGCCCTGGACCACCGGGGCGACTGGATGCCGCAGGTCATGCGGGCCGCCGACGCCCGGCTCACGAAGATCCGCGAGCACGGCATGCCGGACGCGGGCGGCCTGGTCATCGCGAGCGACCAGCAGTCGGCCCGGGCGTACGCGAAGCTTCTCCACGACCTCACCGGCGAGTCGGCCGTCGTGGTGCTCTCCGACGACGAGGGCGCTTCCGGGCGGATCGCCGAGTTCGCCGCGTCCGAGAAGCGCTGGATGGTCGCGGTCCGGATGGTGTCGGAGGGCGTCGACATCCCCCGCCTGGCCGTGGGGGTGTACGCGACGAGCGCCTCCACCCCGCTCTACTTCGCCCAGGCGATCGGCCGGTTCGTCCGGTCCCGGCGCCCCGGCGAGACCGCCACCGTCTTCCTGCCCAGCGTGCCGCACCTGCTCGGGCTGGCCAGCGAGATGGAGGCGCAGCGCAACCACGTGCTGGGCGCGCCGAAGGACCCCGACGGCCTGGACGACGAGCTGATCGAGCGGGCGCAGAAGTCCGAGGACGCCCTGGGCGACCTGGACAAGAAGTTCGAGGCGCTGTCCGCCACGGCCGAGCTCGATCAGGTCATCTACGACGGCACCTCGTTCGGCATGGCGGCCCGGACCGGCACCCCCGAGGAGGCCGACTATCTGGGGCTGCCCGGCCTGCTCACCCCGGACCAGGTGACCACCCTGCTGAACAAGCGGCAGCAGGAGCAGATGGCGGCCGCGTCGAGGCGGCAGGCGGAAGAGGCGAGGAACCAGGAGCCCGCGGTCCGGGAGCCGGTCGTGCCGATGAGCGCTGGCGAGCGCCGCAACAGCCTTCGCCGCCAGCTCAACACCCTGGTGGCGGCGCATCACCACCGGACCAACCTGCCGCACGGGAAGATCCACGCGGAGCTTCGCCGGATCTGCGGCGGGCCGCCCAGCGCGCAGGCCACGATAGAGCAGCTCGAGGAGCGGATCGCGACGATCCAAACGTTCTGATGTAAAGAGGACTTGACGTCAAGTCGACTTAACATCATCATTGATGCATGACCACGACGCTGATGGATCGATTCGTTCGCTGGAACCTCGACTTCGACGGCGACCTCTATGGCCGCGACGAGCGCGAGCGCCTGCGGTGGTACGAGGCCGTCACCGTCTCCTTCCAGCTCCAGGCCATCGTCGTCCCGTGGACGGCCACCGCCCTGGTCTGGGCCGTCGGTGAGCCGGTCGCCTGGCCGCTGCTCATCCTGCTGGCCGTGTTCCTGGTCCCGATCGGCTTCTCCTCGATCTACGTGCAGAGCCGCCGGGTCGACACCACGCCGCGGGTGTGGAGCCGCAAGCGCCTGTTCATCTCGACCCTGCTGGGCGCCCCCTACGTGGCCTTCGGGATCGGTTTCCTCTACCACGCCTACCCCGAGTCGGACGTCTGGCGTTCGGCCCTCATCGGCTCGCTCATCGGCCTCGCCGCCGGTGCGGTGATCCAGGCCGTGCAGACCCGCCGCGTGCGCCGCCGGGACGCGCTGCTCGTCGGGGACGACGACTGATGGCCCCGGTGCGGGCCGCCGAGTCCGACGGCACGACCGGCGCCCGGATCAGGGACGCCCGAAAGGCGGCCGGGCTGACCCAGCAGGGCATGGCCGCCGAGATCCAGGTGAGCCGGCAGACCGTCATCGCGATGGAGACCGGCGACTACGCGCCCTCGGTCTACCTGGCCATCAAGGTGGCCCGGGCGCTGGGTGTCACCGTCGAGGACCTCTGGGGCCACTGAGCCGGGCACGGCAGAGAGGGCGCTCCCTGCAGGGGGAGCGCCCTCTCTTCGTCACATGTATCGGTTGGGGACCGCTGCTAGTTGCTTGAGTTCGACATCATGTCCGCGCCGCGCCAGGTGAACTCGGGATCGGCCGCGTACTGCACCGCGATCTTCACCAGGTCCTCGGCGTACCGGTTGGCGTGGTGGCCGCAGAACACCAGCTCTCCACCACCCGCCAGGGTCAAACGGAGCTTCCCGGCTGCATTGCAGCGGTCGCACCGTTCATCGGCTGCGGGGCCGGCCAGACTTCCGGCCGGCGGCGTGAGGGTCGGGGTCATCGCCTTCCTCCTCTGTTCGTCACCGATGAACATGTTCCTCGGCTACTGCTCACACATCGTGCAACACCCTGCACCGTTGCAGCCTTCCCAAGGTGCCCCGGGGGGACCAGGGTCACACGTTGGTTCCAGCTAGTGTGCCGTGATCCAAGGGTGCCACGTCAACGATCACTTCTGCACAACGGTCTGATCACCACCCGTTGATGTACGGGTGGTGACCAATTGGACACGCAATGTTGACCAAAGGTCCTAGTCGAGGTAGTCGCGCAGAACCTGCGACCGGGACGGGTGACGCAACTTCGACATCGTCTTCGACTCGATCTGCCGGATCCGCTCCCGGGTCACCCCGTAGACCTGGCCGATCTCGTCGAGCGTGCGCGGCTGGCCGTCGGTCAGGCCGAAGCGCAGCCGGACGACGCCCGCCTCCCGCTCGGAGAGCGTCTGCAGAACCTGCTGGAGCTGATCCTGCAGCAGCGAGAAGGAGACCGCGTCGACCGCGACGACCGCCTCCGAGTCCTCGATGAAGTCACCGAGCTGGCTGTCGCCCTCATCGCCGATCGTCTGGTCCAGCGAGATGGGCTCACGCGCGTACTGCTGGATCTCCAGCACCTTCTCCGGCGTGATGTCCATCTCCTTGGCCAGCTCCTCCGGGGTGGGCTCGCGGCCCAGGTCCTGGAGCAGCTCGCGCTGGATCCGGCCGAGCTTGTTGATCACCTCGACCATGTGCACCGGGATGCGGATGGTGCGGGCCTGGTCGGCCATGGCGCGGGTGATGGCCTGCCGGATCCACCAGGTGGCGTACGTGGAGAACTTGTAGCCCTTGGTGTAGTCGAACTTCTCGACGGCGCGGATCAGGCCGAGGTTGCCCTCCTGGATCAGGTCGAGGAACGCCATGCCGCGCCCCGTGTACCGCTTCGCGAGCGACACGACGAGCCGCAGGTTGGCCTCGAGCAGGTGATTCTTCGCCCGCTCGCCGTCCCGGTTGATCCACTTGAGGTCGCGCTCGAAGTTGCGCTCGAGTGCCTCCTCGCCCTCCTCGGCGGCCCGCAGGCGCTCGGCGGCGTAGAGGCCGGCCTCGATCCGCTTGGCGAGCTCGACCTCCTGCTCCGCGTTGAGCAGCGGAACCTTGCCGATCTGCTTGAGGTAGGCGCGGACCGAGTCGGCGGAGGCGGTGAGCTCCGCGTCCCGGCGAGCCTGCTTGAGCGCCTCGGACTCCTCGTCGTCCCACTCGAAGTCGCCGTCGGTGGCCGAGCTGGCGGCGTCGGTGGCGGCGGCGGCGACCATGGCGGCCGGCTCCTCGATCACCACGTCCTCGACCGCGGCGGCGAGCTCCTCGGGATCGATCTCCTCGCCCTCGGGGCCCTCACCGGGCTTGGCGGCCTTGGCGGCGGTGGCCTTGCGGGCCGGAGCGGCCTTCGCGGCCGCGGCGGTGGCCTTGCGGGCCGGAGCGGCCTTGCGCGCGGCGTCGCCCTCGGCGGCCGGAGCGGCCTGCTTGGGCGCGGGCGCCGCCTTCTTGGCCGGCGCGGTCTTGGCGGTGGTGGCCCGCGAGGCCGGGGTGGTGGCGCGAGCCGCCGCCACCTTCGGCCGGCGGGTGCTGGCCGATCCGTCGACCACGACGGTGATGCCGGCGTCCACCAGCGCCCGCAGGATCTTCTTGGCCTGCGCCGGGTTGACCGCGGCGGACTCGAGCGTGTGCGCGACCTGTGCCGAGGTGAGTTGCCCGCCAGCACCCTGAGCATGGGTGATCAAGGCCTCGGTGAGAGAGCGAACGTCGGCACCGTTCTGGTGGGCTTCTGTCACGAATGACCTTCCGGAGGCGATGAGATTGGGCACGGCCAGGTCCAGCGCAGCACGCGGGGGCGAGTGTCGCCGGAGTCGGTTTGGGGACCCCCGGGTCACGGACCGTCCCGGTGGTCGGTGTCCGTGAAGCGGGTGCAGGGGTGAATTGTAGCGCCGCTTACCGAGATCCTCCGCCCACAGCACGCCGCCGGGGCCCGGCGACCTCGTCAGAGGCGCCTGACGCGAGAATGGTATCGGCGGAAAGGACCCATACGTGAGCGAGATTCCGGTGGCATCGACACCCGATGAGTTGTTGGCCCTGGCGGTTCGAGTGGCCCGGGAGGCGGCCGCCACGGCCCGGCGGATGCGCGCCGCGGCGATCGGCGACGTCGAGACCAAGAGCACCGACACCGACGTCGTCACGGCGGCGGACAAGGCGGTCGAGCGGCAGGTCGTGGAGGCGCTGCTGGCCGAGCGGCCAGGCGACGGCGTGCTGGGCGAGGAGTACGGCGACTCCGCCGAGGTGGCGCCCGGCGCCGTCCGGTGGATCCTCGACCCGATCGACGGCACGGTGAACTACCTGTACGGACTGCCCCAGTACGCGGTCTCGCTGGCGGCCGAGCGGGACGGCGAGGTGGTCGCCGGGGTGGTGGTCAACGCGGCCACCGGCGACGAGTGGACGGCCACCCGGGGCGGTGGGGCGTGGCGGGCCGGGCGGCGGCTCAGCGGCTCGGTGCGGGCCACGCTGGACCAGTCCCTGGTCGGCACCGGGTTCGGCTACGACGCGCGGCGACGGGCCCATCAGGGCGCCGTACTGGCCGGTCTGATCACCCGTGTGCGTGACATCCGGAGATTCGGTGCGGCGGCGCTGGACCTCTGCATGGCCGCCGAGGGGCAGCTCGACGCGTACTTCGAGAAGGGTCTCAACGCGTGGGACCACGCGGCGGGCGGCCTGATCGCGGCCGAGGCGGGTCTCACCGTGGCCGGGCTGGCCGGCGCGCCGGCCGGCCGGACGATGCTGGTGGCCGCGCCGCCGGCGATCTTCCCGGCCCTGCACGACGCCCTGGTGGAGCTGGACGCGGCGGGTGGCCCGTGAAGGCCTATTCCGGGTCCTTGGTCGCCTCGACCGGCTTGACGCAGGCGCCCGGCGGGAGGGTGGGCTCGCCCACCTCGACCAGCGACTGGTTGACCTCGGTCGTGGTGGCCAGCTGCTGGAACTGGTCGCCGATGACGATGTCGATGACGTCGCCCTTGCGCTTGGCGTTGTAGACCATCTTGGACTGGGCCAGGAAGTATGCCCTGATCAGCTGGGCCTTGCCGGCCGCGTCCGGGCCGAACCGGACCTCGGCGACCCCGGCGAACTTGGTCTTGCTCTTGCCCGGGTCCTGGACGGTGAAGCGCCGGTTCTTGAACTCGGTGGTCACCTGGTCGGCCAGGCCGGCCCGGTTGGTCCCGTTGAACACCTTGACGGTGATCTCGGCCGGATCGTCCGGGAGCCGCATGTCGGCCAGCGGGGCCCCGGCCGGGCAGTCGCTGCCGTTCGCGGTGTTCCGCTGCGTGTCCCGGAAGAGGGCGACGACGACGAACACTATTGCGGCCACGGCGAGCACGCCGACGACGACCAGCGCTCGGACGCGGGCAAAGCTCATGGGGCAGGCTCCAGGATCGGACGGCGGCCCGGGTGAGGCGCCCGGACCTGTCGAGAGGTTAGCGTCTGTCCGCCAGGGGCGCGGAAACAGGGAATGCTTCCGGCGCGTTGACGATGATCCAGAGGCTGGTGCCCCTACTTTGATGTCGCCTCAGTCACATCGGGAACAATGTGCCGCCAGAGCGCGTACAAGCCTGCCGCGACAGGGGTAAGGTTCCGCGCCCGGCAGGCCGGTTTCTGGTGTCAGAAATCGTCCACCGAAACAGGGAACCGAAACCTTGTCATCGGCGTTACAAACGCCAAAGTGACACATCGATACAGGAGAGTGAAAACCGATGGCCACCGACTACGACGCCCCGCGTCGCGATGAGGTCGACCTCGGCGAGGACAGCCTCGAGGAGCTCAAGGCCCGTCGCGCCGACTCACAGTCGGGCGCAGTGGACGTCGACGAGGTCGAGGTGGCGGAGAGCTTCGAGCTGCCCGGCGCCGACCTCGCTGATGAGGAACTCACCGTGAAGGTCCTGCCGATGCAGACCGACGAGTTCCGCTGCTCCCGCTGCTTCCTCGTGCACCACCGGAGCCAGCTGGCTACGGAGCGCAACGGGGAGCTGATCTGCCGCGAGTGCGCCTGACGCACTCGCGCGCAGGTCGCGTCACCACCCGGTCGCGGTTTCCGCGGTCGGGCCCACGGCGTTCTCGCCGCTGTTTGACACGGGGTTTGACCCTGGGGCGGAACCGGGCACTGACAGCCGGTGACGACCACGGGAAGGACGACGATGAGCCATCCGGATCGCGCGACCGAACCCGGCGCCGAGATCGAGCCCGTCGCGCCCCGTGCGCCGGAGGAGGTGGGCCGCACCGTCGCGGCCCTCACCGCCGACGACCTGGAGCAGGGTGGCCGGAGCCGGTTGCTCGGCCGGCTGGCCGGTCAACTGCGCGGGCGTGGGATCGGCCGGGTGTTCCGGCCGAAGGCGGCGCTGCGCTGGGTCGCCGACACCGTCGCCGAGCTGGCCCCGCACGTGCCGGTCCGGGATCGGGAGACGCTGTGCCGGCACTTCCCCGGCATGGACGACGGGGAGCTGGCCGAGCGCCTGATCCGCAACGCCGCCCGGGCGACCGCCGGGGTGGGCGCTGCCGGGGGCGGCATCGCCTCGGTCGAGTGGGTCGCCGCCCCGACCCTGCTCTCCGTGCCGGTGCTGCTGGCCACCGAGACGGTCGCCGTGGTGGCGATCGAGATCAAGTTGATCGGGGAGCTCCACGAGCTGTACGGCCAGCCGATCACCGGCGACGTCGGGGAGCGTGCTCTGCGCCTGATCGAGGCGTGGTCCGGGCAGCGCGGTGTCAACCCCATGGTGCCCGGCGTCGGGGTCGCCACCGTGCTCAGCACGGCGTCCCGCAGCGAGTTGCAGAAGTCGTTGATGAAGCGGTTCGGCCGCAACCTGACCACGCTGGGGCCGATGCTCACCGGCGCGGTCGTCGCGAGTTACCTGAACCGGCGGGCCACCCGGGTGGTCGGTGACAAGGTGCACGACGACCTACGGAGGAAGGCCCTCAGGACGCCGCCCGCTCGGCCCGCGCTCGGCCGCTGACCTCGAGCAGGGCGGTGGCCAGCTCGACCGGGCGCCGGGTGCTGACCACCCAGAACGGGGTCGGGTCGGCCGGGTCGTCGAGCAGCACCTGCACCGCCGGGCCGATCCAGGCGCGCTGCACCACGAAGGCCAGCGGGTGCGAGCCGACGCCCAGCGCCTCCCGCTTGCCGGCGGCGTCCAGCGCCACCACGCCGGAGATGAACTCGACCGGGAGCCGGGCGTCGTCGACCCGGAACTCCTCCGGTGTCACCTCGACGCGCAGCCGGTTCAGCGGGAGCAGCAGCAGGACACCGAGCGGGGGCAGCACCGCGAACGGCAGCCAGACCGGCAGATCGGGCACGCCCAGCACCAGTTCGACGGCGAGGATCGCGGCGGCGGCTAGGGCGGCGGGCCAGGCCCACCACGGCAGGCCGAGGCGTTCCTGATGGGCCGTCACCGTGCGGATCGGGGACTCGGGTGTCACCCTCGAAGGGTACGGCGCGCCTCCGTGGCGGGGCGCGGCAGGATGGCAGGGTAAGTGCCGCCCGCAGTGCCCGTGCCAGTGAGGAACCCCGACGTGCCCGACGTGAACATCCAGGTCCTCCGGATCGACCCGGACCTGCCCGTACCGGCCTATGCCCACCCCGGGGACGCCGGCGCGGACCTGTTCGCGGCCGATGAGGTCGAGCTCGTCCCGGGCGCCCGGGCGAAGGTGCGCACCGGGATCGCGATCGCCCTGCCGGACGGCTTCGTCGGCCTGGTGCACCCACGCTCCGGGCTCGCCGCGCGCCTGGGCGTGACGGTCCTCAACGCGCCCGGTACGGTCGACGCCGGCTACCGCGGCGAGATCCTGGTGAACCTGATCAACCATGATCGGCAGAACACCGTCAAGATCTCCCGGGGCGACCGGATCGCCCAGCTCGTCGTTCAGCGGGTGGAGCGGGCGGTGTTCCACCAGGTGGACACGCTCGACGACACGGCGCGGGGCGCGGGCGGACACGGTTCGACCGGCGGCCACCAGGCCCTCTGAGCCCCGAAGAGAAGGAAAGGCTGGCAGTGATGTTCTCCCGTAAGCGTGGTGCCGCGAAACACGTCCGGGCGGCCGACGCGCCGCCCTCCAAGGCGCTCGCCGACAGCCTCGCCTCCGACGGTTCGGCGCCGGCGCCCGAGTTCGGGCCGTGGGACGCCCAGCACGCCCCGGCCGGGGTGCGGCGGCTCGATCTGGGCAGCCTCCAGATCCCCGCGCTCGACGGCGTCGAGGTCCGGGTGCAGGCGAACCCGGACGGCAGTGTGGAGCAGATCGTCCTGGTCGACGGCGAGAGCGCCCTGCAGCTCGGGGTGTTCGCCGCGCCGCGTACCGAGGGCATCTGGGTCGAGGTGCGTGAGGAGATCGCCCAGGCGATGGCCGCGGACGGGGTCTCCCCGCGCGAGGTCCAGGGACGGTACGGCGTGGAGCTGCTGGCCCGGGTGAACACCCCGGACGGCCCGGCGGAGGTCCGGTTCGTCGGCGTGGACGGGCCCCGCTGGATGGTCCGGGCGCTGTTCCAGGGCGCGGCCGCCGCCGCGCCGGGGAACGAGGGCGTGCTCGGCGAGGTGCTCTCCGGTCTGGTCGTGGTCCGGGACAACGAGCCCCGCCCGGCGCGCGAGCCGCTGCCGCTGCGCCTGCCGAAGGAGATGGCCGAGCAGGGCCAGGCCGCGGCCCAGCAAGCGGCGAACGGCAGCCAGCCGGAGTGACCTAGATCACCGGGGCACTCTGGGCGTAGCGTGGACGTCCGGCACACGCGCACACTGCGTCGCGTCGACGAAGGGTGACGGCGAAGTCATGACGACCGAAGAGCGCACCGGACTGCGCCGGTTCCTGGACCGGCTGACGGCGACCGATTCGGAGCTGGACGCGAGGGAGCTGCAACGGGACAGCGCCAAGTGCGGCGCCGTCCCGGTGGGCGGCTGCCAGCGCGGACAGGTCGTCTCGGTGTCGGGACGACTGCGGACGGTGGCGTACACTCCTCGCACCAACCTGCCGACGCTCGAGGCCGACCTCTACGACGGCAGTGACGTGGTCACGCTGGTCTTCCTGGGGCGCCGGTCCATCTCCGGCATCGAACCGGGGCGTCAGCTCACCGCGCGAGGCCGGATGGCGATCCGGGACGACCGCAAGGTGATCTACAACCCCTACTACGAGCTGGAGGCGCCCCGGTGACATCCGGAAGCGAGCCGCGCCACGCCGCGCACGAGTCGGTCGAGGAGCGGCTCTCCGAGATGCTCTCCTCCGCCGAGGAGAAGATCGCCGAGGAGATCATCGCGGATCATGACCTCCACGAGATGAGGCCGGCCGGGAAGCCCGGTGACGACGAGGAGCCACTCCCGTCGATGAGCGAGCAGATCGCCGAGCAGCTCGGCGGTGTTCGCGGCCTGATCGAGTCGAGCGTTCCGGTGCTCGCCTTCGTCCTGCTCAACGTGCTGCTCGGTGAGTCCGTGGCGGGGCTGGAGAAACGTACCGCCCTGCTGTGGGCGATCATCGGCTCGGTCGGTTCGGCGCTGGCCATCGGCGCGGTGCGGCTGGCCCGCCGGCAGCCGGTCCGGCACGCGGTCAACGGCCTCTTCGGCATCGCGCTCGGCGCCTGGCTGGCCTGGCGCAGCGGTGACGCCAAGGACTTCTACCTGCCCGGCATCCTGCTGACCTTCGGTCAGGCGGCGGTGCTGCTGGTCTCGGTGGCGATCCGCAAACCCCTGATCGGGTACGCCTGGGGCATCATGGCCAACAAGGGCAAGCAGGACTGGTTCGACAACGGCCGGCTCGTCCGTACCTTCCAGTGGCTGACCGTGCTCTGGGCCGTCTCACTCAGCACGCGCGCCGGCATCCAGGCGGTCCTCTACGCGATGGACAAGGCGAACGCGCTCGGCATCGTGCGCATCCTGGTGAGCTGGCCGATCTACGCCGCCACGTTCGCCTTCACCATCTGGGCCATCCACCGGGTGACGTCGGCCCAGCGCCGGGACACCGCCGTCGCCTAGGAGGAACCGAGGACCACGGCGCGGACCTGGTCCTCCACCTCGGCGGTGCACACGAAGATCAGCTCGTCGCCGGCCTCCAGCGGATCGTCGGGGGTCGGCACCACCACCCGCTTGCCACGCAGGATGGCGACCAGGGCGGCGTCCCGCGGCATCGGCACCGAGCGGACCGGCTGGCCCTCGTAGGGCGCGTTCTTCGGCAGGGTGATCTCGACGAGGTTGGCCTCGCCCTGCCGGAAGGTCATCAGCCGGACCAGGTCGCCGACCGTCACCGCCTCCTCGACCAGGGCCGCCATCAGGCGGGGCTTGCTCACCGAGACGTCGACGCCCCACTGCTCGGTGAAGAGCCACTCGTTCTCCGCCCGGTTCACCCGGGCCACCACCCGGGGCACCGCGAACTCGGTCTTGGCCAGCAGCGACACCACCAGGTTGGCTTTGTCGTCGCCGGTGGCCGCGACCACCACGTCACAACCGGCCAGGTCGGCGTCCTCCAGGCTGCTCAGCTCGCAGGCGTCGGCGAGCACCCAGCGGGCCTCCGGCACCCGTTCCGGGCACAACTGCCGGGGCTGCCGCTCGATCAGCATGACCTCGTGACCGTTGCCGATCAGCTCCTGGGCGATGGACCGGCCCACGTTGCCGGCGCCGGCGATGGCGATCCGCACGATCAGTTTCCTTCCTTGTCGGCGCCCTGGGCGGTGTCCAGCACCTGCTCAACGGTGTCGTCGGTGACGATCATGTAAACCTGGTCGCCGTCCTGGAGGATGGTGGACGGCACGGCGAGGGTGCCCACCCCGAAGCGGACCAGGTAGGCCACCCGGGCGCCGGTCCGGTCCTCCAGCGTCTTGACCGGGCGGCCGACCCAGTCCCGGTGCAGCGGCGTCTCCACGATGCTGACCACGCTGGTCGGGTCGCGGAACACCTCGACCCGCTCCGAGGGCACCAGGAACCGGAACATCCGGTCGGCGGCCCACCGGATCGTCGCGATCGTCGGGATGCCCAGCCGCTCGTAGACCTGCGCACGGCGGGAGTCGTAGATCCGTGCCACCACCCGGGAGACGCCGAACGTCTCGCGGGCCAGGCGCGCCGAGATGATGTTCGAGTTGTCACCGCTGGAGACCGCCGCGAAGGCGTCCGCCCGCTCGATGCCGGCGGCGCGCAACACGTCCCGGTCGAAGCCGATGCCGTTGACCGTGACGCCGCCGAAGTTGTCCCCGAGACGCCGGAACGCGTCGGCGTCCCGGTCGATCACCGCGACCTGGTGACCCTGAGCGTCGAGCTTCTGAGCCAGCGTCGAACCGAGCCGGCCACACCCCATGATCACCACGTGCACGGTCCGTGCCCTCCCGATTCGATACGAACAGTGTGAGCCTGCCATGCCCCTGTCGCGGGCGCTGTCCGGGGCGGACCGCACGCCGAAAGGTCCGCCCGTACGCTTGGCACTCGTGGCAAGTACCACCTCCCTAGCCAAGCGGCTGCTCCTGGGCCGGCCGTTCCGCTCGGACAAGCTGCAGCACACGCTGCTGCCCAAGCGGATCGCCCTGCCGGTCTTCGCGAGCGACGCGCTGTCCAGCGTGGCGTACGCGCCCGACGAGATCCTGCTGACCCTGTCCATCGCCGGTGCCGCGGCGTACGCCTTCTCGCCCTGGGTGACGCTGGCCGTCGCGGTGGTGATGGTGACGGTGGTCGCCAGCTACCGGCAGAACGTGCACGCCTACCCCTCCGGCGGCGGCGACTACGAGGTGGCCACGGTCAACCTCGGTCCGAAGGCCGGGCTCGGCGTGGCCAGCGCGCTGCTGGTCGACTACATCCTCACGGTCGCGGTGTCGATCTCCTCCGGGGTGAGCAACCTGGGCTCGGTGGTCCCCTGGGTCGCCACCCACAAGGTGCCCATCGCCATCCTCGCGATCGTCGTGCTCAGCGCGCTCAACCTGCGTGGCCTGCGGGAGTCCGGCGCGGCCTTCGCGGTCCCCACCTACCTGTTCATCGTGGTCATCGTCGGCATGATCCTCATCGGGGTGTTCCGGGTCTTCGTGCTCGGCGACGACCTGCGGGCGCCCAGCGCGGACCTGACGATCGACGCGGAGGAACACCATCTGACCCAGATCGGGTTCGCCTTCCTGCTGCTCCGGACGTTCTCCTCGGGCTGCGCCGCGCTCACCGGCGTGGAGGCGATCTCCAACGGGGTGCCCGCCTTCAAGAAGCCGAAGAGCAAGAACGCGGCGACCACCCTGATGCTGCTCGGCGGGCTCGCGATCGTCATGCTCTCCGGCATCATCCTGCTGGCCCAGCGCACGAAGTTGCAGTATGTGGAGGATCCGCTCCTCCAGATCGTGCCGAACGCCGCGTCCGAGGGCTACGTCCAGAAGACGGTCACCACGCAGCTCGCCGAGACCGTCTTCGGATCCGGCTCGATCATGCTGTTCGTGGTCGGCGGCGTCACCGCCCTGATCCTCTTCCTGGCCGCGAACACCGCCTTCAACGGCTTCCCGGTGCTCGGCTCGATCCTCGCCCAGGACCGTTACCTGCCCCGCCAGCTGCACACCCGCGGCGACCGGCTGGCCTTCAGTAACGGCATCCTCTTCCTGGCGGGCGCCGCCATGGTGCTGATCGTGGCCTTCGAGGCCGAGGTCACCAGGCTGATCCAGCTGTACATCGTGGGTGTCTTCGTGTCGTTCACGCTGTCCCAGGCCGGCATGATCCGGCACTGGAACCGACATCTACGGACCCAGCGCGACCCGATCCAGCGCCGGAAGATGATGCGGTCCCGGGCGATCAACACGTTCGGCATGATCCTCACCGGCGCCGTGCTCATCGTCGTCCTGATCACCAAGTTCCTGCTCGGGGCCTGGATCGCGATCGCCGCCATGATCGTGATCTACGGGCTGATGGTCGCCATCCACCGGCACTACACCCGGGTCGCCGAGGAGCTCAAACCCACCGACGAGCGGCCCGTGCTGCCGTCCCGCAACCACGCCATCGTGCTGGTCAGCAAGGTGCACCAGCCGACCCTGCGTGCGCTCGCCTACGCGCAGGCCACCCGGCCGGACACGCTCACCGCGGTCACCGTCAACGTCGACGACAACGACACCCGGGCCATCCAGGCCGAATGGGAACGGCGGCAGCTGCCGGTCGCGCTCACGGTGGTCGACTCGCCGTACCGGGAGATCACCCGGCCGATCATCGACTTCGTGAAGAACACCCGGCGGGCGTCACCGCGCGACGTGGTCACCGTCTTCGTCCCGGAGTACGTGGTGGGCCGCTGGTGGGAGAACCTGCTGCACAACCAGAGCGCGCTGCGGATCAAGGGCCGGCTGCTGTTCGAACCCGGCGTGATGGTCACCAGCGTGCCCTGGCAGTTGCGCTCCAGCCAGGACCGCGACCTCGACCGGATGGACCGGGGGCTCACCCGGGCGCCGGCTCGTGGGCCGCGTATCCACGACGAGGAAGACGAGGCGCCACGATGACGGGTGCGATCATCGACGACCTGGTCGAGGGGGACCGGGTCGAGGTCACCGTGGGCGCGCCCGCGCACGGCGGGCACTGCGTCGCCCGGCTCGGCGGCCCGCACGGACGGGTGATCTTCGTCCGGCACGCCCTGCCCGGCGAGCGGGTCACCGCCGAGATCACCGAGCTGCACCGCGGCTACCTGCGGGCCGACGCTGTGGAGATCCACGAGCCGTCCCCGGACCGGGTCACCCCGCCGTGCCCCTACGCCCATCCGGGCGGGTGCGGCGGCTGCGACCTCCAGCACGCCTCCGGCGAGGCCCAGCTGCGATGGAAGGCCGAGGTGGTCCGGGAACAGCTCGTCCGGCTGGGCGGCCTCGACCCCGAGGGCATATTCGTACGGGTGGAGCCGCTGCCCGCCAAGGATCCGCTGCTCGGATGGCGGACCCGGGTGCGGTACGCGATCGACGCGGCCGGGCGCCCCGGGCTGTTGCAGCACCGGTCGCACCAGGTGGTGCCGATCGACCGCTGCCGGATCGCCCATCCGGCGATCCAGGACCTCGACGTGCTCGCCGAGGAGTGGCCCGGCGTGGACGCGGTGCAGGCCGTCGCCTCCACCGGCGGGGACGTCGCGGTGCTGGGCCGCCCGTCCGGCACGGCCGGCCCGGCCCACGGCGACGACCTCGGGGAGGCGCCGGAGGGCGGCTCGCTGGTCCGGCTCGCCGGACCGGCCGAGGTCACCGAGCAGGCGGCCGGGCGGGCCTGGCGGATCCCGCCGCAGGGCTTCTGGCAGGTCCACCCGCAGGCCGCGGACACCCTGGTCACGGCGGTCCTGGAGATGCTGCGGCCGGCCGCCGGCGAGACCACCTGGGATCTCTACGGGGGCGCCGGCCTGTTCGCCGCCGCGATCGCCGGGCGGACCGGGGCCCGGGTGACCGTCGTCGAGTCGTCCCCGGCCGGGGTGGCCGCCGCCCGCGCCAACCTGGCCGACCTGCCCCACCTGGACATCGTCGAGGCCCGCGTGGAGACGGCGCTGTCCCGGCGCCGCGTCACCGGCCCGGTCGACCTGGTCGTCCTCGACCCGCCCCGGGCCGGTGCCGGCGCCCGGGTGGTCCGGGCCGTCGCGGCGGCCCGTCCGCGGGCCGTCGCCTACGTGGCCTGCGACCCGGCCGCACTGGCCCGTGACCTGAAGACGTTCCGTGCCGAGGGCTGGCGCGTCGAGGGGGTGCGGGCCTTCGACTGCTTCCCGATGACCCAGCACGTCGAGTGCGTCGCCCACCTGACCCCCGCCTGAGGGCGCGCTCCCCGTCGTTGTGCGGGTGGTAGCGCCCCACGCACTCTTCTCGTCCTCGGCTCACCATGCTCAACGTCCCCGCAAAACGCCGCCGGTGTCGAGGCAAGTGATTTGCCGACGCCAGCGGGGTTTGCTGGCGGCGGGAAATCACCTGCCTCGACACCGGTTACCAGGCGTTTTGCCGCGGAGCGAAGCGGAGCCATCAGGCCCAGCGTTTTGCCGCGGAGCGAAGCGGAGCAATCAGGCTCAGTTGGCGCGCTCGGCGGCCGTGACCGCGTTGCGGAAGAGCATGGCGACCGTGGTCGGGCCGACGCCGCCGACGCGGGGGGTGATGGCGCCGGCCACCTCGGCGCAGGACTCGTCGACGTCCGGGAGGAGGCGGCGGCCCTCGTAGCGGACGCCGGCGCCGATGACGACCGAGCCGGGCTTGACGTGCTCGGGCCGGACGATGCCGGGGACGCCGGCCGCGGCGATCAGCACGTCGGCCCGCTGGGTGTAGCGGGGCCAGTCCTTGACGCCGGTGTGCACCACGGTGACGGCGGCGTTGGCGGTCGGGCGCTTCTGCGCCAGCAGCATGGCGAGCGGGCGGCCCAGGGTGGCGCCGCGGCCCAGGATGACCACCTCGCGGCCGGCGACCTCGATGCCGTGGAAGGCGAGCAGCGCCTCGATGCCGGCCGGGGTGCAGGGGAGCGGGCCGGGCAGGCCGACGGCGAGCCGGCCCATGTTGAGCGGGTGCATGCCGTCGACGTCCTTGTCCGGGTCGAGGGTCTGCAAGGCCGCGTCGTAGTCCAGGTGGGCGGGGATCGGGTACTGGATGAGGACGCCGTGCACGTTCTTGTCGTCGTTGAACTCGGCGATCACCTTGAGCAGGTCGGCCTGGGTGACATCACCGCTCAGGTGCTGGTGCGGGGAGGAGAAGCCGAGTTCGGCGGCCTGCTTCTGCTTGATCCGGATGTAGCCGGCGCTGGCGTCGTCGTCACCGACCAGGATGGTGGCGAGGCTGGGCTGGACGCCGCGGTTCTGGAGACGTGCGACACGTTCGCGGACGTCGTTGAGGACCGATTCGGCGACCGGGGCGCCGGGCAGCAGACGTGCGGTGGACATGTGGACTCCTCGTGCGGGGAGCCCAGGCGGTCGACTCCTCGTGACGAGCTCCCCGATGGTTGGACCATCCCCGTGCCGCCAGTCGCTGTGTGCCTTCCAGGATGCCCGAAGGTCGCGCGGGAGAACCAGCCGGGGGCCGATTCGCGCCGGTCGGCGGAGGTTCCAATTGTGTGGAGGATTGGTGACGGTCCGTTCGCTCAAGTCGCGGCGCGGCGGGGCACGGATAGACTCTGCCCTCATGAGTGACTCCCCCTCGACCCCGGCCGGCCTGCTGAGCAGCATCACCGAACCCGGTGATCTCAAGCGACTGACCGCGGAGCAGTTGACCCTGCTCGCGGCCGAGATTCGTGACTTCCTGGTGGCCAAGGTCTCGCGCACCGGCGGTCATCTGGGTCCGAACCTGGGCGTGGTCGAGATGACCCTGGCGATGCACCGAGTCTTCGACTCCCCACGCGACAAGATCCTCTTCGACACCGGCCACCAGGCGTATGTTCACAAGATCGTGACCGGCCGGCAGGACGGCTTCGACCTGCTCCGCCAGCGCGGTGGCCTGACCGGCTACCCGAGCCAGGCGGAGAGCGAGCACGACCTGATCGAGAACTCGCACGCCTCCACCGCCCTGTCGTACGCGGACGGTCTGGCCAAGGCGTTCACGCTCCGTGGCGAGGGCCGGCACGTGGTGGCGGTCGTCGGTGACGGCGCGCTGACCGGCGGCATGTGCTGGGAGGCGCTGAACAACATCGCGGCCACCCGCAACCGCCTGGTGATCGTGGTCAACGACAACGGCCGCTCCTACGCGCCGACCATCGGCGGGCTCGCCGACCACCTGTCCACGCTGCGCCTCAACCCGGGCTACGAGAAGGTGCTCGACCTGGTCAAGGACGCGCTGGGCCAGACCCCGGTGGTGGGCAAGCCGGTCTTCGAGGTGCTGCACGCGGTCAAGAAGGGCATCAAGGACGCGATCAGCCCGCAGCCGATGTTCGAGGACCTGGGCCTGAAGTACATCGGCCCGGTCGACGGCCACGACCAGCAGGCCATGGAGTCGGCGCTGCGCCGGGCCAAGGGCTTCAACGCCCCGGTCATCGTGCACGCGGTCACCAGGAAGGGCTACGGCTACCGCCCCGCCGAGCAGGACGAGGCGGACTGCCTGCACGGCCCGGGCAGCGCTTTCGACGTGGAGACCGGCAAGCTGCTGGCCGCGCCGACGCTCAAGTGGACCAAGGTGTTCTCCGAGGAGCTGGTCCGGATCGCCGACGAGCGCCCGGACATCGTGGGCATCACCGCGGCGATGGCCGAGCCGACCGGCATCGCGGCGCTGGCGAAGAAGTACCCGGAGCGGACGTACGACGTGGGCATCGCCGAGCAGCACGCGGCCACCTCCGCGGCCGGCCTGGCGATGGGCGGGCTGCACCCGGTGGTGGCGGTCTACGCGACGTTCCTGAACCGGGCCTTCGACCAGGTCCTGCTGGACGTGGCGATGCACCGGCTGCCGGTGACCTTCGTGCTGGACCGGGCCGGGATCACCGGGCCGGACGGGCCGAGCCACTACGGCATGTGGGACATGAGCGTCTTCGGCGTGGTCCCGGGGCTGCGGATCGCCGCCCCGCGGGACGCCGCCACCCTGCGCGAGGAGCTGCGCGAGGCGGTCGCGGTCGACGACGGGCCGACCATCGTGCGGTTCCCGACCGGCTCGGTCGCCCCGGACACCCCGGCGCTGCGCCGGGTGGGCCAGGTCGACGTGCTGCGCGAGGGCGACCGCAAGGACATCCTGCTCGTCGCCGTCGGTTCCTTCGTCGGGCTGGCCCTGGACACCGCGGAGCGGCTCACCGAGCAGGGGTACGGAGTGACCGTCGTCGACCCGCGCTGGGTCCGCCCGGTGCCGATCGAGCTGACCGGTCTGGCCGCCCAGCACCGCTCCGTGGTCACCCTGGAGGACGGCGTCCGCACCGGTGGTGTGGGCGACGCGGTGGCCAGCGCGCTGCGGGACGCCGGTGTGACCACCCCGCTGCGGGACTTCGGTGTGCCGGCCGGGTTCCACCCGCACGGCACCCGCGCCGAGATCCTCACCGCCCTGGGCCTGACCGCGCAGGACATCGCGCGGGACGTGACCGAGTGGGCATCGAGTCGTGAGGCGAGCATTCCCGTTACATAATTGTTACCTTTGATGGATGAGCGCCTCCAGTGGGCCGGTCGTCATCGATCTGGGGCTGGAGCGGGGTGAGCCGGAGACGTACCACCGGCCGGAGCGGCGGACCACGCCGCTCTGGCTCGGTCCGGCCCTCCTCGCCGTCCTGCTGCTCCTCTCCGTCGCGGCCGCGGCGCCGCCGCCCGGCCCGCCGCTGTCCGAGCTGCTCCGGCTGGCGATCAGCCCGGGCGACCCGGACACCCTGACCAGCGACGGCCGCCTGGTCATCCAGCGGGCCGGAGAGCTGAGCTCCTACGACCTGGCGACCGGCGAGCGGCAGTGGCGGGTCGCGCAGGACATCCCGGTCTACCGTTTGCGCACCGGCGGCGGCCAGGTGCTGCTGCGCCCCTGGGCGCCGGGCCGGGGCGAACCCGGGACCACCGCGGTGTCCCTGCGGACCGGCGCCCGCACCTGGCACAACGAGCGCAACGTGATCACGTTCCCCGGCGACGACCTGATGCTCGCGGTCGAGGGCGTGCGCAGCCTGTCCGGCAGCGGCCGCCGGGTGGAGAAGTGGATCGAGATGCTCGATCCGGCCGGCGGGGACGCGCGCTGGCGGCTCTGGGTGCCGTCCACCGCCGTGCTGCTCGCCGTGCCCGGCCCGCCCGGTGGACCCGGCCGGCTGCTGCTCGTCCGGGACGACCTGACGGCCCAGCTGTACGAGGTGGCGACCGGCACCCCGCTGGCCGTGCACCGGATGCCGCCCGCCAACTACGACCCGGAGAACCCGGTGGTCGCCGGTGGCCTGGTGCTGCTGCGGCACCCCGGGCCGTCCGGGATCGAGATCTCCGCGTACGACCCGTTGACGCTGCGGCCGATGTGGACCCAGCCGGCCACCGGCACCCGGGAGGTCCGGGCGTGCGGGCCGCTGGCCTGCCTCATCGGGCTGGACGGGGTGCGGGCCATCGACCCGGCCACCGGCGACCAGCGCTGGCACCGGCCCGCCTGGCGATCCGTCGAGGACTCCGGCGCCGGCCTGATCGCGTACGCCGACGGCCCCGAGTACCCGGCCGGGGTGGTCGACGCCCGGACCGGACGGATGCTGGTCGACCTGACCGGGTGGCGGCCGGTCGGCGGTGCGGCCACCGGCGGGGAGCTGCTCGTGACCCGGGAGATCGGGCCGGGCCCGCGTACGATGGTCGCCGTCGCGGCCCCGGGCCTGCCCCATCCGCGCCTGCTCGCCGAGCTGCCCACCGGCACCGGGGAGTGTCAGGCCGCCCCGGAGCGGCTGATCTGCCGGTCGGTGTACGGGGAGTTGGTCGTCTGGGCGTACCGGCCCCGGACGGCGTGAGCGAGGAGGGCGCGGCGTGACGTTGATCGAGCTGGACCGGGACGCCCCGCTCGATCCGGAATCGCCCCGCCGCACCCCGCCTCCCTGGCGCTACCGGCACCTCGGCCTGATCCTGTCCGCCGCCCTCGCCATGACGCTGGGCGGCGCGGCCCTCCCGGGCGGCACGTTCTGGCGCTATCTGGGCCTGATCCCGGCCTCGGCCGGCACCGACGCGCCGATCCAGCTGGCCGGCGGGCGGCTCTTCACGGTCGTCTCCTCCGGTCAGGAGCGGACGCTGACCGCCTGGGCGCCGAAGCCGGAGCCGTACCGGATGTGGAGCGCCGCGCTGCCGGTCAGCGCCGACTACGACCCGGCGAGCGGCCTCTTCGGGCCGGTCTCGGTGCGGGCGGCCGGCGGGGTGCTGCTGGTCACCGACGGGCCGGGCCCGACCACGGCCCTGGACCCGGAGAACGGGCGGGCCCTCTGGACCTCGGCGGGCCGGGTCACCACGGCCGGCGACACCGCGTTCACGGTGGACCGGATCTTCCGGCCCGGCACGCTGTACGACCAGGAGTCCGGCGACCCGGGCATGCTCTACTTCTCGGCCGACGGGCAGCCGCACACCGAGCCGCCGGAGCGCACCGAGGTGCGTGGCCTGGACCTGGGCACCGGGGAGACGCTGTGGACCGCGTCGTCGCCCGGCTCGGTCACCGCCGATCCGGTCGCGGGTTCGCCGCGGGCCGTCCTGGTCACCGCCTCCGAGCGGCTCATCCTGCTGGACGCGGCGACCGGCCGGGTGCTGCGCGAGAAGCCGCTGCCGCAGGTCGACGGCGCCGGGCCGAGCACCGCGTCGGTGCTCGGCGACCTGGCGCTGGTCGGCTACCAGGGTGTGAACGTGCAACTGGGCTACGACGCCCGTACGCTGGAGCGCCGGTGGAAACGGGAGATCGTCGACGACCCCGCCCCGGCCGACTGCGACGGACTGCTCTGCTCCCGCGTCGAGGCCCAGACGGCCGTGCTGGACCCGGCCACCGGTGATCCGAAATGGTTCGTGCCGGCGGACACGCGCCTGACGGCGCGGGCCGGCGGGGTGCTGTTCGCCGACGGGGAGACGGGCGCCCCGATCCACCTGATCGATTCCGGCACCGCGGCGCCGCTGGTGGGCCTCCGGGGCTGGACCGAGGCGGTCGACGGCCCGCCCGAGCGGATGCTGCTGCTACGCCGCTACGAGCGTGGCGGCGGGAAGACGTTCGGCATCGTGCTGGCCGGTCAGTCCGAGGTCACGGTGCTCGGGACGACCGGCTTCCCCGGCAATGAGTGCGTCGGTGACGATCGATACGTAGTCTGTCGGGACACCGGGGGCCTGCGGGTCTGGGCGTACCGGGCTTGACCGTCTGCCGGACCAGGGGGCCGACGTGCGGGACCGCGTGATCGACCTCGGCGAGGTGCCGGCCGGTGCGCCGGACGAGGCCGGGCTGCCGCGCGCTCCGCTGCCGTACCGGTGGATCTTGGGCCCGCTCGCGGTGATCCTGCTGGTCGCGCTCGGTGGCGCGGTGCCGCCCGCGGCGCCTCCGCCGCCGCCCCAGGTCATCCCGCTCACCCTGCGCGACGCCATCCGGGTGGACGGCGACCGGCTCTACCTGATCGGGCCCGGCGAGCCGATCGGCAGTGCGGTGCGGACCCACACCATCCGCGCCTTCGCGCTGCCCGGCATGACCCTGTCCGGCACCTGGACGGCCACGATCGCGGGCGACATCTCCTTCCTCACCGACGCCGGCGACGGCATCCTGCTCATCGCGTCCACCACGCAGGGCGGGGCCGGCCGAGCGGGCTGACCGCTGTCCGGGCCGGGTCGGCCGAGCCGCTCTGGCGACGGGCGGCGGGCATGTTCGGCCTCTCCGGCGACCGGAGTACGGCGCTGGTCTACGACGACACCATCGATCCCGACCTGGCGCCCTTGCACGGGCTCGATCCGCGGACCGGGAAACCCCGCTGGACGATGTCGCCACCACCATCGCCGGGTGGGTGGGTGCTGCAAACCGGCTACTTCTACACCGGGTTCCCCGGTCTGATCTACACGTCGTGGCCGGACGGGCGGCTGGAGGCGCGGGAGACGCACACCGGCCGGATCACCGCTTCCACTCGTACGTCGCTGCCGGTGGACCGGGACACGATGCTCCGGGTGGCGGGCGGCCTCCTCATAGTCACGCACGGCGCCGACACTGTCGCCTACGACGACACCACCCTGGCCGAGCGCTGGCGGGGCGGGCCGCTGGTCAGCCCGGACGGGTACCTGCTGGACTGCCGTCCGGTGATCTGCGCCGTGCGGTGGGAGAACGGCCTCGCCGGCATCGACCCGGCCACCGGGCGCGAGGTGTGGCGGCAGGACGGCTGGGACCTCAGCGAGGCGCTCGGCGACCACGTGCTGCTGAGCGCGGCGAGCCGGGGGGATCCGGAGCTGTCGGTGCTCGACTCGCGTACCGGCCGGATCACCGCCCGGGCGGGCGCCTGGATCAACGGTGGTCCCGGTCCGCGGCCCGACACGGCCTACGTCCACCGCATCCTCTCGATCGACAACACCATGCGGTACGGGGTGCTCGATCTGGCCACCGGAAAGGTCCGCCTGCTCGGCGGGGCGGCGTGGATCGCCGGTGACTGCCGGTTCGGGTCGGGGGCGCTGATCTGCCGCCGGCTGGACGCGTCGGCCGCGGTCTGGCGCCTCTGACACCGCTGGGCGAGGCTGGGTAGCCTGCACGTACGGCCGGGTGTTTCAGGAGGTCTGCGGTGCGTGTGCTGGTGGTTGAGGACGAGCGGGACATGGCCGACGCGATCGTGCGGGGCCTGCGCCGCAAGGGGATGGCGGTGGACGTCGCCTACGACGGCCTCCAGGGTCACGAGATGGCCTACGTGACGCGGTATGACGTGGTCGTCCTCGACCGCGACCTGCCCGGCATGCACGGCGACGAGATCTGCGCGGCCCTGGTCGAGTCGGGCACGCTGACCCGGGTGCTGATGCTGACCGCCAGCTCGTCGGTGGACGACAAGGTGGAGGGCCTGGAGCTGGGCGCCGACGACTACCTGGCCAAGCCGTTCGACTTCAAGGAGCTGGTGGCCCGGGTGCAGGCGCTGGGCCGGCGGGCCACCCCGGTGGCGCCACCGGTGCTCACCGCCGGCGATCTGGTGCTGGACCAGTCCCGCCGGGTGGCGACCCGGAGCGGGGCGCCGCTGGAGCTCACCAACAAGGAGTTCTGCGTCCTCGAGGAGCTGCTCAAGGCCAAGGGCGGGGTGGTCTCCAGCGAGGAGCTGCTGGACCGGGTGTGGGATGCCAACACCGACCCCTTCACCACGACCGTCCGTGTGACGATCAACACCCTGCGGAAGAAGCTGGGTGATCCGCCGCTGGTCGAGACCGTGGTGGGCGCCGGTTACCGGATCGCCGAACCGGTCGTGGCCTCGTGACCGTCTACCCCGGCGATCGCGGCCGGATGCGCCCCACCCTCCGGCTGCGCCTCACCCTGCTCAACGGCATCCTGCTGGTCGGCGCCGGGGTGATCCTGGTGCTGCTGGCCTGGCTGATGGTCAGTGAGTCGCTGCACCCGGTCGATGAGCTGCGGACCGGCTCCACGGTGACCCTGCGCGACGGGCGCACCCAGGAGGCGATCGTCTGGCAGACCGAGATGGTCGCGCAGGCCTCCCGCGAGGTGCTGGTCAAGGGCTTCAGCGCGCTGATCGCGGTCGGCCTCATCGGCGTCGCCCTGGCGTACCTGATGGCCGGCCGGGCGCTGCGCCCGCTGCACTATGTGACCCAGACCGCGCAGCGGCTCGGCGAGGAGACCCTGGACCAGCGGATCCGCTACTCCGGCGCGGACGACGAGGTGGCCGAGCTGGCCCGGACCTTCGACGCCATGCTGGACAGGCTGACCGCCGCGTTCGAGTCGCAGAAGCGGTTCGTGGCGAACGCGTCGCACGAGCTACGGACCCCGCTCGCGGTGATGCGGACCGAGATCGACGTGACGCTCAGTGACGACGAGGCCGACGTGGCGGAGTACCGGCGGATGGCCAAGGTGGTCCGCAACGCCTCGGAGCGGGCCAACGGGCTGGTCGACGCGCTGCTGGTGCTGGCCCGGTCGGAGGCGCAGTCCGGCCGCAGGCTGGTCCGCAAGGTGCCGGCCGACCTGGCGACCAGCGTCTACAACGCGCTGTCCGCGGTGAAGGCCGAGGCCGAGCGCCTCAAGCTCGACGTCAGCACGGAACTGGCGCCGGCCCCGGTGGTCGGCGACCCGAGCCTGCTGGACCGGCTGGCCGGGAATCTGATCGAGAACGCGATCCGTTACAACCACCTGCTCGGGCAACTGTGGCTGCGGACCGAGTCGGTGGGCGGCCAGGCCCGGCTGGTGGTCGGCAACACCGGCTACGAGGTGGAACCGGGCGATGTGCCGGGACTGTTCGAGCCGTTCCAGCGGGGCGGCTGGGAACGCACCGGCTCCCGCGGCTCGGGCCTGGGTCTCTCCATCGTGCGGGCGGTCTGCGACGCGCACGGCGGCACCGTGTCGGCGGTGGCTCTGGAGGGCGGCGGGCTGGAGGTCACGGTCGCCCTGCCGGCCGCCGACACCACCCCCGTGGCGACGGCCACCGCCAGCGTCCCCCGCGCCGGCTGAGACGTCGCCCGGCAAGCCCCGGGTTGTGACCTTTTCCCGGTGGGCCTGGCAGCTACTAGTTACTGGCGAGTAGCATTGCCGACACATTTGGGTTCACGCCCGCAAGGAGGCTTGCTGTGCCCCGTGAAGTACGCGAGGTCGTCTTCGTCGACGGCGTCCGCACCCCGTTCGGCAAGGCGGGCGGCATGTATGCCGAGACCCGCGCCGACGACCTGGTGATCCGCTGCATGCGAGAGCTGCTGAAGCGAAACCCCAACCTCCCGCCGGAGAAGGTGGAGGAGGTCGCGATCGCGGCCACCACCCAGATCGGCGACCAGGGCCTGACGCTCGGCCGGACCGCCGCGCTGCTCTCCGGTCTGCCCAAGACCACCCCCGGCTACTCCGTCGACCGGATGTGCGCGGGCGCCATGACCGCGGTGACCAACGTCGCCGGCGGGATCGCGATGGGCGCGTACGACATCGCCATCGCCGGTGGCGTCGAGCACATGGGCCGCCACCCGATGGGCGAGGGCGTCGACCCCAACCCGCGGATCCTGGCCGAGAAGCTGGTCGACCCGTCCGCACTGGTGATGGGCTCGACGGCGGAGAACCTGCACGACCGGCTGCCGCACATCACGAAGGAGCGGGCCGACGCGTACGGCCTCAACTCCCAGATCAAGACCGCCAAGGCGTACGCCGATGGCAAGATCCAGCCGGACCTGGTGCCGGTCGCCCTCCGCTCCGCCGAGCTGGGCTGGGGCCTGGCCACCGTCGACGAGGCCCCGCGCCAGACGTCGCTGGAGAAGCTGGCCACCCTGAAGACCCCGTTCCGCCCGCACGGCCGGGTCACCGCCGGTAACGCGGCCGGTCTCAACGACGGCGCGACCGCGGCCATCCTGGCCGACGAGGCGACCGCCCGTGAGCTGGGCCTGCCGGTCGCCATGCGGATGGTGTCCTACGCGTTCGTCGGCGTCGAGCCGGAGATCATGGGTTACGGCCCGGTTCCGGCGACCGAGAAGGCGCTGAAGAAGGCCGGCCTGACGATCGACGACATCGGCCTGTTCGAGCTGAACGAGGCGTTCGCCGTGCAGGTGCTCGCCTTCCTCGACCACTACGGCATCGCCGACGACGACCCGCGGGTCAACCCGTGGGGTGGCGCGATCGCCATCGGCCACCCGCTGGCGTCCTCGGCCATCCGCCTGATGACCCAGCTCGCCCGGCAGTTCGCCGAGCGCCCCGACGTCCGCTACGGGATCAACGCGATGTGCATCGGCATCGGCATGGGCGGCACCGTTATCTGGGAGAACCCGTATTGGGAAGGCGCGGCCAAGTGATCGAGAACCCGAACGAGGTAGTCACGAAGGCGATCCTCCGTCTGGTCCCGGTACCGGGGCTGGAGAAGCCCGCGGCCCTGATCACGCTGGACAACGGCTTCGACTACAAGAAGCCGAACAGCTTCGGCCCGGGCGGCCTGCGGTCGCTGGACGAGGCGATCACCGCGGCCACCGCGGCGGACCCGTCGTTCATCGCGCTGACCGGTAAGCCGTTCATCTTCTGCGTCGGCGCCGACATCACCGGCATGCCACTGATCAACTCGCGCGAGCAGGCCCTTGCGCTGGGCGAGCTGGGCCACAAGGTCTTCGCCCGCCTCAAGAACAGCCAGATCCCGACGTTCGCGTTCGTGAACGGCGCGGCCATGGGCGGCGGCCTCGAGGTGGCGCTGCACTGCCACTACCGGACCGTCTCCACCGGCGCGGCGGCGCTCGCCCTGCCCGAGGTCGCGATCGGCCTGATCCCCGGCTGGGGCGGCTCGCAGATCCTGCCGAACCTGATCGGCATCATCAACGCGGCCACGGTCATCCTCCAGAACCCGCTGACGCAGAAGACGCTGCGCCCGAAGCAGGCCAAGGAGATGGGTGTCGCGGACGCCCTGTTCGAGGCGGCCGACTTCCTGGAGGACTCGCTGGCCTGGGCGGCCGGCGTGGTCAAGGGCGAGGTCACCGTCGAGCGCCCGGAGATCGAGCGCAAGGACTGGGACGGCGTCCTGGAGTTCGTCAAGGCGATGCTGGACGAGAAGCTGCACGGCGCCGTCCCGTCCGCCAACAAGGCCGTCGAGCTGCTGGCCCTGGCCAAGGACGCGTCCTTCGAGGACGGCACCGCGGCCGAGACCGAGGCCCTCGCCGACCTGATCATGGGCGACGAGGCGCGTGCCAGCCTGTACTCGTTCGACCTGGTCCAGCGCCGGGCCAAGCGCCCGGTCGGGGTGCCGGACAAGTCGCTGGCCCGCAAGGTCACCAAGGTCGGCATCATCGGCGCCGGCCTGATGGCCTCGCAGCTGGCGCTGCTGTTCCTGCGCCGCCTCCAGGTCCCGGTGGTCCTCACCGACCTGGACCAGGAGCGGGTCGACAAGGGCGTCGCCTACGTGACCGGCGAGATCGACAAGCTGGTCGCCAAGAAGCGGATGGACGAGGGCACCGCGGCCAAGCTGCGCCTGCTGATCAGCGGCTCGGTGGACAAGTCCGTCTTCGCTGACGCCGACTTCGTGATCGAGGCGGTCTTCGAGAACCTCGACCTGAAGAAGCAGATCTGGGCCGAGCTGGAGAAGATCGTCAAGCCCGAGGCGATCCTCGCGACCAACACCAGCTCGCTGTCGATCACCGAGATGGCTGCCGACCTCGAGCACCCGGAGCGGGTCGTCGGCTTCCACTTCTTCAACCCGGTCGCCGTCCTGCCGCTGCTGGAGATCATCCGCGGCGAGAAGACCGACGACGCCACGCTGTCCACCGCCTTCGAGGTCGGCAAGCAGCTGAAGAAGTCCTCGGTGCTGGTCAAGGACGCCCCGGCGTTCGTGGTCAACCGCCTGCTCACCCGGGTGACCAGCGAGATCTTCCAGGCCGTCGACGCCGGCACCCCGCTGGACGTGGTGAACGTGGCGATGGACCCGCTGGGCCTGCCGATGCGCCCGATCGCGCTGCTCCAGCTGGTCGGCCCCGCGGTGGCGTACCACGTGGGGGAGACCCTGCACGCCGCCTTCCCGGACCGCTACGTCGACTCGCCGAACCTCAAGCGGATCGTCGACTCGCGTCTCCCGGTGATGGTGGACAAGGAGATCAACCCGGAGATCATCAAGATCCTCGAGGTGGGCGACGCGCCGCTCACCGCCGACGAGGTCCGGCAGAAGGCCCTCGACGGCCTGGCCGAGGAGATCCGGATCATGCTGGACGAGGGCGTCGTCGCCGAGGCGCAGGACATCGACCTGTGCATGATCCTGGGCGCCGGCTACCCGTTCCACCTGGGTGGCGTCACACCGTACCTGGACCGCAGCGGCACCGCGGCGCGGGTCGCCGGCAAGCGTTTCCTGCCGGACGGCGTGGCCAACGTCCGCTCCTGATCGGTTAACCCCTTCGGAGGCCCCCGCACTCTCAGTGCGGGGGCCTTCGGCGTACGGGTGTGACTACTCACGGCATGAACGGTCCGTTCCCGCTCCCCGGCGTCGATAAGATCCACCGACCTTCACGAGTCATGGAGCGTTGATGACATACCCTCCGCCGTCCGGCCAGCCGGAGTACCCACCCTCCGGGTACAGCGCGCCGCAGCCCGGGTACGGCCCCTATGGTCCGCCGCAACCCGGCTACGGGCCCCCGCAGCCGGGCTATCCGGGCTTCCCGCCGCCGTTCCCGCCGGAGAAGCCCAAGTCCCGGACCGTGCCGATCGTCCTGCTCTCGGTGGCGATCGCGCTGGTGCTCTGCGTCGGCGGCGCCGCCACGCTCGTGCTGATCGGCAAGAACGCGGTCGACGACGCGGAGGCCGCGGCCGCCCGGATCGCCATCACGCAGCCGCAGACGCTGGGCGGCCTGCCCCTCGTCGACGACCCGCAGTTCGCGGCCATCACCGAGGACATGGAGCGCAGCCTGGCCGCCTACCCGGGCGCGTCCGGCTCGTTCGGCGCCATCTACGGCTCACCCGCCGAGCAGAACATGGTCGCCGCCCTGGCCACCAAGGCCACCATCTCCGACCCGGAGAAGGAGCTCACCGAGTCGTTCCGGGTCTTCGGCAAGTTCAACCAGGTGTCCGGCCTGTCCGACGCCTCCACCGGTGAGCTGGGTGGTGTCGCCCGGTGCGGCACCAGCAGCACCTCCGGCGTCGACCTGGCGATCTGCGGCTGGGCCGACGAGGGCAGCGTCGGCATGATCATGTGGTTCTTCAAGACCGCCGACGACGTGCGGGCGGACTTCCCGGCGCTGCGCGCCGAGATCGAGACCACGAGCTGAACGTGACCGTTCGAGCAGGATGTGCCGGTCCTGGTGGCCGGCACATCCTCCAGGTCGTTCCGCTCAGAGGGTTTCGGGGAGGACCTCGGCCAGGTCGTCGGCCAGCAGGACCACCTGCCAGTTGCGGGCGCCGAAACCGAGCAGCGTGTCGCCCACCGTGCGGGACGTGATCTCGTCCGGCGGGGACCAGGCCAGCCGGCGGACGAAGTCCGGGCTGACCAGGTTCTCCGGCGGGAGGTTGTGCTGTTCGGCGGTGCCCACCACGATCTGCCGGCACCGGGCCAGCCGGGCCGCCGCGATCGGGTCGCGTTCGGCCCAGCGGTGCGGCGGGGGCGGCCCTTCCACCGGCTGGTTCACCGGCAGCGCGTCGTCCGGCAGGGCTCGCGCCTGATCCAGCGCGTCCAGCCAGATCCGGGCCAGCCGGCGCACCGAGCGGCCGCCGAAGCCGGGGATGCCGAGCAGGGTGCGCTCATCCTTCGGATCGGCCTCGGCCGCCGCCACTATCGCCGAGTCGGGCAGCACCCGGCCCGGCGCCGAGTCCCGGCGGGCCGCCACGCCGTCGCGGGCGTACCAGAGCGCGCGGACCCGGGACTGGGCGCGGGCGCCGCGCACCCGGTGGATGCCCGAGGTGCGCCGCCACGGATCGGGGCGCACCCGCGGCGGGCGGTCCGCGCCGGCCACCAGCGCGGCGAACTCCTCGGCCGCCCACGCCGTCTTGCCCTGCTGTTCCAGTTCGGCGGCGAGCATGTCGCGCAGGTCGGTGAGCAGTTCCACGTCGAGGGCCGCGTACGTCAGCCAGGACTCCGGCAGCGGCCGGGTCGACCAGTCCGCGGCCGAGTGGTGTTTCTCCAGCGAGTAGCCGAGCAGCTGCTCGGTCAGCGCGGCGAGACCGACCCGTTCGAAGCCGGCCAGCCGGGCCGCCAGCTCGGTGTCGAACAGCCGGCGTGGTCGCATCCCCAGTTCGGCCAGGCAGGGCAGGTCCTGGCTGGCGGCGTGCAGCACCCACTCGGTGTCGGCGAGGGCCGCGTCCAGGGTGCGCAGATCGTCGAGGGGGAGCGGGTCCAGCAGCACGGTGCCGGACCCGGCCCGGCGCAGCTGCACCAGGTAGGCGCGCTGGGTGTAGCGGTATCCGGAGGCGCGTTCGGCGTCCACGGCGACGGGGCCGGTGCCGGCCGTCAGACGGGAGACGATCTCGGCCAGCTCGGCCTCGGTCTCCACCGGGCGGGGCGTGCCGTCGCGGGGTGCGGTCAGTGGTGTCGCGGGTCGGGGTTCTTCGGGGCCACCCTCGGGACCGCCGGCGTGCGGGCCGGGCGGCACTGGGTGCGGTCCGTCTCCTGCCGTGTCCGGCGAGTCCCGACGGCGCAGGGGTGCTTCGTCGGTCACTCCGTAACCGTACGGGGGTAGCACCCTTGGCGTGCGCAGCCGGGGTCCGGCGCGTCGATTCTTGATCTCGTGCGAAGTTCATCCGTTCAGCGCTTCCTTCCGTACCACCTGTCGCAGCGCCGAGACCCGGGAGGCCGCGCCGGATGACCGCACCATTCGAACCCTTCACGCCCGCCAACGGATCAGGCGGGCACCGGCGCGCCCAGGAGTGGGCCTGGGAGGACGACCGCTCCTGGAACCAGCAGCCCCAGCAGCAGCAGCAACCGGCGTACGACCCGTGGGGTCAGCAACAGCAGCAGCAACAGCAGTGGGCGCCCGAGCCGCAATGGGCGCAGCAGCAACAGCAACAGCAGTCGCAGTGGAGTCAGCCGGTCTACGAGACGCCGCAGCAGCCGGTCTACGAGCCGGCGCCGGCCCCCGCCCCTACCTCGAAGCGCGCGCGGGGCCGCACGATCGCCATCGGCCTGGTCGCGGCGCTGCTGCTGGTCACCGCCTGGCAGGCGTTCCGGGTGGAGACCATGATCCAGAGCAGCAACGACCTGGCCTCCGCCGTCAACGCCGAGCAGGGCCGCAGCCAGGAGCTGGAGAAGCAGCTCGCCACGGTCTTCGACCCGGAGGGCATCGCGAAGAGCGTGCTGCCCAGCGTGTTCCGGGTCCGGGCCGGCGACTTCACCGGTACGGCGTTCGCGGTCGGCCAGGCGAACGGGCGGACCAACCTGTTCACCAACTTCCACGTGGTGGAGGAGGTGTGGACCGGCGGCGACCGTGCGGTGTCGCTGGAGCGCGGCAACACCCGGATCGACGCGACGATCGTCAAGGTGAGCGAGGGGCGGGATCTGGCGCTGCTGCGTACCAACGCCGACATCACCCCGCTCGGTGTGGCCGCCGACGAGGTGAAGCCCGGTCAGCAGGTGATGGTCGTCGGCGCGCCGCTCGGCCTCGAGGACTCAGTCACCACCGGTGTGATCAGCGCCTACCGGCCGGACGCCGAGGACGGGCCGACCATCCAGTTCGACGCCCCGATCAACCCGGGCAACTCCGGCGGCCCGGTGGTCAACTCCAGCAAGAAGGTGGTCGGGCTGGCCACCGCGAAGGCTCGGGACGCCGAGGGCATCGGCCTGGCCATCCCGATCGAGACCGCCTGCCAGACCCTGGGCGCCTGCGGCAACGGCTGAACCGCGAATCCGCCTGATCCTGGACGTTCGACCGCCGTTCCCGGTGGCCGATCGTCCTGGATCAGGCGGATTTGACCCTGTCGGTGAGTGAGGCCACCCCGGGCGGCGGCAGGCCGGCCGTCGAGGCCAGCATCGCGCACCAGCCGTACAGATGGGCGCC
Organism: Actinoplanes hulinensis; assembly: GCF_019429605.1. Taxonomy (NCBI): domain Bacteria; kingdom Bacillati; phylum Actinomycetota; class Actinomycetes; order Micromonosporales; family Micromonosporaceae; genus Actinoplanes; species Actinoplanes hulinensis. The sequence goes on along the minus strand of NZ_JAHXZI010000010.1, from coordinate 282,244 downwards.
GAAGTCGGCGGAGGTGGGTGTCCAGGAGGCGCGCACCTCCAGGTCGGCGGTCGGGGAAGGGCCGGCCAGCTCGCCGAACCGGGTGGACGCGGTCTGCGTGACCGTGCCGCCGATCGCCGTGTACGCCGCCGCGTACTGCTCCAGCCCGTCGATCAGCCAGGTCCACGCCACCGCCGACAGCAGCGGGTCGGAGGCCAGATCCTCCTCCAGCTCCGCGGTGATCAGCGTGACCAGGCGCAGGTCGCCCTGCCAGGCCTCGTGCCCGGCCGGGTCGTGCAGCAGGATCAGCCGGCCGCTCGCCACCTCGTCACCGCCGCGGAGCACGGTGGCGCTGAGGGCGAACGCGTACGGCGCGAGCCGCTGGGGCGCGGCGATCTCCTCGAGCAGGATCTCCGGCCGCGGCGACTCCGCGCGCAGCCCGGCGACGGCGCGGGTGAACGCCTCAGGGGCAGCGGAGGGGGACGCCATGGGGAAAGCCTATGCCGATCTAGCGGCGGTCCGGGGTCGGCACGCCGCCGCGCCCCCGTACTGGCATGGCACCATGGCCCGGTGACGGTTCTCCAGGATTCCCCCTTCGTCCGGGCGTGTCGTGGTCTGCCCGGCCCGCACACGCCGGTGTGGTTCATGCGGCAGGCCGGGCGTTCGCTGCCCGAGTACCGCAAGATCCGGGAGGGCGTCGGCATGCTCGAGTCGTGCCGCCGGCCGGACCTGGTCACCGAGATCACCCTGCAACCGGTCCGCCGGCACAACGTGGACGCGGCGATCTTCTTCAGCGACATCGTGGTGCCGGTCGCGGCGGCCGGCATCGACCTCGACATCGTGGCCGGCACCGGCCCGGTGGTGGCCGAGCCGGTGCGCACCGAGGCCGACCTGGCCCGGCTGCGGCCGATCGTCCCGGCCGACGTGGACTTCGTCACCGAGGCGGTGCGGCTGCTGGTCGCCGAGCTGGGCGGGACGCCGCTGATCGGCTTCGCGGGCGCGCCGTTCACACTGGCCAGCTACCTGATCGAGGGCGGTCCGTCACGGACCTACCTGAAGACCAAGGCCATGATGTACGGCGCACCCGAGCTGTGGAACGCCCTGCTGGCCCGGCTCGCCGAGATCACGCTGACGTTCCTGCGGGTCCAGATCGACGCCGGGGTGAGCGCCGTGCAGCTGTTCGACTCGTGGGCCGGCGCCCTCTCCGAGGCCGACTACCGGCGGTTCGTGATGCCGCACTCGGCCGCGGTGCTGACCGGCCTGATCGACGCCGGGGTGCCGCGGATCCACTTCGGCGTCGGCACCGGGGTCCTGCTGGAGGCGATGGGCGAGGCCGGCGCCGACGTGGTCGGGGTGGACTGGCGGACCCCGCTGGACGAGGCCACCCGCCGGATCGGCCCGGACCGCGCGGTGCAGGGCAACCTGGACCCGGCGATCCTCTTCGCCGGGTGGGACACGGTCGAGCGGGAGACCCGCCGGGTCCTCGAACAGGGCAAGGCCGCCCCCGGGCACGTCTTCAACCTCGGTCACGGCGTGATGCCGGAGACCGACCCGGACATCCTCACCCGCCTGGTCGCCCTGGTCCACGAGGTGTCCGGGTCTTAGGCCCCTGGGCGACGAGGGCCGGAACGCGGCAGTCTCACGTCACAGACGCGGACCCCACCGGCCGGGGCCCGGCGGAACCTGGGAGTGTGTGAAGCGTGCGGAAGCGGATCGCGGTCATCGGCGGCGGCATCGCCGGCCTGGCGGCCGCCGTGCGCCTGCGGGACGTCCACCCGGGCGCCGAGGTGGTGGTGTATGAGAGCGGTCCCGCCCTGGGCGGCAAGCTCAGCACCGGTGAACTGGGCGGGCGTACCGTCGAGCGCGGCGCCGAGTCGTTCCTGAACAGCGCGCCGGACGGCGGCGAGTCCGCGGCGGTGGCCCTGGCCCGGCGGGTCGGCCTCGGCGACGCCCTGGTGCACCCGGCGGCCCGCCCGGCCGCCCTGGCCTTCGGGGGCCGTCTCGCTCCCATCCCCGGCGGCACGCTGGTCGGCGTCCCCGGTGACCTGTCCACGCTGGACGGCGTGGCGCTGCCGGCGAGCGGCGCCGACCGGGACACCGGCCGCCCTCTGCTGGCGCCCGGCGCCGACGTGGCGGTCGGCGCCCTGGTCCGCGAGCGGTTCGGCGACGAGGTCGTGGACCGGCTGGTGGACCCGATGCTCGGCGGGGTCTACGCGGGCCGCGCCGACCGGCTGTCCCTGCGGGTCACCATGCCGCAGCTGGCACACACCGCGGAGACCGAGCACACCCTGACCGCCGCGGTCCGGGCCGCCCAGGCGCGTGGTCGCCGGGTCCCCGGGCGGCCGGTCTTCGCCGCGGTCGTGGGCGGGATGAGCCGGCTGGCCGGTGCCGCCGCCTCGGCGAGCGGGGCGCGGATCAGCCTCGGTGCGCCGGCGCGCGAGCTCACCCGTACCGGGAAGGGTCTTTGGAAGGTGGTCTCCGGGCCGGTGCCCGCGCCGCGGACCGAAGAGTTCGACGCGGTGATCCTGGCGTTGCCGGCGAAGCCGGCGTCCCGGCTGCTGAGCGAGGTCGCGCCGGAGCCGGCCGCCGCGGTCGCCGCACTGGACTACGCGAGCGTCGCCCTCGCGGCGATGGCCCTGCCGGCCGGGACCGGGTTGCCGGACCTCTCCGGGTTCCTGGTGCCGCCGGGCGAGGGCACGCTGGTCAAGGCGGCCACCTTCTTCACCACGAAGTGGCCGCACCTGGCCCGCGAGGACGGCCCGGTGATCGTCCGGGTGTCGCTCGGCCGGTCCGGCGAGGAGGAACGGCTCCAGCGGGACGACGCCGCGCTGCTGGAGACGGCCCGCCGGGAGCTGAGCGACCTGCTCGGGGTGGGGCTGCCGGTCCCGGCGGCGGCGTGGGTGCAGCGCTGGGGCGGCGGCCTGCCGCAGTACGCGCCGGGTCACGCCGACCGGATCGCCGCGGCACGGGCCGGGCTGCCGGAGGGGCTGGCCCTGGCCGGAGCGGCGTTCGACGGTGTCGGCATCCCGGTGTGCGTGGCCAGCGGCGAGCGCGCCGCGGACGATGTGAGTACGTTCCTGAAGGAGATCGCATGAGCGAACAGCAGAGCAACGCTGCGCGGATCAACGAGCTGAACGCGACCATCCGCTACACCATGTGGTCGGTGTTCCGGGTGACCGCGCCGCTGCCCGCACTCCGTGACGAGCTGGCCGGTGAGGTCGGCGCGCTCTTCGAGCAGCTGGCCGACAAGGACGTGACGATCCGCGGCACCTACGACGTGTCCGGTCTGCGCGCCGACGCCGACATCATGGTGTGGTGGCACTCCGGCTCGTCGGACGCGCTCCAGGACGCCTACGGGCTGTTCCGCCGGACCGCGCTGGGCCGCCACCTGGAGCCGGTCTGGTCGCAGATGGCGCTGCACCGCCCGGCCGAGTTCAACCGCAGCCACCTGCCGGCCTTCCTGGCCGACGAGGAGCCCCGGCAGTACGTCTGCGTCTACCCGTTCGTCCGCTCCTACGAGTGGTACCTGCTGCCCGACTCGGAGCGGCGCGAGATGCTGGCCGAGCACGGCCGTCAGGCGCGCGGCTACCCGGACGTCCGCGCCAACACGGTCGCGTCGTTCGCGCTCGGCGACTACGAGTGGATGCTGGCGTTCGAGGCCGACGAGCTGCACCGCATCCTGGACCTGATGCGTGAGCTGCGGGCGTCCCGGGCGCGGCGGCACGTCCGCGAGGAGGTGCCGTTCTACACCGGCCGGCGCCGCTCGGTCACCGAGATCGTGGCGAACCTGCCCTAGCTAGTCCCGCTTCATCGGGACGTGCGGGATGCCGTCCTCGAGGTATTCGGGGCCGGACTGCTCGAAGCCGAACCGGGCGTAGTAGGCGGCGAGGTGGGCCTGGGCGTGCAGGATCGCCGGGCGGTTGCCGATCACGGCGAGCGACTCGGAGATCAGCCGCCCGGCCAGCCCGTTGCCGCGGGCCTCCGGGGCGGTCACCACCCGGCCGATCCGCTCCACCCCGTGGTCGCTCAGGATCCGCAGGTAGGCCCGCACCCGCTTGCCCTGCGCGAACCACAGGTGACGGGTGCCGGGTTCGATGTCCCGCCCGTCCGGGTCCAGGTAGGCGCACTCCTGCTCGACCACGAAGACCTCGCTGCGCAGCTTGAGGATCTCGTAGAGGGTGGTGGTGTCGAGATCGCGGAACGACGCCACCCGCAGCTCGTCGTGAGGTTCGGGATGCATCGGCACAACATACGTGGCTGTTCGGCGTTGTACCGGTGAAGGCTGGAGGACGTCGTGATCAAGCGCAGCAGACTGTTCGGCAACAAGACCCGGGTGACGTTCTGCCTCCCGGCTGACGAGCCGCCCGGCACGGTGAGCGTGGTCGGCGACTTCAACGACTGGCGGCCGGGGGCGCACGAACTCCTGGTGCGGCGCAACGGCACCCGGACGGTGAGCGTGCCGCTCGACCCGGGCCACTACAAGTTCCGCTATCTGGCCACCGACGGCGTGTGGCTGGACGACCCGGACGGCTGCGAACTCCATCTGTGACGTCCGGTGATATTTTCACCGTATGGCCGCCGACACCCAATTTGAAGATCTTTTGCGACGGGTTCTCGAGACGGGCACGCCCAAGAGCGACCGCACCGGCACCGGGACGCGGAGTCTCTTCGGTGCGACGTTGCGATACGACCTGTCGCGGGGCTTCCCGCTGATCACCACGAAGCGGGTGCATTTCAAGTCGATCGCGGTCGAGCTGCTCTGGTTCCTGCGCGGGGACACCAACGTGAAGTGGCTGCGCGAGCAGGGCGTCACGATCTGGGACGAGTGGGCCGGCGCCGACGGGGAGCTGGGGCCGGTCTACGGCAAGCAGTGGCGCTCCTGGCCGGGGAAGAACGGGGGCATCGACCAGCTCTCCGAGGTGGTCGAGACCATCCAGAAGAATCCGGACTCCCGGCGGATGATCGTCTCCGCCTGGAACGTGTCCGACATCCCGGACATGGCGTTGGCGCCCTGCCATGCGCTGTTCCAGTTCCACGTGGCCGACGGCAAGCTCTCCTGCCAGCTCTACCAGCGCAGCGCCGACCTCTTCCTGGGTGTCCCGTTCAACATCGCCAGCTACGCCCTGCTGACCCGGATGATCGCGGCCCAGGTCGGCCTGGAGCCCGGCGACTTCATCTGGGTCGGCGGCGACGTGCACATCTACGACAACCACATCGAGCAGGTGAGGGAGCAGCTCACCCGGGAGCCGTACCCGTTCCCGGAGCTCGAGATCGCGCCCCGCCCCAGCCTGTTCGAGCACGAGTACGCCGACTTCACCGTGGTCGGTTACCGGCACCACCCGCTGATCCCGGCCCCCGTCGCGGTATGACGATCCACATGATCTGGGCCGAGGCCCGGGACCGGGTGATCGGCGCCGGCAACACCATCCCGTGGCGGGTCCCGGGGGAGCAGGCCGTCTTCAAGGAGCGCACCATGGGCGCGCCGGTGGTGATGGGCCGCCGCACCTGGGAGTCGCTGCCGAAGCGGCCGCTGCCGGGCCGGGAGAACATCGTCCTCACCCGCGACCCGAACTGGGCGGCCCCGGGCGCCACGGTCATCCATTCCCTCGATGATGTGAAATCAGAGGATTTCTGGGTGATGGGCGGCTCGCAGATCTATGCCGCTTTCCTCCCGCTAGCCGGGCACATCGTCCGGACGAGGATCGACCTCACGGTGCCCGGTGACGCGTTCGCGCCTGAACTCGGCGACGACTGGCGGGTCACCAGTGCCGACCGGGTCCAGGCGCCGAACGGCGTGACCTATGTGGTGGAGGACCTCAGCCGGCGGCCGTGAGCCGGATCGACAGGCTGTTCACACAGTGCCGCGTGTTCTTCGGGGTGAAGCCCTCGCCCCGGAACACGTGACCCAGGTGCGAGTCGCAGCGGGCACACCGGATCTCGGTGCGCACCATCCCGTGGCTGTGGTCGTCGATCTCCTTGACCGCACCCGGGACGGCGTCGTCGAAGGACGGCCAGCCGCAGTGACTGTCGAATTTGGTGTCGCTCGGGTAGAGCTGGGCGCCGCAGGCCCGGCAGTCGTAGACACCGGCGGTCTTGGTGCTCACATACTCGCCGCTCCACGGCGCTTCGGTGCCGGCCTCGCGGAGCACGCGGAACTCGGCCGGAGAGAGGCGGATCCGCCACTCCTCCTCGGTCGTGGGTAGATCGGTTGTCATGCCATCCACCGTACGTCGCACGCGGCGTGCGCCGGAGGTGGTGACCGCGCCGGTTGAGAGGTCATGGAAGGTGGATCCCCGGCGATGTTCCGGCCGACCTGGCAGCAGGTCCTCGGCCACGGTCTCTATCTCGGCGCGATGAGCGCGGTGGCGAGTGTCACGACGGGGGTGATCGTGGCACTGGCCTGGCCCGGCCGGAGTGGCCCGCCGGGCTGGCTGTGGCTCGCGCTGATCGGTGGGCCGCTGCTGCTCGGTGCGGCGGCCGGCATGGTGGCCGGGCGGCGTACCGGGGTCGAGGTGGGCGCCGGCGGGATCCGTACGTCGTCCGTGTTCGAGGAGGGCGAGGCGCCCTGGCACCGGGTGGTGGACCTGCGGGCCGAGCGGCGCGGCCGCCGCAACGTGGTCTCGGTCTATCTGGACACCGGGGCCAGTGTGCAACTGCACGCTCCGTACAGCGGGGGACTGTTCGCCGCGGATCCGCAGTTCGAGCTCAAGGTATTCACTTTGTCGCACTTGTGGCGCAGTCACCGTTTCGGTGGTCTTCCGAGCTGAAGACCCGCCTCGGGGTGTTTCCGGGTAAAACGGGCAATTACCGTTAAGCTCCCGTGCGACCATGGAACCGTACCTTCAGCAACAGAACGGATACTCCTCATGAGCTTTTCGCGTCGGCTGACCGCTGGACTTCCCACGGTCGGCGCCACTGTCCTCGCCGCTGTCGCCCTCGGTGCGACGCCCGCCACGGCGTCCGCTGATCTCGCCGTCAACGCCGGTCACGTCATGGCGGCGCCGAGCCCTGAACCGGGCGACCAGGGCGACGGCTACGGCGGCAGCGAGGTCACGCCGCCCGCCGCCGTCAACGCCGTGACCGCCACCCCGCCGACCCGCGGCAAGCCGGGCTACGGCGGCGTGAGCGAGACGCCGAGCCCCAGTCCGAGCCTGCCGACCGGCAACGTCAACACGGTGCCGCCGGCCGGGGTCAGCTCGGAGATCGCCACGCCGAAGCCGACCCAGACCACCGCGGGCGCGGGTGTCAGCTCCGGCAACACGCTCCCGCTGACCGGCTCCCCGTCCGGGGGCGTGCTGGCCGCCGGTGGCCTGATGGTGGCGGCCGGCACCGCGGCCGTCTGGTACACCCGTCGCCGACGTAATGTCTGAAATATCAGCATAAATCGGCAAGAGGCCGTCCGGTTTGCCGGGCGGCCTCCCCGCGTATCGGCCCCTAAGCTGAGAGCATGCCGAAAGCCGCCGCGGAAGAGCACGAGGTCGCCGGCCACACCGTGCGCCTGAGCAGCCCGGACAAGATGGTCTTCCCGGAGCGCGGATTCACCAAGCGCGACGTCTTCGAGTACTACCTCGCCGTCGGCGACGGCATCCTGCGGGCCCTGCGCGACCGCCCCACCACGTTGCAGCGCTTCCCGGACGGCATCGAGGGCGAGATGTTCTTCCAGAAGCGGATCCCCACCCGTGGCGTCCCCGACTGGATCAAAACCGCCACGATCAAATTCCCGAGCATGCGTACGGCCGACGAGCTCAGCCCCGCGGACCTGGCCCACGTCGCCTGGGCCGCGCAGATGGGCACCGTGGTCTTCCACCCCTGGCCGGTCCGCGCCACCGCCCCCGACGAGCCCGACGAGCTGCGCATCGACCTCGACCCGCAGCCCGGCACCGGCTTCGCCGACGTGGTCGCCACCGCCGGCGTGGTCCGCGAGGTCCTCGCCGACCTGGGCTGGACCGGGTTCCCGAAGACCTCCGGCGGCCGCGGCGTGCACGTCTACGTGCGCATCGAGCCGCGCTGGTCCTTCATCGACGTGCGCCGCGCGGCCATCGCCCTGGCCCGTGAGGTGGAGCGCCGCAACCCGGCCGGCATCACCACCTCCTGGTGGAAGGAGGAGCGCGGCGAGCGGGTGTTCCTCGACTACAACCAGATGGCCCGGGACCGCACCATCGCCTGCGCCTACTCGCTGCGCGCCAACGCCCGGGCCACCGTCTCCACCCCGGTCACCTGGGCCGAACTGGCCGACGTCGAGCCCGACGACTTCGACCTGCGGACCGTGCCGGCCCGGTTCATGAAGGGCGGCGACCCGCACGCCGGCATCGACGACGTGGCCCACGACCTCACCCCACTGCTGGAGTGGGTGCAGCGCGACGAGCACGACGGCCTCGGCGACCTGCCCTACCCGCCGGACCATCCGAAGATGCCCGGCGAGCCGAAGCGGGTGCAGCCGTCCAAGGACCGCGACCTCAAGTCACAGAAGTAGCTTCATGCCCTCGTGCGAGGCCTCGAAGCCGAGCGCCTCGTAGAACCGGTGCGCGTCGGTGCGGCGCTTGTCCGTGGTCAGCTGCACGATCCGGCAGCCGCGCGCCCGCGCCCGCTCGATCGCCCAGCGCATCAGCTCGCCGCCGAGGCCCTCCCCGCGCCGGGCCGAGCTGATCCGGACCGCCTCGATCAGCATTCGCTCCGCGCCGCCCCGGGTCAGGCCCGGAATGAGGGTGAGCTGGCAGGTGCCCACCACCTCGTCGCCGTCGGTGGCCACGATCAGATAGTTGCGGTCGTCGGCGTCGATCGCCTCGAAGGCCGCCCAGACGCCGGGGCCGACCTCCGCGGTGCCGAAACCACGGGTACGACTGATGTCGTCATCGGCGAGCAGGCCGAGCACGGCGGGGACGTCGGCGCGGGTGGCGATCCGGATCTGCATGATCGAAAGCTTGTCACGGGCTGTCGCGAACCGTTCCCCTCGGGCACCATGGCCACATGCACGCGCTGCTCACGCTGCCGAAACTCGTCTACCGCGGGATGGTCTGGCTGGCCAACTCGCCGAAGACGCTGCTGCTGTCCTACTCGATGCTGATCATCATCTGCGGCACCCTGTACAAATATTTCGAGAAGAGGACCATCGGCGACTCGATCTGGTGGGCCGTCGTCACCGCGTCCACGGTCGGCTACGGCGACATCTCACCCGCGACCTGGCAGGCCCGGGTGATGGCCGGAATCCTCATCTCGGTCATGGTGCTGCTGGTGATCCCGCTGATCACCGCGCACTTCGCCAGCAGGCTGATCGTCGACAACGACGCCTTCCGCCACGAGGAGCAGGAGGAGCTCAAGAGCAACCTCCGACGGGTACGCACACTGCTCGAGGAGCTGGCCGCCCGTCAGGGAGTGGTCACTTCGGAGGACAGCGCAGACCCTCCGGCGGCATCTTCAGGTCCAGCAGATAGCGGTCCACCGCGTCCTTGATGCACGTGGTCGAGGGGTAGGCGGTGTGTCCCTCGCCCTCCCACGTGAGCACCTGCCCGACACCCAGCATCTTCGCCAGGTCGGCGGTGTTCTCGTACGGCGTGGCCGGGTCCCCGGTCGTGCCCACCACCAGGATCGGCGGCGCACCCTTCGCCTCGCCGGCCGGGTACGGATCCCGGCCCCCACCCCAGTACGCGCACGGCAGCATCCCGACCGCCATCGGTGCTCCGAACAGCGGGTACTTGGACCGCCACTCGCCCTGCAGCTTGCGGATCCCGGCGACGCCCGGCGCCTTCTCGTTGTCCACGCAGTTCACCGTCAGGTTGGCGTCGAACAGGTTGGAGTAGGTGCCGTCGGGTTCGCGTTCCGCGTACTGGTCGGCCAGCTCGAAGATGCCGGTCGCGTCACCGGCCTGGAGGTCGTCGATGGCGTTGGCCAGGTCGGCCCAGCCGGACTCGGTGTAGAGCGACGAGATCAGCCCGAGGAACACCCAGCCGGCCGTGGCGTCCCGCCCGTCCGGCCCGCGCACCGGCGACGTCTCGGCCTTGGCGAGCGCGTCGGTCACGGCGCCCTGGGCGTCCGGCGCGATCGGGCAGCGGCTGGGCTCGGTCGTGCACCACTTGGTGAAGTTGGTGAACGCCCGCTCGAAGCCCTTGGCCTGCTGCTCCGAACCCTGCGTGAAGGTCTCCGTCGGGTCGACCGCGCCGTCCAGCACCAGGGCGCGCACGTTCTGCGGGAACAGCTGCGCGTAGGTTGCTCCGAGCAGGGTGCCGTACGAATACCCCAGGTAGGTGAGCTTCTCGTCGCCGACCGCGGCGCGCAGCGCGTCCACGTCACGGGCGGCCTGTTCGGTTGCGAAGTCGGTCAGGTCCTCGCCGTACTTCTTGGCGCAGCCGTCGGCGATCTTCTTGCTGATCGCCGCCACCGTGTCGAACTCGGCCTGGCTCACCGGGTCCGGGTCGGCGGCGAAGGAGGCGTCCTGGTCCTTCGCGTCGATGCACTTGACCGGGCTGGACCGGTTGATCCCGCGCGGGTCGAAGCCGACGATGTCGAACCGGTCGGTGATCTCGGTGGGCAGGCCGCCCAGCTTCTCCCCGAACGTCAGGTAGACCGCCAGGTCGACACCCGAGCCGCCCGGGCCGCCCGGATTGAGCAGCAGCGAGCCGATCCGTTCCGACGCCTTCTGCTTGCTGGAACGGATCCGGATCATCGAGATGTCGTACTTCTTGCCGGCGTCCGGCTTCGCCCAGTCCTCCGGCACCTGGACCGTCGCGCAGTGGTAGGCCATCCCGGGCGCGGTCCGGCCGACCAGCTCCTGCGGCACCTCGGGGCAGGGCCGCCACCGTGCGGTGCCGGGCTCCGCCGCACCGGGCACGGACGTGCCGGACTCCGCCCGGGCCGGCTGGTCGGAGCCCTCCGGAGCGAACGACGGCAGGGTGCAGCCGGTGACCGTGACCAGAACGGCGAGGACTGCGACGGCCAGGCGCGAGCGACGATCCACGTACCGACCCTATCCGGTCCGCGCCGGTGCGCCCCTCAACGGCTCGTGAGCACCTCGGCGAGGTCGAACCGCACCGGGCGCTCCAACTGCTCGTACGTGCAGGTCAGCGGGTCGCGATCGGGACGCCACCGCTCGAACTGGGCGGTGTGCCGGAACCGGATCCCCTCCATGTAGTCGTAACGGACCTCGACGACCCGCTCCGGCCGCAGCGGCGTGAACGACAGGTCCTTGCCCGCGTTCCACCTGCTCACCTCGTTCTTGCGCGGGGTGCGCTCGCCCTGCTCGTGCGCCGCCCAGTTCCACGGGTGTCCCTCGAACGTGGTGACCAGCGGCTGCAACTCCTCGAACAGCTCCTCGCGCACCTTCATCGGGAACGAGCCGATCACCCCGACGCTCACCAGGACACCACGCTCGTCGTGCAGGCCCAGCAGCAGCGACCCGATCCGGTTGTCGGCCGACTTGTGCACCCGGTAGCCGGCCACCACGCAGTCCGCGGTCCGCTTGTGCTTGATCTTCGACATCACCCGCTTGTCCGGCTGGTACGTCAGATCCCGGCCCTTGGCGATCAGCCCGTCCAGCCCGGCGCCCTCGAACTCGGCGAACCACCGGCGCGCGGTCTCCAGATCATCGGTCGCGGGAGTCACGTACACCGGAGGTTCGGCGTTCTTCAAGGTTTCCGCCAGTCTGGCCCGGCGCTCCTGGAACGGCAGCCCGGTCAGATCCTCGTCGCCGAGCGCGAGCAGGTCGAAGGCCACGAAACTCGCCGGAGTCTGCTCGGACAGCAGCCTGACCCGGCTGGCCGCCGGATGGATGCGCTGCTGGAGCGCCTCGAAATCGAGGGTGTTCCGCTCGGTGTCGGCGACGATCACCTCGCCGTCGATCACCGCCCGCTCCGGGAAATTCGCCAGGACGGCGGCGACCACCTCGGGGAAGTAGCGGGTCATCGGCTTCTCATTGCGGCTGCCGATCTCCACCTCGTCGCCGTCCCGGAAGACGATCGACCGGAATCCGTCCCATTTGGGCTCGTAGAGCTGGCCGGGCGGGATCTCCGCGACGGGTTTCGCGAGCATCGGCCTGACCGGCGGGTTCAGCGGGAGCTGCATCCGATCAGTCTGCCGGGTTTTGTGGCCGCCGGGTGCCCCGTCAGCGCACCAGCAACTCGACCAGTCGTTTCAACTCGGCCTCCGGGTCGGCGGTCAGGCCCATGTGGACCGGCCCGGCCCGCAGAATCGTGCTGCGCGGCGCCACCAGCCAGCGGAACCGCTCACCCTGCCGCATCCCCTCGGCCGCCCCGCTGCCGCCACAGGTCCGGTCCCAGGCGTCCAGCGCCGCCCGGATCGCCGCCACGTCGGCCGACGGGTCCAGCGCGAGCAGCCGGGACTCGTCCAGATGCGTCCGCGCGGACAGGAAGTCCCGCCGCTGGCAGTAGAGCAGCACCCCGACGTTGATCAGCTCACCGCGCTCGACCCGCGGCATGGCCTGGATGATCGCGTACTCGTACGGTGTCATGGCAGCCACGCCTCCGGCCGCTCGGCCCGGCGGGACAGATGGCTCAGGTAGGCGGCCCGGTCGCCGTTCTCCAGCCACTCCTGAGGCACCAGATCGATCACCTCGGCCAGCAGCTCCGGGGTGATCCGTGCGGCAAGCGCCGGGCCCTCGGTGGCGAGCCCGTTCGCGTACGGCTTCAGCACGTGGTCGTCCCACCGGTAGGGCCGGTGCACCACCTGCTCGGCGCGCGCCCAGTTGTGGTGGAAGTAGAGCGTCGCCCCATGATCGATCAGCCAGAGCCGGCCGTGCCAGATCAGCAGGTTGGGGTTGCGCCAGCTGCGGTCCACGTTCTCCACGAACGCGTCGAACGCGATGATCCGGCTGGCCAGCGCGGTGTCCACCGGGTGGGCCACCGGGTCGTACCCCAGCGAACCGGGCAGGAAGTCCATCCCCAGATTGCCGCCGGCGCTCGCCTTGATCAGCTCTTGGACCTCCTCGTCCGGCTCGGCGCGGGCCACCACCGGATCGAGCTCCACCCGGGCCAGCTCCGGCACCGGCAGCCCGAGCCGCCGCGCCAGCTCCCCGGCGATCACCTCGGCCACCAGCGCGCGCGGCCCTTGGCCCGCTCCGCGGAACTTGACCACATACGTCCCGAGATCGTCCGTCTCGACGACACCGGGCAACGAGCCGCCCTCCCGCAGGGGCGTCACATAACGGATGGCGGTGACCTCACGCAACACGCCACTCACCCTACGGACCATGATCTCGTACGCGGTGCGCCGCCCCGCCCCAGCCGGATCAGGCCTCCGGTCCGCGGCGGCGGAGTTCGTCGACGCGGGTCATGGCGGAGCGCAACTCCTCCAGCCAATCCTCGGTGTGCCGGCCGACCAGCTTCACGCACCAGGCCAGCGCCTCGGAGCGGGAGCGTGCCACGCCGGCGTCGACCAGGGTGTCGAGGACCTGGCGCTCGGGCTGGCGCAACCGGGTCATCACCGGTGCCGACAGATGGGTGAAGAGCTCCGAGGTCTCCCCGCATCGGGCGCCCCAGGCGACCTTGCGCTGGTAGCGGTGCTCGACCTGGCGGGCGACCCGGATCCGCGCCTCCCGGGTCTCCTCCCGGAACCGGGCGATCCGCCCGGCCTGGCCGGCGGCACGGTCGGCGTCGGTGGCGTCCTCCGGCAGGTCGGGCCGGGGCAGGCGGCCCCAGATGATGATCTCGTCGCGGTCGATGACGACCTCGGGTGCCTCGGTGAACCAGCCGTCGGGGAGCGCGCCGGTGATCCAGGCGGCGGCGTCGTCGGCGTTGGGTGGCTCGGTGCGCCCACCGGGCGCGGCGAATCGGACTGGCATGACAACCTCCTCGCTTACCTGATTACATGCTTACAACCTTTCGCGCCGTTCCGCCAGACCCGCCGCGGCTGAGATGGGGGGAGAGCCGACTCGGCGCGGGAGAGCCGCTTGCCGGGCGGTGTGTGTTCGGCGTGGGTGGGGCAGTGGTCGGGAGCGCCGCCTTTCTGCCAGGGCGTGGCTGTGCGGCGATGGTGGCCCGGGCTGGGCGTTGGCCGCGCGGCGGTGGTGGGCCGGGGGCGTGCGTGCGGCGCACGATGGGATCGCGTGGCAGGATGGTCCGGATCATGGACCGGGAAACGGCGAACCGCCCCGGCACCGGAGGATCGGCGACGAGGCGGCTCGGGTCTGCGGGCCATCGCGGGGGATGGCGACGTGGGAGCGCTCCCACCGCGAACGTTACCGCATATTCACAGGTCTGAAAAGCCCCCTCGGTCGACGGCTCGATGGGCCCGGCAATTGCGACATGCCAGAACGGGCAATTTGCACTGGCTACCACCCGGGCGACAGAATGAATGCGATGACGACCATTCGCGGCCAGGACCGGGGCGGGCGTCAGCCTAATGACGTCGCTGTAGGAGCGAACAACCATGGCCAAGCAGATAATTACCGTTCTGACCGACGACCTCGACGGGGGTGAAGCCGACCGCACCGTCGAATTCGGTCTCGACGGGGTCAACTACACCATCGACCTCTCCGAGAAGAATGCCGGTAAGCTGCGTAAAGCCCTGGAGCCGTTCCTCTCCGCGGCCACCCGTCTGGGGCGCAACGGCAACGTTCCGACCACTGCCCGGCGGGCCGTCGCGGCCGTGTCGAGTCGTTCCAGCCGGGACCAGAACCAGGCTATTCGTGAGTGGGCGAACAAGAACGGCTACCCGGTCTCCGAGCGTGGCCGGATCCCGAGCAACGTGGTCGAGGCGTACCACAACAAGCGCTAGGGCGCTCCGCGGCGGCGCCGTCCGGGTTTCCGGGCGGCGCCGTCGGTGTCTCTTGTGGACGGCCCGGACCCGCTCTGACCTCAGCGGCGGTCTTCGATAGTGGGTGCGATCGGCGCTATTCCGGTTCCGGTACACGGGAACGAGCCGGCCGCCGGCCGGGGAAAGCCGCGCACGGGACCTGGGAAAGGCCGGCCGCTAAAGGGCCGTTAACCGGTGGGGAATGAGACGGTACCGGACCGACGCAACCGCGGCCGGGCGGAAGCCTCCGGGCCTTCGTGGACGGCCGGTCCGGCGGGCCGGAAAGGGTATCCGGCGGCGTCCGGGGACCGGAAAACGGGGCCCGGCCCATGCGTGCGGGAAAGCGCCCGGCCGGGAAATGCCCGGGGATTCGGCGCCGCGGCCGGGCGTACGCGAAACCTGTGCGGGGGTGACCCGTGCCGATCAGACGGCTACCTGCTGGGTGCTGCGCAGCCAGGCCAGGACCTCGGTGGGGCCGAGCGGACTGGAGAAGAGGTAGCCCTGGCCGAGCGGGCAACCGAGGCGGACCAGCACCTCGCGGTGGGTGGGGCTCTCGATGCCCTCGGCGATGACCGTGAGGCCGAGCGACTGCGCCAGGCTCACGATGCCGCTGACCAGCGCCATCGGCTGCGGGCTGGAGACCATGTCGTCGATGAACGTCTTGTCGATCTTGATGATGTCGATCGGGCGCTGGCGCAGGTAGCCGAGCGACGAGTAGCCGGTGCCGAAGTCGTCGATGGCGATCCGGATGCCCATCTCCCGCAGTGCGCCCAGATCGGTCCAGATCCGTTCGTCGTCCTTCACCAGCAGGGTCTCGGTGATCTCCAGCATCAGGCCGTGCGGTGGCACGCCGGTGTGGGTGAGCGCGGCACGGACCTGCTCGACGAAACCGGACTCGCGGAACTGCCGGACCGAGACGTTGACGCTGACGTACGGGGCCTGGCCGGCCGGCAGGATGCGGCGCCACTCGGCGACCGTGCGCAGCGCCTCCTCCAGCACCCAGCGGCCCATCGGCAGGATCAGGCCGCTCTCCTCGGCGACCTCGATGAACTCCTCCGGCGTGACGATCCCGCGCTTCGGGTGGTGCCAGCGGACCAGCGCCTCGAACCCGACCGCCATACCGCTGGGCAGGTCCACGATCGGCTGGTAGTGCAGCAGGAAGTGGCCCTCGTTGACGGCGTGGTTCAGCGCCGACCGCAGTTCCAGGCGCTGCACCATCTCGTCGTGCAGGTGCGCCTGGTAACGGCGCCACTGGTTCTTGCCGGCGCCCTTCGCCACGTACAGGGCCAGGTCGGCCTGGCGCAGCAGTTCGTCGGCGTCGTGGCCCTCGGGGGTGGTGGTGATGCCGATGCTGGCCGCCGCGTACAGGGGCTTGGCGTCGGTGGCGATCGGCTCGGTCAGCGCCGTGAAGATCCGGTTGGCGGTCTCCTCCACGGCGCCCGGGTCGTTGACGTTCTCCACCAGGGCGGCGAACTCGTCACCGCCGAGCCGGGCCGCCGTGTCGTCGGCCCGCAACGCCCCGGCGATCCGGTGCGCCACCGCGATCAGCAGCTGGTCGCCGACCGCGTGCCCGAGGGTGTCGTTCACGATCTTGAAGTCGTCCAGGTCGATGAAGAGGACGCCGATCACCGAGCCGTCCCGGGCGCTGCGGGCCGCCGCGTGCCGCAGCCGGTCGTTGAACAGCACCCGGTTCGCCAGACCGGTCATCGCGTCGTGAAACGCCTGATGGGTCAGCTCGTTCTGGAGGCGCCGCTGCTCGGTCACGTCCCGCATCGTGATGACCAGGGCGGACACCGTCGGGTCGGCCCGCAGGTCCCGGCATTGCAGTTCGAGCAGCACCTCGGTGCTCCGGTTGCCGCGCGCCCGGAAGTCCGGCTGCTCGTCCGGTTGGTGGCCGCTCCGGACCGCGGCCAGCACCTCGCCCAGCCGGTCCCGCTCGCCCGGGTGGATCACCTCGGGCAGGAAGTAGCCGGTCGGGTCACCGCCGAAGACGCCGATCGCGGACGGACTGGCGTACCGGATCCGGTCCTGCTCGTCGACGATCGTGATCACGTCGGCGGTGTTCTGGACGAGGGTCCGGAAGTACCTCTCGCTGTTCTGCCGGGTCACCTCCTGCCCGAGCGCGATCCGCTCCAGGGCCAGCGCCACCTGCCCGGCCAGCACCTCCACCGACCGCTGCAACTCCAGCAGCGCCCAGGTCGGGGCGCCCACGTGCAGCACACCGACCAGCGGGTCGCCGGCCGGCCGGTCCTTGAGCACCATGGGGCAGCGCAGTGTCTTGGTGAACTGGGTGAGGCGTACCGCCACCGCCCAGTCCACGTCCCGGGTGGTGACCAGGCGCGCGGCGGTGCCGGTGGCCCGGTCCACGGCGGCCTGCGCCACCGCCTCCGGCGACTGCGGCTCGGCCTGCGCGATCGCGATGGCCAGCACCACCCCGTTCGGCACGTCGTCCGGGATGAGCTGGGCCACCGCGGTGCGTACGGCCAGGCCCACCGCCTCCACGTCGGCGGCCGACACGAGGGCCGCGGACGCCTCCCGCAGTGCCCGCTCCCGGGACATCGCCTTCCGGTGGTTCGCCATGATCCCGGCCATCCGGGCCAGCACCAGCGCCATCATCAGCGTGCTCAGCGCGGCCACCACGGTCAGGCCGGCGTACTGGCCGTCCCGGAACATCTTCACCAGCAGCACGGTCGGGGCCACCATGGCGGCCACCCCGAGCAGCGCCAGCCGGGCGTGACTCGTCTCGGTGGGCGGCGACTCGGCCGGGCGGGTCAGCTCCGCCATCGACGGGATCAGCGCCGCCAGCCCGGCCGCCGTGTAGAGGGCCAGCTGCCCGTACCCGGAACCGCGGGCCACGTCGGCGGCGAGCAGCGCCACCACGCCGGCGCCCAGGATGTAGCCGGGCGCCACCAGACGGCCGGGCATGGTCGCCAGCCGGACCAGCAGGCCCAGGCAGAGCAGGTCGGCGACCGGCATGGCCACCTCGGTCCAGCCGGTCGCGACCGAACTCTCCAGCCGCGGGCCGACCACGAAGGTCCAGATCAGCAGCGCCACGCCGGAGGTGACCATGAGCGCGTCGAGCAGCCCGGCCCGGTCCCGCGACGAGCTCGTACGCCGGTCCACGAACCCGGCCAGCGCCACCGCCAGGGCCGCGTAGCCGACCAGCAGGAGCGCCGTGCCGGCCGGTTCCAGCCAGGTCAGCCGGTCGGTGAGGAAGGCCGGTGCGCCGGCGGCCGCGCCACCGAGCGCGGACAGGCCGACCGCGCCGGCCAGGACCCACC
Source organism: Actinoplanes hulinensis (assembly GCF_019429605.1). NCBI lineage: Bacteria > Bacillati > Actinomycetota > Actinomycetes > Micromonosporales > Micromonosporaceae > Actinoplanes > Actinoplanes hulinensis. The sequence continues at coordinate 264,242 of NZ_JAHXZI010000010.1, read as the reverse complement.
ACGGGCGTTCGTCGTCCGGGCGGCTACGGCGGATGCCGAGGGTCAGCGCCGCCACGGCGGAGGCACCGGCGATCAACAGGAGCGGAGCCCGCAGTCCCGGCTGCAGCCCGAAGGCCACGGCGAGCACCACCATCCAGGCGCCGAAGATGGTGGCCGGCCACCGTGTCGGCATCCCGCTCCCTCCGACGTTCTCCCCAGTCCTGATCGGCCCGGTCGCCGGGCCTCTGAGCGGCAACGGCACAATCGGTGGGTGCTTCTGGAGTTCGTCCACGCCCACACGGTCCTGGCGCCGGTCCCGTTCGTCCCCGAGGTCTCGCTGTACCAGGCAGAGGACTCGATCGCACTCTGGGAGGCGACCGAGGCGGCCGGCACGCCGCAGCCGCCGCCGTTCTGGGCGTTCGCCTGGGCCGGCGGGCAGGCGCTGGCCCGGCACATCCTGGACGAGCCCGACCTGGTCGCCGGGAGAAGTGTCCTCGACCTGGCCACCGGCTCCGGACTGGTCGCGGTGGCCGCGGCCCGGGCCGGCGCGCGCCCGGTCGTCGCCAACGACATCGACCCGCTGTCGCTGGCCGCCGCCCGGGCCAACGCCGAGGCCAACGGCATGCCGGTGGAGACCGTCGAGGCCGACCTGCTGGACAGCGGCGACCGGTACGGCGTCGTCCTGGCCGGCGACGTCTTCTACAGCCGGGAGATGGCCGGCCGGGTCCTGCCGTTCCTGCGCCGCTCCGCCGCCCGCGGCTCCCTGGTCCTGGTCGGCGATCCGGGCCGCGCCTACCTGCCGGAGGGCCTGATCCGCCGCGCCGAGTACGACGTCCCGGTGGTCGAGGACCTGGAGGGCGTCCCGGTCCGCCGAACCACCGTCTGGCAGGTCACGACCTAGCCGGTCCTAGGCGACCTGACCCAGCGTCCAGGCGCGGACGCCGCCGACGATGCCCGCCGTGTTCGGCACCACCACCACGTCGTCGCCCATCCGGGCCAGCTGTGCGGGCGTGATCAGCCGGGAGTTTCCGCCGCCCAGGTAGACCCGGTCCCACAGGAAGACCGGGCGCAGCCCTTCCACCACGTTGCGGACCCGGCGTGACCAGAGCGCGTCACCGAGGCGGCGGCGCTCGTGCTCGCCGATGTACGTGTCATAGGACATCCCCCACCGCACCGGGGCCTGCGACATCTCCAGGTGCGGGGCCAGCTCGCCGCCGTCGAAGAGGGCACAGCCCAGCCCGGTGCCGAGGGTCAGGACCAGCTCGCAGCCGGTGCCCGCGACCACCCCGCAGCCGTGCACCTCGGCGTCGTTGAGCACCAGCGTGGGCAGCCCGAACGCCTCGGCCAGGGCGGTCCGCGCGTCGAACCCCCGCCACGCCTCGAACAGCTCCGGGTCCACCCGGGTCCGCGGGCCGCTGCGGGTCACGTAGTGCGGGGTCGCCACCACCACGCCGTGCCGGATCATCCCGGGCATGCCGACCGTGACGCGATCCGCGTTCGGCAGCTGGTGACCCAGATCGACGAGCGTCTTGACGAACAGGTCGGGCGGGAGCGGATAGGGGGTGGGCACCCGGATCGGGTGTGCCCGCATGGTCCCGGCCTCGTCGAGGACCGAGCCCTTGATCCCGCCGCCGCCGCAGTCGATCGTCAGGGTGAATGCCACCCGGCCAGTGTGCATGCGCGACACCTCCCCCGGTGGTAATTGTGCCGGGTGTTCGGTCAGCCCGCCTCTTCCGCCCAGACGCGCCAGTTGTCCAGGACTCCGTACAGCGCCGGGGTGAGCCAGCCGGGCGCGGACCTGCGGAAGACCCCGGGATCCATCGATCCGGCGCCCGCGGGCAGGGCGCCCACCAGGTGCGGGACCAGCTCGCCCAGGTTGGCCCAGTGGACCAGCTCGGGTTCGGCCGGCCAGGCGCCGAGGATCACCCGGGCCGGGACGCCGCGACGGTTCAGCGCCTCCAGCGTGAGGGCCGTGTGGTTCAGCGTGCCGAGCCCGGCGCGGGCCACCACGATCATCCCGCAGCCCAGCGTGGTGCCCAGGTCGGCGAACGTCCACGCCTCCCCGGACGGGCGCACGCCCATCGGCACGAGTAGGCCGCCTGCGCCCTCGACCAGCACCAGGTCGTGTTTCTCCGCCTCGGCCCGGATCGCGTCGACCACGTCGAACAGGTCCAGCGGGGGCAGCCCGGCCACCTTGGCGGCGGCCAGCGGGGCGAGCGGCTCCGGGAATTCGGACAGGGTGCGCACGGTCTCCGGACCGGCCAGGCGGGTCACCACCTCGGCGTCGGTCGGCATGCCGGTGTCGATGCCGGTCTGACCGGGTTTGATCACGGCCACGCGGAGGCCGGCGGCCTGGGCGGCGGCGGCCATCGCCGCGGTGGCGATGGTCTTGCCGACCTCGGTGTCGGTGCCGGTGACCAGCACGATCCCGCGCCACTCGTCGCTGTCGGCCCGGCTCGGCCGCGCCGTCTCACGCGTCTCAGCGGGCGCTTCGGGCGCTTCGGGAGCGGCCACCGGCTCCGCGGGCTCGATGGAAGCTTCGGCGGGCTCGGCGGGCTCGGCGGAAGGCTCCGCAAGCCAGGTGGGGGGCGAGGTCTCCGGTTCACCGGTGGCTTCGGCCGGGGTCACGCTCGCCACCGGCGATGGTACGGCCGGAGCGTGCCCGCCACCGTGGGCCTGCAACGGGTCGAGGGCCGTCGTCACCGTCCGCCGGGCCGGGCCGGTGGCGACCGGCAGGCCGTGGCCACCGCCGCGGTGCGGGGGAACCAGCGAGAGGTGGGTGGGACGGGACGCCTGAGGGGGGTCGGCGGTCATGGTGCGCACTCCAGGATCACGGTCAGGGCTCGGGCGAAATCCGTCTCGGGGACGCCCGCGTTCACGGTCAGCCGCAGGCGCGAGCTGCCGTCCGGTGTCGACGGTGGCCGGAAGCAGCCGACCGCGACCCCACGGTCCCGGCAGTCGGCGGCCCACGCCACGGCGGCCTCCGGCCCGGGCGCCGGCACCGAGAGCACCCCGGCCGCCGGATCGCGGGCGGAGAGCCCCGCCTCCCGTAGCCGGGCGGCGATCCGGGCGCCGCGCTCGAACAGCACGGCCCGCCGGTCGTCGGCCTCCCGGGCGATGCCGACGGCGGCCAGCACCCCGGCCACCACGGCCGGCGGCGGCGCCGTGTCGTAGATGAAGCTGCGGCCCGTGTCGATCAGGTGGCGGACGAACGCCGCCGGCCCGGCCACCACGCCACCGGCGCCGCCGAGCGATTTGGACAGTGTCGCCGTGACGATCACGCCGGGCGCGCCGGCCAGCCCGGCGGCCGCGACCCCGCCCGCGCCGGACGGCCCGAGCAGGCCGAGAGCGTGCGCGTCGTCGACGATCAGCAGCGCGCCGTGGGCCGCGGTCACCTCGTGCAGGGCGGCGAGCGGGGCGAGATCGCCGTCGACCGAGAAGACCGACTCGGTCACCACGGCGGCCCGGCCCGGATGCGCTTCGAGGATCGCGGCGACGGCGGCCGGGTCGTTGTGCGGCGACACCCGCACCGGCAGACCGGAGATCCGGCAGCCGTCGATCAGGGAGGCGTGGTTGTAGGCGTCCGACACCACCAGGTCGCAGACCGCGCCGACGGCCCGGACCACGGCCAGGTTGGCCAGATAGCCGGACGAGAAGACCAGGGTGGACTCGGCGCCCAGCCAGCCGGCCAGCGCCTCCTCCAGCTCGGCGTGCGGGCCGGTGGAGCCACGGACCAGCCGGGAACCGGTGGCGCCCAGCCCGTACCCCTCGAGGGTCTCGCGTGCCGCGGCGATCACCCGGGGGTGGGCGGAGAGGCCGAGATAGTCGTTGCCGGCCAGGTCGACGACGGTGTCGCCGGCGGCCCGCGGCCGCAACTGACGGGTGAGCCCCGCCTTGGCCCGCTCGCGGGCCAGGCTGTCCAGCGCCTCCAACCAGTCCGCCAAGACACCCCCAGTGATCACGAGAATGGGAAACTATCACCCAGCACCGACAGTCCTGCCGACCTGTGAACTCTGTAGGGTACGGGCATGTCTGACATCCTCGACCGGGCCAGGGCCCGGGTGCTCGACGAAGGTTCCGGCCTGGCCGAGGCGGACATTCTGGAGATTCTGCGCCTGCCCGACGAGGCGCTGCCGGAGCTGTTGCAGCTCGCCCACGACGTCCGGATGAAGTGGTGCGGCCCCGAGGTCGAGGTCGAGGGCATCGTCTCGCTGAAGACCGGCGGCTGCCCCGAGGACTGCCACTTCTGCTCCCAGTCGGGCCTGTTCGCGTCCCCCGTCCGGGCCGTCTGGCTGGACATCCCCTCCCTGGTGGAGGCCGCGAGGCAGACCGCCGCCACCGGCGCGAGCGAGTTCTGCATCGTGGCCGCCGTCCGCGGGCCGGACAAGCGGCTCATGGAGCAGATGCGCGCCGGGGTCGCGGCCATCCGGGAGGCGGTCGACATCCAGGTCGCCGCCAGCCTCGGCATGCTCAGCCAGGAGCAGGTCGACGATCTGGTGGACATGGGCGTGCATCGCTACAACCACAATCTGGAGACCTGCCGGTCGTACTTTCCCAACGTGGTGACCACCCATTCGTGGGAGGAGCGGTGGGAGACGCTGAGGATGGTTCGCGAATCCGGCATGGAGGTCTGCTGCGGCGGCATCCTCGGGCTGGGCGAGACCGTCGAGCAGCGGGCCGAGTTCGCCGCCCAGCTCGCCGAGCTGGACCCGCACGAGGTGCCGCTGAACTTCCTGAACCCGCGGCCCGGCACCCCGCTGGGTGACCGGCCGGTGGTGGAGGGCAAGGACGCGCTGCGCGCCATCGCCGCCTTCCGGCTGGCGATGCCCAGGACCATCCTCCGGTACGCCGGGGGCCGCGAGATCACCCTCGGTGACCTGGGCACCCGGGACGGCCTGCTCGGCGGCATCAACGCGGTGATCGTCGGCAACTACCTCACCACGCTGGGCCGCCCGGCGACCGCCGACCTGGAGCTGCTGTCCGACCTGAAGATGCCGGTCAAGTCCCTGTCGGCGACCTTCTGATGTTCTGCGACCGGTGCGGGCTCCCGGCGGCCGACGGTGACCACACGGGTTGCGCGGCGGCACGTGCGCTGGAACCGCCCCGGTTCTGCGCGCGGTGCCGCCGCCGGATGAAGGTGCAGGTCGTCCCCACCGGATGGACCGCCACCTGTGTGGAGCACGGCATCCGGACCGGCTGAAGCCTGTCCCGTGGCTTGCGTGGGGCCGCGGCGTGGCGCTAGGCCGACGGCGCCGGGGTCTCCCGGGCGGCCGGCATCGTGACGCTGACCATCGCGCCGTCGCGCTCGAAGGCGTGCGCCCCGAGCCGCCGCAGCGTTCGCAGCATCGCCACGTTGTCGCTCGCGATGTGCGCCACCACCGCGCCGAGGCCGGCCCGCTCGGCGTGCGTGTGCAGCCGGCGCAGCAGGACGGTGCCCAGGCCGCGGCGCTGCCAGTCGTCCTCCACCAGGACGGTGGTCTCACCGAGGTCGCCCTCGACGAGCAGGGTCGCCATCGCCGCCACCGACCCGCCCGGGGCCACCGCCAGCAGGGTGACCCCGCGGGACGGCTCCAGGAGGCGGCGCAGCCGGGCCTCGCCGGGGACCCCGCCCGGGTAGCGGTGGCGCAGCGTGGCCGGCGAGCACTCCTCGTGCAGGTCGCGGACGGCGGGCAGATCGTCCGGCCCGGCCGGGCGGAGCACCAGCTCGGAGCCGTCCGGCAGGAGCAGGGACACCTGCTCCCGCTGCAACCGGTGGACCGAGGCGGCAACCTCGACCAGCGCCTGCGCCCGGGCGAACTCGGCCGGGGTGAAGGCGGGCAGCGCCCGGAGCACCTCCAGGCAGCCGCCGGCCGGGTCGATCAGCGTCATCCGGCCACCGTGGAACCCGGGCCCGTCGGAGGCGGACGCCGGCCGCCAGCGCACGTCGGTGGCGTCCAGCAGGGCGGCCAGGGACTCGCCGAGGGAATCCGGCTCGTGCACCAGGCGCCCGGCCAGCGCCAGACCGCGGGTCGGCTGGTCGGCCAGGCCCTCCGCCTCGGCCCGGGCGACGAACGCGTCCCGCCCGCGGCCCTTGACCACCGCCGCCATCAGGTCGGTCTCGGTGAGCGCGTCCGGCGCGTCCACCAGGAAGTCGTCGACCGCGCCCTCCTCGGTGGTGTGCACCTGGACGGCGAGGATGTTCACCGACCGCAGAGCCAGGCTCGCGGTCAGCACCGAGAGGTAGCCGGGACGGTCGTCGACCGTGGCCCTGATCCGCCACAACGCCATGCGGGCACTCCTTTCCTCCGCCCTCAAGAGTGCACCGGCGTTGTTGCGCGGATATTGCTTTCACCAGCGGTTACCGGGTCAGGAGCATCACACCGGGGTGGCCCCTGCGGGCGTGCCGACGGAGTCCAGACGGTCACCGAGGATGACCGCGGCGGCCCGCACCAGCTGGGCGACCCGGTCCACCTCGGTCACGTGGAAGGCGGCGGCGGGCAGTTCCTCGTCGTCGGCACGGGCGACGACCAGCACCAGCCCGGCCCGGCCGAAGGGAGCCACCGCGTAGCGCGCGCCGCCCGGCTCGGCCATCGGGCGGGCCCGCAGCGGGGTGACCTCGGGCAGGTGCAGCGGGGACGGGGCACGCCAGCTCGCATAGACCGACCGCGGCTCGCTGCCACCGCCGGCGCCGCTGCGGGCCGCCCAGTCGGCCGGCACCACCGCGGCCGCGGCCCAGTCGGCGGCCAGCAGGCCGGGCACCGCGTCGACCAGGGTGGCCAGGCCGTCCACCGGGTTCGCCGCGACCTGGGCGAGCAGTTCGGCGTCGTGGCCGCCGTTGACCGGGGCTCCTATCGCCTTCCACACCCCGTCGACCTGCACGCCGGGGATGGCGGCGAGACCGGCGAGGAGGCGCTCGACGCGGGTGGCGCCCGGCCACACCACGGTGAAGTCGTCGACGGCGCGGCCGCCGAGCCGTTCCAGCACCACCACCTGGACGATGTCCGCGCCGGCCACCCCGAGGGTGCGCGCGACCTGGCCCAGAGCGCCGGGACGGTCCGGCAGAGTGACTCGAACCCGCAGCAACATGAAACTCCTCCCGTCGCGACGGCCGGTGGCGCCGTCCTGCGATCAACACCTTGCACATTCGGCGTTTCGGACCCGTTGCACGGCCGTGTCCCGGCCGTCAAGCTGCAGCTTTATGTCCGGAATCACAACGTCAGGGTAGGAGTCCGCGATGTTCCCCGAACTGTGCCGGTCGGGTGTCGGACAGTGCCGTAGGGTCGGCACATGATCTGCGCAGCCTGCCGGCAGCGGCGGCACGACGACTGCCGCGGCGGTTCGTGGTGCGACTGCCAGCACCGCGAGCCCGAGCCGGTCCCGCCGGTCACCGGTCCGCCCGGTCCGTGAATCTCGACCCCGAGGCGCTCGCCGCCCACTACCCGCGTGCCGAGCGGCCCGTCCTCCGGGTGAACTTCATCGCCAGCGCCGACGGCGCGGTCACCGTCGACGGCCTCTCCGCCGGCCTCCAGGGGCCCGGTGACAAGGAGGTCTTCGACACCCTGCGGATGGTCTGCGACGCCCTCGTGGTGGCGGCCGGCACGGTCCGCGCCGAGGGCTACGACGCCCTGCGACCGACCCCGTCCGCGCGGGCCTGGCGGGTCGCGCACGGGCTGCCCGAGTTCCCGCTCATGGTGATCGTCTCCGGCTCCCTCGATCTGGACCCCGCACAGCTGGTCTTCTCGGACGCCCCGATCCCGCCGGTCGTGCTGACCCATCGGGCCGCCCCCGATTCCCCGGTCCGCGAGGTCGCCGAAATCATTCCCACGGGTGACACCGAGGTCGACCTCGCGGCCGGGCTGCGGCTGCTGCACGAGCGCGGCGCGACCCAGCTGCTCTGCGAGGGCGGGCCGGGGCTGCTGGGCTCGATGATCGCCGCCGATCTGGTCGACGAGCTGTGCCTCACGGTCGCGCCGCTGCTGGTCGGCGGCCCGGCGGGCCGCATCGCGCACGGACCGCCGTCACCGCCGCGGAGGATGTCGCTGCGGCACGCGCTCGTTCACGGGGACATGCTTTTTCTCCGGTACGCGCGGAGCGCCTGATTCCTGGATTCAAGATCTTGTGCATAACTCTGTGGATGGACCCCACAGGTTGTGGACAACCAAGGGCGCGGGCATTTTGTCGTACCTCTGAGGCACGATGATCGGCGTGTCTGACGAAGCTGAGCCTGCCCGCGGCGGAAAACTGAATGCAAAATCGGCGGATGACCCCGTCGGCCGCGTGCTGGGCACCGCGGACGCCACCCCCTTGCAGTTCTGGACGGCCGTGACCCCCGGCAGCTACCTCCAGCTCGACGACGTCGTGGTGACCCGCCGTGACCTGCCGGACCGCGAGCCGGTGACGATCGCCGGGGTGGTCACCCAGGTGCGCGCCCGGCACGAGGGGGCCCAGTTCGACTCGGACGTGTTCGCCATCGCCGAGGGCACCCTGCCCGCGATGGTGCAGGAGGCCGCCGAGATCACCACCACCCGCGTCGACCCGGAGCTGTATGTGCCGCCCGCCCCCGGCGCGGTGGTGCACCGGGCCACCGGCGACGCCCGCGACGCCGCGCTGCACTTCGACCGGATGGAGCGGCGGGTCCCGATGGGCACCGGGCGCGACGGGGTGCCGGTCTTCCTGAACGCGGATTTCCTCGACGGCACCCGCGGCGCGCACGTGTCGATCTCCGGCATCTCCGGCGTGGCCACCAAGACCAGTTTCGCCACGTTCCTGCTCTACTCGGTGTTCCGGTCCGGTCAGCTCGGCGCCGACGGGACCAACGCACGGGCGCTGATCTTCAACGTCAAGGGTGAGGACCTGCTCTTCCTGGACCATCCGAACACGAAGCTGGACGAGACGACCCGCGCGGCGTACGCGCATCTCGGTCTGCCCGCCGCGCCGTTCCCGGACGTCCGGGTCTACGCCCCGCCGCGTGCCGGCGACTCGTCCGGCGCTCCGGACGTGGCCAGCCGCCTCACCGGTGTCGACGCGTTCTACTGGACGCTGGCCGAGTTCTGCGAGAAGAAGCTCCTGCCGTACGTGTTCGCCGACGCCGACGACGAGCGCCAGCAGTACACGATGGTGGTCCACTCGGTCACCGCCCACCTGGCCCGGTACGCGGTCCCGGCCGAGGGCGGCATCAGCATCGACGGGCGGCGGATCAGCTCGTACCAGGATCTCGTGGACCACGTCGTCGAGCAGCTCACCGACGACGAGACCCGGTCCACCTGGGCCGGCAGCGCGGTCAACATGGGCACGGTCAACGCCTTCGCCCGCCGGCTGATCGGCAGCAAGCGGGACCTGTCCCGGCTGATCCGCGGCGACCTGGCGCAGCGCCGGCCGCACCAGATCAAGACCGCGGACAGCGCTCAGGTCACCGTGGTCGACCTGCACAACCTGCCGGACCGGGCGCAGCGGTTCGTGGTCGGTGTGACGCTGAAGACCGAGTTCGAGGAGAAGGAGAAGTCCGGCACCGGCCGCCCGCTGCTCTTCGTGGTCCTCGACGAGCTGAACAAGTACGCACCCCGCGAGGGCTCCTCCCCGATCAAGGAGGTGCTGCTCGACATCGCCGAGCGTGGCCGCTCGCTCGGCGTGATCCTGATCGGCGCCCAGCAGACCGCGAGCGAGGTGGAGCGGCGGATCGTGACGAACTCGGCGATCCGGGTGGTGGGCCGGCTCGACCCGGCCGAGGCGTCCCGCCCGGAGTACGGCTTCCTGCCCCCGGCCATGCGCCAGCGCGCCCTGCTGGCCCGGCCCGGCACGATGTTCGTCAACCAGCCGGACATCCCGGTCCCGCTCTGCGTCGAGTTCCCGTTCCCGGCGTGGGCCACCCGCAAGTCGGAGTCGGGGCCGCCGCCGGCCGAGACGTTGCGGTCGATCGTGCAGGGCGCCGACCCGTTCGCGGTGATAGGCGGGCGACCAGGGGCCGACGACGACATTCCGTTCTAGGGATCGGACTAGGGTTCAGCGATGCGCATCCTGCACACCTCCGACTGGCACGTCGGGAAGGTTCTCAAGGGCCGCGATCGTCGTGACGAGCATCGGCGAGTGCTCGCCCAGGTGATCGAGATCGCCCAGGCCGAGAAACCCGATCTGGTGATCGTGGCGGGCGACCTCTACGACACGGCGGCACCGACCGCCGACGCCACCAAGCTGGTGACCCGGGCGCTCTCCGCCCTGCGCCGGACCGGTGCCCGGGTGGTGGCGATCGGCGGCAACCACGACAACGGGGCCGCTCTCGACGCGTTGCGCCCGTGGGCCGACGCCGCCGGGATCGAGCTGCGCGGGTCGTACGCCTCCGATTTGAATGATCTTTTGATCGAGGGCGTCACCGAGGGCGGCGAGCGGTGGCGGCTGGTCGCCCTGCCGTTCCTCTCCCAGCGGTACGCGATCCGCGCCGCCGAGATGTACGAGCTGACCGCCGCCGAGGCCAACCAGACGTACGCGGATCTGGTTGCCCGGCTGATCGCCAAGCTCAGCGAGCCGTTCGCCGAGCCGGGTGTGGTCAACCTGCTGACCGCCCACCTGACGATCGTCGGGGCGAGCACCGGCGGCGGCGAGCGTGAGGCGCACACCGTCATGGGCTACGCGGTGCCGGCCACGGTCTTCCCGCCGAACGCCCACTACGTGGCGCTCGGTCACCTGCACCGGACCCAGTCGGTGATCTCACCCTGCCCCACCCGCTATTCGGGCAGCCCGCTCGCCGTCGACTTCGGCGAGGAGGAGAACGTCTGCTCGGTGGCGATCGTCGACGTCTCGTGCGACAAGGCGGCCCACGTCCGGGACGTGCCGGTCACCTCGGCGCTCACCCTGCGGACCGTGCGCGGCACCCTGGAACAGCTCGCCACGGTGAACCTTCCGGACGCCTGGCTGCGTGTCCTGGTCCGGGAGGCGCCACGGCCCGGCCTCCGGGAGGACGTGCAGGAGCTGCTGCCCAACGCGCTGGAGGTGCGCATCGACCCGGACATGCTGCCGAGCCGGTCGGGCGCGCGGTCGGCGGAGCGGGCCGGCCGTTCCCCACGCGAGCTGTTCGGCGACTACCTGGACAGTCGCGGCAACGCCGAGGAGGGCGTCCGCGAGCTCTTCGACCAGCTGTACGACGAGGTGAGCAGCAACCAATGAGGCCATTAAGGCTGGACATGGCCGGATTCACGGTGTTCCGTGACCAGACCACCGTGGACTTCACCGACGCCGACTACTTCGCCCTGGTCGGCCCGACCGGCTCGGGCAAGTCGACGGTGCTGGACGCGATCTGTTTCGCCCTCTACGGCACGGTTCCCCGGTGGGGCGGCGTCCGGGGCATCGGCAACGCGCTGGCCCCGTCCGCGTCCGAGGCCCGGGTGCGGCTGGTCTTCGAGTCGGCGAACAACCGGTTCGTGGCGACCCGGGTGGTCCGGCGGGACGGCCGGGGCAACGTGAAGACGGCGGGAGCCGGGCTGCAGCTGATGCCGCCCGGCTTCGACGTCACCAAGCTCGACACCGGCATGGACCTGGCCGATCTCGGCGAGGTGCTGGCCGGCACCCCGGCCGAGATGGACGCCGCGGTGCTGGAGGCGGTCGGCCTGCCGTACGAGCAGTTCACCAGCTGCGTGGTGCTGCCGCAGGGCCAGTTCGCCGACTTCCTGCACGCCAAGCCGGCCACCCGCCAGCAGATCCTGGTCAACCTGCTGGGCCTGCACGTCTACGAGGAGGTGCAGGTCAAGGCGACCGAGCGGGGCCGTACCGCGGAGGCCAAGCTGACCGTGGTCGAGCAGCAGCTCGGCACCCTGGAGGACGCGACCGACGAGGCCGTCGAGGCGGCCGCCGGGGAGCTCTCGCGGATGCGGGAGCTGACCGCCGCCGTGGAGGCGGCCGTGCCGGGGCTGCGTACCGCCCGGGAGGCGGAGACCGCCGCCGCCGGGGCGCGGGACGCGCTCGACGCCGAGCTGGCCGCACTGGGCTCGGTCCGGGTGCCGGACGGGCTGACCGAGGTGTCCGGCGCGATCGCCGCGGCCCGCGACGCCGCCACCCGTGCGGCCGACGAGGTGCACGCCGCCGAGGAGGCCGAGGAGAAGATCCGCGGCGAGCTGGCCGCGGCCGGTGACCCGGGCCGCCTGCGGGTGGCCCTCGACCGGCACACCGAGCTGGCCCGGCTGATCGAGCAGGAGGAGTGGTTCGCCGGCAAGGTGTCGGTCGCCGAGGTCGAGCATCGGGACGCGGTCGCCGCCGCCGATCTGGCGCACGCCCACCACGTCGGCGCCCAGCAGCTTCTGGAGCAGGCCCGGCAGGACTACCGGGACGCCCAGCAGCGGGACCGCGCGGTGGCTCTGCGCGGCCACCTGACCGCCGGCGACGCCTGCCCGGTCTGCGAGCAGACGGTGACCGAGGTGCCGGAGGTGCCCGGGGAGTCGGCGGTGCGGATCGCCGAGGTGGCCGGCAACGTCGCCAAGGAGGAGGCGGAGAAGGCGACCGCCCGGTGGCGCGAGCGGGACGCGGTGGCCCGCAACGTGGCGAACGACCTGGAGCGCAAGCGCGGCCAGTACGAGCACCATCTGACCCGCCTCGCCGAGGTGCGCCGGGCGGTGGAGGGCCTGCCCGGGGCGGAGGCGCTCCAGCAGCGCCTGGCCGAGCTGGGCGAGCTGCAACGGCGCCTGGAGGACGCGGCCGCCGCGGTCCGGGTCGCCCGGGACGGGCACCGTCGGGCCCAGGCCCTGGTCCGGACGGCGGAGGAGCAGCAGCGGGCGGTCTGGCAGCGGTTCGACGCGACCCGGGACGGCCTGGCCCGGTTCGTGCCGCCGCCGGCCGACCGGGACGACCTGGCCGGCGCCTGGCGGGCCCTGGTCGACTGGGCGGCCGCCGAGCACGACCGGCGCCGGGCCGCCCGGGAGGAGGCGGAGGCGGCCGTCCGGACGGCCCGCGCCTCGACCGTCCGGGTGCACGAGTCGATCGTGGAGCTGTTCACGGCGGCCGGGGCGACGACGCCGGCCGGCCAGGTGGGCGAGTCGGGGCTGATCCGGGCCGCCGCGGTGGCGGCCGAGCGGGCCGCCGCGGCGTGGCAGCGGGCCACCGAGCGGCGTGAGTCGGCCCGGGCCGCCGCCGAGCAGCGGGGGGAGTTGCAGCGGGAGAGCCGGGTGGCCAAGTCGCTGTCCGGGCACCTGCGGGCCAACAACTTCGAGCGCTGGCTGCTGGAGGAGGCCCTCGACCTGCTGGTCGACGGCGCCTCCCGGATCCTGCGGGAGCTGACCGGCGGGCAGTACGAACTGATGCACGAGAAGGGCGAGTTCTACGTCGTGGACCACCACGACGCCGGGCTGCGGCGCGGCGTGCGGACGCTCTCCGGCGGCGAGACGTTCCAGGCCTCGCTGGCCCTGGCGCTGGCCCTCTCCGAGCAGCTCGCCGGGATGAGCACCACGGCGGCCAGCCTGGAGTCGATCGTCCTGGACGAGGGCTTCGGCACGCTGGACGCGGCCACCCTCGACGTGGTCGCAGCGACCCTGGAGAACCTGGCGGCCCGCGGTGACCGGATGGTCGGCCTGGTGACCCACGTGCACGCGCTGGCCGAGCGGGTGCCGGTCCGGTTCGAGGTGCGCAAGGACGCGCGTACCGCCCATGTCGAGAGGGTCGGCCTGTGACCAGAGTGTTCGTCGACGCGTGGGACCCGTCCTACGGCGCGTCGTTCGAGGGTGGCGACGGCGGCGACGGGCCGGGCTCGTCCAGCAGCGCCCAGGTGGACGTCGAGGTCGAGGTGCCGGCCGCCGAGTGGGCGCCGATCGACGTGCCGGCCGGCGCCCGGGTGCCGGACGTGGTGTTCCTGGTGGACGGGGTGCGGCGCAACGACGCCCAGGTGTGGACGGCGGAGGACGACGGCACCTCGTACGCCGGGCTGGCCGCCTCGTTCGCGGCCGGCGTGGTGCGCTGTGACCTGGCGCGCGGGGCGGCCGAGCTGGCGGTCGCCCGGGTGGGCCGGGGCCTGTTCACCGCCAGCCCGTCGCTCGGTGACGTCCGCGCCGGGACGGTGAGCTACGAGGTGCACCGGGTCAGCGGGCCCGGTGAGGCGAGCAAACTGCCGGCCGCCGTGCAGGGGCCGCTCACCGCGCTGGAGATCGAGATCTCGTCGGCCGCGCGGGACAGCGGCTCGGACGGGACCGACCTGTTGATCGTGGACGGTCCGCTGCGCAACCGGCGGCAGCTGCCCCGCACCATCGGGTATGTGAAGACCCAGCAGAAGCACTATCTGCCGGCCGCGCAGGAGGCGATCGTGCCCCGGCTGCGGCCCGGCCAGCGGACCCCGGTCTTCCAGATCGGCACGGTCTGGGGCGGCTGGTCGTGGTATCTGAGGTTGCCCGGGTCGTCGGGCGCGCCGTGGTCCGGGATCGTCCGGGTGGAGTGTTCGCCCGAGCTGTCCCCGGAGCAGGCGATCGAGCTGGCCGAGGTGTCGCTCGCGACGCTGCCCCGGTTCGCCTCGTCGGCGTACAAAGACCCGCGCGCGCCCCAGAACCTGGTGCCGATCGCGGGCCTGGAGCGCCGTCTGCGGGGCATGCTGGGTGACGCCCGGGTGCTGCACCGGGCACTGGCCCGCGACTCGGCACGCGCGTTCTGAGGGGGCGTGCCCACTTGCTGGGCGCGCAATCTCAGAATCGATCCCGGCGTCTCATCAAGTGGGACGCTGATCCGGGTCCCGGGGCGGGGTCCGCGTGGACGGCCGTGGCGCTCGCCGCGGAGGTCGGTGACGGGCTGTCGCGTGGCGTGCGAATTCGGGCACGGTGTACCGCCCGATCAGGGGGACAAGGAATTGGGAGCGCTCCCGGACGGGTGTCGCCCGAAAGGGGCCGACCGGCACTCCGGCATCCCCCGATCGGCTCACCGGGGCCCCTATTAGCCGCACATTACGCACCTGTGACAACGCAGTGGAATCGCTCGTTCACGCTGCGAGATCACGCTCTCTCGGCCCTCCGAGAATTATTCTCAGGGACATGTCCAGGGCCGATTGTCACTGAGTATCATTCCGCCTTACCTGGCGTCCCAATCGGCGTTGATCAATACGGAGGGTGATCGGCGACTGGTGCGCCGTCTCGACCACGAACGCAGCGGAGGACCGTTGAGACCGAGTGTCCCGGAAATTCTCGCCCCGGCTTTGATCCCGGCAGGGCTCCCCGGCCGTATCTCAGGCGACGGGGAAGGGTCCGGGCGGAGGTATCGATGCATGCGGTGGTCGAGGAACGGCTCGCGCCGGAGAGGGTGCGCGTGATGGCACGGCAACACTCCGGTGGCAGGTGGCAGGCTCTGGACGGTGGCAACCAGCGGGACCAGGGCACGGTGATCCCGCGGCAGGGGCCGCGGCACGAGGCCGCTCCGAGCAGTTCTCCCAGCCACGAGGACACCCTCGTGCGGACGCTCTACGAGGAGCACGCGGGCCCGCTGCTGATGTTCGTGCTGCGGCTGACCGGCGGTGACCGGCAGCGCGCCGAGGACATCGTGCAGGAGACCCTGCTCCGGGCCTGGCGCAACGCGCACCGGCTCGGCGCCCAGGGCCAGCAGTCGCTGCGCCCCTGGCTGGTCACCGTGGCCCGGCGGATCGCCATCGACGAGCATCGCAGCGCCAACGCGCGCCCCGCCGAGACGTACGATCGGGAGCTGGAGAGTTTCCCGACCACGTCCGACGAGACCGACAAGGTCCTGCAGTCGATGACCGTGTCGGACGCGCTCCGGCAGTTGAGCCACTCGCACCGGGAGATCCTGATCGAGACGTACTTCCGCGGCCGTACCGTGCCGGAGGCCGCCGAGGCGCTGAACCTTCCGCTGGGCACGGCGAAGTCGCGGGTGTACTACGCGCTGCGCGCGCTGCGCACCGCGTTGCAGCAGCGGGGGGTGACGGAATGACGCAGGAGCAGCACTACGACGTCGCGTCGTACGCCCTCGGCATCCTCGACGACCGCGATGCCGCCCAGTTCGAGGACCACCTGATCGACTGCGCGCAGTGCGCGTACGAGCTGGAGTCGTTCGTCCAGGTGGCGGACGTCCTCGCGACCGTGGACGCGGAGGCCTTCGTGGCCGCCGAGCGGGCCGAGCGCGACGGCGCGGTCCTGAACCGCATGATGCGCGAGGTCGGCGTGGAGCGGCAGCGGGCCAACAGTCGCCGACTCTACTCGCTGGCCGCCGCCGTGGTGGTCTTCGCCATGCTGTCCATCGGCGCGCTGTTCGCCGGCGGCCGGTGGCTCGCGCCGGACCAGGCGGGCCAGACCGAGACCGGCGCCCAGGGCGGCGCCAGCCAGCTGGACCAGCTGCCGAGCGCCGACGGTGTGGCCATCGGTGGCACCAAGCTGCCCGGCGACAACTACAGCGGCACCAACAGCCGGACCAACGTGGCCGCCGCGGTCGGCCTGCTGAAGAAGGACTGGGGCACCCAGGTCTCCTTCGCGGTCGCCAACATCACCGGGCCGAAGACGTGTGCCCTCTTCGTGGTGCGCACCGACGGCACGGCGGAGAAGGTCGCCGACTGGACGGTCACCGAGACCGGTTGGGGCACGGCCGCCAACCCGACCCCGCTGATGCTCCAGGCGGTCACCGCCACCCCACGGGACAAGATCGCGCACGTCCAGGTCCAGGAGATCACCTCGACCGGCGCCGGCGAGACGCTTGTTCGCGTTCCGTAACCGTACGACCACTAAAAGGTCCGGCCGCCCATGCGGCCGGGCCTTTTTCGCGTGCCGGGTCATCTCTTTACGTACGCCCGGGCCGGAAGGTTCAACCGAAAAATCATTGATTTGATCCACCCGAATGTTCAACCGACTTCGCACCCTCTCCGTACTACTGGCCGGAAATGGCATAGCCATGAATCAGCCGGGAGGGCTCGTGGTACCGGAGAAGCGAAAGTTGATGGTCGTCGGTGCGGCGCTGGCGGCGGTGATCACCCTGCCCGGTTGTGCCCCGGCCGGATTCGACGCGGGCGCCGCCGACTACGGGAACGCGGCGGAACCGGCCTCGAACGATGTGCAGGCCTCGCCGGGCGCCACCGGTGAAGCCGTCGCCGCGGCCGATCCCACCGCCGAGGCGACCGCGCCGGCCGACCCGGCCGGCGGTGGCGAGGCGAACACCCCGGAGATCAGCGACGAGGTGGCCACCACCGCGCTGAACGCGACGAAGGTCGCCCGGATGGGCAGCACCGTTCAGGACGAGGACGGCTTCGTGCTCTACCGCTTCGACAAGGACTCGGACGACCCGGCGAAGTCGAACTGCAACGGCGACTGCGCCAAGATCTGGCCGCCGGCGGTCACGAACGACGGGGAGCCCACCCTCAAGGGCGTCGACAAGTCCCTGGTCGGGACGGTCACCCGGGCCGACGGCACCAAGCAGCTCACCCTCAAGGGCTGGCCGCTCTACCGCTACATCGGCGACAAGAAGCCCGGTCAGTGGAAGGGCCAGAACGTCAGCGGCACCTGGTTCGTCATCACGCCCGCCGGCACCAAGAACCTGACCTGCCTGCCGGCCGTGTCGAAGCCGGTCGCTCCGCCGTCCGACGACACCTCCGGCGAGGCCGGCAGTGGCGAGGCCGGCGGCGACTACAGCTACTGATCCGGCAGACACGAGGCATTGGAGGACATGATGAGGACCCGCCGTAGCCCCCGATGGCTGGTCGGCACCCTGGCTCTATCCCTGGCGTTCATGGTGGCGCCGGCCGGGGTGGCTCACGCCGCGGAGCCGGTTCCGGTTCCGCAGACCTCAGGCCTACCGAACAAGGGCATCGGCACGATCAGCGCGGCCGACCGTGACTTCGTGATCAAGGTGCGACTGGCCGGCCTCTGGGAGGTCCCGGCCGGCAACATGGCCGTGGAGAAGTCGAACAACGCGGCGATCAAGAAGATCGGCCAGTCGATCGCGGCGCAGCACGTCGCGCTGGACAGCCTGGACCGCACCGCGGCCAAGAAGCTCGGAATCAGCCTGCCCAACCAGCCGAACGGCGACCAGCAGCTCTGGCTGAACGAGATGCGCACGGCGGCGACCCCGGAGCAGTTCGACCAGATCTTCATCGACCGGCTCCGTTCCGCGCACGGCAAGATCTTCCCGGCGATCGCCACGATCCGGGCCACCACGCGCAACGACACGGTCCGCGCGCTGGCACAGCAGACGAACCAGTTCGTCGCGACGCACATGACCCTGCTGGAAAGCAGCGGGATCGTCGACTACGCGGCGCTGCCCACAGCGCCCGCACCGGCCGCCGCCGGACAGGGCCCCGTCCCGATCGACAACCAGATGCTGGTCGCGGCGACCAACGGGGACAGCATCCCCGGCCTCAGCAACACCGTAATCCTGTTGGTCCTCGCTGCCGCGCTGGTGGTCGGGGTCGTAACGACCATGCGCATCTTCCGCGCGCGGTAAGTCGAAATCGCCCACGGCGACGAAGAAAGGTGTCACCCATGCGAAGGTCCAAGTACCGCCGCGCCAATTCCCCGACTTGGTTCAGCGGTCGGCGCCGCATCGCGGTCATCGGCGCTGCGGCGTTGGCGGCGTTTGGCGGCGTAGTGACCGTCACCCAGATCTCCAACGCGGCCACCGAGGACACGGTCACCGACCGGGCCATGGCGGCGTGTGACGATCTGCAGGCGCCGAAGTCCTCGCGGCTCTCCACCCAGACCCGGCGGGGCACGTACACCACGAACAACGGTCAGGTCACGCAGCACCCGGACGACGGTGCCGGTGACGTGGCGACGACCGCGGACGTGCAGAACCGCTGTCGCGAGTGGGTGCTGAACAACGTCGCCTCCGAGACCGAGGCCACCACCCTCCGGCGTAACCGTGGCAACAACGGCGGCCGGGGCAACAACAACGGTGGCGGCCGGGGCAACAACAACGGCGGTGGCGCAGCACCGAGCGCCAGCGCCGCGGCGCCCGCCGACGGAGCCACCAGCGCGCCCGCCGACGGAGCGACCAGCGCCCCCGCCGACGGAGCGACCAGCGCCCCCGCCGACGACCAGAACCAGGGTGGTGGCGACCAGAACCAGGGTGGTGGCGACCAGAACCAGGGTGGTGGCGACCAGAACCAGGGCGGAAACAACGGCGGCAACAACGGCGGCGACAACGGTGGCAACAACGGCGGCGACCAGGGTGGGGACCAGCCGGACCCCGCTCCCACCGCCACCACGCCGCCGCCCGGCGCCGGGCTCGGCATCCTGACCAACAACTGCGAGACCTCCGACCTGGAGGCGCACGACGGCTTCCAGCGTGGCAACCGCTGCGTCTCGACCGAGTTCGGTGAGGTCGGCGCCGCCGCGAACAACCCGACGCTGCTGATCACCGGCGCGCCCCGGGTGGTCAACCGGAACACCCCGTTCACCCTCCAGGTGAGCACCCGGAACCTGATCCGGGACCGGTTCCTCGCGGCCGGCCAGGGTGGTTACTACGTGGAGTCCAGCGTGCTCCAGGGCGGCCTGGTCCGCGGTCACTTCCACACCGCGTGCCGGATCCTGGACAGCCAGAACCAGGCGCCCGCCCCGGACCCGGTCCCGGCGTTCTTCGTCGCGACCGAGGACCGCCTCGGCAGCGCGCAGCCGGACACCGTTGCCATCCAGGTGGCGGGTCTGCCCCAGTCGGGCACCTTCCAGTGCTCCTCGTGGGCCGGTGACGGTTCGCACCGTATCCCGATGATGGAGCGCGCCAACCAGACGCCGGCCTTCGACTCGGTCCGCATCCGGGTCCGCTGACCGGCGGCTGAGAAAGACCGCGGACGCCGCTGCCGCGTCGCCGGACCGAGCCGGACCCGGGTCTCCCACCCCGGTTCGGGCCCCCCTTCGGTCCGGCGATCGTCCTTCCCCCTGCTGGACGAGAGCGCGGCGGGCCACCCGGCCACCACCGGGTTCGGCGCCGCAGAGAGTGACCGGACATTCTCGGGCGTCCGGTCACCACACCGATGGCCCTGACCCCGGAGCACGGTCAGGGCCATCGGTCTGCCCCTACGGAGTGTCATAGTGGCGCGGTGGAAGTCGTTCGCCGCCTGCGCCCACCCGAGCGTTACGCCTTCGCCGTCTCGGTGCGGCCACTGCTGGTCCCGAAACACGATCCCTGCGGGCGGCTCGGCGAGGACGGTCTCTGGCTCGCCATGCGTACCCCGGCCGGGCCCGCCTCGCTGCACCTGGCCCGCCTCGCCGGGGAGCTGATCGCGACCGGTCACGGGCCGGGCGCCGAATGGGCCGCCGACCGGGCCGACGCGATCGCCGGTCTCCGCGACAATCCGGGCGATCTGCCCACGCTCGCTGCGCGGCATCCGCTGGTCGCCCGTCTGGCCAGGACCTTTTCCGGGGTACGCCTACCGGCCACCGGACAGGTCTTCCCGCGACTGCTCCGCGCCGTCCTCGAGCAGAAGGTCACCGGCAAGGAGGCGCACCGGTCGTACCGTGCGGTCTGCCGGCATTTCGGTGAGCCGGCGCCGGGCCCGGCCGGTCTGCTGCTGCCACCGGACCCGGCCGCCGTGGCGGCCACCGCCTATTGGGAGTTCCATCCGTTCGGCGTCGAGCAGCGCCGCACCGAGACCCTGCTGCGGGTCGCGCGGGTCGCGGACCGGCTGGAGCGCTGCGCCGACGCGGCCGAGGCGACCACCCGGATGACCGCGCTGCCCGGGATCGGCCCGTGGACCGCCGCCGAGACGGTGCGGTACGCCTACGGCGACCCGGACGCGGTCAGCGTCGGCGACTTCCACATCCCCAACACGGTGGCCTGGGCGCTGGCCGGTGAGCCGCGCGGCACCGACGCCCGGATGCTGGAGCTGCTCGAACCGTTCCGTGGCCACCGGGGCCGGGTCTGTGACCTGCTCGCCCTGGGTGGCATCCAGGCGCCGAAGTTCGGTCCCCGGATGCCGCTGCGGTCGTTCGCGCGGTTCTGATACGCCACCCTCCGCTACGGTGTTCACCGAATGTGCGTTTTGTCCCGGAGGGTGGGTTGATGGGTGGCGTCGGTGTGCCGATCCTCCTGGTGCTTCTGCTGATCCTGGTCAACGCGGTGCTCACCGGCAGCGAGATGGCCCTCATCTCGTTGCGGGAGGGTCAGGTCCAGCGCCTGGAGCGGGAATCCCGCCGCGGGCGGGTGCTGGCCCGGCTCACCCGGGACG
Organism: Actinoplanes hulinensis; assembly: GCF_019429605.1. NCBI lineage: Bacteria > Bacillati > Actinomycetota > Actinomycetes > Micromonosporales > Micromonosporaceae > Actinoplanes > Actinoplanes hulinensis. The sequence continues at coordinate 243,172 of NZ_JAHXZI010000010.1, read as the reverse complement.
CCAACCGCTTCCTGGTCACCATCCAGATCGGCATCACGCTGGCCGGCTTCCTGGCCTCCGCCGTGGTCGCCCTCTACCTGTCGAAGCCGCTGGCCGGCCAGCTCGGCTTCGCCGGCACCGCGGCCGAGCCGGCGGCCACCTTCCTGACGACCGTGGCGCTCACCTTCGTCACGCTGGTGCTGGGCGAACTGGCGCCGAAGCGGATCGCCATGCAGCGGGCCGAGAGCTGGGCGCTGCTGGTGGCCCGGCCGCTCGACCAGCTGTCGAACTTCTCCCGCCCGGCCGTCTGGCTGCTCGGGAGGGCCACCGACGGGGTGGTGCGCCTGGCCGGCGTCGACCCGCACGCCCGGCGGGACGAGGTCACCGCCGAGGAGATCCGCGAACTTGTCGCCGCCCAGCAGGAGATCTCCGCCGAGCAGCGGACCATCATCACCGGCGCCTTCGAGATCGCCGACCGGATCATGCGGGAGATCCTGGTGCCCCGCCGCGACGTGCTGACCCTGCCCAGCGGACGGCCGGCCGCCGAGGCGCTGCGCATCCTGATCGACAGCGGACACTCCCGGGCGCCGGTGATCGGCAAAGCCGGACTGGACGATGTGATCGGCGTGGTGCATCTGCGGGACCTGGTCGGCGCCGACGGCCCGGTCGACGACGTGGCCCGGCCGCCGCTGTTCCTGCCGGAGACGCTGCGGGTCTCCGACGCGCTCATGCAGTTGCGGGCGGAACGGCAGCCGCTCGCCCTGATCGTCGACGAGCGCGGCGCCATCGACGGCATCGTCACCATCGAGGACCTGGTCGAGGAGATCGTCGGGGAGATCTACGACGAGACCGACCGGGACGTCGCCTCGACCGTACGGGAGCCGGACGGCGCCCTGCTGATGCCCGGCTCGTTCCCCATTCACGACCTGCCCGACGTCGGGTTCCGCGGCAACCCGCCGGAGGAGGGCGACTACACCACGATCGCCGGGATGGTGCTGGCCGCGCTCGGGCACATCCCGACCGAGCCGGGGGAGGTGGTGACCCTGCCCGAGTTCACCGCCGAGGTGACCGAGGTGACCGGCCGGGCCATCACCCGGGTCCGGGTCCGCGCCCTGGCAGAGTCCATCGACGCCGACTGACCTGGTGTGCGACGGATCACCACGCGCGGCAATAGGCTTCGATGCATGACAGAGTCGTCGAACGCCTACGAGTACCTGGACAACGCCGACCCGCGGGAGCAGGCCCGGCTCGCGGCGGTGCGCCGCTACCGGCTGGTGGACCAGCCGGTCGAGGACGCGTACGACCGGATCGCCTTCGTGGCCGGCGCCCTCTTCGGCACGCCGATCGCCACGGTGTCCCTGGTCGAGCAGGACCGGGTGTGGCTGGCCGCCTGCCAGGGCCTGACCGGCGTCCGGGAGATCGGCAAGGAACCCGGCCTGTGCGCCTCGGTGATCGCGCAGGACGACGTGTACGTGATCAACAACGCCGCCGTGGACCCGCGCACCCTGGAGCACCCCCTGGTCCGGGGTGAGCTGGGCCTGCGCTTCTACGCCGCCGCACCGATCCGCACCCACGACGGTTACCGCCTCGGCACCGTCAACGTGATCGACAGCGTGCCCCGGGAGGCGAACCCGCGGCAGCTCACCGCCCTCCAGCACCTGGCCTCGATCGTCGCCGACGAACTGGAGCTGCGGCTCATGGTGATCCGCAGCGCGGCCGCCGAACAACGTATGCGGGAGACCGTGAACTGATCACCGTTCATGGGTAAGCGAACAGCATGATCTGGACCTTCGCTCGCAAAGTGATCCTGACCGCCATTCTCGTGCCGCTCGGCGCCGCGGGAGCCCGGAGGCTCAGCGCCGCGGTCGAGCGCCGGCGCGGGCCGAACCGGGCGTCGCGCCTGCTGCGGCAGGGCGCCGACACCGCGCAGACGCTGTTCGGCCGGAAGAAGCGCCGCCGTTTCGGGTTCCGCTGAGCCCGCTGATTGGATTTCCGCCGGACCGGGTAACGGCGGCGTCATGCGCACCCCTCGCACGATCGCCGTCGTCGCCCACCAGCGGAAGAGCCTCGGTGGTGGGCTCGACGAGCTGCGCCGCCTGCTCACCGGCCGCGGCGTCGAGAATCTGATCTGGCATGAGGTCCCGAAGAGCCGGAAGGCGCCGAAACGGGTCCGTGAGGTGATCCGGGACGGCGCCGACCTGCTCGTCGTCTGGGGCGGCGACGGCATGGTCCAGCGCACCCTGGACGTACTGGCCCGGGAGAAGGGCGGCGGCCGGATCCCGGTCGCGATCATGCCGGCCGGCACCGGCAACCTGCTGGCCGGCAACCTCGGCATCCCGGAGGACCTGGAGAAGGCCGTCGAGATCGCCTTCACCGGCGAGCACCGGCGGCTCGACCTGGGCCGGATCGCCGGCGAGCACTTCGCCGTGATGGCCGGCGTCGGCTTCGACGGCGCCATGATCAAGGACGCCGACGGCGGGCTGAAGGACCGGCTCGGCAAACTGTCGTACGTCTGGACCGGCCTGCGCCACGTCAACGGCGAGGCTCCGCGCGTGAAGATCGAAGTGGACGGCACCGACTGGTTCGACGACGAGGCCAGCTGCGTCCTGATCGGCAACGTGGGCACCATCACCGGCGGCATCCGGGCCTTCGACGACGCGTCCCCGGACGACGGCTGGCTCGACGTCGGTGTCGCCACCGCCCAGAACGCCCTCCAGTGGGCCCGCGCGCTCGGCACCATGGCGGTCACCCGCTCCGACCACTCACCATTCGTCCGGATGACCCGCGCCCGCCGGATCGACGTCGAACTCGGCTCCAAACTGGAGTACGAACTCGACGGTGGCGCCCGGAGCAGGACGAAGAAGTTCTCCGCCAAGGTGGTCCCGTCCGCGGTCCGGGTCTGCGTCCCGGCCGAAAAGCCTATGGCCGGGGACGCCACCGCTGCGAAAACCTGAGCCTCTCGGACATCGGGAGGACGGATGGCGGGGCGGCACGTCGTGGCGGCCGGGGACGTCACCGCGATCCTCGACGCCCTCGAAGCGCACCGGGTGGAGGTCTGCCTCAGCGGCGGCTGGGCGGTCGACGCGCTGCTCGGCGAACAGACCCGGGAACACTCCGACCTCGACCTGTGGGCCCCCGCGGCACACCTGGAGTGGCTGTTCCGGGCGCTGGCCGGCCGCGGCGTCGACCGCATCTTCCCGAGGCCCGGCGACCGCCCGTGGAACTTCGTGCTGCACGACGGCGCCCGGCTCCGCGTCGACCTGCACCTGTACGAACGGTTCCCGGACGGGCGGCTGCACTTCGGCTCGCCCGTCGGCGGGGTGACCTTCCCGGCCGCGGCGCTGAACGGGCAGGGCGTGATCGACGGGCAGCCGGTGCGCTGCGAGGTCCCGGAGTGGGCGGTCCGCTGGCACACCGGTTACCCGCCCCGGGCCGCCGACCGGCACGACGTGCCGCTGCTCTGCGCCCGCTTCGGCATCGCCCTGCCGGACAGCTTCTAGGCGATCTGCTGCCACCAGCCGTCGACCGGCGGCGGGTTGTCGACATCCACCCGCTCGCCCGGGCGCGGGACGGCCAGCCGAACCCCACGGGCCTTGGCCTCACTCCAGACCCGGTCGGCCGGCTCCGCCCAGTCGTGCAGCGCCAGGTTGAAGGTGGCCCAGTGCACCGGGATGAGCAGGCCGCCGTCCACGTCCACGTGGGTGGCGACGCCGTCCTCCGGGGTCATGTGGATGTCCGGCCAGGCGTCCCCATACGCACCCACCTGGACCAGCGTCGCGTCGAACGGGCCGTGCTCGGCGCCGATCGCCGCGAAGCCGGGGAAGTAGCCGGTGTCGCCGGAGTAGAACACCTTCCGGGTCGGGCCGGCGATCACCCAGCTCGCCCAGAGCGTCTCGTCACGGCCCAGGCCACGGCCGGAGAAGTGCCGGGCCGGCGTCGCGGTGAACTCCACCCCGGCGACCGTGGCCCGCTCGTCCCAGTCCAGCTCCACGATCCGGGTGGGCGGGACGCCCCAGCGCTCCAGGTGCGCGCCCACCCCGAGCGGCACCAGGAAGCGGGCGGCCTGGAGGTCCACCAGCGTCTGCACGGTGGCCATGTCGAGGTGGTCGTAGTGGTCGTGGGAGATCACCACGGCGTCGATCGGCGGCAGCTCCCGCAGGGCGACCGGCGGCTCGTGCAGGCGGCGCGGGCCGGCCAGCCGGGACGGGGAACAGCGCTCGCTCCACACCGGGTCGAGCAGCACCCGCCGGCCCTCGATCTCGATCAGCGCGGAGGAGTGTCCATACCAGGTGATGTGCAGACCCTGGGCGTCGCCGCCCGGCGGAGGGGCGAGCACCGGGACCGGCTGATGCGGACGCCGCGCCTCGCGGCCGGTCAGCGCCGCGGCGGCCAGCCGCGGCATCGACGCGGCGGTCACCTCGGAGGCCGGCACGGTGTTGCGGAACTTCCCACCGGAGAACTGCGGCGACGTCTGGACCCGGGCCAGCCGGGCGCCCCGCGCCCGGGCGCCGAGCTGCGCCGGAATGTCGCGGGCGGCCCACACCGCCGCGGCGCCCAGCGCCAGAGCCATCACGGTACGGGTACGCCTTCGCTTCGCCATGTGACCCAGTTTGACCTGCCCCGGTCGCCGACTGCCAGCGCCGGCCTCAGCCTCCACTCAGTAAGTGACGGGTATGACACACTGCCGCGGTGACGCTCGATACCCTTCAAACGCAGCAGCACCTGATCGTGCGCCAGCGGATCCGTCTCATGGTCAACCAGTACGAGGTCCACTCCGTCGACCCGGCCACCGGTGGGGAGGCGGGAATCCTCGCCTTCGCCCAGCAGAAGCGGCTGGCGTTCAAGGAGCAGGTGACCCTCTACACCGACGACACCAAGCAGACCCCACTGCTCGGTTTCAAGGCCCGCCAGGTCATCGACCTCGGTGCCACCTACGATGTCACCGACGTGAACGGGCAGCCCATCGGCCTGTTCCGCAAGAGCTTCGCGGCCTCGCTGTTCCGGTCCACCTGGGTCCTCGAACAGCCCGGCTACGGCGAGATCACCGGCCAGGAGCGCAACCAGTGGGTGGCGATCCTGCGGCGGTTCGTGGACTCGCTGTCGTGGCTGCCCTACCACTTCGACTTCACCATCCAGGGCCGGCCGGCCTTCTCGGTGGTGCGCAAGTGGGGGCTGCGGGACACGTACCAGGTCAGCATCCACGACCCGGCCCTGGACCGCCGCCTCGTGGTGGCCATGGCCGTCGCTCTGGACGCCCTCCAGTCCCGCTGATTCTCTCCCGGTAAGTTTTCGGGCATGGATGATCCGCGTGCCCAGCGCCTCCTCGGTGACCGTCTGGTCGCCCCCGGTGACCTGGCGTCGAATCCCTTCCGGGTGGACCGGGACCGGATCGTCAGTTCGCCCTTCCTGGCCCGTCTCGCCGAGGTCACTCAGGTGATCAGCCCCGGCGGGGCGGGCCTGCTGGTGCACAACCGGCTCACCCACAGCCTCAAGGTGGCGCAGGTGGGCCGGGCCATCGCCGACCGGCTGCGGGCCGCAGGCCCGGATCTCGCCGAGAAGCTGGGCGGCTGCGACCCGGACGTGGTCGAGGCGGCGGCGCTCGCCCACGACCTCGGGCACCCGCCGTTCGGGCATCTCGGCGAGCGGGTGCTGGACCGGCTGGCCAGGCACCGGCTCGGGCTGCCGGACGGGTTCGAGGGCAACGCCCAGTCGTACCGGATCGTGACCAGCACCGAGATCCGCGGCCAGGCGACGATCGGGCTCAACCTGACCAACGCGGTCCGGGCGGCGATCCTCAAGTACCCGTGGACCCGGCGCACCCACCCGGACCCGCACCCGCGGTTCATGGACCCGCCGCCGCGCGGCGCCGCCGCGCCGCCCGACGACCCGGACGGCGGCTCCCTCAAGTTCGGCGCCTACTCGACCGAGATCGCCGACGTGCGGGCCGCCCGGGCGCCGTTCGCCGGACGGGTCGCCGACTGGCAGCAGACCGTCGAGGCGTCCGTCATGGACACCGCCGACGACATCGCGTACGCCATCCACGACCTGGAGGACGTGCACCGTCTCGGCGTGCTCCAGCAGGGACTGGTCGCCACCGAGCTGATGACCTGGCAGCGCTGGGGCAAGGAGACCGACCTGAACCGGGCCGGCGGCGCCATCGAGTCGCTGCGCCGCCAACTGCACCGCAAGGACGGCTGGATCGCCGACGACGACGCCTTCGCCGGGGCCGTCGAGCTGGTCCGTGCCGAACTCGTCGACGGCCTCCTGGCCCGGCCCTTCGACGGCTCCCTGGAGGCCGAGGCCCGGGTCGCCGCCTTCTCCGCGAACTGGACCCGCCGCCTCGTCGAATCGGCCGAGCTGATCGAACAGCCGGCCGTCCGCAGCGGTCACGTCCAGCTGGCCCGCGCCCAGTGGCACGAGGTGCAGATCCTCAAGTTCGTCCAGAACCGTTTCGTCCTCGAACGACCCGACCTGGCCCTCCACCAGCGTGGCCAGGGGCGGCTGCTGTCCTCCCTGGTGGAGGCCCTGCTCGCCTGGCTCACCGATCCCGACGAGGAACAGCGCCTGCCACCCCGCCTGCGCGACCTGGTCGAACTGGCCGAGGCCGAGCTCCCCGCGGAGACTCCGAACCGTCTGACCCAGGCCCGCGGCCGCGCCGTCATCGACTTCGTGGCCGGCCTCACCGACAGCCAGGCCGTCGGCCTCCTCGAGGCCCTCTCCGGCCGCTCCCGCCAGCTGTGGACGGATGCCCCGGTGCTGTAACACTGGCTCCGCTTCGCTCCGCGGCAAAACGCCTTGTAACCGGTGTCGAGGCAGGTGATTTCCCGCCGCAGCACACCCCGCTGCGTCGGCAAATCACTTGCCTCGACACCGGCGGCGTTTTGCGGGGGACGTTGAGTGCACCGCCGTAGGAGTGGGTGGGGTGTTCCGTGGGCGGGGTCGAGTGGATTAGCGGGGGCGGGGGATCAGGCGGAGGGCTGTGGGGGCGTGGGCCGGGACCGCGGGGGAGTGCGGCGGGATCGGGTCGACGCGGCGGTAGGTGTCGCCGAGGGCCGGGCGCCGGTCGGGTTCGCCCTTGTTGGGCCAGAGGGCGGTGGCCCGTTCGGCCAGGGCGGTGATCGTGAGGGACGGGTTCACGCCCAGGTTCGCCGGGACCGTGGAGCCGTCGATCACGTGCAGGCCGGGATGCCCGAAGACCCGGTGGTACGCGTCCACCACCCCGGTCTCCGCCGACTCGCCGATGGTGGCGCCGCCGAGGATGTGCGCGGTGAGCGGGATGTTGACCACGTCGCCGAGGGTGCCGCCGGGATAGCCGCCGATCCGGTCGGCGATCCGCCGGACCGCCTCGTGGCCGACCGGGATCCAGACCGGGTTGGCCCGACCGTGCCCGAGGGTGGTGGTCAGCCGCCCGAGCCGGGTGCGCCGGACCGTCAGCGAGTTGTCCAGGGTCTGCATGACCAGGGCGATGATGGTGCGCTCGCTCCACCGGCGGACGGACAGGGAGTGGCCGAAGACGACCGGATGCCGCAGCGCCTGCCACAGGAAGCGGAGCGGGCGCGGCACCCGGCCACCGCCGTCCACCAGGATCGTCGACAGCAGGCCCATGGCGTTGCTGCGCGGGCCGTACCGGACCGGCTCGATGTGGGTGTCGGCGTCCGGGTGGAACGACGAGGTGATCGCGATGCCCTCGGAGAACGGCCGCTCCGGCACGTCCTTGGTGGCCGCGCCGAGCAGGGCCTCGGAGTTGGTGCGGGTGAGGCGGCCGAGCCGGCCGGAGAGCCCGGGCAGCACACCGGAGTCCTTCATGGCGTGCAGCAGCCGCTGGGTGCCGAGCGCGCCCGCCGCGAGGATCACCTGGCCGGCCGTGAAGGCGCCGGACCGGGTCTGGACCCGCCAGCCGTCGCCGTCCGGGCGCAGCGCGGTGACCTCGGTGTCCGGGTGCACCACGGCTCCGGCGCGTTCGGCCAGGTAGAGGTAGTTGACGTCCAGCCGGTTCTTGGCGCCGACGGTGCAGCCGATCATGCAGTTGCCGCATTCGACGCAACCGGTGCGGTCCGGGCCGGCGCCACCGAAGTACGGGTCCGGCACGGTCTTCCCCGGCTCGCCGAAGAACACCCCGACCGGGGTACGCCGGAACGTGTGGCCCACCCCCATGTCCTCGGCCACCTGCTGGATCACCACGTCCGAGGCGGTCATGCTGGGCTGCTCGGTGACGCCCAGCATCCGTGACGCCTGGTCGTAGAAGGGGTCGAGCTCGGCGGCCCAGTCGGTGATCCCGGACCAGTGCGGGTCGGCGAAGAACGGCGCGGGTGGCCGGTAGAGGGTGTTGGCGTAGACCAGCGATCCGCCGCCGACTCCGGCCGCGGACAGCACCATGATGTCCTTGAGCAGGGTGATCCGCTGCATGCCGCGCAGCCCGAGTCGCGGGGCCCAGAGGAAGTTGCGCAGGTCCCAGGAGGTCTTGGGCAGGGTGTCGGGGGTGAACCGGCGGCCGGCCTCGAGCACGCCGACCCGGTAGCCCTTCTCCGCCAGCCGCAGTGCGCTGACGCTGCCACCGAAGCCGCTGCCGACGATCACGATGTCGTAGTGCGTCATCGTGCCACCTAAGCATTACCGGCCGGTAACCCTCAATATCTCAGCGCCGGTAGATACGGATCGAGTGGCCGACGTTCCCGATCTCGGTGCTGCTCTCGATCCAGCTCTTCAGCCGGGGCCCGGCGAGCGCCACCCGCGAGTCGGAGACCACGAGCAGCCCGCGCACCTGGTCGTCGGGGACGGCGTACGGATCACGCGCCTCGATCCCGTAGTACCCCGGCACGCCGGAGCCCTTGTAGACGAGCCACACCTGCTCGCCCGGGTGGTCGGTGCGCAGCCGCTGCCCGAGCCGGGCGAGGTCCTGCCCCCAGTCGACGTTGGCGTCGTGCAGGTTCAGGTGGGTCCGGTCCGTCCCGCCGAACGCCTCGTTCGAGTAGGGCAGGTAGTAGGGGAACGTCAGCAGCGAGCTGACCGCCACGGCGAGCACCAGCAGTCCCGTGGTGATCCGCGCCCACCTGAGGCGGATCAGCGCGACAGTACCGGCGGCCACGGCCAGGAACATGGGCAGGAAGATCGAGTAGCGCGTGCCGTAGTTCCGCTCCCCGGTCATGCCGACCGCCACCAGCAGCGCGGAGACCGGCAGCACGTAGAGCGCGGCGGCCCGCAGCCGTGGGATCACGATCATGGTGACCGCGCCGGCCAGCCAGAGCGCCAGCATCCCGAGCGGCGTCTTGATCATGATCGCGGCCGGCAGGTAATACCACGGCGAGCCCTTGTAGGCCTCACCCAGCAGGAACCCGTTGAACGACCGGTTCTCGAACTTGAACTGGATCAGCATCCCGTCCTGGTAGGCCTGCGGGAACGGCAACAGGTCCACGGCCAGCCGTTTCAGCTCGTGGACCTGCTCCAGGCCGGCCGGGGTGGTCCAGCGCAGCCGCGGATCCACCATCAGGTAGGTGATCCACACCACGGCCACCGCGATGGCCCCGGCGCCCAGCGCCGCTCCCGCGGCGATCAACAGACGGCGGCCGCGCTGATCGGTCCGGTTGCGCCAGGTCGACAGCCCGGCCAGGAGCACCAGCAACGGTACGGCGGGGAGCACGCTCATCCTGGTCGCCAGCGCCGCGCCGAGAGCGGCCCCGGCCAGGGGCACGTAGAGCGCCGGCCGGGTGCGGGCGCGCCAGGCCAGCCAGAAGGCGGTCAGCAGCATCCCGGCGGCGGGCACGTCCAGGGTGGCCAGCGAGCCGTGCGCGATCACGTCGGGGGAGAAGCTGTAGAGGGCCAGGGCGATCAGCCCGGCGAGCGGCCCGGCCACGTCCCGGGCGAAGGCCAGCACCACCAGCCCGAAGAGCAGGGTGAGCAGGATGACCGGCAGGCGGGCCAGGAGCATCAGCTGGAACGGGTTGTTGCCGGTCTCGTACAGCAGGTGCCGGCCCAGCCGGGTCTGGTCGCCCGGGTAGGCCGGGTCCAGCTCGGCCCCGGCCAGCGCCGTCCCGGCCGCGATGATCAGCTTGCCGAGCGGCGGATGCTCCGGGTTGTAGCGCAGGCTGTGCTGCTGCCGGTACACCTCGGCGGTGGCCACGTAGACCGGCTCGTCGATGGTCGGCGACTGCTGGACCGCCGTGGTGACCATGGCGAACGCCATCTGCCCCAGCATCGCCAGAACCGCCAGGAGATGGAGCAGGCGGCGTCGTGGCATCGGGCCAATCTAGCCCGGCCGCCGGGCGGAACGAGAGCACCCCCGGCGGACCGGCCGCCGGGGGTGCGTCACCGCGTGGGTGTCAGACCGTGGAAGGGATGCGCCGGGCCTCGTCCTGGCCCGCCTCGAACTCCTCGTAGGCGGCCTGGGCGGCGGCCAGCTTGGCGGGGAACTGCTGACAGGCGCGGAACAGCTTGAAGATGAGGAACGCCTCGAAGGCGAGCAGGCCGGCGCCGATCGCGATGGTGACCGGGAAGATCAGGCCGGTGATCGGGCCGATGATGAAGACCGTCATCTCGTACTCGATGCCGCTGATCAGGTGCGTGCGGATCCGGTTGCGGCGCAGCGTGGCGCCGATCCGGTTCTTCAGCGAGCCGCCGCCGGTGGGCGCCGGGGCGGGTTCCGGCATCTCGTCGACCGGCTCGGCCATCGCGGCGGCCGGCTCGGCCTGCACCCGCACCGGCTCGAGGTACGCGGTGATCTGGTCCTTCATGCTCTTCCGGACCTTGGTCATCTGGGCGCTGTTCAGGTAGCGGAACAGGTCCAGGAAGATCGCCACGGACATCAGCCAGAGGTACGCGACGTTGTCGGTCTTCGCGTACTGACCGCCGAAGAGGCAGAGGGCGATGATGAAGACCCGGACCCGGTCGAGGACGAAGTCGAGCCACTGCCCGAACATCGTCCCGGTGCCGTTCAGCCGCGCGATCTTGCCGTCCATGCAGTCGACCACGAAGCTGATGTGGAACAGGATTCCACCGGCGACGAGGTACCACCGCTCACCGACGGCGAAACAGGCGGCCGCGCCGAAGCCGAAGATCGACGCGACGAGGGTCAGAATGTTGGGCGTGATCCACCGGTACGGCGCCACCAGACGCACCAGTCGCGACGCCAGGGGGTCGACCAGAAGCACGGTCCACCACGCGTCGACCGGTTTGTAGGTCCGTTCCCGGATCTCCTGCAAGGTCACCTTCACCCGCGGCACTTTATCCCTTAATCCCATGAAAACGCTATGTACCCCGTCGGTTCACCAAGGTCACTACCAGCGGTAACGTCGATCACGGCGGGGGGTAGCCGAATTCTGCTCAGTTATTACGAACCGGTGTCGATTCCGGACACGCACCCGCAGACTCTACGCCCGGCCCGCGCGCAACTCCGCGCCGACGTCGTGCAGGTGCCGCAGGGCCTGCCGGTAGGACTCCAGCAGCCCGGTCATCTCGTACGGCACGCCGATCTCGGCGCAGTAGTCGCGCACGATCGGCTGGGCCGCCCGCAGGTTCGGCATCGGCATGGCCGGGAACAGGTGGTGCTCGATCTGGTAGTTCAGCCCGCCCAGCACCACGTCGACGAACCGCCCACCACGTACGTTCCGCGAGGTCAGGACCTGCTTGCGGAGATAGTCCTCGGTGCCGTCCGGATGCGGCATGCCCTTGTGGTTGGGGGCGAAGGTGAGCCCCAGGTAGACACCGAACAGCGCCTGGTGCACCACCAGGAAGGCCAGCGCCTGCAGCGGGGACAGCACGATCAGGAGCGCGGCGGCGTACCCGATGAAGTGAAGCCCGATCAGCACGGACTCCAGGCCGCGCCGCTTGACCGACCCGGCACGCAGCGCGCGGACGCTGTCCCGCTTGAGCGACATCCCCAGCAGGGTGAGCAGCGGGAAGAAGAACCAGGCCTGATAGCGCACCAGGAAGCCCTTGCCGCGGGCGTGCTCCACCGACCAGACCAGCGCGGCCGGGCTGACGTCCGGGTCGAGGTCGTCGTGGTTCGGGTTGGCGTGGTGCTTGGTGTGCTTGTCCATCCAGTAGCCGTAGGACATGCCGATCGCCAGGTTCCCGGCGATCAGCCCGGCGCGGGCGCTCGGCGCGTTGGTGCGGAACACCTGCCGGTGCGCGAGGTCGTGTGCCACCAGACCCACCTGGGTGAAGACGACGGCCAGGAAGACGGCCACCGCCAACGTCCACCACGAGGCGCCGACCAGGGCGAACGCGGTCCAGCCGCCGAGGTAGGCGAGGGCCACCAGAATCAGGCGTACGGCGTAATGGCCGGGCCGGCGGCGCAGGAGGCCGGCGGCGTTGATCCGGCGGTTGAGTTCGGCGAAGTCGCTGCCGGACCGTGTCTCGGCTGTCGTCGTCATGCCTACAGATAACCAACGTGGCACCACCGGTTCAGGAGTGTCAGCCCCCATTGGTCCGGTAGGGCTGGCACTACCGACATCCTGGCGGCGTACGGCCAGGATGGGGGCATGGACTCGCGTGACTGGATCCGCGACGGCCTGCACGCCGTAGCGGGCGCGGCGCTGGCCGTCCCCCTGGCCATCGTCAACATCCCGCTCTTCGTGCTCTTCGTGGTGTCGCTCGTGTTGACCCCGGTGCTCGGGCTCGGGCTGGTGCTGCTGCCGCTGGTGACCATGCTGATCCGGGCGCGTGCCGACCTGGCCCGGCGCCTGGCGGCCGGCTACCGCGTGGCGATCGCCCGCCCGTACCGGCCGCGCCCGGAGCGGGCGGTGCCGGGCGGCATCCGGCACTACCGGTGGCTGGTCACCGACCCGGCCACCTGGCGGGACGCGGCATGGCTGCTGCCCGGGGCGATCGCCGGGCTGGCCCTCGCGCTGGTGTCACTGGGCATCGTCGCCTACGGGGTGGAGGGCATCCTGCTCATCCCGCTCTGGGTGTCGCTCGGCGTGGACGGCTACGGCTACGGCGTGATCTGGCCGATCGACACCATCGGCGAGGGTTTCCTGTCCCTGCCGCAGGGCGCGGCGATCCTGGCCATCGGCGTGGCGGCGGCGCCCCACCTGCGGCAGGCGGAGGCGTACACGGCCCGGCTCTTCCTGGCCCCGACCCGCGCCGCCGAACTGAGCCTGCGGGTCAGCCAGCTCACCGTCACCCGGGCCGACACGGTCGACGCGCAGGCCGCCGAACTGCGCCGGATCGAACGGGACCTGCACGACGGAGCCCAGGCCCGGCTGGTGTCGCTCGGCATGACCATCGGGCTGGCCGAGGAGATCATCGACGCCGACCCGGCCACCGCCCGCAAACTGCTCGCCGAGGCCCGGGAGAACAGCACGACCGCCCTGCACGAGCTGCGCCACCTGGTCCGGGGCATCCATCCGCCGGTGCTCGCCGAGCGTGGCCTGGAGGGTGCGGTGCGGGCGCTGGCCATGGCCCTGCCGATCCCGGCCGCGGTCACCGCGGCGCTGCCCGGCCGGCTGGACACGCCGGTCGAGTCGGCCGCCTACTTCGCGGTCGCCGAGGCGCTGGCCAACGCGACCCGGCACTCCGGCGCCGGCAACGCCGCCGTGGAGCTCTGGCACACCGGCGACCTGCTGCTCCTGCGGGTCAGCGACGACGGGCGGGGCGGGGCCGACCCGGACCGCGGGACCGGACTGCGGGGGATCGAACGCAGACTCGCCGCCTTCGATGGCACGATGAGCCTGTCCAGCCCGCTGGGCGGACCGACCGTCGTGACCATGGAGCTGCCGTGCGCGTTGTCATCGCCGAGGACCTCGCCCTCCTCCGGGACGGTCTGACCCGGCTTCTGCGGGCGTACGACTTCGAGGTGGTGGCCGCCGTCGAGGACGGGCCGTCCCTGCTGCCCGCCCTCGTCGAGCACCGGCCGGACGTGGCCGTCGTCGACGTCCGGCTGCCACCGACCTTCACCGACGAGGGCCTCCAGGCGGCCATCGCGGCCCGGACCGCGGTCCCCGGCCTGCCGGTGCTCGTCCTCTCCCAGCACGTCGAGCCGCTCTACGCCCGGGAGCTGCTCACCGACCGCCGGGGCGGGGTCGGCTACCTGCTCAAGGACCGGGTGGCGAACGTGGCCCAGTTCGTCGACGGGGTGCGCCGGGTGGCGTCCGGCGGCACCGTGATGGACCCCGAGGTGGTCGGCCAGCTCCTGGCCCGGCACCAGCCGCCGCTGGCCGCCCTGACCGTCCGCGAGCGGGAGGTGCTCGGGCTGATGGCCGAGGGGCGGTCCAACGGGGCGATCGCCACCAAGCTCTTCGTCGGGGACAAGGCGGTCAGCAAGCACATCAACAGCATCTTCGCGAAGCTGGGACTGCCGCCGTCGGACGACGACCACCGCCGGGTGCTGGCCGTCCTGGCCTATCTCAACGGCTGAGCCTCGCTATCCGGCCGTCCTGCCCGGAGGCCCAGCAGGAGCCGTCCGCGGTGCAGGCCACCGCGTCGAAGCTGCCGGTGTCGAACCGTCGCCAGGTGACCCCGCCGTCGTAGGAGACGTCGCTGCCGGTCGGCCCGACCGCCAGCGCGGTCCGGCCACGCCAGGCCACCCCGGACCGGTACTCGCCGGGAACCGTACGGGAGACGGTCCAGTGCCGGCCGCCGTCCCGGGTGACCGCCGAGCCGTCCGGCGCCGCCGTGGGCGCCGCGTAGTCGCCGCCGACCGCGAGTCCGTGCCGCGGGTCCCGGAACGCCAGCGAGTAGATCCCGGCGCTCGGGCCGCTGGGCACCGGTGAGCCGGTGACCGTCCAGCTCCGGCCGCCGTCGCGGGAGGCGAACACCCGGGCGGTGGCGTCGCCGCCGGTGGCGAACCAGGCGTGCCGGCCGGACGAGACCAGGCAGGTGCCGCTGGCCGCGAAGGCGAACTCGCCGGGCAGCGCGTCCGGCATGCCGTCGGTGGGACGGACCTGCCAGGTGCGGCCGCCGTCGGTGGTGGCCAGGATCCGGAACTTCCCGCCGACCGGGTCGGACAGCGCCAGGCCGTGCCGCCGGTCCAGGAAGGTCATGCAGTCGTAGAAGGCGGCCGGTTCGTCGTTGCGGAACGTCTCGGTCCAGGTGGCGCCGCCGTCCGCGGTCGCGTAGATCCGGGAGTCCGCGCCGTTGCCGATGGTGAGGGCGACCGCGTGCCGGGCGTCGGCCGCCTCGATGTCGCGGAACTGGAGCGCGGCGGCCTCGGGCGGCCCGACCGAGGCCCAGGTGCGACCGCCGTCGACGGTGCGCAGCACGGTTCCGGCGGAGCCGGCCGCCCACGCGACCTTCCCGCTGACCGGGGCCAGACCACGGAACCGGGCGGTGACCCCGGTGTCGGTGAGCTGCCAGGAGGGCCCGCGGTCCGGGGTGAATCCGAAACCGCCGAGCATGACGAGAGCGAGCGCTGCTATGGACAGTTTTCGATGCGGCGTCATGTCCGCCGAACCTACCGGGTCAAGCGGCGGATTTCGATGGACTCGGGGACGGCGCGGGTGGCCGCTGGTCGTCCTCACCGGACAGCAGACGGTTCGCGAGCAGGCCGCCGCCCAGCACCGCGACCGCGGCGATCATGGCGGCGATGCCCTGGGCCACCGGGCGCGGCCGCTGTCCGGGCATCCGCCGGAACCCGTTTGGTGGTTCGGCCATCGATGTCTCCCTCCAGCGCCCCTCGTCAGTTACTAACGTCGCGAGGTCTCCTTCGGGTGTCACCCGTACCGGGTCGCCCGAACAACCGGGTATGAAGCCATGTGTCCGGCATTCACGATTGAGGGAGGTTTCGTCAGGAGGTGCGCTGATGGACGACCGGTTCCGATCAAACTTCCGGCGGGGCGCCGTGGCCGGTGTGGCGGTCATGTCGGTGGTCGCCTTCCTGGCCGGCCTGGCGGTCCGGGCCTACGCCGGCGCGGTGCCCGAGCGGCCCGCCGTGGTGGACGCCCGTTTCGGCGACCGGCCCGGCCTCATTCGTCCAGCAGCGCCCGCAGACGAAGACTGTCCGCCGTCGTCCAGCCCGGCGGTGGAGCGATAGTGGCCCATCCGTCCACCGTCTCCGACTTGTAGACGTGGCCGTGCCCGGTCGGGACCTTGTTGGAGAAGACCAGGTCGCAGCTGATCTGCCAGAAGGTGATGCCCGGGTACCAGTGCATGTCGGGAGTGACGTCGGGGGCCCGCCGCCCGTTCAGCCACTCCGGCTGCTTCCAGAGCAGGTCCCAGCTCCACCAGACCACCGGATCGGTCGCGTTCTGGAGGTAGACCACCTTGGGCCGGGGGCCGGTCAGGGTGCGCAGCTCGGCCGCGTCGTCGGCGAACTCGACGGCCAGGCCCGGGTAGTCCGGGTCCCAGACCGGGCTGCCCTCGGCGCGGCCCTCGGTGAGCGCCCGGTGCGCCGGGTTCGCGAAGGTCGGCCCGAGCAGCAGCGCGCCGTCGGCCCCGTCGACCAGGCTCTGCGGGGTGCCGAAGGTCTTCTCCATCCCGTACGTCCCGAGGCTCTCGCCGAACAGCAGCAGCCGGGGCCGCTCGCCCACCGGCATGGCCGCCCACCGCTCGCGGACCGCGCCGATCAGGGCGTCGGCCGCGTCCACCACCTCGGACCGGTCGCCCAGGAAGGCGAAGAAGCTCGGCAGGTACGAGTACTGCATGGACACCAGCGCGGTGTCGCCGGCATACATGTACTCCAGGGAGCGGGGCACCTTGCTGTCCACCCAGCCGGTCCCGGTCGGTGTGATGATCGCCACCACCGCCCGGTCGAAGGCCCCGGTCCGGTCCATCTCCCGGACCACCAGGTCGGCCCGCTCCTCGACGGTGTACGCCGAACTGAGGCCGGCGTAGAGGCGGATCGGCTCCAGGGCGGGCCGCCCGGCGAAGGCGGTCAACTGCTCGCCGGTCGGGACGCCGGCCACGAACGCCCGCCCCTGCCGGCCCAGCGAGTCCCAGGAGACCAGTGACCGTGGCCCGCCGGAGCGCAGCGGCGACTCCGGAACCCGCACGCCGTCGCCGGTCCCGCTGTTGACCACGGCTGCCGACCGGTCGGCCATCGAGAACATCTGGGTGATCAGCAGGCTGTCCACGGCGCCGTACGCGAGCAGGGCCACCACCACCGAGCCGGCGCACCAGGCGGCCGGGGCCGGGACGAACTGCCGGAAGAGCCAGGCGCACCCGTGCGTGGACAGCCGGAGCAGCCGGGCGATCAGCAGCAGCAGGCCGAAGGTGAGCAGGCTCACCCCGACGGTGCGGACCACGTCGTGCTCCTCGGGCGGCGGCATGCCCAGGCGGATCCGCAGGTCACGCTGCCAGCGGGTGCCCAGCCAGAGAAAGACCACGACCAGCAGCGGCACCACGGCGAACAGGACGCTCCAGGCGACCCGGACGGTCCGGGCGGTGGGCTGCCGCCACCCGCGGCGGAACAGCGCTCCCAGGGCGGCGCCCACTGCGTACCCCATGGCGGCGGTGATCCCGGCCACCACGCCCTGGAGGGACCAGGCCCGGGGCAGCAGGGACGGGGTGAAGGAGAGGCAGTAGAAGACGGCCGCGAAGGCGGCGCCGGTGAGGCTGAGGCCGGAACGCACGATGCGCCGCCGGGCCGGGGTGAGCGATGGCTCGGTGGTGTGTGGAGGGGTCTGCCCGGGTGAAAGGCGCGGGACGGGAATCCGGCCACGGAAGGGCGCCAGCCAGCCTGTCGGCGACGCCACCACCTGTCTGCGCATCCGGTGCTCCGTTTCGTCGCGGCCGGCCTCGTGCCCGGGGTGACGGAAGCAACCCGGCACGTTCCTCTCCATCATCGGGGGTCTATGCCACTGAGCGCCGCCCCATTTCCCCCTGAATTCCGGCCGCTCAGGTTCGTTCAGCCGGGCCGCCGGTTGCCGATGACAAGCGGTGAGGAGGGACTTCATGCGGCTGCGTAACTGGATCGCGGTGCTGGTCAGCGTGCTACTGCTGGCCGGTGCCGGTGTCGTCGGCATTCTGGTCAACCGCTCGACCGTCAAGGCGGTCGAGACGGTGCATCAGAACGACACCACCGCGCTCGGCACCAACAACGGCACCCTTACGGGCCAGCTCCAGAAGAACTCGGTGCGGGAGCTCACGCTCCTCCTCGGCCAGATCGCAGTCCGCCTGGCCGCCGACGACGCCAAGGACCGCACCTCTCTCGCTGTGGCCGCCAAGAAGAGCACCACCTTCCAGTACGGGATGATCACCACTGATCTCGACGGGAACTTCCTGACCGCGAGCCGGACCAGCGGCCTCCCGGCGCAGAAGGACGCCGCCTGGGAGCCGCTGTGGAAGCAGATCAAGAGCGAGAAGTACGGGTTCTCCGGCGTGATGAACGCCGGGAACACCTACGTGGCCGCGGTGGGCATCCCGGTCTCGGTGGGTGGTGGCCCGGTCGGCTACCTGATCGGTCTCAACGAGGTGGGACAGACCCCGCTGCACAACTACATCCGCGAGCTGCGCGGCACGACCCACAAGACGATGATCGTCGACACCGCCGGGCGCGTCGGGGCGGCCAGCGACGACACGCTCGTCGGTGAGGTCGTACACCCGGAAATCAAAGCACGGCTGGACCGCGAAAAGGCCCAGTTCGTCGAGTACACCGAGAACGGCCGGGACATGATCGCGGTGGTGGTCGGTGGGCTGGCCAGTGACTGGTCCTATGTGCGGACGCAGACCCAGGCCTCCTTCGACGGCGCCGTCTACAGCCGCAGCCAGACCCTCAACCTCACCCTGCTGGCCATGCTGGCGATCGGTGTGGTGGGAATCACCCTCCTCGGCTACCGGACGCAGATCCAGCGGCGCCGCGCCGACGAACGGTTCCAGGCGCTCTTCCAGCACGCCCCGGACCTGGTGTCGGTCCTGGACGGATCCGGCCGGATCGTCTTCAGCAGCCCCAGCACCACGTCGGTGCTCGGTTTCGCGCCCGGCTCGCGGACCGGGCACAGCGTCTTCGACGTGGTGCACCCCGAGGACCAGCAGCAGATGCGCGAGGGGCTGACCACCCTGCTGGCCGACGCGTCCGGGGTGCTGCGCCTGCAGTGCCGGGCCCGGACCGCCGACGGCGAGTACCGCTGGTTCGACTTCACCGCCTCCAACCAGATGCACAACGCGGCTCTCAGCGGCGTGGTGATCAACGCCCGGGACATCTCGGAGAACCGGGCCTTCCAGGAGCGGCTGGAGCACGAGGCCCAGCACGACCCGCTGACCGGCCTGCCCAACCGGCGCCGGATGCAGGACAAGCTCCACTCGTCGCTGCGGTCCGACGCGGTGGCGGTGCTCTTCGTCGACCTGGACGGGTTCAAGCCGGTCAACGACGCGCACGGGCACGAGGTCGGCGACGAGCTGCTGCGCCAGGTGGCGGACCGGCTCAGCGCGTGCGTACGCTCCACCGACGTGCTGTCCCGGGTCGGTGGCGACGAGTTCGTCATGCTGATGCCCGGGGTGGTCGACCCGGGGGACGTCGACGCCATGAGCAACCGCTTGCGGTACGTTCTCGGGCTGCCGTTCCGGATCGACGGGCACGAGATCCAGATCGGCGCCAGCGTCGGGGTGCACCTGGCCCCGGCCGCCGGTGACCCGGACGAGGCCCTGCGGGCCGCCGACCACGCCATGTACGAGATCAAGCACTCCCGGCGGGTCCCGGCCGGCACGGTGGCCCGGGTGGGACGGCACCGCGCGCCGGACTAAACTTCGTGCACACTGGGTGCACGAAGTTTCCGGATGAACGGTGGTGGCTGCGGTGTCCAAGGTCCTCTCCCGGCGAGACCTCGACTTCCTGCTGTACGAGTGGCTCGGCGCCGAGTCGCTGACGGCCCGTGAGCGGTTCGCCGAGCACTCGCGGGAGACGTTCGACGCGTTTCTCGACGTCTCCCAGCAGATCGCCGAGCGCGACTTCGCGCCGCACAACCGGGCCGGTGACCTGACCGAGCCGACCTTCGACGGCGAGAAGGTCACGATCATCCCGGAGGTGAGCCGGGCGCTGCGGGTCTTCGCCGAGTCCGGGCTCCCGGCCGCCGGCATGGACGCCGAGCACGGCGGCCTCCAGTTGCCGCACGTGGTGCAGCGGGCCTGCTTCCTCTGGTTCCAGGCCGCCAACACGGCCACCTCGGCCTACGCCATGCTCACCGCGGGCAACGCCCACCTGCTGCTCACGCACGGCACCGAGGAGCAGATCCGGCGCTACGTGCACCCGATGATCGAGGGCCGGTTCACCGGCACCATGTGCCTCTCCGAGCCGCAGGCGGGCTCGTCGCTCAGCGACGTGACGACGAAGGCCACCCCGCAGGCCGACGGCACCTACCGGATCGACGGCGGCAAGATGTGGATCTCCGGCGGCGACCACGAGCTGAGCGAGAACATCATCCACCTGGTGCTGGCCCGGGTGGAGGGCGCGCCGGCCGGGGTGAAGGGCCTGTCGCTGTTCATCGTCCCGAAGCGGAACCTGGAGACCGGCGAGCGCAACGGCGTCGTCCTGGCCGGGCTCAACCACAAGATGGGCTACCGGGGCACCACCAACGCGGTGCTCGCCTTCGAGGGCGCGGCCGCCGAGCTGGTCGGTGAGGAGGGCCGCGGCCTGGCCTACATGTTCCACATGATGAACGAGGCGCGGATCGGCGTCGGGTCCGGCGCGGTGGCCCTCGGCTACACCGGATACCTGCACGCCCTCGCGTACGCCCGGGAACGTCTCCAGGGCCGCCCGGTGAGCGGCAAGGACCCGCTGGCCGCGCCGGTGCCGATCGTCGAGCACCCGGACGTCCGCCGGATGCTGCTGGCCTCCAAGTCGTACGTCGAAGGCGGTCTCGCCCTGGTCCTCTACGCGGCGAAGCTGCTGGACGAGCCGTCGCCGGAGAACGACCTGCTGCTCGACGTGCTCACCCCGATCGTGAAGGCCTGGCCGTCGCAGTGGTGCAGGCTCGCCGACGACCACGCCATCCAGGTCCACGGCGGCTACGGTTACACCCGGGAGTACCCGGTCGAGCAGTTCTACCGGGACAACCGGCTCAACTCGATCCACGAGGGCACCGACGGCATCCAGGCCCTCGACCTGCTCGGCCGCAAGGTGACCATGCGGGGCGGCGCCGGTCTGGGTCTGCTGCTCGACCGGATCCGGGCCACCGCGTCGAAGGCGCCGGCCGAGCTGGGCGGCCCGGTGCTGAGCGCCGCCGACCGGCTGGCCGCGACGACCGCCAAGCTCTGGGCGACCGGCGACCCGTCGAGCGCCCTGGTCAACGCCACCGCGTACCTGGACGCCGCCGGCCACCTCGTGATCGCCTGGCTCTGGCTGGAGCAGCTCCTCGCCGCCGAGGGCGGGGAGGGCGACTTCTACCAGGGCAAGCGGCTGGCCGCCCGGTACTTCGTCACCCACGAGCTGCCCCGGATCGGCCCCATGCTGGACCTGCTCGACTCCGGCGACACCCTTCTTCGGGACATGGACGACGCCTGGTTGGGATAGGTTCAGGTCATGGCCGGTGAAGCCACCACCATCGAAGTCGGCGACTACGACGTCCGGGTCTCCAACCCGGACCGCGTCTATTTCCCGGAGCTCGGCGTCACGAAGCTCGACCTGGTCGAGTACTACCTGGCGGTGGGCGACGGGATCGTCCGCGCGCTGCGTGAGCGCCCGTGCATGCTGCACCGGTTCCCGGACGGCCTGGCCGGGGAGAAGGTGCACCAGAAGCGGGTGCCCAACGGCGCGCCGCCGTGGCTGGAGACGGTGCGGGTGACGTTCCCGCGCTACAACCGGCACGCCGACGAGCTGTGCGTGACCAAACCGGCCGACGTGATCTGGGCGGTGCAGATGTCCACCGTGGAGTTCCATCCGTGGAACTCCCGGCGGGCCGACACCGAGAAGCCCGACGAGTGGCGGATCGACCTGGACCCGATGCCGGACTGCCCGTTCGGCACGGTCCAGCGGGTCGCCACCGTGGTCCGCGAGCTCCTCGACGAGCTGGGGATCACCGGCTATCCGAAGACCTCAGGCGGCCGGGGGATGCACGTCTACGTGCGGATCGAACCGAGCTGGGGCTTCTCCGACGTGCGGCGCGCCGCGCTGGCCTTCGCCCGTGAGGTGGAGCGGCGCGCCCCCGACGACGTCACGACCACCTGGTGGCGCCGCGACCGCGACCCGTCCGCGCTGTTCATCGACTACAACCAGAACGCGCGCGACCACACCGTCGCCAGCGCCTACTCGGTCCGTGGCGTGCCCACCGCCACCGTCTCCACCCCGGTCACCTGGGACGAGATTCAAGATCTGGACCCGAGAGACTTCACCATTCGTACGGTGCCCGCGCGCTTCGCCGAGCTGGGGGACCTGCACGCCGCCATCGACGACCACGCGCACTCCCTGGACGCCCTGCTGGAGTGGGCCGACTACGACGAGCAGTCCGGCCTGACCACTCCCGAGGAGAAGTCCCAGGATTGACCGGGAACCGATCGGTGCCCTCACGCGTGTATCGGTCATGGCGGTACAGACAGCGCTGACCCACGCGGCGGCTCTCCCGGAACACGACGGTTTCGAAGCCTTCTACCGGGCGAACGCCGACCGGGTCTACCGGGCTCTCGTGGTCACCCTGCGCCGTGACGACCTGGCCGCCGAGGCGGTGGCCGAGGCGATGTCCCGGGCCTGTGCCCGCTGGTCGACGGTGAGCCGGCTGGACAATCCGGCCGGCTGGGTCTTCCGGGTGGCGCTCAACTGGGCGACGTCGTGGTGGCGCAAGGTCCGCAGGGAGCGCCCGCCGGCCGACGAGGCCGCCCACCCGCATCTGCGGCCACCGGACGGCTCGGTGGTGGCTCAGGACGCGCTGGCCAAGCTGCCCGCGCCGCAGCGAGCCGTGATCACCTGCCGGGTGCTGCTCGACCTCTCCACCGCCGAGACCGCGGTGGCCCTGCGCATCAGCGAGGGCACGGTGAAGAGCCGTCTCTCCCGCGGTCTGGCCACCCTCCGGCACGAGCTGAACAGCGAGGACTGAGACATGGAAGGGATTCCGCAGAACGTGAGCGAGGCGGTCCGGGTGGCGGCGCACGCCGCACGGGGTTACCCGGGCGACCTCGCCGACATCCACCGCAGGGCCCGCCGTCGCCGCAACCGGCGGGCCGCGGTCTCCGCCGCCGCGGTGGTGGCGGTGCTCGCCGGTGCGGTGGCGGGGGTGGCGATCCAGCGACAGCCGGGACCGTCCACGGGCACGGGGGTGCTCGCTCCGGCGAGCAGCGCAGAACCGGGGGTCAGCCCCGACGCGCCGATCAGCTCCGGCCCGGGCGCCGAGCCGCCGGGCCAGCATCTCCTCCTACCGGCGGCCGCCGGCGACTATCGGGGCTCCGGGGGGACGACCGTGCGGCTCGGCGGTGAGACGGCGGTCGGGGAGCTGCTGCCGGACGGCAACCTGATCGGTCATCCGGTGGTCGGCGCCCGGAACTGGGAGCGGGTGGTGGTGCTGCCGAGCGGTGGTGTGGTCGCCTTCGGCTCACACGACACCCAACCGGGAACGAAGCGCGAGGACGGCCCGAACGTGCCGGGGCTCGAATACCGGCTCGTGGGGACCGACCCGGACGGCCGGGTCCGGGTCCAGCGGAACGTACGCAAGAAGGGCGAACCGGTCATGCTGCTGACCGCCCGGGAGGACGTCGCCTACCTGTGGCGGCCGGCCGGCCTGTTCATGCACAGCATGGCCACCGGGCATGAGGAGCTCATCGCCGGAAGGCCGGCGTTCGGCCTCGGCCAGGTCTACGGCGATCTCCGGCACAGCGACATGTCCGGTGGCTGGGTGGCGGTGTCCCGGATGCGGGACGAGTGCGTGCCCCGGGTGTACGACATCACCGGCGTCGATCTCGTGGCCGAGATCCCGCTGACCGCGTCCGGCTGCATCGCGGTGACCGACATGCGGCTCTCCCCGGACAGCAGGACCCTCGCGGTCGCCTACGACCGGGACACCGGCGCCGGGTTGCGCCCCGTCGTCGCCCTGATCCGGGTCACCGACGGCAAGGTGCTGAAGGAGCAGGAGCTGGCCGACGTCTCGGGCAAGACGTCGCCGATGATCTCCATCGCCTGGCCGGACAGCCGCACCCTGCGCGGGGCGGTCTACCCGGTCGGGGCGGCCGGGGTCAGCGAGGTCACCGGGTTCACCGTGACGATCGACTGAGGCCAGCCGTCCCACGGCGCCCGGTGATCCACGATCACTGGGCGTTCGGCGTACGCCCGGCCGTGCTCTCCCTGATGATCAGCTTGTGCGGCGCGCGCAGCTCCAGCCCGGCGGGTGGTGTGGGGTTGCTGATACGCAGCAGCAGCCGCTCCACCGCGGTGGCCGCGATCATCTCCTTGTCCGGCGAGATCGTGGTGATCGTCGGGTTGGAGAACCGCCCGTCCTCGATGTCGTCGTAGCCGACCACCGCGACGTCCTCGGGCACGCGCAGCCCCCGCGACAGAAGCGTCCGGATCGCCCCGAGCGCCACCAGGTCGCTGTAGCAGAACACCGCGTCCGGAGGCTCCGCCAGGTCCAGCAGATGCTCCATGGCCCGGGCGCCGTCCGGCCGGTTGAACCGGGGGGTGCTGATGATCAGGTCTTCCCGGGGGGTGCGCCCGCGGGCCGCGTGCGCCTCGCGGAAGCCCCGGGTGCGCCGTTGGGCCGCCTCGCCGGTGGCGTAGGGCTGGTCGCCGATCGCCGCGATCCGCTGCCGGCCCAGGTCGATCAGATGCTCGGTGGCCTGCCGGGAGGCCGCCACATCGTCTATCCCGACGTGGTCGAAGCTGCCGTCGCTGGACCGCTCGCCGAGTATGACCAGGGGCAACCTGTGGTCGCGGTTGGCGAGCGCCTGCTGGTCGAGGCCGAGGGGGCTGAAGATGACCCCGTCGAAGAGCAGCCGGCGTGACCCGTCGGCGATGAACGCCCGCTCGTGCTCGGGGTCGCCGTCGGTCTGGTCGATCAAAACGTTATAGCCGCTGACCCGCGCCGCGCGGATCACGCTCTGCAACAACTCGGAGAAGTACGGGGTGTCCAGGTACGGCACGACGACCGCGATCTGGCCGGACCGGCCCTGTGCCAGGTTCCGCGCGAGCACGTTGGGTCGGTAGCCGAGCTCTTCGACCGCCCGTTGAACACGCTCTCTCGTACGCTCCGTGACGTTGGCATAACCATTGACCACGTTGGAGACGGTTCGGCTGGAGACGCCGGCCAACTCCGCGACGTCACGCAGAGTGACTTCTCGACGCATTCTTGCCCCCTCTGGCCGCCCCAAGTTTCCGGCAGGTTACCCCTTGCCGTCGTTATAGGGTCCCGTGCATGCTTTGCTTTGCAGCGCTGCAAAAGCGTAGCAACCAACGGTGAAACTTAGTTCGGCCTAATGGCCGACCCCCGATGTGCCAGCACCGGAGGTCGGCGCTCTGAGCCCTGTGGGTCTCAGAACTGATCAACTGGATACGCATCTACTTGTCTGTGAGGACCCAGTGAACATCGGCAACTTTAGTGCACGGAGAGTCAGTCGGCGATCAGTTGTGGCGGCCATCGCGGCGACGGCGACCGCCGTGACGCTCGCGGCTTGCGGCAGCGGCGACGACAAGCCGGACACCGCCGCGAAGCCGACCGGCACGGTCACCGTGAAGGTGTGGGCCTGGTACCCGGAGTTCAAGGCCGTCGTCGACCAGTTCAACGCGACCCACACCGACGTCAAGATCGAGTGGACGAACGCGGGCACCGGCCAGGACCAGTACACCAAGCTGCAGACCGCGCTGAAGGCCGGCAAGGGCGCGCCCGACGTGGTGATGCTGGAACTCCAGGAGATCCCCACCTTCGCGCTCACCAAGCACCTGGTCGACCTGGGCAAGTACGGCGCGGGCGCCGTCAAGGGCGACTACGCCGGCTGGGCGTGGGACCAGGTCAGCTCCGGTGACCAGGTCTACGCGATCCCGGTCGACGCCGGCCCCATGGCGATGATGTACCGCGAGGACATCTTCAAGAAGTACAACCTGACCGTGCCGACCACCTGGGACGAGTACAAGGCGCAGGCCGAGAAGCTGAAGGCCGCCTCCGGTGGCAAGAGCTTCATGACCGACTTCGGCGCCAACGACGGTGGCTTCATGACCGGTCTGTTCTGGCAGGCCGGCGCCAAGCCGTACACCTACGACATCGCGAACCCGGGCAGCATCGGCGTGAACGTCAACAGCGCCGAGGCCAAGAAGGTCTTCGAGTACTGGGAGGGCATGGTCAACACCGGCCTCGCCGACACGACCGCCTTCCACACCACGGACTTCTACAACGGCCTCGGCTCGGAGAAGTACGCCACCTACCTCGCGGCCGGCTGGGGCCCCGGCTACATCCAGGCCAACGCCGGTGGCGCGGCCGGCAAGTGGAGGGTCGCCCCGCTGCCGCAGTGGACCGCCGGCGCCAACGCCCAGGGTGACTGGGGTGGCTCCTCGTTCGCGGTGACCGACCAGGCCCAGTACCCGGAGATCGCGGCCAAGGTCGCCATGGAGATCTTCGGCGCCAAGAACAGCGAGGCCTGGAAGATCGGCATCGACAAGGCGTTCCTGTTCCCGACCGTCAC
Source organism: Actinoplanes hulinensis (assembly GCF_019429605.1). Classification (NCBI taxonomy): domain Bacteria; kingdom Bacillati; phylum Actinomycetota; class Actinomycetes; order Micromonosporales; family Micromonosporaceae; genus Actinoplanes; species Actinoplanes hulinensis. Next base: position 216,733 of record NZ_JAHXZI010000010.1, on the reverse strand, counting down.
CCCGGTCCTGGAGGCGGACACGTTCACCGGCAAGACCTACGACTTCTTCGGCGGCCAGAAGGTCAACGAGGTCTTCGTGCCGGCCTACAACGGGGTCGGTGACCTGGACTGGAGCCCGTTCAACAGCTACAACTTCAACCAGCTGACCACCAACCTGGGCCAGGCGATCGAGAAGAAGACCTCCTGGACCGCGGCGCTGGACACCGCGCAGGAGAACATCAAGACCTACGCCACCCAGCAGGGCTTCAAGGTTCAGTAATGACCGAGGTACAGACGTCCCCCGCGGCCGCTCCGGCGGCCGCGGGCCCCTCGCCCAAGACGGGCACCCAGCGGGCCGCGCGGGTGAAGGAGGCGGCCACCGGCTGGCTCTTCGCCCTGCCGTTCACCGTCCTGCTGATCGCCTTCCTGCTGCTCCCGATGGCGTACGCCTTCAAGATCAGTCTGTACCGCTCCACCCTCATCGAGGGTGAGGTCTTCGCCTGGTTCGACAACTACAAGCAGGCGATCGACGACCCGCTGGTGCGCGAGGGCGTGGTCCGGGTCCTGATCTTCGGTCTGCTCCAGACTCCCGTGATGATCGGGATCGCGCTGGTCGCGGCCCTGCTGATCGACGCCGCGACCTCGAAGTTCTCCCGGTTCTTCCGGCTGGCGGCGTTCGTGCCCTACGCCGTGCCGGTGGTCATCGGCACGCTGATGTGGGGCTTCCTCTACAGCGACAGCATCGGCCCGTTCGCCTGGACCGGAATCGACTTCACCTCCAGTGGCACGGTGCTGGCGTCGCTGGGCAACATCGTCACCTGGCAGTGGGCCGGCTACAACATGATCGTCCTGTACGCGGCGCTCCAGGGCCTGCCCCGGGACGTCTACGAGTCGGCCCGCATCGACGGCGCGAGCGAGGTGCAGGTCGCCCTGCGGATCAAGACGCCGATGATCTCCTCGGCGCTGGTCCTGGCGACCCTCTTCACCATCATGGGCACCCTGCAGTTCTTCACCGAGCCGCTGATCCTCCAGCCGCTCAACCCGGGCGCGATCACCCAGCACTACACACCCAACGTGTACGCCTACAACCAGGCGTTCTCGTTCCAGCAGTACAACTACTCGGCGGCGATCTCGTTCCTGCTCGGCGCGGTGGTCTTCATCGGGTCGTACATCTTCCTGTTCGCCACCCGGAAGAGGAGCGCGCTGCGATGAGCTTCAGAAAAGGCAGCGTCGCCGCCCACGTCGTGATGGGCCTGCTGGCGATCTACTTCCTGCTCCCGTTCTGGTGGCTGCTGGTCGCCGCGACGAAGGACAACACCGGGCTCTTCCAGTCGGCCTCGCTCTGGTTCTCCGACTTCCACCTGATCGACAACCTGCGGATCCTGTTCGGGCAGGACGGCGGGGTGTACCTCACCTGGCTGCGCAACTCGGCGTTCTACGCCGTGGTCAGCGGCGTCGGCGCGACCGTCATCTCGGCGCTGGCCGGCTACGCCTTCGCGAAGCTGCGTTTCCCCGGGCGTAACGCCCTGTTCGCGCTGCTGCTCGGCCTGATCATGGTGCCGGCGACGGCGCTCGTGCTGCCCACCTACCTGCTCATGTCGCAGGCGAACCTGGTCGACACGATCTGGGCGGTCATCCTGCCGTCGCTGCTCAACCCGTTCGGCGTCTACCTGCTGCGGGTCTACGTGCACGACTCGATCCCGGACGAGATGCTCGAGGCGGCCCGGATCGACGGAGCCGGCGAGTTCCGGGTGTTCACCAGCGTGGCCCTGCCCGCGATGAAGCCCGCCCTGGTCACGGTCCTGCTGTTCAGCATGGTCGCGTCCTGGAACAACTTCTTCCTGCCGCTGGTGATGCTGAGCGACGACCAGCTCTACCCGCTCACGGTCGGGCTCCGGGCCTGGTACATGTCCGCGATCATGGGCAACGGCGGCGCGGCGACCTTCAGCGTGATCGTGACCGGCGCTCTTGTGGCGATCGTCCCCCTGATCGTCGCCTTCCTGATGTTGCAGCGGTACTGGCGCGGTGGCCTGACCATCGGCTCCGTCAAGTAGTTCGCGGCATCCTCTCTTCTCATCGGTAAAGGGAACAACCATGCTCCGTGCGCGTGTCGCATTGAATCCGGGTGCCGTCGTGGCGCCGGTCAGCCGCCGAACCTTCGGCTCCTTCGTGGAACACATGGGCCGCTGCGTCTACACCGGCATCTACGAGCCGGGCCACCCGCTCGCCGACGAGGACGGCTTCCGTACCGATGTGCTGGCTCTCGCCCGCGAGCTCGGCGTCACCATGGTCCGGTACCCCGGGGGCAACTTCGTCTCCGGCTACCGCTGGGAGGACGGCGTCGGACCGGCCGGGAAGCGGCCCCGCCGGCGTGACCTGGCCTGGCGCAGCATCGAGACCAACGAGGTCGGCATCGACGAGTTCGCCAAGTGGGCGGAGAAGGCCGACGTCGAGATCATGTACGCGGTCAACCTCGGCACCCGTGGCGTGCAGGAGGCGCTCGACGTGCACGAGTACCTCAATCACCCGGAGGGCACCGCGCTCTCCGAGCAGCGGCGGGCCAACGGCGCCGAGAAGCCGTACGGCGTCAAGATCTGGTGCCTCGGCAACGAGCTGGACGGTCCGTGGCAGACCGGGCACAAGACCCCCGAGGAGTACGGCCTGCTCGCGGCCGCCACGGCACGGGCGCTGCGGTCCGCCGAGCCGGATCTCGAACTGGTCGCGTGCGGCAGTTCCAGCTCGTCGATGCCGACCTTCGGGACCTGGGAGTCGACGGTTCTGGAGCACGCGTACGACCTGGTCGACTACGTGTCCTGCCACGCGTACTACGAGGAGCACGACGGCGACCTGGGCTCGTTCCTGGCCAGCGCGGTCGACATGGACTACTTCGTGAACAGCATCGTGGCCACCGCGGACGCGGTCGGCGCCCGGCTGAAGAGCAAGAAGAAGATCAACCTCTCGTTCGACGAGTGGAACGTCTGGTACCTCTCCCGGTTCCAGAGCGCCCCGCTGCCGGAGGAGTGGAAGGTCGCCCCACCGGTGATCGAGGACCGGTACAACGTGGCCGACGCCGTGGTGGTCGGCAACCTGCTGATCTCGCTGCTCCGGCACAGCGACCGGGTGACCGCGGCCTGCCAGGCGCAGCTCGTCAACGTGATCGCCCCGATCATGACCGAGCCCGGCGGCCCGGCCTGGCGGCAGACCATCTTCCACCCGTTCGCCAAGACCGCGGCCCTGGCCAAGGGCGAGGTGCTGCGGCTGCACATCGACGCCCCGACCTACGAGACCGCCAGGTACGGCGTGGCCCCGGTCATCGACGCGGTCGCCACGCACGACCCGGCCACCGGCGACGTGACGGTCTTCGCGGTGAACCGGGACGTGACGAACCCGGTCGAGTTCACCGTGGACCTGAGCGCGTTCGGCGACCTGGCCGTGGCCGAGGCGTGGACCCTCACCGACGAGGAGGACCTCTACGCCGCCAACACCAAGGAGAACCCGGACCGGGTCACCCTGCGCCCGACCGCCGAGGTGCCCACCGGGGCCGTGACCGTCGAGGGCGGCGCCGCCACCCTGACCCTGCCCCGCGTCTCCTGGAGCGCGATCCGCTTCGCCCGGAGCCGGCCGGGTCACGACGTGGGACGGTAGGCGATCTCCGGGTCGAGCAGTGTGACCCAGGACGGCCGCCACACCGGCCCGCGTGACGTCATCTCCTCCTGGAGGTTGGTCCGCCACGGCCCGGAGACGCCGTCGTCGTGCCACCACGGCGGCCAGGAGTCGTAGCGGCGTTCCACCTGGACGCCGGTGGCGCTGGTCTCCACCCGGAGGAAGAGCCACCGTCCGTACCGTGGATCGGACTCGGTGTGCCGCAGCGCCCGGACCAGCTCGGTGAGCCGGCGGAAGGCGGCGTACCGCTCCTCGCCGGGCCGGTCGCCCGGCGGGAAGCCGCCGGGCTGGGAGCTGAAGCTGGTGGAGTCGGCGTAGGCCAGCAGGGTGCACCGCCCGTCGCCGTGCGGCGACCGCTCCCGAAGCCAGGAGATCAGGGTGTCCAGCTCCTCGCTGGCGGGCGGCGCCGGCCGGGTCAGCTCGGGGGAGTCCTGCATGGCCGCCCAGACGAGCCGGTCGTGCTCGCCCTTGCTGAGCCGGCGGACCCGGCGCATCGGCGGGCGCCGGCCGGGCTCGATCCGGGGCGCGGCGCTGCCCGGCACCAGCCCGCCCCGGGCGGCGACGGTCACGGCCGACGCGATGTCCGCGTCCGGGCCGGTGATCAGGGCGGCGATGTGGTCCCCGGTCACCGCACCCCTTGTCGCGGCGGCGATCAGCTCCTCGGCGGCGGGGCGGGCGCCGAGCCGGCCCAGCGCGGCCAGGGTGTGCTCGGTGCTGAGCAGCGGGGCGAGCATGCCGGTCATGCCGTCGGCGAGCCGGCCCGGGTAGCGGACCCGGGACCAGCGGCCGTTCTCGTGCCAGATCACGAAGCCGAGCCGGTCGCCCTCGGCGAGCGGGGACAGGGCGTCCCAGGGCAGCCAGTCCGGCGCGCCGGTGAGCAGGTCGACCGGCGGATCGGCCCGGGTGGTGGCGCTGTGCTCGTGGTGCCCGTAGACGACCGCGCGACGGCCGTCCAGCAGGGCGAACCGTGCCCAGTTCCGCTCGCCCTCGGCGAAGTCGGCGCCGCGACCGTCGATGGTCCACGGCCCGGCCTGCCCGATCGCGGCACACGTCGCGCTCAGTGTCGCCCAGCGGGTCCAGAGCAGTCCGGGCGCGGGCAGATCCACGTCGGTCAGCATCTGTCCACTGTGCCAAATGCGGACGAGGCAGTGACAACCACGGGTGCGACTCCGAAGTGGACGGCCGCCTCGCATCGGTCTTCTACGATGCGATCGTCCTTTGAGAGGGGGCTGTATGCCATCAATCCGACCGCGTCTGCTCATCGCGGGCGTCCTGGCCGCCGCCGTCGCCACGACGGCGGTGGTCTCGGTGCCGGGAGCCGCGTCGGCCGCGCCCAAGTCCGCCACCACCAGCGCCGCCGAGAAGCGCCGCCTGGACCGCCTGCCCACGCCGAAGCTGGGCTGGTACAAGTGCTACCAGATCGCCGAGTGCGCCACCGTGAAGGTGCCGCTCGACTACGACAAGCCCAAGGGTGCCAAGACCGAGCTGGCCGTCGTACGAATCAAGGCCAAGGATCAGAAGCGCAAGATCGGCAGTCTGTTCGTGAACCCGGGCGGCCCGGGCGGCTCGGCCACCCAGTTCGCGCTCTTCGCGCCGGACTTCCTGAGCGACCCGGTCCTGGAGCGCTTCGACGTCGTCGGCGTCGACCCGCGTGGCATCGGGTTCAGCGCCAACATCAAGTGCTTCAAGTCGGTCAAGCAGCAGACCGCCGTCTTCAACAAGATGAACGTCGCCTTCCCGCTCGGGTCGGCCGAGGAGAAGCGGTACATCGCCGGCGCCAAGGCCTTCGGCAAGGCCTGTTCCACCACCGGCAAGACCCTGGCCGGCGCGATGTCCACCGCCGAGGTGGCCCGCGACATGGAGCTGATGCGCCGCGCGGTCGGTGACAAGAAGCTGACCTACCTGGGCTTCAGCTACGGCACCGCGCTCGGGCAGTACTACGCCAACCTGTTCCCGGACCGGTTCCGCGCGCTCGCTGTCGACGGCAACATCGACCCGCGGCAGTGGGCCGGCACGGGTAGCAGCGGCAACAAGATCCTGGACGCCCGGATGCACTCGGCCGAGGGCGCGAGCCGTGCCCTGCGGGAGATCCTGATCCGCTGCGACAGGGCCGGAGAGGAGTACTGCGCGTTCGCCGCCGGCGACCCGGTCGCCAACTACGCGGCGATCGCCCGGAAGCTGCGGGCCAAGCCGCTGGTCGTCACCGACGAGTTCGGCACCTTCAAGATCACTTACGCGGACTTCGTGGGCGCCAGCCTCAACTACCTCTACAGCACGTACGCCGGGGAGATGGTCACCCAGCTGGCCGCCGAGGTCGCCGCGTTGCAGGCCGGTGGCACGGCCGCGGCCGCCGCCGAGGTGTCGCTGCGCAAGCGGGTCCAGGCCGCCAAGGAGATCGGCTACGACTTCCCGTACGACAACGGCTTCGAGGCGCAGAGCGCGGTCATCTGCACCGACGGCAAGCACCCGAAGAACGCGAACGGCTGGCCGGTGGCGACCGCCTCCCGTGACCTCCAGGCGCCGTACTTCGGCCGGATCTGGGGCTGGCTCAGCGTCCAGTGCGCGAGCGGCACCTGGACCGTGCGGGACGAGGACGCCTACCGCGGCCCGTTCAACAAGCGGACCAAGGCGACCGTCCTGGTGATCGGCAACTACTGGGACCCGGCCACCAACTACGCCGCGTCCGTGTCGTCGAGCCGGCTGCTGCCGAACTCGCGGCTGCTGAGCAGCGACAACTGGGGGCACGCGGCCTACGGCACGGGCGTCTGCGTGACCGCCGCCATCGACCGTTACCTGCTGACCGGCAAGGTGCCGGCCAAGGGCACGGTCTGCAAGGCCGGGCACCAGCCGTTCACCGAGAAGCTGGTGATCGGTGAGGAGCCGGGCGAGCTGTCGGCCAAGTCGGCCGTGGCGCCGGGCAAGACGCTGCCGCCCGTGGTGGCCCCGAAGCCGGTCTCGGTTCTGACCGGGGGCCGCTGATCTCCGCCGCCGGGCCGGTGTTCGTGGGCGGTCCGGCGGCGCTGTGACGGACGCCGGGTCATACGGCCCGGCGTCCGCCGTCAGTGGGCTTCCAGTCGGCGCTGTCGTGGCTGTCCGCGGTGAGGCCGGCGACCGAAGCGATCAATAGTAGGACGAAGAAGACAAGCATCGCGATTTCCATACATCAAGGGTCGCGCCGTTCCGGCCGCCGGAACAGTGGCAGGAATGCCATACATCTTCAAGATGCTGCCAACCTCGGGTACCGTGGCCACATGTTGAGAAGCGTCGCTGTGATCGCCCTGCCCGAGGTGGCGGTCTTCGAGCTCGGCGTGCTCTGCGAGCTGTTCGGCTACGACCGCACCGCCGAGGGCCTGCCCGGTTACGACTTCCACGTGTGCGGGTTGGGCGGCGCCCCGGTGCGGACCCACGCCGGCTTCAGCATGACCCCGGAGTTCGACCTCGCCCCGGCCGAGACCGCCGACCTGGTCGCGATCGCCCCCAACGACATGCGCGAGGTGCCGTCCGAGGTGCTCGACGTGCTGCGCCGTGCCCACGAGCGCGGCGCCTGGGTGATGAGTGTCTGCACCGGCGCGTTCACCCTCGGCGAGGCCGGCCTGCTCGACGACCGCCGCTGCACCACGCACTGGCGCCACACCGACGACCTGGCCGCCCGTTACCCGCGGGCCAAGGTCGACCCGGGCGTCCTCTACGTGGTCGACGACAACGTCATCACCAGCGCCGGGACGGCCGCGGCCATCGACTGCGGCATCCACCTGATCCGCGAGGAGCAGGGTTCGGCGGTGGCCGCCCAGATCGCCCGCCGCATGGTGGTGCCACCGCACCGCGACGGCGGCCAGGCCCAGTTCATCCAGACGCCGGTGCCGCCGATCTCCTGCGAGACCCTCCAGCCGCTGCTCAACCACGTGCTGGAGACCCTCGACCACCCGCACACCGTGGACACCCTGGCCGACCTCGTACACATGGCCCCACGCACCTTCGCCCGCCGCTTCCGCGCCGAGACCGGCGTCACCCCGCACGACTGGCTGACCGCGCAGCGCGTGCTGCTCGCCCGGCGGCTGCTGGAGGACACCGACCTCGGCATCGACGCGATCGCCACGAAGGCCGGTTTCGGCAGCGCCCAGACGCTGCGGCACCACTTCACCCAGCGCCTGAGCACCACCCCGCAGGGCTACCGGAACACCTTCAAGACCAAGATCTAGAGAACTCCGCGTTTCACGTCCGGCCCCTTTTTCCGGTACGCGTGTCCTCGCCCCGCCTGATCAGGGCCGTTCCGCCCGCCCGGCCCCTCTCGCTGCCCGCTCCGGCCTGTGCCGCCCCCGCCGGGCTGAGATCGGTTGGACACCCCCGCATGTGCTGCCGCTCGCTCGAGGTGGGTGGTCCCGGTGGTGCTTGTCAGGCATCCGGGGTGCTGCTCCCGGCCGTTACGCCGCTCACGCCGGGTGGGTGGTGGCGCGTCGATGTGGATCTTGAGTGATCGTTGTCGAGCGGCGCGATCTTGGGTGATCGTGGCCGTCCGGGTGTATCCGATAACCCAAGTTCTTTCAGGGAAGATAGATCTTGGGCGATGGTTTACCGCCGGATAGCAACCAGGAATCAAGATCGGCCCGACAGCCACAATCACCCAAGATCGCGGCGAGTCGGGTGACGCCGCAGCCATCGGAATGCGCGACGTGACGTCGCGGCCGCCCGCAACCGAGAGACAGGCTCTCGGCTACCTCGATCTTCCACGCAAGCCGGTGGACAGGGTTCCTCGATCATGCGCAGTTCCGGCCGGTCGGACCTTCGGAGGTGGGCGCACACGGAAGCCCCCGCGTGGGCGGCCGTCGCGGCGATAGGCCAGGTAGGCGACCACGACACTGCCACCGTGTGCGCCCACCCACCCTGGTGTAAGCGCGACGACCCGCCCCCGGGGCCAGCGCTATGGCCGAGAGTGGGCAGCCCTCGGTGCCTGGCCGGCAATACCGTGACCGCCCGCCCGGCGTGACTGGTGCTATGGCCGAGAGTGGGCAGCCCCCGGTGCCTGGCCGGCAACACCGCGACCACCCGCCCAGCGTGACCGGGAGCGACGGCGGCCGTCACCGGCGGCAGGCGAGGTGGCGGCGAATCGGCCGGCCCGCCCGGGCACCGATCTCAGCCCGCAGGGCGCGGCACAGGCCGGAGCAGGCAGCGGGATCGCGCCGACCGGACGGGACGGCCCTGATCAGGCGGGGCGAGGACACGCGTACCAGAAAGAAGGAGCTGGAAGCGAAACGAGGACCTCGACCCCGGAGGCTTTCCGGACCCCTTCCCGGGCTCATTCGCCTGCCGCGGCCCGCCAGTCGGCCAGCGTGGTCGGCGCCAGGTCGGCGGACGGCCCCGCCACCAGGGCGTCCACCGGGATGTCCGCGCCGAAGAACGGTCTGCCGTCGCTGGTCACCCGCTGCCCCGGGGCGGCGAGCAGGCGGCCGATCTCGTCCAGGGCGAAGATCTCCGGCCCGGCCATCTCGACGGTTCCGTTCGCCGGCGCCGCACCGGCCAGTCCGGCGAGACGAGCGACCAGATCGGACAGTGCGATCGGCTGCACCCGTACCGGCGCCAGCCGGATCTCGTCGCCGTCGGTGTTCGCCCGCATCAGCACGTCGAGGAACTCGAAGAACTGCGCGGCCCGGACGATCGTGAACGGCAGCCCACCCGCCCGGACGGCCGCCTCCTGGGCCAGTTTCGCCCGGTAGTACGCCAGGTCCGAGGCCGCCTCCAGCCCGATGATCGACAGGGTCACGAGATGCCGTACCCCGGCCTCGCGCCCGGCCACTGTCAGGTTCTCCGACGAGACCCGGAAGAACTCCGCCGCCTCCTCCCGGGCCGGCGGATTGGTGACGTCGAAGACCACGTCCGTGCCGGTGAGGGCCTCTTTCAGGCCCACCCCGGTGAAGGCGTCGATCCCGGTCGACGGTGACGCCGGCACCACCTCATGGCCGTCCTCGCGCAGCGCTTCCACCAGCAGTCGCCCGGTTTGGCCGGTGCCGCCCACCACTACGATCCGCATCGCGTTTCTCCCTGCTTCGATGTCGCTTCCACGGAAACGACCTCGGTGTCGCTTCCGCGGACACGACGAGACAGCCGCCCAGGATGTGACGGCCGGGTTCAGCGGCGGGGAAGCTCGCTCTGTGCGGCGCTGAGCCAGTCGAGGGCGTATTCGAGTTCGGTGGCCGCGCCCCGGCGACGGTGTGAGCGGTGGTCACGGGCCGCGGCGGCGCAGGTCTCGATCCGGCGGCGCAGGGCGGCGTACAGATAGGGGTCGTCGATCGGCGCGCGCCCGGGATGCGTGTTCCGGTCCCACCGGTGGCGGAGCCGGCGCAGTACCGCCACGGCGGCCAGCGCCGCCCAGAACCCGGCGATCGCCACCACGGCCAGCGGAACCGGCCGGACCGCGGCCGCCCCACCGGCCCACAGCAGCCCGCCCGTCACACCGGCCCCGGCGGTCGCCGCGAGCAGGACCGCGACCGGATCCGCGGGACCGGCCACCGGGAACCGCCGCGCCGCCCGAACCCGGCGCCGGGCCTGCGCGAGCCGGGCGAAGACCACCTGATCCGGCCGGTCCGCCGACCAGTCCCGGCTCTGGGCGTCGGTGATCACCGCGTCCAGGTCCCGTTCGATGTGCCGCAGTCTCGGCACGACGGTCCCGGAGAACGGATCGTTGCGCGCCCGCAGCCGCCGGAAGACCCGCTCGCTCATGCCGGCGCTCCGGCCGCTTGCTTGCTCACGGCATGTCCTTCCGCAGGTCGCCGAGGTGGCGGTCCAGGCAGTCGATCGCCTGGCAGAGCAGCAGGTCGGCGTGGGCGAGGCGCCGGACCACCGGGTCGGTGCGAATGACCCGCCGCAGGTGGGGCGCCGTCCAGTGATCGGCCCCGGCCCGCCGCAGCGCCGCCGACACGAGCCGCACCCGGGCCCGCAGGAGATGTTCCGGGACCTCGGTGAGCGTGGCCGAGCCCCGAACGGGGGACGGCGCCGGGCCCAGCCGGCGACGGCCCAGCGCGACGCGGACACGGCGGCCCGCCCACGGTCCGGCGGCCAGCGTGCCGAGCAGCGCCGTGCCCGACACCGCGAGGACCCCGGCCACGCCGAGCCCCAGCGCCTCGGCGACCGCCGCGGAGAGGACCACGACCACGAACGTCACCGCGGTCACCGCCATCACCCACACCGGGGTGGCGATCATCCCGGCGGCCTCGACCAGGACGCCGTCGAGGGAGGCCAGCCGGGTGCACGCGGAGCGGAGCCAGACCTGACCGGCGCCGGCCGCGTCGCCGACCTCGGCCAGCCCGTCCGCGACCAGCGCGCGCACGGCGGTGAGTTCGGTATGCAGGGCGCGGCCAGACATGCTACGAGCCTCGCATCGCGACGCCGGCCGCGCAGCTCTCGGAGTGTCGTGTTTCAGCGCCCCAGGGTCCGCAGCCAGGTGACCGCCGCGTCCGCCGTGGACACCAGCGGGGCGGCCGGCGCGGGTGGCCGGTCCACCACGAGCACCGGTACGCCCAGCTCACGGGCCGCCACCAGCTTGGCCGCCGGGCCGCCACTGTCCTTCGTGACCAGTACCCCGACACGGTGCCGGGTGATCAGCTCCCGCTCGCCGTCGACGGTGAACGGGCCCCGGTCGAGCAGCACCTCCAGATTCCGCGGCGTCACTCCGGTGGGTGGCTCCACCGACCGGGCCAGGAACCAGCATTCGTCCAGCCCGGCGAAGGCCGCGATGCCCTGCCGTCCGGTGGTGAGGAAGACCCGCCGCCCGAGCCGGGGCAGCAGCGCGGCGGCGGCGTCCAGTGACGCGACCCGGTGCCACTCGTCGCCGGGACCGGCGGTCCAGCCCGGCCGTCGCACGACCAGCAGGGGTACGCCAACCGCCGCGCACGCGAGCACCGCGTGGCCGCTCATCGTCGCCGCGAACGGATGGGTGGCGTCGACCACCACGTCGACGTCCGCGTCCCGCAGGTAGCCGGCCAGCCCGTCCACCCCGCCGAACCCGCCGATCCGGAGCTCTCCGGCGGGGCGCAGCGGATCGGTGGTCCGCCCGGCCAGCGAGGTGATCACCGTGTGCTCGCCGGCGACCAGCCCGGCCAGCCGCCGGGCCTCGGTGGTCCCGCCCAGCAGCAGGATCCTCATGACCGGCAGCGGTCCACCGAGTACAGGTGGCTGTCCGGGAACTGCCCGGCGGTGAGCGCCGCGCCCACCACGATCACGGCCGTCCTTCGTACCCCCGCGTCCTTGACCTTGGCCGTGATGTCGGCGAGCGTGCCGCGCAGCACGACCTCGTCGGGCCGGGAGGCCCGCGCCACCACCGCGACCGGGCAGTCCGGCCCGTAGTTGCCGGTCAGCTCGGCCACCACCGCGTCGATCCGCTGGACCGCGAGGTGCAGCACCATGGTCGACCGGCTGGCGCCGAGGGTGGCCAGGTCCTCGCCGGGCGGCATGGCGGTGGCCCGTTCCGCGGTCCGGGTCAGGATCACCGTCTGCGCCACCCCGGGAACGGTGAACTCCCGGCCGAGGGCGGCGGCGGCCGCGGCGAAGGCGGGCACCCCGGGCGTCACGTCGTAGGGCACCCCGGCCGCGTCGAGGCGGCGCATCTGCTCGGCGACCGCACTGAACACCGACGGGTCGCCGGAGTGCAGCCGGGCCACGTCCTGTCCGGCCCGGTGCGCCGTCACCATCTCGGCGACGATCTGGTCCAGGTTCAGGTCCCGGGTGTCGACCCTGCGGGCGCCCGGCGGACAGGCCTCCAGCAGCTCGGCCGGGACCAGGCTGCCGGCGTAGAGGCAGACCGGCGACGACGCGATCAGCCGGTGGCCGCGCAACGTGATCAGGTCGGCGGCGCCCGGCCCGGCCCCGATGAAGTGGACGGTCATCGGGTCACCGACCAGATCGTCACCGGCATGAACGAGCGCCAGCCGGTGAAACCGCCGACCGGCGAACCGCGCTGCACGGTGATCCGGCTCAGCTCGCCGCCGAGTTTCGCGTACGCGGCCGCCAGCACCGCCTCCGACTCGACCGTCACCGCGTTCGCCACGAGCCGCCCGCCGGGGCGTAGCGCGGCCAGGCAACGGTCCAGTACGCCGTCGCGGGTCAATCCGCCTCCTATGAAGATCGTGTCCGGTTCCGGCAGCCCGTCGAGAGCCTCCGGGGCCCGGCCGTGCACCACGCGCAGACCGGGTACGCCGAGCGCCGCCGCGTTCGCCGTGACGGTCGCCGCCCGCTCGGCCGACGACTCGATCGCGACCGCCCGGCAGGTCGGGTGCGCGCGCATCCATTCGATGCCGATGCTGCCCGAGCCGGCGCCCACGTCCCACAGCAGCCGGTCCGGCGCGGGGGCGAGCGCGGCCAGCGTGACGGCCCGGACCTCACGCTTGGTGAGCTGCCCGTCGCCCTGGTAGCGATCGTCCGGCAGGCCGGGAACGATCGGCAGTTCCGGCCCGTCGCCGCACTCGACGGCGACGATGTTGAGCGGGTCGCCCTCCGGCAGCACCCAGCCGTCCGCGGTGCCGGTCGTCGCCCGCTCGCCCGGCGCGCCGAGCTGCTCCAGGACGGTCATCGCCGCGGTGCCGTGGCCGCGGCCGGCGAGCAGCGCCGCGACCGCCGCCGGGGTGGCCGCGCCCGCCGAGAGCACCAGGATCCGGCGGCCGGGATTGATCAGCCGGCCGAGCGTCTCGACCGGCGCTGTGACCAGGCTCACCACGTCGACGGCGGCCAGGTCCCAGCCGAGGTGGGCCGCGGCCAGCGACACCGACGACGGGTGCGGCACCACCCGGATCCGGTCCGCGCCGAACAGACGGACCAGTGTGGAGCCGATGCCGTGGAACATCGGGTCGCCGCTGGCCAGCACGCACACCCGCCGCCCGCGCTCCGCCCCGATCAACCCGGGCAGGGCCGGCACCAGCGGAGACGGCCACCGGACGCGACGCGCGGCGACGAACTCACCGGGGAGCAGATCGAGCTGCCGGGCGGCGCCGAAGACCACCTCGGCGGACGTCAGGGTGCTCCGCGCCGTACCGGAAAGCCCGGGCCACCCGCCGGCGCCGACGCCGATCACGGTGACCACGTCCTGGTGTTCCATGCCCTGAACCTAGCGCCCGGGATTTTTCGCGATCTCGTTGAGCCAACCGGGCGTGATGCGCGTACGACACTGTGACGGCTTCTGATGCGGACCGGGGCCGTCACGTCGGCCGCATGGGGTGGCAGGCGCCGCGAGACGACTGCTGAGCAGGTGAGGACGTTGACCATTCCGGCCTTCCGGGATCAGCGCGAGATCCCCGACGACGACGGGTACTTCGCCGGGCTGCGCTCCGACGACCGCCCGGGCTGGGACAACCCGTCCATGCCCCCGTGGCCGGACACCCAGTCCGCCGCCGCACCCGCCCAGCCTCAGTACGGCCAGCCCTACAACACCCCGGACGGGTTCCGCCGCGGCGAGGTCACCGAGGTGTCGATGACCGACCCGACCGGCTGGAAGGCCGGCACCGGCGTCCCGGTCGTCGACGACCGGCCGCCCGGCGAGTCGACCAGCGGCAACCGGCTCTTCACCGTCCTGCTGTTCTTCTCCGGCCTGGGCACCAGCATCGCGCTCTGGCTGTTCAACACGCGGGCCGGCGCGGTCAGCGACACCGCGAGCACGATGATCGCGGCCGGCCGGGTGACCGGGCTGATCGGCGGCTACCTGCTCTTCGTCCAGCTGCTGATGATGAGCCGGGTGTCCTGGCTGGAGGAGTGGGTCGGCTCCCGCGACCTGCTGCGCTGGCACCGCTGGCTGGGCACCTCGCTGCTGGCCGCGGTGGTCGCGCACATCGTCTTCATCGTCTACGGCTACGCGCTGACCGCCGGCACCGGTGTCGTCGACCAGGGCTGGACCGTGATCACCACGTTCCCCGAGATGATCAGCGCCACGATCGCCACCGGACTGCTCGTCTTCATCGCCCTGATCTCGATCCGGTTCGTCCGCAACCGGCTCAACTACGAGCTCTGGCACCTGGTCCACCTGACCAGCTACGGCGTCCTGCTGCTCGGCTACGGCCACCAGATCGCGGCCGGCGCCGACATGAGCGGCCGGTACGCCTCGGTGTTCTGGCCGGCGCTCGGCTGCATCACCATCGCCGCCCTGTTCTGGGGCCGCATCGTCGAGCCGGTCTGGCTGAACACGCGGCACCGGTTCACCGTGGCCGAGGTGGTCGCCGAGGGCGCCAACACGTTCTCGATCTACATCGAGGGCAAGCGGCTCGACAAGCTCCCGGTGCAGGCCGGCCAGTTCATGCGCTGGCGGTTCCTGACGGCGAACGGCTGGTGGCAGTCCCACCCGTTCTCGCTGTCGGCCGCCCCGAACTCGCAGTGGCTGCGGCTCACCGTCACCATCGCCGGCGGCCACACCCGCAAGCTGGCCACCATGAGCCCCGGCACGCCGATCTGGGCGGAGGGACCGTTCGGGACGTTCACCGCCGAACGGCGTACCCGCCGGCGGGCCCTGCTGATCGCCGGTGGCAGCGGCATCGCCCCGATCCGCGCCCTGCTCGAGGACATGCCGCCGGACACCATCGTGATCTACCGGGCCAGCCGTCCGGACGAGCTGGTCTTCCGCACCGAGCTGGAGGAACTGGCCGAGGAGCGGGACGCCTGGGTGCGCTACATCGTCGGCGGCCGCAACGACCCCGGCCCGCGCCGGCTGTTCACCCCCGACGGGCTGCGCGGCCTGGTCCCCGACGTGAACCGCCGTGACGTCTACCTGTGCGGCCCGCCCGGGCTGGTCAACGCCGCCGTCGACACGCTCAAGCAGCTCGACGTGCCGGAGAGCCAGCTGCACCTGGACCCGTTCGAGTTCTGACCCCTATCGACTGGGAGTTTTCGCGATGCGACGTAGTACCGCAGCAGCCGTCGGCACCCTCACCGGTGCGGCCCTGATCCTCGGGGTCCGCCTGAGCGTGCAACCGCCGGCCGTCCCGGTGTCCGCCGCCGCGCCGGACGACGCGGGCGGAGAGCCCGAGGACACCGCCGCCGAGTCGACCGCCGAACCGGACCCGAGCACCACCAAGAAGCCGTCCGGCAAGAAGACCGGCGCCCCGGCGGGCGAGGAGAAGGCCGGGCTCAAGGCCGGCACCTACAAGGGCAAGGCCGTACAGAACCAGTACGGCACGATGCAGGTCACCATCAAGATCAGCGGTGGCAAGATCACCGCGGCGGACTCGACCTTCCCGACCGACGGGTTCTCCGGCACGATCAACCCGAAGGCCGTGCAGACGCTGTCGGCGGCCACCCTCAAAGCGCAGAGCGCCGACGTCGACGCCGTCTCCGGGGCTACCTTCACGAGCCAGTCCTACGTCACGTCCCTCCAGGCGGCGCTGGACAAAGCCGGAGCGTAGGGTTCGGGCCGTGCGCCACGCGGAGCAGGTCATGGGTACGGTCGTCAGCATCGAACTGGCCGACGACCTGCCACCGGCCCGGCTCACCGAACTCGTCGGCTCGACATGCGCCTGGCTGCACGAGGTCGACGCCCGGTTCAGCACCTACCGAGACGACAGCGAGGTGTGCCGGTTCCGCTCCGGCGCACTCCGGCTCGAGGACTGCTCCGCCGACCTGCGTCACGTCCTCGACCGCTGCGCCGACCTGTGGCGCGACACGGACGGCTACTTCGACGCCTACGCGGGCGGCCCCCTCGACCCGTCCGGTTACGTCAAGGGCTGGTCCGTCGAGGTCGCCTCCCAGCGCCTCGCCGCCGCCGGCTCGGCCAGGCACTACATCGGCGCGGGCGGCGACATCCGGATGCGCGGCGCGGGCCCCGGCGGCCGCCCCTGGCGGGTCGGCGTCCGCCACCCCTGGGAGGCCGGCAAACTCGCCTGGGTCCTCTCACTGACCGACGGCGCGGTGGCCACCTCCGGGACGTACGAGCGCGGCGCCCACGTCTGGAACCCGGTGGCCGGGCGCCCCGCCAGCGGCCTCCGCTCGGTCACCGTGGTCGGCCCCGACCTGGCCGTCGCCGACGCCTACGCGACCGCCGCCCTGGCCATGGGCGAGCCGGGCCTGTCCTGGCTGGCCGCACGAGTCGCCGACGGCTACGAGTCCGCCGCGGTCACCGACGACGGTCGCGCTTTCACGTCCGCCAACCTCCCGATCGCCTCCTGACCCGCGCCCGCTCGCCGGGGGAGGAGGCCGCAGCGGATCGCGTGCCCGACAGGGCGCTGTTTCCCACCGCGGGTTCTTCCCATACGGACCCTTCTGTGGTCGAGGTCCGCGTTTCGCTTCCAGCTCCTTCTTTCCGGTACGCGTGACATCGTCCCGCCTCATTTGCCGGTCCCGTCCGGTCGGCGCGATCTCGCTGCCCGCTCCCGCCTGTGCCGCCCCCGCCGGGCGTAGATCGGTGGCCGGGCAGGCCGGTCCCGTCACCACCACCCCGTCTGCCGCCGGTCACGGCCGGCGCGTCGGCTCCCGCCCTCGGCGGACCGGGTCACGCTGGGCGGGTGGTCGCGGTGTTGCGTGCCATGCACCCGGGTTGCCTGCTCTCGGCCGTCGCGCCGGTCACGGCGATCGTCGTCCACGGTCTCGCCAGGCCCTGGCGGCCGCACATGGCCCGCCCTCCCGGCGGGGTGGGTGCACACGGTCGGGCTTCTCCATGGGTGGGCGCGTGCATCCGGCTGCTTTCGTGCGCGCTCACCCCCGAAAATCTGGCCGGCCGGAACTCCGTGTGAGCGAGAGACCCCGTTCACCGGCCTGTGTGAAAGATCGAGGTAGCCGGAGAGCCTGCTTCTCGGTTGTGGGTGGCCGCGATGTCGAGTCGCGCATCCGGATGGCTTTGGCATCATCCGACTCGCCAGCGATCTTGGGCGATTGTGGCTGTCGGGCCGATCTTGATGCCTGGTTGCCACCCGGGAGCCTTCTTCTTGGGTGTTCGTGGTTCTACGTCAAGCGCCCGGTCGGGCGAATCGCCGAATGGGGCCGCCGGCCACCGCACCAGGCTGAAATGGGTCTTTGGTCGGAACCAGGCGCCCGTTTCGCCCGCTTTGGATGCCAACGTTATGCGATCTTGAACGATTGGCCACCCACAGCGGTGGCAAATCGTTCAAGAACGCTCCGGGTGACACGTCCTACCGGCGAGGGATTGCGGACTCGGCCGCGGGCAGCCAAGAAAAAGGGCTCCCAGCGGTCGATGATCATCCAAGATCTATCTTCCCTGGAAGACCTTGGGTAATCGGAGACATCCGGGAGCCTTCTTCTTGGCTGCCCGCGGCCGAATCCGCAATCCCTCGCCAGCGGACGCGTCACCCGGAGCGACCTTGGACGATTTGCCACCGTCTTGGGTGGCCAATCGTCCAAGATCGCCTAACCTCGACATGCAAAGCGGGCGAAACGGTCGCCTAACTCCGGCGAAAGCCCCATTTCGGCCTAGTGCGGTGGCCGGCGGCCCCAATCGGCGATTCGCCCGACCGGGCGCTTGACGTAGAACCGCAAACACCCAAGAAGAAGGCTCCCGGATGGCCACGATCGCTCAAGATCGCGCCGCCCGGCAACGATTACCCAAGATCTACATCGATTGTTGCGGATGGCTTGAGCGGCCGCCGGTGACCGGCCGAATCTCGCGGCCAAGGCGGGAGACAAGCGAACAGGCGACTTGGCATCGACGCCAGGCGGCGACCGAGGGAGACTCCAGAACGGCACTGACCTACCACACACTGCCACTCATCGTCACGGTTACGGTGAGTGACTCCCGACGGGTCTTCCATGGCGTGACCGGCGTCAACCGCCACCACCCACCCGGCGGGACCGGCGTTACGGCTGGGGGCTGCACCCGGATGCCTGGCGAGCACTACCGCGACCACCCGCCCAGAGAGGGCGGCGTGACGGCCGGGAGTGGGCGATTCGGGTGCTTGGTGAGCGGCGCCGCGACCACCCGGCCGGCGGGACCGGAAGGTGAGCCGTTACCGGCGGCACCTCAGCAAGTCGCGGCCTGCCCTGCCCGCCCGGGCACCGATCTGCGCCCGGCGGGCGCGGCAAAGGCCCGAGTGGTCAGCGAGATCGCGCTGACCGGACGGGACGGGACGGATGAGGCGGGACGACGTCACGCGTACAAGAAGAGAAGCGGAAGCGAGGCGCGGACGTCGACCACGAAAGGCCGGACGAATGATGGGGTCAAGGTCTTTCTGCTCCTGGCCATGGTCCGGGGGTCTTGGGCTGCGTGGCCGCGGGTTTCGTCTCGGTGCGGTGGATGCGCATGCCGCGGGCCTGGTAGTTGGCGAGGGCGGCCGGGCCGTCGAGGCTGCACGTGTTCACCGTGACGCGGCGGACCGGGGGCAGGCCGGGGTGGCGTTCCGGGAGGGTCCAGGCGTGCTGGAGGGCGACCGTGAGCAGGTGGCCGCCGATGCCCTGGCCGGCGAACCGCGGCAGCAGCCCGAAGTAGGCGATCTCCACCTCGCCGGGGGAGTGGCCGTCCAGCTCGGCGTAGCCGGCCGGAGTGCCGCGGACCGACACCACCCAGGTCTCCACGCCGGGCCGGTCCAGGTAGTCCTGCCACTGCTGCCAGGTCCAGGGCAGCCGGTCCGACCAGAACCAGTCACCACCGACGGCGGTGTAGAGGTAGCGGTTGAACTCGGGGCTGGGCAGCTCGGCGCGGGTGATGGTCACCGGGGTCGCGGGCTGCCTGGCCGGGCGCAGCAGGGCGGGGTCGTCCTGCTCCAGGTACCAGGTCGTGATCTCCACGCCGCACATCATGTCGTGTCGCGTTCCGGCCGGTCAGCCCCGGATCGCGACACGCGGGGGACCCCCGGTTTGGAGGTGGTGGTGGGGTTCGGATAAAGTTCTGTCGTCGCCGGGGGAAACGCCGGAGGGCAACGCGGAAGTGGCGCAGTGGTAGCGCATCACCTTGCCAAGGTGAGGGTCGCGGGTTCGAATCCCGTCTTCCGCTCGGAGTGGCTTGCCACTGGAGGCCACCTCGGTGGAGTGGCCGAGAGGCGAGGCAACGGCCTGCAAAGCCGTGTACACGGGTTCAAATCCCGTCTCCACCTCGCAATACCAGGGCGATTGGCGCAGCGGGAGCGCGCTTCCTTGACACGGAAGAGGTCACTGGTTCGATCCCAGTATCGCCCACCACATATGGGTCAGCCTGTCATGGGCTGGCCCTTTGTCGTTTTCAGGGTCGGCTCGCGGCCTGCAACTGGTCGACCAGGAACAGGCAGAACCTGTCGTAGCAGAGCCCGACCATGAGGCGGCTCAGCGCGTCGTTCGCTTGCGACGATTCCGGTGTGCCCGGGAACATCTCGCGCAGCATGGCGAACGTGTCGACCGCCTGCTGGAGTTGCTCGGCCGCCATGCAGTCGCGGCCGAGGTCGAGCAGCGTACGGGCGATCTGCCGCGGGTCGGCGGCCTGTCCCTGGGCGATGAGCTCGTCGAGTGTGAGTTTGCCGAGGGCGATGTTGCGGTCGGCGCGGCGGATCCGGTCCGCGTAGGTGGTATGGCCGAGGTGGTGCAGCCGCAGCGTGGCCGCGGGCACGGTGCCCTGGTCCGGGGGCGAGGAGCCGGGCCCGGCCAGCCGTTCGTGCACCCGGCCGGTCCAGGAGAGCGAGCCGGGCCGGTAGAGCCTGGTTTCGAGCTGGGTGTGGGGACCGGCGTGGTGCGCTCCATCGACCTGTACCAGGAGGGCGTCCGTGGTGACCTCGGCCAGCAGCCGCCGCAGCGCGCCGGGGTCGGCCGTCACCCGGTGGTCGGCGTCGACGGCGAGGATCCAGGTCGCCGGGCAGCCCCGCTGTGCCTCGTTGCGGGCGGCCGAGAAGTCGTCGTGCCAGCCGCCGTGGGTGACGGTGGCGCCGTATCGGGCGGCTACCGCCGGAGTGCCGTCGGTGGAGCCGGTGTCGTGCACATGGATCTGGTCGACCACGCCTGCGAGCGACTCCAGGCAGGCGGGCAGCATCGCGGCCTCGTTCTTGACGATCAGTACCGCGGCCAGCAGTGGCCCGGCCATGAGTCTCTGTTCGGCAGGCCGGGCCGCGAACTGAGCGGATCAGCCGCTGCGAACGGGCAGGCGGCCGTGCGGACGGGTGGGCCGGTGGCTCAGCCTGGCGCGGACCTGTTCGGCGCGGGGGTGGCCGAGTTCGTCCAGGACGTCCAGCGCGTTCCGCCAATGAGTGTGCGCGGTGTCGATGTCGCCGATGGCCCGGCAGGTGTCGCCCAGGTTCATGGCCGTCTCGGCCTGCTGGTACCGGTCGTCGAGGTCGCGGAACAGGTCGAGGGCATGCTGGTAGCACTCGGTGGCGTGCTGGTGGTGGCCGAGGTGGAGGTGGATGTAGCCGAGGCTGTCCCAGGTGGCGGCGGTGCCGTGGCGGTCGCCGAGTTCCTGGTGCAGGGCCAGGGCCTGTTGGCAGTGGGTGAGGGCCTGCTGGTGGTCGCCGAGGTGTGCGTGGTGCCACCCGACGGCGTTGAGCGCGGTGGCCTGTCCGCTGCGGTGGCCGGCGGCCTGGTAGAGGGCGAGGGCCCGTTCGTCGTGGGGGAGGGCCTGCCGGTGGTCGCCCTGTTGTGCGGAGAGCCGGGCGAGGGTGCGGTGGCTGAGTGCCTGTCCGGCGAGGTCACCGAGCCAGCCGAACAGTCCGAGGGCGTGTTCGAGGTGGGTGCGGGCGTCGGCGTAGCGACCGAGCCAGGTGTACGCCACCGCGAGGCCCCGGTGGGCGTGGGCCTGTGCGTACCGGTCGGCCATGCGTCCGGTCGCCCGCAGCGCGGCGGTATGGGTCGCGGCGTGGTCGTGCCAGTGCCCGCGCCGGTTGAAGTAGGTGGTCAGCGCCCACGCGAGGTGCCAGACGTGCGTGTCGATCCCGGCGTCGGCGGCCCGGTCGACGGTGGCGAGCAGCGCGGCGTGCTCGGCGGTGAACCAGGCCAGCGCCTCGGTGTGGTCGGCGAACTTCTCCGGCGTGGTCCCGGCCGGCGGCGGGCCGGGGATGATCGGATCACGGTGCGGGGCGAGCAGCCGGTCCGCGGCGTGCGCGGTGTGAAGGTAGTGGTCGAGCACGCGGCGCAGCGCCGCGTGCCGTTCACCGGCGGGGTCCGCGCAGTCCGCGCCGGCCCGTTCCGCCGCGAACAACCGGACCAGGTCGTGCATGCGATAGCGGCCGGACACCGGCTCATGGAGCAGGTGCGCGGCGATGAGCCGGCGCAGGAGGACGCGGGCGGCGGCCGGGGACAGGCCGGCGAGGCTCGCGGCGGCGGGTAGGCCGATGTCCGGGCCCGGCGCGAGGCCGAGCAGCCCGAACATCCGCGCGGCGTCCCGCGGCAGGGCCATGGACGAGCAAGACAGCACGGTACGGAGACTCACCGCCAGTTCGCCCCCGTCCAGCGCGTCCAGCCGGGTGGTGGACTCGCGCAGTTCGGCGGCCGGCGCCGCGAGCGGCAGGTCGGGGCGGATCGAGGCGCGGGCGGCGACGACACCGAGCGCCAGCGGCAGACCCGCGCAGTGCCGGAGGAGTGCGGTGACCGCCTCGGGTTCGGCGGCGACCCGGTCGGCGCCGAGGTGGCCGGTGAGGAGTTGCCGGGCATCGACCTCGGTCAGCACGTCGAGCGGGAGCGGCCGGGCACCGTGTTCGGTGATCAGGCTGGTGAGCTGGTGGCGGCTGGTGACGAGCACCGTGCCGGTCGCGGGCACCAGCGGGATCACCTGGGCGCTGTCGCGGGCGTTGTCCAGGACGATCAGGATCCGCCGATCCGCGACGAGGCTGCGGTACAGCGCGGCCTGCGTGGTGGGGTCGGGCGGGACGGCTTCGGGCGATACCCCGAGCGCGTCGAGGAAACCGCGTACGGCCACCGCGGGGGGCACCGGGTCGATGGCCGGGTCGAACCCGCGCAGGTTCACGTAGAGCTGCCCGTCGGGAAAGCGCGACAGGTTGTCGTACGCCCAGCGCAGCGCCAGCCAGGTCTTTCCGATGCCGCCGGTGCCGTCGATCACCGAGATGGTCACCGCGCCGCCGCCCTGATCGGCCCCGGAGTCCATCGTGGCGGTCAGTTCGGCCAGCTCGCCGGTCCGGCCGGTGAACGCGCGCGGTGGCGCGGGGAGCTGGCGCGGGACCGGAGCACGCGCCACGGCCGCGGCCGGCCGCCGGGCCCGCGCCGGGACGGTCAGGGCCGGGTCGGCGGTCAGCACCCGCCGGTGCAGGTCGCGCAGCGGTGGGCTCGGGTCGATGCCCAGATCGTCGGCGAGGTGCAGCCGGATCCGCTGGTAGCACGCCAGCGCGTCGCCCCGCCGGCCGGCCCGGTACAGGGCCAGCATCAGCTGGCCGGCCACGCGTTCGTCCAGCGGGTGTGCGGCGGCGCACGCCGTTAGCTCGCCCAGCAGTTCCGCGTGCCGGCCGCAACGGAGCGCGACCTCGTTGCGGTCCAGTTCGGCGGACCATCGAGCCATCTCCAGCCCGTCGCGGACCGCGATGAGCCACGGCGTGTCAGACGTGGCCAAGGGCGATCCGCGCCACAGCGCGAGCGCCCGGGCGAGCAGCACCGCGGCGGTCTCGTCGTCGGCCGTGCGGGCTTGCGCGACGAGGCGCCGGAACCGGTGCACGTCCACAGTGTCGGGATCCGCGGTGAGCACGTAGCCGCCGGGCCGGCGGGCGATGGTCACGTCATCGGTGGCCAGGGCCTTCCGGAGCCGGGACAGGTAGCTGTAGAGCGTGCCGCGTGCCCGCTGGGGCGGATGGTCGCCCCACACCCGGTCCAGAAGCCGGTCCACCGGCACGACCCGGTTCGTGTCCAGCAGCAGGGCCACGAGCACGTAGCGCTGCTGGACGTGGCCGACGTCGACCGGGCGGCCGTCGACGCTCACCTCCAGGTCGCCGAGCAGGCGGAACTCCACAGCCATCTCGACCACCGCCTCAGTCAGCGCCCCCGGGTACGTGCGTACCGCTCAGCCTGGCCTGTGCGGCGCCCACGGTTCAACACTCTGTCACCGACCCGATCCTGGAACGCCCTGACCGGCGCATTCAAGGAATCGCCAACGTTTACCCAGGGTCGCCCACCCATCGTCGGGAGGTCTTGTCGCACATCCCAACCACGGAAGGCCGGTTCATGACAGACCAGCTCAGCCAAGCCCTCGTCGGCGTGCTCGAGATCGACGGCAAGCAGCAGGCGTTCGAGGCCAGCACGTTCACCCTGCGGGTCAGCGAGGCCGGCGGCGCCGGCCGGGCGGACGGCATGGGGACGCAGGTGACCGAGTCGTTCTCGATCTCGGGCGGCACCCTCGTCACCTCGGTGACGGTCCGTTCCGGAGGCACCACGACCACCACGACCACCACCAGCGACGACCGCGGCACCACGACGACCACGACGACGACCGACTCGAGCGGCACGTCGACCTCAATCAAGATCACAAAGAAATGAGTACGCCCATGAAGAGCACCACCACCGGCGGTGCCGTAGCCGAGCGACACGAGCGTGACGTGCTGGCGATCCTCGCGGAGCTTCGGGAGGAACGGCGGGTCGTCGATGCCGTCATCGACGTCGCGTTCGAGCTGACACTCCGGCGCGGCGAAACGACCAGGAGCGCGCGGTCCGACTTCGTGACGTGGTCGCGGTCGGTCGTCGCGTCGGCGCGCAGCGGCAAGGATCCCGCTGCCGACTGGAGCGAGGCGCTCGACACCCTGCTGCGCGGTTACCTGGCGATCGCCGGCGCGGACGACACGACCGCGGCGACGGTCACCGACCGCGTCACGGCGGTCAACGAACGGCTCGGCGGGTCACTCACCGCCCCCGAGCAGCACATCGCCGACCTCGTGGCCGGCGTACTGATCGGCAGCGTGTCGATGTGGTCCGATGCCGACGGTGCCGCGAAGAAGGCCGGCGGGGGGATCGACAAGTCCCAGGTGGCCCGCGCGGACGTCACAGGAGCGATCACCGGCGCGGCCGGTGCGGCCGTAGCCACCTGGTGGAGCGGGCCGGCGAGCAGCGGCGCCGTCGTCGGTGCCACCGCGACGGGTGCGGTGCTCGGGTCAGCCGTCGACCTGGTGATGCAGGACAACGCCAACGACGCGCTCGAAGACGCGGAGCCGGAGGGGCCGTGAACACGTGATCATGGGTCCGGCCACGCCCTCGGAGGGCGTGGCCGGACCGGTCACTTTGTGAGCGGGGCGGTGAGGGTGCCGCTCGGGGCGACCACGATGCAGGAGATGCTCCGGTCCTGCCGCCATTCGCTGTCGTCTCGCGGGTAGAGGTAGTAGATGTCCATGTTCTCGGTCTGCGGGGTCAGGTACGGCTCGAAGGCCGCGCCGCACCGCTTGTCGCTCTCCGCCTCGACCTGGGTCGTGCCGGGGTAGGAGCCCTCCGGGAAGGTGTAGACGTGGTAGACCTCCGCCTGGTGCGGATCGGTGCAGGCCACCGTCGGGAGGTCGTAGATCGCCCCGGACCCGTCGAAGTCGCGGATGCAGTCGCCGGCCTTCAGGTCGGTGACCACGACGTCGTCGATCCCGGCTGCCGCGTCCCGCCGCTCGTCGACGATGATGACGGCGAAGATCGCGGCGATGAGCAGGACCTGCAGCCCGGCGATGATCAGGGTGGCGATGGCGAGCCCGCGGCCGCGCTGGGGCTGCCGTTTGATCTTTCGCAGCGCGATGACGGCGAAGATGGCCCCGACGAGGCCGCTGACGAGGAAGGTGGTCAGCAGGCCGGCGATCGCCCAGCCGTTGGTGCCCTCCTTCGGTGGCAGCGTGAACGGGTCGCCCGGGTAGCCCGGCGGGTACTGGCCGGGGGCTACCGGTCCGCCGAACGGCTGCTGGCCGGGGGCTACCGGTCCGCCGAACGGCTGCTGGCCGGCGCCGGGGGCGGGCGGAAAGGGCTGCGGAGGCGCGGGAGGAAAGGGCGGGGGAGCAGCGGCCGGCGTCGCCGGCTGCTGGAAGGGGTCGGAAGGAACTTGGTTGTGCACGGTCGCACGGTAGTTCCCCACCCCACCCGCGCGGTGTCCCTTCTTGATCAAGAATCGGTATCGACCGGGACAGCTGGAGCACAGGGGTCTTTGAGGTAGCTCTGAGGTTGTGTTCGATGGAAAAGCGGCCGGTCGCGGCTACCGTCTAATTGAAGTTAATCGATATGTAACCTGCGGTCCGGATGGTGTTCACGGGGGGAGTCCGGCCGGAACCCTCGAGAGGTCGTGTCACCATGCCCCGGCTCGCCATGTTCGCGCTAGACCTCGTAGCGGTGTCCGTTCTGGTCTTCGGGCTGTACTTTCCCCGGCATCGGCGGCGGGACCTGGTGGTGGCCTATCTCGGCGTCAACGTGGGCGTTCTCGCGGTGGCCGGGTCACTCAGCTCCAGCACGGTCGGCGCGGGACTCGGGCTCGGGCTCTTCGGGGTGCTGTCGATCATCCGGCTGCGGTCCACCGAGCTGGACCAGCACGAGGTGGCGTACTACTTCTCGGCGCTGGCGCTGGGCATCCTCGGGCCGCTCAGCGGTGGGGAGCAGTGGCTGGTGCCGGCGCTGATGGGGCTGATCCTGACGGTCATGTACCTGGGTGACCACCCACGGCTGTTCCGGTCGTACGGGCGGCAGGTGCTGGTGCTGGACAGCGCCGTCACCGATCCGCTCACCCTGACCGTGCAGCTGGAGGGCATCCTCGGGGCCCGCGTGCACAAGGCCACCATCGAGCGGCTGGACCTGGTCAACGAGACGACCGTGGTCGAGGTGCGCTACTCGTACGCCCAGGGAAGGAAAGCGCCGACGCTCGCCGGAGTGAACCGGTGAGCGCGACAACCCACCTGGATCCGATCTCGCTGGCCGAGCTCACCGCGAAGGCCGAGTTGCAGACGCGGGTCGACCGCAAGTACGTCCTTCCCCGGGAAGCGGCCCGGGAGCTGGTGGAACTCCTCGATCCGCGGACCCGGGTGCTGGAGATCGACGGCGAGCGGACGTTCCGCTACCGGTCGGTCTACTTCGACACCCCGGACCTGGTCAGCTACCGGCTCACCGCGCATCGCCGGCGGCGGCGGTTCAAGGTCCGGACCCGGACCTATCTGGACTCGGCGCTGTGCTGGCTGGAGGTGAAGACCGAGGGCTACCGCGGCGGGACCGTCAAGAACCGGCTGCCCTACCAGGCGTGCGACCACGACACGGTCGAGCCGGGCCGCTGGTTCGTCGACGACGTGCTGGGCCACAGCGCCGGGCTGGATCTCGCGCCGACGCTGCTCACGCACTACCGGCGAACCACGTTCTACCAGCCCGCGGACGACTCCCGGGCGACCGTCGACGTCGATCTCACCTGGACCGGCGTGGACGGAACCGCACTGACCCTCCCGCACGTCGCGGTGGTCGAGACCAAGACCGGATCGGCCGTCTCCCCGGTCGACCGGCTGCTGTGGGCCCGCGGGCACCGGCCCACCAGCATCTCCAAGTACGCGACCGGGCTCGCAGCGTTGCGTCCCGATCTGCCCGCCGTCCCCTGGCGCCGTCTCATGCGCCGTCACTTCTCCCGCTGAACCCCGGCAATCAGTCCCCGAACATAAGGACCCACCATGCCCAGAATCCCCCGTCTGGCCGTCCCCGCGGTGCTGACCGCCACCGCCCTGGCCACCTGGGTGGCACCCGCCCCGGCGTTCGCCGCCGGGCCCGCCGCCGCGGCCGCGCTCGCCGCCAACCAGGCCTCCCACCTGAGCGCCGCCGACCTGACCTGGACCGAGTCCGACGTCGCGGCGGTCACCCTGACCGGCACGAGCGCCACCACGACCAGCTCCAACGTGACCGTCTCCGGCAGCACGGTGACCGTCACGGCGGCCGGCACCTACCGGTTCACCGGCACCCTCACCAGCGGCCAGATCGTCGTCAACAGCACCGGCACCGGCATCGTCCGGCTCATCCTCAACGGTGTGACGATCACCGGCAGCACCGGCGCCGTCAACGTGGTCGCCGCCGACGAGGTGCTGGTGCACCTGACGGCCGGCACCACCAACCGGCTGACCGACGGCACGGCCTCCGCCGACGCCCCGCTCGCCTCGGCCGCCGACACGACCATCGCCGGAACCGGGTCGCTGATCCTCACCGGCAACGCCAACGACGCCATCAACGTCAAGGACGGCCTGGTCATCGCGGGTGGCACGATCACCGCGACGGCCCCGGACGACGCCATCCGCGGCCAGGACTACGTGATCGTCTCCGGCGGCTCGATCACCGCGACGGCCGGCGGCGACGGCCTCAAGTCGGACAACGAGGAGGACCTCACCCGCGGGTACGTGGCGGTCACCGGCGGCACCGTCAACGTCACCTCGACCGGCGACGCGCTCACCGGGCAGACCGACGTGATCGTCAACGGCGGCTCGATCACCGCGCGGACCACCGGCGCCGACTCGGCGAAGGGCCTCAAGGCCGGCGTGCTCACCGTGATCAGCGACGGCACGGTCAACGTCAACGCCACCGACGACGGCGTCCACTCCGACGCCGCGGTCACCATCGACGGCGGCACCACGACCGTGGCCAGCGGTGACGACGGTGTGCACGCGGAGACCGACGTACGGATCGGCGGCGGCACGGTCAACGTCACCAGGTCGTACGAGGGGGTCGAGGGCCTCAAGGTGTACGTGACCGGTGGCACCGTCTCGGCCGTCGCCACCGACGACGCGTTCAACGCCTCCGACCCCACCTACGGGGAGATGCAGAACTCCCCGAACGCGCTCATCTCGATCACCGGCGGCGCCGTGAGCGTCAACGCCGGCACCGACGGCCTCGACTCCAACGGCGCCCTCACCATCGGCGGTGGCACGGTCGTGGTCAGCGGCTCCGGCACCCGCGGCGGCGGCGAGGGCGGCCTGGACGCCAACGGCGCCGTCACCATCGCCGCCGGCACCCTGATCTCCACCGGGATCAGCGCCACCACCAGCACCCTCCCGGCCTCCGGGCAGGGCTGGGTGTCGGTCACCCTCAGCGCCAACCAGCCGGCCGGCACCGTGGTGCACATCGCCACCACCTCCGGCACGCAGATCGCGTCGTACACCGCGGCGAAGGCGTTCCGCGGCGTGGTCTTCTCCTCAAGCCAGATCACCAGGGGTACGACCTACGCGATCCGTACCGGCGGAAGCGTCTCCGGCACCGCTGTCGGCGGTGGCCTCTACCTGGGCGGCACGCTCAACGGCACCCAGGTCGCCACGGTGGTGGCCGGCAACAGGTAGGACGGGTGGGCGTCACTCCGGCTCCTCCGGCGCCACCGGCAGCCGGACCCGGAAGGTCGTGCCGCTACCGGGCACGGACTCCACGTCGGCGGCGCCCCCGTGGGCGGCGGCGACCGCGGCCACGATCGACAGGCCGAGGCCGCTGCCGCCGTCCTCCTGGGCACGGGCCGTCTCGCTCCGGTAGAAGCGCTCGAACACCCGGGCGGTGTCCGCCGGGGCGAGACCCGGGCCCGAGTCGGCCACCTCCACCACGGCCTGCCCGTCGTGCCGGCTGACCCGGACCGTGGCGGGCGCGTCGGGCGGGACGTGCCGCAGCACGTTACCGACTAGGTTGCCGAGCACCTGCCGGAGCCGTTCGGCATCCCCGGCGACCAGCACCGGCCCGTCGACGGCCAGATCCAGTACGCGGTCCGGCTGGACGGCGCGGGCGTCGGCCACCGCGTCGGCGGCCAGCTCGCTCAGGTCGACCAGCCCGTTCTCCAGTGGACGGCCCTGATCCAGCCGGGCCAGCAGCAGCAGCTCGTCGACCAGCGAACCCATCCGGGCCGCCTCCAGCTCGATCCGGCGCATCGCCATCGCCAGGTCGCCGGGACGGTCGGCGGCCCCGCGGCGGAACAGCTCCGCGTACCCCCGGATGGTCGCGACCGGCGTGCGCAGCTCGTGCGAGGCGTCCGCGACGAAGCGGCGCAGCCGCTGCTCCGACTCCTCGCGGGCGCGGAACGCCCGCTCGATCTGGCCCAGCATCGCGTTGAGCGCCGCTCCCAGCCGTCCCACCTCGGTCTTCGGCGAGTTGTACGGCACCCGCCGCCCCAGGTCCCCCCGCCCGATCGCGCCGGCCACCACCTCGATCCGGGTGAGCGGCCGCAGCGCCGTCCGCACCGCGTGGGCCGACAGCACCGCCATCGCCAGCAGCACCACGACGCTGGAGACGATCGCCACGTTGGTGGTCCGCTGCACCAGCTCGTCCGAGTCGGTGGAGTGCATGCCGACCAGCACGATCCCGCTGCCGTCGCTGAGCCGGGCCACCCGGACCAGCCAGTACGGCCCACCGCCCACGCTCGGCGCCCGCTGGAAGACGGCGTCCGCCCCGGCCGGCAGCGGATCGGGCAGCTCCGGCGACCAGCCCACGGACAGCGTGTCGATCACCCGGCCGGTGGGCGAGCGCAGCTGCACGAAGGACGGGATGTCGCCCGTCTCGGCGGCCCGCCGCCAGAGCAGGCCCAGGTCGTCCGCCGGCGCTCCGGGCGCCAGCCGCCGGCCGGCGAGCGGTGTCGCGGTCAGCCGCCGGTCCAGGTCCGCGCTCATCGCGGTCAGCACGTCGTGGTTGCGGTCGTTGCGCCAGTCCTGGATCGCCCCGTAGATCGCGCCGACCGACAGGAACAGGCCGAGGGCGAGGAGGCCGACCATGGTGAGGACGAGCCGTCTGCGCAACGGCACGGGTCAGCCCCGCGGGGTGTCGGGCCGGACCACGTAGCCCACCCGCGGGACGGTCCGGATAAGCGGCGGGCCGGCCGCGTCCAGCTTGCGGCGCAGATAGCTGATGTAGGTCTGGACCACGCCGTCGTTGCCGCCGAAGTCGTACTCCCAGACGTGGTCCAGGATCTGCCGCTTGGTCAGCACCCGGCCGGCGTTGGCGACCAGGTAGCGCAGCAGTTTGAACTCGGTCGGGGTGAGGTCGATCGGGCGGCCGTCGCGGCGCACCTCGTACGCCTCCTCGTCGATCTCCAGGTCGGCCACCGTGAGCCGGGTCGCCCGGGTGTCCCGCCGGGTGCGCCGCAGCACCGCCCGCACCCGGGCCACCAGCTCCTCCAGACTGAACGGCTTGGTGACGTAGTCGTCCCCGCCCACGGTCAGCCCGGCGATCTTGTCCTCGGTGGCGTCCCGCGCGGTCAGGAACACGATCGGCGCCTCGCAGCCGTCCTCGCGCAGCCGGCGGCAGGTGTCCAGACCGGACCCGTCCGGCAGCATCACGTCCAGCACGATCAGGTCGGGGCGCATCGCGGCCGCCTGTTCCAGCGCCTGCCGGCAGGATCCGGCGGTGGCCGGTTCGAAGCCCTCGTAGCGCAGCGCGGTGGCCACCAGGTCGGCCAGGTAGCGCTCGTCGTCGACTACCAGAATCTTGATAACCGTGTCCGTCACGCTCACGAGTCTCAACCCTACGCAGCGCTGAATTTCTTAGGGATCGCTGTGACACCGAACTCTAAGAACGAGCGCAGAGCGCCGGAAGAACGCGGTGCTGTCCTGGATTGCATGGAACGAGTCTCTGAGATCGTGTTGCGCCGCAAGCGCCTGGTCGGACTGCTGGTGCTGCTCGGATTCCTGCTCGGCATGGCGGCCACACCGCTGACCGTCAGCCGGATCTCCGAGGAGTACGCCTACCCCGGCATGGAGTCCTACCAGGCCAATCAGGCGGTTCTGGAGCACTACGGCAACGGCGGTTACCAGCGTCCGTACGTTCCGGTCGTGGTGCTGCCGGCCGGGCAGACCGTCGACTCACCGGGCGTGCGCGACGCGCTCGGCCGCGCCTTCGCCGGGGTCGGCACCGAGCTGGAGGCCCGCGTGGTGTCCTATGCCGACACCGGCGACCGGCGGTTCGTCAGCGAGGACGGGCGGACCACGTACGCCCTGGTCTTCACCGGCCCGACGGCGGACGGCAGCCCGCCGGGCGGTGGCCTCGGCGAGGTGCCCGACGAGACGCCGCAGATCATCGAGACGATGCAGCGGGAGCTGCCGGCCGGCTCCGAGCTGCGGGTCACCGGCCTGGACACGCTGGCCACCGGGGTCGACTCCGGCGGGCTCAACGTGCCGCTGAAAATCGGTGTGGCCGCGATCGCCGCGGTCCTCGTGCTGCTCCTGGTCTTCCGGTCGGCGCTCGCCTTCGTACCGCTGGTCATCTCGGCCGTCGCCATCCCGGTGGCGTTCCTGATCCTGCTGGTGCTGACCCTGTTCACCGAGGTGCACGACAGCGCGCTGACCACGATGCCGTTGCTCGGCCTGGGCATCGCCATCGACTACGCGCTGCTGCTGATCACCCGATGGCGGGAGGAGCAGGCGCACGGCCACCGCGGCGACGAGGCGGTGCACCGGGCGATGCGGACCGCCGGCAAGGCGATCATCTTCAGCAGCGGCGCGGTGGCGATCGGCCTGATCACCATGGCCATCCTGCCGATCCCGTTCCTGCGCAGCCTGGGTGTGGCCGGCATGATCATCGCGGCGGTGAGCGCGCTGATCTCGCTGACCCTGCTGCCGATCCTGCTGGCCACCATCGGCCGGCGGCTGGACCGGCAGCGGCTGGAGCAGGGCACCGGCCGCGGCGAGCGGCTGATCCAGCGGGAGGCGAACGCGGGCCGTCTCTGGACCGCCTGGGCCCGGCTCATGGTGCGGTTCCGCTGGCCGGTCGCGCTCTCCTCGGCCACCCTGCTGGTGGTCCTGTCGATCATCGGTATGCAGATCAACCTCGGGTTGCCGGAGAGTAAGAACCTGGCCGACAGCGGGCCGGGCCGGGAGGGGCTGACCGCGCTCACCGACGCCGGGCTGCCGTCCGGGGTGCTCAGCTCGTTCGACGTGTTCGTGCCGGCCGGTGTGGATCCGGGACCGGTCGCCGACGGGTTGCGGGCCGCGGAGGGCGTGTACACCGTGGTGAGCCTTCCGTCCTGGCGGGACGGCGGCACCGCGCTGCTGACCGTGGTGCCGGTGCACGAGAGCCCGTCGGCGGCCGGTGCGGCGGAGCTGGCCGCGCTGCGTGACTCGCTGCCGGAGGGGGTGCTGGCCGGTGGCAGCGCGGCGCAGACGGTCGACTACGTGAACACCACGTACGGCGCCTTCCCGTACGTCCTGGCGCTGATCTTCCTGGTCACGTTCATCATGCTGGCCCGGGCGTTCCGGTCCCTGCTGCTGCCGCTCAAGGCGATCGTGCTGAACCTGCTGTCGCTGGGCGCGGTGATCGGGGCCATGGTGGTGTTCTGGCAGTGGGGCTGGGGCACCGAGCAGGCGCTCGGCATCCAGCCGAACGGCACGGTGGGCACGTTCGTGCCGCTCACCATCTTCGCGTTCCTGTACGGGCTGTCCATGGACTACGAGGTGTTCATCCTGGCCCGGATGCGCGAGGAGTACGACCGCACCGGCTCCACTCCGGAGGCGGTGGTGCAGGGCGTCGGGCGTACCGGCCGGCTGGTGACCTCGGCGGCGCTGATCCTGTTCTTCTCGTTCGCCTCGATGGCCGGTGGCGGCGAGTTCGACGTGGCGGTCTTCGCCACCGGCATGGGCCTGGGCATCCTGCTCGACGCCACGCTGATCCGGGCGGTGCTGGTCCCGGCCACGGTGGCGATGATGGGCCGCTGGAACTGGTGGCTGCCGGTCTGGGCGGCCCGGCTGTTGCGGGTCGAGCCGTCGCCGCTGCGCGACGAGGCCCCTCGCGAGACCCGGGAGCCGGAGCTGACCCCGGCCTGAGCCCACCAAGGGAACGGCCCCCGCATCCGATGCGGGGGCCGTTCTCGTGTGCGGGTGGTGTCAGACGGCGGGGGCGGTGAGCACGGCCGCGGCGTTGAAGCCGCCCACGCCCCGCGCCACCACCAGGGCGGCGCGCAGGCCGGCGCCCTCGCGGGCCTCGGTGACCAGGTCCAGCCCGGACGCCGCGGCGTCGGCCGGGTCCACGTTGACGGTCGGCGGCACCACGTCGTGCCGCAGGGCCAGCG
Organism: Actinoplanes hulinensis; assembly: GCF_019429605.1. Lineage (NCBI taxonomy): Bacteria > Bacillati > Actinomycetota > Actinomycetes > Micromonosporales > Micromonosporaceae > Actinoplanes > Actinoplanes hulinensis. Next base: position 183,285 of record NZ_JAHXZI010000010.1, on the reverse strand, counting down.
CCGCCCAGGCCAGGTCGAGCGCGGCCGCGCCCGAGCAGAGCCGGCCGGTCATCGTCTTCGGCACGGTCACCGGCACCCGGCGGCCACCGAACACCTCGGCGATCGCCGAGGCCTCCCGGCGGTCGCCGAGCGGGTCCCCGGCGCCGTCGGCGAAGACCACGCCGATCTCGTCCGGGGACACGCCGGCCCGGTCCAGGGCGGTGCGCATGGCCCGGGCCAGCTGGCGGTGGTCCGAGGCCGGCTCGGACGGATGGTGCGCGTCGTGGGTGGAGGCGGTGCCGGCGATCTCGGCGTAGACCCGCGCCGCCCGGCCCCGTGCCCGGTGTGCCGCCTCCAGCACCAGCATCGCGCCGCCCTCGCCCGGCACGTAGCCGCTCGCGCCGGCCGCGAACGGCCGGTACGCGAGCGCCGGGTCGGCACCGCGGTGCAGGGTGGCCACACTGCTCTGGCAGGCCAGCGCGTACGGCGACAGCGGCGCCTCGGTACCCCCGGCCACCACCGCCGAGCTGCCCCGGCGGATCAGCCGGCGGGCCTGGGCGACCGCGTCGATGCCGCCCGCACCGTCCGCGACCAGCACCCCGCACGCGCCCTTGAGCTGGTGCCGGATGGAGATCTGCCCGCTGCTCGCGGCGTAGAACCAGCCGATCGACTGGTAAGCGCTGACCGTCCGCGGCCCGTCCCGCCAGAGCGCCTGGATCTCCCGCTGCCCGAACGCGTTGCCGCCCGAGCCGCTCGCCGTGACCACCGACAGGTCCATCGGCACCTCCCGGCGCGGATCCAGGTCCGCGTCGGTGAGCGCCATCTCGGTGGCGGCCAGCGCCATCCAGGTCCACCGGTCGGTCTGTACGGCGAGCCGGTTCGCCACGAACTCGGTGTGCGTGAAGCCGGCCACCTCCCCGGCGACCGAGATCGGCAGATCCCGGTCGGCCGAGGAGGCGGAGCCATCCGTGGGGGCGGGCGGCTCGGGTGCCGAGATCGGGGCGATCCGGGCGGTGCCGGCCAGCGAGTTGCGCCAGTGCTCGGCCACGCCCACGCCGGTCGGCGCCACCACGCCGATGCCGGTGATCACCGGCATCCGCGCGCTCACGGGAGAACCCGGGAGAACACCATCGCGGACTGGAAACCACCGAAGCCGCTGCCCGCCGAGAGCGCGTGGTCCACCCGCGCCTCCCGGCTGACCAGGGGCGTGTAGTCCAGGTCGCACTCCGGGTCGGGGACGGTCAGGTTCGCCGTCGGTGGGATGATCCCGCGCTCGATGACCAGCGCGCAGGCGGCCATCTCGATCGAGCCGATGGCGCCGAGCGAGTGCCCGACCACCGACTTGATCGAGCTGATCGGGATCTTCCGTACGGTGTCGCCGAGCGCCCGCTTGTAGGCGGCCGTCTCGTGGCGGTCGTTCTGCTTGGTGCCGGAGCCGTGTGCGCTGATGTAGCCGATGTCCTCCGGGGTGATGCCGGACTGCGCGACAGTCTCGCTGATCGCCTCGCCCAGCTCGAACCCGTCCGGCCGCAGGCCGGTCATGTGGAACCCGTTGGCCCGGGCCGCGTACCCCGACACCTCGCAGTAGATGCGGGCGCCGCGGGCCCGGGCGTGCTCCAGCTCCTCCACGATCAGTACGGCCGAGCCCTCCCCGAGCACGAAGCCCTGCCGGCCCGCGTCGAACGGGCGGGAGGCGAGTTCCGGTTCGTCGTTGCGCGGGGTGGTGGCCCGGATCGCGTCGAAGCAGGCCACCGTGATCGGGGAGATCGGCGCGTCCGAGGCGCCGGCGATCACCACGTCCGCCTCGCCGTCCTGGATCAGACCGTGGGCGTGCCCGATCGAGTCGATCCCCGAGGTGCAGCCGGTGGAGATCACCGCGGCCGGGCCGTGCGCGCCGTACCGGACCGCCAGCTCGGTGGCCGCGCTCGACGGCACCAGCTGCTGGTACATGAACGGCATGAGGTGGTTCTCGTCCACCGTCCAGGCCCGGCCGTGATCGCTGGCCACCACGTACTCGTCCTCGAGCCGGATGGTGGCGCCGACCGCGCTGCCCAGGCTCACCCCGATCCGGTCGGTGTCGGTCGCCGCCAGGTCCAGGCCGGCGTCCCGGACGGCCTCGTCCGCCGATGCCAGGGCCATCTGCACGAACCGGTCGGTGCGGCGGATCACCTGCGGCGACAGGCCGTACTCGGCCGGGTCGAAGTCGCACTCGGCCGCGATCTGCGACCGGTACGCGCCCGGGTCGAAGCGGGAGATCCGCCGGATCGCCGGCTTGCCGGCCACGATCCGGCTCCAGAACTCCTCGCGGTTCGCGCCGCCCGGCACCACCACCCCGATGCCGGTCACCACGCTGCGCCGGGTCATCCGGTCACCACCGGCACCGGCGCGAGATGCTCGTTCGGGCCCGGCTCGGTGTCGACGTGACCCAGTTCGGGGCGCGGCGCCAGCGGGCTGAGCTGGAACACCACCAGGGCGGTCTCGGCGCCGACGTTGGTCAGCCGGTGCCGGACGTTGCGCGGCACGAGCAGCGCATGGTCCGGGCGGACCGTCACCGGACGGCCGTCCAGGTCCACCCGCAGCTCGCCGCTGACCAGGTAGAGGTACTCCTCGGAGTACGGGTGGTAGTGCTCGGAGACACCCTCGCCGGGCGCCAGCCGGACCGCGCCGCAGAACCCGGAGGTCGAGCCGACGGTCGCCGGCGAGACGAGGGTACGCAGGTCGCCGCCCCGCCGGGTGTTCGACGGCACGTCCGGGAAGCCGATCACGGCCTGCCGCCGCCGCTCCAGCGTCTCCCTGATCACCTTCTGCTGGACCAGGGTGTTGCGGTTGATCCGCTCGGTCATCCCGGCGGTGTCCACCGGGGCGTCCGGGCGCATGTGGAAGTCCTGCGTCCAGCGCATCCGGGTGCGGTCGGGGGCCAGTTCCTCGTACGTCCAGGTGATGTTCATGAACTCGAACGGGCCGGTCTCCACCCGCCGCGCGCGGGCCGTCCAGGTGTCCCGGTCCCAGGTGCGGTGCGAGACCCAGGACCAGACCCGGCCCTGCTCGTCGGGGTGCATGGTGAGCCGGAAGGTCACGCCGCCCGGCACCTCGTCCAGCACCTCGACCGAGGCGTACTCGGTGAACAGGGCGGGCCAGGCCCGTACGTCGTTGGTGTTGGCCCAGACGAAGTCGATGGGCGCGCCGATCTCGACGGCGTTGTCGGTGTGTCCCAGCAGGCCGGTCATCGGTCCCCCTCAGGCGTTCGCGGCGGCGAGGTCGTTGACCAGGGCGCGCAGGCCCTCCGGCGTGCTGTCGGCCTCCAGTTGCGGCTCGACGTCGACGCCGTACCGGTCCTGGATCCGGGTGGCGATCTCGGTCCGGGCCAGCGAGTCCAGGTCCAGATCGGTGAACGAGCGGCCGTAGTCGGCGGAGCCGATGCCGGGGTCGGCGCCGACCGCCAGCAACAGGGCGCGCAGATTCTCTTCGGTGAAGGCTTGGGATGCCATGCGGGCTTCTCCTCCTGATCAGAGCGCCCGGGCTGGGCGTCGTCACGACGCTAGGTCGGTATGCGCTTCCAGTCTTCCACCGGCGTGATGAGAAAAGGCCTCCCACCAGGGATGATGTGCCCGCCCGGGGGAGGAGACGGCAAGGCGCCCGCCGATGGGCGGGCGCCACGGTACCGTGCGGGAGGTCAGCGGTTCCAGGTGTAGAACGAGTGCGCCATGGCGTCGGCCGGGCCGCGCCACGTCGCCGGATCGTAGGGCGTGATGTAGTCGTCGAGGGCCGTGCTGAGGGCCCGGAAGTCGTCCCGCTCCCGGGCCCGGGACACCGCCTCCCGGCTGTCCCCGTCGAACTCCGCATAGTGGAAATACAGGTCCCGGTACCGGAACAGGTGCCGCCGGGTGACGCCGAGGGCGTGCGGCAGCGGGCCGGCGTCCGAGGCGGCGAAGAGGCGGGCCACGTCGGGTGACGCGTCCGGCTTGATCCGGGCAACGATGAGGATCCGGTCGCTCACGTAACAGCTCCCTGGTCGGCGTGATGGTCGGATGCCGTCACGTTAGGAAGCCGGGCCCGCGCTGTCGCCCGCCGCGGAAATGAAGCGTGGCCTCCCCCGGGCGGGGGAGAACACCTACGCCGGCAGGAGCCGGCGATCGATGAGACCGTTCTCGTACGCGTAGATGACGACCTGCACCCGGTCCCGGACCCCGAGCTTCTGGTAGAGGTGCTGGACGTGTGATTTCACGGTGCTCTCCCCGAGGACCAGCATCCGGGCGATCTCCTGGTTGGAGTGCCCGCAGACCAGCAGCCGGAAGACGTCCAGCTCGCGGTCGGTGAGGTGGCTCAGCTCGGCGCCCGGCGTGGACAGCGACGGCCGGCGGGCGAACTCCCCGATCAGCCGCCGGGTGACCGACGGCGACAGCAGCGCCTCCCCGGCCGCCACCTCGCGGACGGCCTGTTCGAGCGTGCTGGTCGGGGAGTCCTTCAGCAGGAACCCGCTGGCGCCGGTGCGCAGCGCCTCGAAGACGTGCTCGTCCCGGTCGTACATGGTCAGGATGATCACCCGGGTGCCGCTGTTCTTCTCCGGCGCGCAGATCCGCCGGGTGGCTTCCAGACCGTCCATCCGCGGCATGTTGACGTCCATGAGCACCACGTCCGGCCGGAGCCGGCGCACGTCGCGGACCGCGTCCAGCCCGTCCGGCGACTCACCGACCGTGACGATGCCCGGCAGACCCTCGAAGACCGACCGCAGCCCCCGCCGCACCAGCGGCTGGTCGTCGACGATCAGGATGCGAATTCCATCCATTCCCGCTCCCCGTGTTCGTGTGTGCGACCGATCCGCGTGACACCGGCGGGCTCCACTGGCAGCCGGGCGTGGACCAGGAAGACGCCGCCGTCGCGGCGGCCGTGGGCGAACTCGCCGCCGACCTCGGCGACGCGTTCGCGCAGCCCGGCCAGACCCTTGCCGCCGCGGCGCTGGTTCTCCCGGGCCGGGCAGGAGATCTCGATCTCGACGTCGGCGCCGAACCGCAGCGAGATCCGGGCCGGGCCGGCGCCGTGCTTGATGGCGTTCGTCAGGCTCTCCTGGACGACGCGCAGCGCGGTGGTGCGGATCGGCACGGACAGCCGTGGCTCGGTGCCCGAGGTGTGCAGGGTGACCGTCAGGTGGGCGGCGGCCAGCCGGGCGATCAGCTCGTGGGTCCGGCCGAGCAGCGTCTCCTCGGCGTCCGGCTCCCGGCGCAGCTCGCCGACCAGCGTGCGGACCTCGGTCATGGTGGCCTGGGCCAGTTCGTCGATCGCGGTCGCGACCGGCTCCGGATCGGTAGGCCCGGTCCGAAGCCGGCGGGCCTGCATCGAGATCACGACCAGACCGTGGCCGACGACGTCGTGCAACTCGCGGGCGATCCGGCGGCGTTCACGGTGGACGGCGGCCATCGAGGGATCGGCCGCCCGCTCCCTGGCCCGTCTGCGGACCACCAGGGCCGCGGCCACCGCGGTGAGCACGCCCAGGACGATGCCGATCACGAAAGCCGTGCCGTGGGTGTGATCGTAGGAATTCAACGGCATCAGCCACTCCTGCTCGACGCGATCTCGACACGGCGTGAAAGATCATTAACGGCGAAGATGGTTGAGACCGAAACCTTTGTCAGAACTGAACAACCCTGCTGACCGCCCCCGCCGCAGCCTTCCGCCGAAACGCTAATGGACCGCACAACGCACTGCAAGGCATCTATGTGACAGCTCTAAGGGGAAAGGTTGTTGACATTCCTCAGCTGCTTGATTTACTGGTCCTTCTTGTCCGTAATACCCGGACTTAGCGCGTCGATAATGTGACCAAGGCCGCTGATTAATGCTCTTGCTTCGAGAGTTCTTAGAGTTTCATCTGAATCGCTGTGAGAGTCCCGGCAATCGGTTACCGGTGGGTCGAATTCACTTGCCGGTAACAAATACGTGAGGGCTCCTCCGAAAACGCGGAGGAGCCCTTCGTTCAGCGGGGTTCAGGCCGTCTCGGCCCGGATCAGGAAGCGCAGCGAACGCGCCTCGGTGAAGTTCTCCCGCATCGGCCGCACCAGATCCCGGTGCTCGGCGGTGGCCTCCCAGGCGGTGAAGTCGTCCAGGGACCGCCACTCGCTGGTGATCAGCCACTGCTCCGGATCGGTGGACGACTGGCACACCTGATCCCGCAGGTGTCCCGGCACGCCGCCGGCCACCAGATGGCGGATCCGCTCGTACGCCGTCAGGAACGCCTCCTGACGGTCGTCCGGCACCCGGATCAGGAAGACGATCCGGGCGCTCACGTGACGATCCCCGGCGGCGGTCCGCCCGGGCCACCCGGGCCGGGCGGGCCACCCCGGCCGGGCGGGGGACCGGCCAGCGCCGAACTGAACTCGAACTTGTTCAGCACCGGCACGCAACTGCCGTACAGGCCGTCGGCAGCCTCGCTGGTGAGGAAGCCCACCACCGGGGCGACCAGCTCCGGGCTGATCGTGTGGTCGAAGTCCAGGTGCGGCCGGGCGGCCCGGACGTCCTCGGTGTCCGCGATGGTCATCACCACCGCGTTGGCGTGCACGTCCTTGCGCTTGACCTCGTGCGCGATCGACCGCATCCAGGTGAGCAGGGCGGCCTTCGCGGCGCCGTACGCGGAGAAGGCCGGCAGCGGCTCGGTGGCCAGCGGGGTGGCGAAGTAGACCAGCCGTCCGCCCTCGCCGAGGTGCGGCAGCACGGCGTGGGTGGCGATCACCGCCGACAGGAAGTTCGACCGCCACAGTTCCTCGTACGCGGCCGGCTCGGTCCGGAACAGCGGACCGACCGCGAACCCGCCGACCAGGTGGATCAGCCCGTCCAGCCGCCCGAACCGGGCCACCGCGGTGTCCGCCGCCCGGTTGATCGAGATCGGGTCGAGGGCGTCCGCCTCGGCGGTCTCCACCTCGCCAACCTTGCCGTAGCGCTCGGCCAGCCCGTCCAGCTTCGCCTTGTTGCGGGAGGTGAGCAGGATCCGGTCGCCCCGGGTGGCGAGCAGGTCGATGATCGGCGGCGCCAGCTTCCCGGTCGCTCCGGTGATCATGAAGACGCTCATGTCGGCGCGTCCTCGAAGGTCGCCCGGCGGGTGGTGACGTGCTCCATGAGTGCCCTCTGGAAGAAGGCGCGGGCGCCGTCCGGCGAGCTCACGTCACGCTGGTGCCCGTCCGCCAGGTACTGGTTCAGCTCCCGCTCCAGCTTCTGCACGCTGGGCTGGCGGCCGAGGTGGGCCATCACCGACGGCAGGTTCCCGTCGATCTCGATCATGCGGATCACCAGACCGTCCTTCATGAAGATGGACGTGCTCAGCAGCCGGGTGCCGTCCGGCGTGACCCACTCCGGGGGCGCGTACGTGGCGAGCAGCTCCCGGACCTTGTCCTCGGTACCGGGCCTGATCCGGAACATCACGGCGTACCGTTGCATCGCTTTTCCCTCCGTTTGAAGCGGCGTGGGGCATCAGCCTGGCCGTACCGGCGCCGGGCGGTCTTCCGCCGCAGGTCGGAAATGTCGTCTCCGGCGTGCGGATGACCGGCTCCGCCGCCGGGTGGAAGACGCTCCCACGGACCGGCCCTAGCGTCGGCGGAATGAACGAGCGCACCTCCAAGGTGGTCATCGTCGGCGCCGGCATCGGTGGGCTCGCCGCCGCGGTGGCGCTGCGCCGGGCCGGGATCCCGGTCACCGTCTACGAACGAGCCGCCGAGCTGGGCCGGGCGCAGGCCGGGCACGGGCTGGTGCTCTGGCACAACGCGGTGCTCGCGCTGCGCGCGCTGGGCCTCGGCAAGGAGATCGCCGAGATCGGGTACGCGCTGGACCGGCACCAGTTCTGGACCTGGTACGGCCCCAACCTCGCCGACTGGCCGCTCGACGAGGGGGCGGCCCGCACCGGCGCCCCGGTCTACACGGTGAGCCGCCCGGCCCTGCACCGGATGCTGCTCGACGCGGCCGGCGGCGACGTGGTGCTCGGCCACACCTACGCCGGTCACACCGAGGACGACGACGGGGTGACCGTGCGGTTCGGCAACGGGCGCACGGTCCGGGCCGGGCTGCTGGTCGGCGCGGACGGGCTGCGGTCGGGGGTCCGGGCCGCGCTCATGCCGTACGAGCCGCCGCCCGTCTACGCCGGCTTCACCGCCTTCCAGGGTGTGATCGACACCGGCGTGCCGGGCGTGCGCGACCACGCGTTCGTCAGCACCTGGGGCCGTGGCCGGTGGTTCGTCTACTACCGGCTCGCCGACGGCCGGATCTACTGGGACGGCATCCTGGGCGACCGCCGGGTCCGCCGCCTGTCCGGGGTCGGCGGCGGTCGCCGCGAACTGCTGCTGGGCGAGTTCGCCGGGTGGCCGGCCCCGATCACCGGCCTGATCGGGGCCACCGGCGAGGAGGGGATCGTCCCGGCCCACATCTTCCACCGCCCGCCGGTCGACCGGTGGAGCACCGGCCGGGTCACCCTCCTCGGCGACGCCGCCCACCCGATGACCTTCAACCTCGGCCAGGGCGCCGGGCAGTCCATCGAGGACGCCGTGGTGCTCGCCCAGTGCCTCGGCCGGAGCGGAGAGCTCGCCGAATACGAGCGGCGCCGCGCCGGCCGGGTCCGGCGGATCGCGAACCGGTCCCGGGCCAACGGCGAGTTCACCCGCTGGCACAGCCTTCCGGCCTGCCTGTTCCGGGACGCCTTCATGCGCCTGACGTTCGACCGGCTGGTGCGGCGCAAGACGTACCAGCTGACCATGCGCGTCGACTTCGTCGATTCCTAGGAGGACACCCATGCACCCGCCCACACCCACCGGAGTCAGCCGGACCGCCGTCCTGATCGCGCAGGCCCGGGCACGCGAGGGCCGCCGCAGGGACCGGATGTTCATCGACCAGTACGCCGGACCGCTCGCCGCCGCGGCCGGCTGGATCGGCAACCTGAGCCGGGCCGGGATGCTCGTCGAGGACCACTTCGTGCTGCGTACCCGGTACTTCGACGACTACCTGACCGCGGCGCTCGACGACGGCATCCGGCAGGTGGTGCTGCTCGCCGCGGGGCTGGACAGCCGGGCGTACCGGATGCTGTGGCCGGACGGCACCCGGGTCTTCGAGGTCGACCTTCCGGACCTGCTCAGCTTCAAGAACGAGGTGCTGGCCAAGCGGGGCGCGGTGCCGTCCTGCGAGCGGGTGCCGGTGCCGGCCGACCTGCGCGAGGAGTGGCCGGGCGCGCTGCGGGACGCCGGCTTCGACCCGGAACTGCCCACCGCCTGGCTGGTCGAGGGCCTGATGGTCTACCTCACCGCGGCGGACAACGACCGCCTGCTGGCCCGGATCGGCGCCCTCAGCGGCGTCGGCAGCAGGCTGGCGATCGAGCACGTGAACCAGGCGTACAGCGAGCACCCGCGGATGAAACCGGCGCACAACCGGCTCGCCGCCACCGCCGCCTCCTGGCAGTCCTCCGTGGAGGATCCGGTCGCCTGGCTGGCCCGGCACGGCTGGCGCGGCCGGATCACCGGGCAGGCGGAGATCGCCAAGCGCAACGGCCGGGACATCCCGCCGATCGCCGACGTCGCGGTGATGGGCGACGCCCGGCTGTGGCTGGTGGACGCCGTCCAGGAGGGCGCGGACCGGTGAGAACACATCTGTTCACCTCCGAGTCGGTCACCGAGGGGCACCCCGACAAGATCGCCGACCAGATCAGCGACGCCGTCCTGGACTGCATGCTGGCCGGTGACCCGGAGTCGCGCGTCGCGGTCGAGACGCTGATCACCACGGGGCAGGTCCACGTGGCCGGCGAGGTGACCACCCAGGCCTGGGTCGACATCCCGGCGGTGGTCCGCTCGACCCTGCTGGACATCGGGTACGACTCCTCGTACAAGGGTTTCGACGGCGCCACCTGCGGGGTGAACGTCGCGATCGGCACCCAGTCGCCGGACATCGCCCGGGGCGTCGACCGGGCGCTGGAACGGCGTACCGGGGGCGGCGACGATCCGCTGGACGCCCAGGGCGCCGGCGACCAGGGCCTGATGTTCGGCTTCGCCTGCGACCAGACCCCGGAGCTGATGCCGCTGCCGATCGCCCTGGCGCACCGGCTGGCCCGCCGCCTCGGCCAGGTCCGCCGCGACGGCACGATGGCCTACCTGCGGCCGGACGGCAAGACCCAGATCACCGTCGAGTACGCCGGCCGGCGCCCGGTGCGGCTGCACACCGTCGTGGTGTCCAGCCAGCACGCGGCCGGCGTCTCGCTGGACGGCCTGCTCACCCCGGATGTGCGCGAGCACGTGATCGAGCCCGAACTGGAGGGCCTCGGCCTGGACGTCGACGGCTACCGGCTGCTGGTCAACCCGACCGGGCGTTTCGAGGTCGGCGGCCCGATGGGCGACGCCGGACTCACCGGCCGCAAGATCATCGTCGACACGTACGGCGGCTGGGCCCGGCACGGCGGCGGCGCGTTCTCCGGCAAGGACCCGTCCAAGGTGGACCGGTCCGCGGCGTACGCGATGCGCTGGGTCGCCAAGAACGTGGTGGCCGCCGGGCTGGCGGCCAGCTGCGAGGTGCAGGTGGCGTACGCGATCGGCGCGGCCCGCCCGGTGAGCCTGTCGGTGGAGACGTTCGGCACCGAGAACGTGCCGCCGGAACGGATCGAGAAGGCCGTCGGCGAGGTGTTCGACCTGCGCCCGGCCGCGATCTGCCGGGATCTCGGCCTGCGCCGCCCGATCTACGTCGGCACCGCCGCCTACGGCCACTTCGGGCGGGAGCTGCCCGAGTTCACCTGGGAGCGCACCGACCGGGCCGCGGATCTGAAGGCGGCCGCGGCCTGAGCCGGTAGCGTGCGAATCCGGATTCACTTATCGTCGGTTCATGACGACGCACGCGGATCTGCGGGTGCCCACCCGGTTCGGCGCCGACCGTGAGTGGTCCGAGCGGGCGGCCCGCCCGCTGCGGCTGGTCGCCGGCCCGGGAGCGAACCCCACGGGGGAGGAACTGGCCGCGCTCGGCGCCGGGCTGATACGCCGCGACGAGCTCGCCGCCGAGCTGGTCCGGGCGGTGCGGCCGAACGAGCTGCACCGGGCGCTCGCCGCCGGCCCGGGCGGTGACGTGCCGGAGCCGCTGCGGGCCTTCTACGACGCGGTCGGGCGGCGGCCGTCCTGGGTGGACGACACGTTGCTGGCCCGCGGCGCCGAGGCCTGCCGGACCTTCGGCATGGACGCCGGCCTGGTCCTGGCGTACGGGTCGCTGCTCGGCGGCTACCGCACCGCGGCCGCGCTGGAGCCGCTGGTGCGGACCGGGCGGCTGGCCGGTGGCGAGACGCTGCGCCGGATCCAGGAGACCTCGATCTGGTGGCGCGCGGTCACCGCGCCGGGCGGCCTCGAGCCGGGCGCCGCGGGCTACCGGCTCAGCCTGCACGTCCGGGTCATGCACGCGCTGGTCAACGCCCGCCTGGAGGCCGATCCGGCCTGGGACTGGGAGCTGCGCGGCGTGCCCGTCAACCAGTACGACCAGGCCAGCACACTCGGCGTCTTCAGCACCAGCTTCCTGCTGCACCTGCGGCTCCTGGGAGTCCGGGTGCCCCGCGCCGACGCCCACGCGGTGATGCACCTGTGGAGCTACATCGGCTGGCTGATGGGTGTCGACGAGGACTGGCTGCCGCACACCGAGCGGCGCGGCCGGCGGCTGCTCTACCACTTCCTGTCCCACGATCCGCCGCCGGACGGCAACAGCGTCGCCCTGGCCCGCGCGCTCATCGACATGACCGACGACGTGACGACCGGCTGGCGGCGCCGCTACGAGCGGGAGCGGGCCCTGTCGGTGAGCTGCTGGCTGCTCGGCCGGGCCGCCCTGCGCGACCTCGGCCTGCCCTACCGCCCGCCGTGGTACGGCCTCGCCCGGATAGGCGCGAACCTGCTGGTCAGCCAGGGCCTCGGGCGGCTGCCCGGAGGCCGCGCACGGCTGCTGGCCCGGTCCGAACGGCAGGCGCGGGCCCAGTTCCGCCGCTGGGGCGCCACCCTCCCGCCGGACCTCCCGCCCGGCCTCCCGCCGGGCTGACAGAAACGTGCCAGAAAACCGGCAGACGCCCGTGACAGCCTGACCACGTCGCCGGGACGAGACACGGCTTCGGATGGGGTGTGACCGCGGGTGTGGCCGATCGACGAGTCTGCTCGTGACGGGGGCGACCGAATCGCCCGCCTGCTCAGCGCGTACCCGCTGATCGACGGGCACAACGATCTGCCGGACGCGCTGCGCACCCTGGCCGGAGGCCCGGTCTCCCCGGCCGAGCTGGAGAAGTTCGCCCTGGACCAACCGCATCCACGGACCCGCACCGATCTGCCGCGGCTCACCGCGGGACGGGTCGGCGCCCAGTTCTGGTCGGTCTACGTGCCCGGCGACCTGCCACCGGCCGCCGCCGTGGTGCGCACCCTCCAGCAGATCGACCTCGTCCACGAGATGACCCGGCTGCACTCCGGCCGGCTGGCGCCGGCGCGGACCGCGGACCAGGTGGAGGCGGCCTTCCGGGCCGGGCGCATCGCCGGGCTGATCGGGGCCGAGGGCGGCCACAGCATCTGCGACTCGCTCGCCGTCCTGCGCATGCTGGCCCAACTGGGCGTACGGTATCTGACCCTCACCCACAACCAGAACGTCGCCTGGGCGGACAGTGCCACCGACGTACCCCGGCTCGGTGGCCTGAGCGACTTCGGCCGTGAGGTGATCGCCGAGATGAACCGGATCGGCATGCTGGTCGATCTGTCGCACGTCGCCGACACCACGATGCACGACGCCCTGGACGTCAGCTCCGCGCCGGTGATCTTCAGCCACTCGTCGGCGCGGGCGCTCTGCGGCCATCCCCGCAACGTGCCCGACGACGTGCTGACCCGGCTGCCCGGCAACGGCGGCGTGTGCATGGTGACGTTCGTCCCGGCGTTCCTGACCGCCGACCGGTGGGCCTGGGAGCGGCAGCCGGACGGCCCGCCCCCGCCGGTGACGGTGGAGCAGGTGGCCGACCACGTCGAGCACGTCCGTGCGGTCGCCGGGATCGAGCACGTCGGCATCGGCGGCGACTTCGACGGCTGCGGCGACATGCCGGCCGGGCTCGACGACGTGTCCGGCTATCCCCGGTTGTTCGGGGAACTGGCGGCCCGCCGCTGGTCCGACGCGGACCTGGCGGCACTGGCCGGCGGCAACGTGCTGCGGGTGATGCGGGCCGCCGAGACGGTCTCCGGCGGGCAGTGACAGCCGAACCGGGCACGCCACCCGGTCAGCTCGGTGCGTTCCCGGACGCCCAGCTCCTGAAAGACCTCCCCGGCCGCCGCCCAGTCCCGGTGCGCGGCATCGTGATCACCGGCCGCGCGGCGGGCGGCGCCCAGATCCCGCAGCGTCCGCGCCCGCCCCAGCTCCATCCCGATGGCCCGCCACTGCTCGGCGGCCGACTCCAGCAGCCCGATCGCCTCGGCCGGCCGCCCGGCCGCCAGATGCAGCTCACCGAGGGTACGGGTGACCAGCGCCGTCCCGTACCCGTCGCGCCGCCCGGTGGTGGTGGCCAGCGCGGTCCGCAGCGGATCCCGGCCCCGCTCCGGATCGCCCTGCCGGATCCACACCTTGGCCAGCGCCTGCGCCGTGTAGGCGGCCAGGTGCGGATCGCCGATCCCGGTGGCGATGGCATGCGCCGAGGCACAGTGCTCGGCGGCCTCGGCCAGCTCGCCCCGGGCCCGGTGCACCAGGCCGATGCCGCGGATCGAGATCAGCTCGCCGCGCCGGTGGCCGATCCGCCGGTACCGCTCCAGTGCGGACGCGAAGTGGCCCAGCGCGACCCCGTCGTGGCCCAGCTCCCGGTGCGCGAAACCGAGGCTGTAGTGGGCGTGCGCCACCCCTGCGTCGTCACCCAGCCGGTCCAGCATCTCCCGGGCCCGGTTGATCTGCGGCAGCGCGACGGTGTGCTCGCCCAGCTCCCGGCCCACGGTGCCGAGGCCGTTCAGCGCCACCGCCTGGCCGTGGTCGTGCCCGGCCGCCTCGAACAGCCCGGCCGCCCGGGAGAAGTGCTCCCGCGACTCCGGAAACCGGTCCTGGGCGTAGCGCAGCTGGCCGATGCCGCACTCCATGGCCGCCTCGGCGAGACGGTTCCCGGCCCGGCGGGCGGCCACGCTGACGGCGGTGTGCGTGCGCTCCCAGCCGTCGAAGTTGTTCCGGGCCGCGAACGACGCGAACACCAGCGCGTCGGCCAGCCCGCACGCCGGCTCGACCAGATCCAGCGCGGCGGCCCGCTCCACCGCGGCGATCAGGGCCGGCTCCTCATGGGTGAACCAGCAGTGCAGGTCGACCCGGTCGATGGTGGTGGCCCAGTGCGCGGGCGGCTCCGGCAGGCCCGCCGGATGGTAGAGCCGCGGGGTGGCCACCGGAAGCTGCTCGGCCAAGCGCTCCACCAGGCGCAGCAGCGCGGCGAGCGCCCCGGTCACGGTCGCCCGGGCGGCCTCCGGTTCGGCCCGGCTCAGCTCGCCGGCGTACAGGCGGACCAGATCGTGCATGCGGTAGCGGATGCACGACCCGTCCGTGCCGATGACGTCCAGCAGCCGCGCGTCGGTGATCTCCTCGACCAGGTCGCCCGCCTCGTCCAGACCGGTGCCGAGCAGCGCCGCCACGGTGAGCGCGGTCAGCGACGGCGGATCCAGGCTGCCCAGCGCACGGAAGGCGACCTGGGCCCGCGGGCTCAGCCCGCGGTAGCCGACGGCCAGCCCGGCCCGCACCTCCATGTCGTCGACGGCCAGCTCGTCCAGCCGGCGGCGCTCGTCGTCGAGCCGGTCGGCGAGCTGGGCGACCGCCCAGTGCGGCCGGGCCACCAGCCGGGCGCCGGCCACCCGGACGGCCAGCGGCAGCCGCGCGCACAACCCGATGAGGCGGGCGGTCTGCTCCGGATCGGCGTCCGTCCGGGCCGCGCCGATCACCCGGGTGAGCAGCGCCCACGCCTCGCCCAGCGACATCATGCCCAGCTCGACCCGGCCGGTGGCGGGCACCGTGGCGAGCCGGAACCGGCTGGTCACCAGCAGCGCCGAACCGGCGTCCCCGGGCAGGAACGGATGAACCTGCCGGGCCCGGACCGCGTCGTCGACGACCACCAGCACCCGGCGGCCGGCCAGCTCGGCCCGGTAGCGCGCCTCACGCTCGCGGAGATCCGGATTTCCCTGCGCGTCCGCGTCGGTGACGCCGAGCATGCGCAGCAGCCGGCTCAGCGCCTCGGCCGGCTCCAGCGGGTCGGCGCCGCCGACGTCCAGGAATAGCAACCCGTCCGGGTAGTGGTCCCGGACCGCGTGCGCCACATGCACCGCGAACGCCGTCTTCCCGGCGCCGCCCGGCCCGGAGACCACCACCACCGGGCTGGCCCGGTGCGCCCGCAACGCCGCCACGGTCTCGGCCACCCGCTCCCCGAAACCGGTGTAGTCGGGCAGGTCCGGGGGGAGCAGGAACGGCTTCCCGGCCGCCTTCGGGAGCGCGGGCCCGGCACGCTCCGGCACGGACGCGGCGGGTGTGCGCAGGATGGCGGTGTGCGCTTCGCGCAACAGCCGCCCGGGCTCCGTCCCCAGCTCATCGACGATCCGGTTGCGCGACCGGGCAAACAGATCAAGAGCCTCGACGGTACGCCCGGAGGCGTGCAACGCACGCATCATGGCCGCGATCAGCGGCTCACACAGTGGATCCCGGGTCAGCGCCGCGGCCAGCCGGTCGACCGCCTCGACGGGCCGGCCCCCCTCCACGGCGGCCGCCGCCCAGTCGGCCAGCGTCGCGAGCCGCTGCTGCTCCAGGCTCTCCCGGGTCAGCCGGGCCCACTCGCCGGGCAGCCCGGCCAGCGCCTCGCCACGCCACAGCCCGAGCGCCTCGTCCAGTGCGGCGAGCCGGTCGCCGGGCCGGGCGGACCGGGCCGACTCGAGCAGCTCACGGAACCGGAACAGGTCCACCGCGCCCTCCGGGACCTGCAACGTGTAGCCGCCGGACCAGCGGACCAGGGTGACCCCGGTGCTGTCCTTGACCACCCGGCGCAGCCGGGCCACATAGCCGTAGAGAGCGCCGCGGGCGTCGGCCGGCGGCCCGTCGCCCCAGAGCCGGTCGATCAGCGTCTCGAAGGTGACCGGATGCCCGCCGTCGAACAGCAGCGCGGCCAGCAGGTGACGCTGTTTGAGCGCGCCGAGCGCGACGATGCGTGCCCCCTCGGATGCATCCACCGGACCCAGCAGCCGGAAACGCACCACACCTCCTCGGACACGGACCTCGCGCCGGCCAAGCCTAGGGCTGGGAATCGTCAGCGTCTATGTCGTTTCCGATCCCGCGCCACCGGGGTGTGCCAGGATCGGGTGATGGCTGACCTCTTCCAGGTACGCGTCGCGGTCCGTGGCTACGAGCTGGATCTCCAGGGCCACGTCAATCAGGCGGTCTATCTCCAGTACGGCGAGCACGCCCGCTGGCAGTGCTTCCTCGCCGCCGGGGTCGGGCCCGACGTGCTGGTCCGTGCCGGTGTCGGGCCGGTGGTGCTGGAGACCACGATCCGCTACCTGAAAGAGCTGCGGGCCGGCGACGAGGTGGACGTGACCTGCCGCTTCGTCTGGGGCGACGGCAAGACGTTCCGGGTCGAGCAGGACTACACCCGGGCCGACGGGGTGCCGGTGGCCAGGGTGACCGGGGTGGCCGGGCTGATGGACCGGACGACCCGGCGGCTGGTCGCCGACCCGGCTGGGCGGCTGCGGGAGCTGGCCACCGACCCGTCCTGGCTCGGCGTCTGACAGGGCGGCGGGGCTCGCCCACCGCCGCACCGTCGATCGGGTCCCGGTTCCTGCCCGGAGCCCTGCTGGCCGCCGCCCGTCTCGCCGGAGCCCTGGCGGGGTGCCTTGGGTGCCGCCCGTCCCGCCGGCCGACGGCGCGACGTGCTCGACCGGCTGGACCTCGACCGCCTGGGTCTCTACCGGTTGAGCCTCGACCGCCTGGGTCTCTACCGGCTTGGCCTCGATCGATGGGGCCTTACCGGCTGGGCCCCGACCGGCTTGATGTCCACCGCGGTGGGTGGCTCGTCCGGGGTGGCCTGCGGCGCGGCGGGCGGGGCCCACGGGCCGACGGCCTCGGTGGCCGGCTCGGCATCCGGGTTGATCTGGTCTTTCGATGTCATCTTGTGCTTCTCGGCTGGCCGCTCCCGGAGGCCATCGTGCGAAGCCCGTTCGTGCGGAGTCTGTGCCGCGATTGAGGGGATGACTGTCGGACCGCTACGTGACCCGGGTCGGCGCCGATCCGGCGGGATGACTCATGGCCCTCCGGGACGGCCGTCCGCTCACCGGCATCCGGCTGAGGTGCCACTGCCGATCGGTCCGGCCCGCTCCGACGAGTGACCGGTATTGCGGTGAACCCGGACGTGCGAGATTGTCGCGCGTGTTCGAGGAGGCCCCCATGGAAGAAGCGTTCGAGGCGTACACCGCCGGTCACGCCGACGGCTCGGCCGGATTGCGCGACCGGCAGCGCGCCGTCCATCCGGATACCGGCGACGACTACCGGATCGGCGTCGTCGATGGCAGCGTCGCGGCGTTCCAGGCGGAGCTGGTCGCCGAGGTCCGGCGGCTGCTCGGCGAGAACCGCTGACCGGCGCCACGCAGAGAAAACCGGGGGCCGCTTTGGCATCTCCCCGGTGGCTCGGCTAAGGTTCATCCGTCGCCAGGGAAACCGGCGCGGCACGCGGAAGTGGCGCAGTGGTAGCGCATCACCTTGCCAAGGTGAGGGTCGCGGGTTCGAATCCCGTCTTCCGCTCGGAGAAGGCTGTTGCTGATCGTGTGCATCGGCCGCCACGGTGGAGTGGCCGAGAGGCGAGGCAACGGCCTGCAAAGCCGTGTACACGGGTTCAAATCCCGTCTCCACCTCGCATCACCAGGGCGATTGGCGCAGCGGGAGCGCGCTTCCTTGACACGGAAGAGGTCACTGGTTCGATCCCAGTATCGCCCACCAGTAGTGCTATTGAACCGGACACCCGTTATGGGTGTCCGGTTCTTGCTGTTCCAGGTCCTTCGGACCCGCGGCGAACTGGATACCGTCACACTCTCGACCCGGCGCGCCCACGTCTCCGTCATCCCGGAATCGAAATTGACAACGATCATTGTCGACTGTGATGATCTGGGGCCTAAGCAGGACAATTCACCCGGGGGAATCGGTGCGCAAGCATGTTCGTTGGTCTGCATCCCGCTGGCTCACCAGCGCGATCATGGTCCTGGTCACCACCGCGGCCGGCCTGGTCCTGACTTCTTCGCCGGCCTCCGCCTCCGTCTACCACTCGACGTTGCAGCTCTGCACGCCTGGTGACGACAGGGTCGTCATCCCGATGGGCAAGATCTGGAGCTTCAGCCCGGTGCACGCCACGAGCGATTTCACGGTCGACGCCAACGACTACTCGTTCCGGACCTGTAGTTGGACCGGCACCAACCACACCTACGAGTACAAGTGCGGCCGTGAAGACGCCAACGGCTGGACGATCAACCTTGTTGCGCGCTGGAGCGGCTCGGAACATGACCGGGTCGTTCACCAGGTCGTCTGCGACCGCCAGGTTCACCGGATCAGCTGGAACAGGACGCACCGGAGCAGCGCTGCCGTGCACTTCCATCTGTGGGCGCCCAGCGGCAGCGGCTGTGATTCCAGCTGCAACAGCTACCTGTACGAGTGGTGGGCGAAGGTCAGCTGACGAACTCGGTGACCGACAGCGCGTGACCGGAGCGGGAGATCCTGCTTCGGTCACGCGCGTTCGAGCGGACATTCTGGGAAGAGGGCCGCCCGCGGCGTAACCAGCAGGGAAAACGCTTCACGCGCCGCCGTGTCGTGGGAGCCTGGCGACATGTCCACGCCCGCGCCGGCGCTGCGCAAACGAATCGCCGCTGAATTCCTCGGCACCTTCTGGCTGGTCTTCGCCGGCTGTGGGTCGGCTGTTCTCGCCGCCGCGTTCCTCAGCCCCGCCGACGTGCAGCTCGGTATCGGTTTTCTCGGAGTGGCGCTGGCGTTCGGATTGTCCGTGATGACGATGGCGTACGCCGTCGGGCACATCTCGGGCGGTCATTTCAACCCGGCGGTGACCGTCGGTCTCGCCGCGGCCGGCCAGTTCCGCTGGCGGGACACACCGGCCTACATCGTGACCCAGGTCGTCGCGGCGATCGCCGGCGCCGGTGTGCTGTACGTCATCGCGTCCGGCAGGCCGGGGTTCGACGCCGTCGAATCGGGCTTCGCGACGAACGGGTACGGCGACCGCTCACCCGGTGGCTACTCGCTGCTCGCCGCACTGGTCACGGAGGTCCTGCTGACCGCCGTGTTCCTGTTCGTCATCCTGGGCGCGACGGACACCCGGGCGCCGCGCGGCTTCGCTCCGATCGCGATCGGTCTCGGCCTCACGTTGATCCACCTGGTCAGCATCCCGGTGACGAACACCTCCGTGAACCCGGCACGATCGATCGGCCCGGCGCTGTTCGCGGGCGGTGACGCCCTCGGCCAACTGTGGCTGTTCATCGTCGCGCCGCTCGCCGGCGGCCTCATCTCGGGGGCCGTCTACGGGCTGCTGCTCGGGCAGAACGAGCCGTCCGCCTCTCTCGAAAGCGCCACCCTCGCCTGACCGGCGGGCTCTCGGAGCCTCACGAGTGTCGCGTCATGCCGGCCAGGGCGTGCGCGCCTTCCTCAAGTGCAGCCGTCCCCGCTTCCGGTCGCTCGCGTCCTGCTTTCGGTTGCCCTTGGTGGGTGGTCGCGGTTCCGCGAGGGTGAGTGGGTGCACACGGTGGCGGTGTCGTGGTCGCCTACGTGGCAGATAGCCGTGGTGGCCGCGCACGTGGCGCCTTCCGCGTGCGGCCACCACGGGCGCCCGGGGTTCAGCCGAGCAGGGCCTCGGCGGCCTCGATGTCGGCGGACTCGACCGCGGCGGTCGAGCCGAAGATGACCACGGCCTCGTAGTAGGTCCAGGCCAGGCTGTTGCAGGCGGGGCGGACGGCGGCGGAGTAGGTGCCGCACTTGCGCTTGAGGTCGGCGTAGAAGGCGTCGTCGAGGCGGGACTTGTTGGCGGAGAAGGCGCCCACCGCCTCGTAGTTGCCGTACCCGAAGTCGTGCCGCTGGCAGGCGAGGGTGAAGTCGAAGCCGAGCGGCTTGTCGGGGCTGGCCGTGCAGTAGTTGGTCTCCCAGTCGAACCCGTAGGCGGCCCAGGCGGCCTGGTTCTGCCGGGCGGCGTTCCAGCTGTTGTAGGAGTCCGCGCTGTTCTGGGTGAAGGAGGCGAGGACCTGGAGCTTCTCGGCGGGGGTGACGGCGTACGCCGGGGTCGTCACGCCGAGCAGGACGGTCACGGAGGCGACGGTGGCGAGCAGCGCGCGGAGGGGGTGTACGCGGGTCATCGAATGCTCCTTCGGGTGGGCAGGGCTACCGATCGGTAACGCCAGATCAGTAAGGCTCGATGCGGCGCCTGCCGGGAACCCCAGAAGCCGATGACCGGGGGCTCAGGGGGGGCGTCTAACGGGTGAACAGGGAGACCCGTTACACAGAAGTGGATGTTTTACCAGGTCAGAGCCCTGCATGAGGGTACCCTAAGTCCGCTTTGCCTGGTTTGTCGAGGGAGGCGGCATTGATCTCAACCTAGGTTGAGGTTTTACAGTCGCTTCGGCCAGCCGTCGATCTTGGCTGACGGAATCGAAGCGCGAGTTAGGAAGCGACCATGAACCGCCCCCTGCGAGTTGCCGTCATCGGAGCCGGCCCGGCCGGTATCTACGCCGCCGACCATCTGATCAAGGCATCGGAGACGGTCACCGTCGACATCTTCGACAAGCTGCCGACCCCCTACGGTCTCATCCGGTACGGCGTGGCCCCGGACCACCCACGGATCAAGGAGATCGTCAACGCGCTCTTCCGGGTCCTGGACAACCCCCGGATCCGGTTCGTCGGCAACGTCTCGTACGGCGTCGACGTCAAGCCGGAGGAGCTGAACCGCTTCTACGACGCCACGATCATCTCCACCGGCGCGGAGAAGGACCGGTCCCTCGACATCCCGGGCATCGACCTCCAGGGCAGCTTCGGCGGCGCGGACTTCGCCTCCTGGTTCAACGGGCACCCGGACGTGCCGCGCGACTGGCCCCTGGAGGCCCGGGAGGTCGCCGTCATCGGCGCCGGCAACGTGGCCATCGACGTCGCCCGGATCCTCGCCAAGACCGCCGACGAGCTGCTGGTCACCGAGATCCCGGACAACGTCTACCAGGCGCTCAGGTCCAGCCCGGTCACCGACGTGCACCTGTTCTCCCGCCGTGGCCCGGGCCAGGTCAAGTTCACCCCGCAGGAGCTGCGCGAGCTGGACCACTCGCCGAACGTCGAGGTGATCGTCCACCCCGAGGGCATCGAGTTCGACGAGGCCAGCCTCGAGGCGATGCGCCAGACCCGGCACATCAAGATGTGCGTGGACATCCTCCAGAACTGGGCCGTCCGCGACCCGCGGGACCGTCCGCGCCGCCTGCACCTGTACTTCCTCCAGGCCCCGGTCGAGGTGCTCGGTGAGGACGGCAAGGTCGTCGGCCTGCGTACCGAGACCCAGGAGCTGACCGGCGACGGCTGGGTGCGCGGCACCGGCGAGTTCACCGACTGGGACGTGCAGGCCGTCTACCGTGCGGTCGGCTACCTCAGCTCCGCGCTGCCGGACCTGCCGTTCGACACCCGCACCGGCACCATCCCGCACGCCGCCGGCCGGGTCATCGACCTCGACGGCGAGCACGTCCCCGGCACCTACGTGGCCGGCTGGATCAAGCGCGGGCCGGTCGGCCTGATCGGCCACACCAAGGGCTGCTCCGGCGAGACGGTCGCCAGCCTCCTGGAGGACCAGGAGCAGGGCCGGCTGCCGCTCGCCCCGGAGGGCGACCCGGACGCCCCGGTCGCCTACCTGGAGCAGCGTGGCCTGCCGATCACGACCTGGGCCGGCTGGCAGCTCCTGGACGCCTACGAGATCGCGCTCGGCGAGCCGCACGGCCGCAAGCGGATCAAGGTCGTCGACCGCGACGAGATGACCGCCATCTCGCGCGGCTGAGCCGCTAGCCGGACGGGGGCGGGACCCGGCGGCGGACGTCCTCGGCGGTGCTGGCGCCGGGTTCCCACGCCGCCACCCAGGGCTTGTCCGCCGGCGGGTGGATCACCCCCTCCTCCAGGAACGCGTACCGGCCGCCGAGCACCCGCTCGGCGGCCTTCGCGTCGAGGGCGTCGGTGTTGTCCCACAGGGCGGCCAGGTGCGCCTCGGCCCGCAGTCGCGCCTGCCGGCAGAACAGGTCGGCCAGCTCCCGGCCGGCGGGACGGTCGCCGCGCTCGGCGTGTGCCCGGGAGACCACCGCGGCCATCGCGAACAGCTCGGCGCCGATGTCCACGATCCGGCCCAGGAACGCCTGTTTGCGCTCCATCCGGCCCTGCCAGCGGGACATCGCGTAGAAGGTGGACCGGGCCAGCCGCCGCGAGGTGCGTTCCACCCACCGCAGATGGCGCGCCAGGGGACCGAATTCCCCGTACGCCGAAGGGTTCTGACCTGAACCGACCGTGAGCGTGGGCAGCCAGCGTGCGTAGAACGCCCCGGCTCGCGCCCCGGCGCGGGCCTTGCGGGCGAGATCGGCGTCCGGATCGATGATGTCGCCGGCCACCGACAGGTGTGCGTCGACCGCCTCCCGGGCGATGAGCAGATGCATGATCTCGGTCGAGCCCTCGAAGATCCGGTTGATCCGCAGGTCGCGCAGGATCTGCTCGGCCTCGGCGGCCCGCTCGCCGCGGGCGTCCAGCGACTCGGCCGTCTCGTAGCCGCGGCCGCCGCGGATCTGGATCAGCTCGTCGGCCACCAGCCACGCCATCTCGCTGGCGAACAGCTTGACCAGGGCGGCCTCGATCCGGATGTCGTTGCGGTGGTCGTCGGCGATCCGGCAGCAGAGGTCCAGCATGGACTCCATGGCGTACGTCGTGGCGGCGATGAAGGCGATCTTCTTGGCCACCGCCTCGTGGTCACCGACCGGGCGGCCCCACTGGACGCGGTCGGCCGACCACTCCCGGGCGATCGCCAGCGCCCGCTTGCCGGCGCCGACGCACATCGCCGGCAGCGACAGCCGGCCGGTGTTCAGCGTGGTCAGCGCGATCCGCAGACCCTTGCCGAGGCCGCCGATCACGTTCTCCGCCGGCACGAACACGTCGTGGAAGCGGGTCACGCTGTTCTCCAGGCCGCGCAGCCCGAGGAACGCGTTGCGCCGCTCGACCGTGATGCCCGGCGCGTCGCCCTCCACCACGAACGCGGTGATCCCCTTCTCCGGGACCCGGGCCATCACCACGAGCAGGGTGGCGACCGTGCCGTTGGTGGCCCACAGCTTCACCCCGTTGAGCCGGAAGCCGCCCTCCACCGGCTCGGCCACCGTGCCCAGCCGGGCCGGATCGGAGCCGACGTCCGGTTCGGTGAGCAGGAACGCGGACACCTCGCCGGCCGCCAGCCGGGGCAGGAACGCCCGCTTCTGCGCCTCGGTGCCGAACAGCTTGAGCGGCTGCGGCACACCGATCGACTGGTGCGCGGAGAGCAGCGCGGCCACCGAGGCGCTCACCGAGCCGGTCATGGTCAGCGCCTTGCAGTAGTGCAGATTGGACAGACCGAGGCCGCCGAACTCCTCGTCGATCTTCATGCCGAAGGCGCCCAGCCGGGCGAGGCCCTGGAAGACCTCGTCGGGGATCCGCGCCTCCCGCTCGATCAGGGCGCCGTCCACTCCGGACCGCAGGAACTCCTCCAGCCGGTCCAGGAACTCGGGCCGGGGCGGCGCCGCCGGCGGTGGGTCGATCAGGTCGAGCCGGAACCGGCCGAGGAACAGCTCCTTGCCGAAGCTGGGGCGGGCCCACTCGGACTCGCGGGCGGCCTCCGCGGTCTGGCGGGCCTGCTTCTCGGAGACGTCGGTGGTTTTGCGCTGAGTCGTGCTCATGGCATTCCCCCTCGGCGGAACACGTTACTCGCGGGTCACCCTGATAGGGAACTCCCGGCAACGTCCGCTTCGTCAGCTTATGGGTGATGTCGCGTACCGGAAACCATGAGCACTCTCTTGGCAAATTCTTAGGAATGGCTTCTAGGGTCAAATAATGCTGAGTGTGGCGGTCGTGCCGTGATGACGGTGCTCCGCCCGGAGGGCGCCGAGACACCGGAACCCCCTCCGGAGGAGCGGAAGAGCCGATGGAACACCGCTGCTCTGCGTCGCCGGGTGCTCATCGGGGCGATCGTGGTGTGGGCGGTGGCGATCACGGTGCTCGTGGCCGTACGCGATGGGGGTGATGACGGCACGCCCACCGGGACCGCCCCGTCGGCCGCGCCGTCCGCCTCGGACGCGCCCCTCACCGTGGCACAGATCCACCAGGCACTCACCCCGTCGGTGGTGGTCATCGAGACCACCGGGCACGACTCGCGGGCCCGTGCCGAGGCGGGCAGCGGCACCGGCGTGATCGCCAACGCCGACGGCACCGTCCTGACCGCACTGCACGTGGTCGACGGCGCCGAGACGATCGAGCTCACGTACGCCGACGGCACCAGGGCCGCGGCCAAGCTACGGAGCGAGGACCCGTCACGGGACATCGCCATGCTCACCCCGGAGAAGCTGCCGGAGACGCTGGTCCCGGCGGTGCTCGGCGGCGGCGCCGCGGTCGGCGACGACGTGGTGGCGATCGGCAACCCGCTGGGGCTGGTCTTCAGCGCCACCAGCGGCGTCGTCTCCGGGCTGAACCGCAGGCTGAACGGCGACGATGGAGGGCAGGGCATCGAGGGCCTCATCCAGTTCGACGCGGCGGTCAACCCCGGCAACTCGGGCGGACCGTTGATCAACGACCGCGGGCAGGTGATCGGGATCGTGATCGCGCTGGCCAACCCGAGCGGCGCCGGCACCTTCATCGGCATCGGGTTCGCGGTGCCGATCGGGGCGGCTCTCGGCGGCACCGGCGAGGGCGACGGACAGTCGCCTCCCCTCTGAGTATGGAAAGCGATGGACGCATGAGCTGGACCGACGCCCCGCCCGCCTCCGCCGGCCCGATCGAGAGGGTGCTGTACGAGGTCAAGAAGACCATCGTCGGCCAGGACAACCTGCTGGAACGGCTGATCGTGGCGCTGCTGGCCCGGGGGCACATCCTGGTCGAGGGCGTGCCCGGCCTGGCCAAGACGCTCGCCGTGAAGTCCCTGGCCGAGGCGATCGGCGGCGACTTCCACCGGGTGCAGTTCACCCCCGACCTGGTGCCCGCCGACATCATCGGCACCCGGATCTACAACCAGCGGACCGGCGAGTTCCAGGTCCAGCTCGGTCCGGTCTTCACCAACCTGCTGCTGGCCGACGAGATCAACCGGGCGCCCGCCAAGGTGCAGAGCGCGCTGCTGGAGACCATGCAGGAACGGCAGGTCACCATCGGCCGGGAGACCCACAAGCTGCCCAGCCCGTTCCTGGTGATGGCCACCCAGAACCCGATCGAGAACGAGGGCGTCTATCCGCTGCCCGAGGCCCAGGTCGACCGGTTCATGATGAAGGTGGTCGTCGGCTACCCGAGCGTGACCGAGGAGTTCGTGGTGGTCGAGCGGGCCCTGGCCCGGGCCGCCGCGATCCAGGCGATCATCGATCCGGAGATCCTCACCGGGCTCCAGGAGGAGGTCGACCGGGTCTACGTCGACCCGTCGCTGATCGAGTTCGCGGTCAACCTGTCGCACGCCACCCGTGACCCGGCCCGGGTGGGGCTCACCGACCTGGCCCGGTACGTCACCTTCGGCGCCAGCCCGCGGTCCTCGATCAGCCTGGTGCTGGCCTCCCGGGCGCTGGCCTACATCCGCGGCCGCGAGTACGTGGTGCCCGAGGACCTCAGCGACCTGGCCCTGGACGTGCTGCGGCACCGGCTGGTGCTCTCCTACGAGGCGCTCTCCGACGAGGTCACCGCGGATCTGGTCATCGCCAAGATCCTGGCGAACATGACGTTCCCGGAGCCGGCGGGCCGGACTCGATGACGACGGCCCCCGATCGGTTGCTGCGGCGCCTGGAGTGGAAGCTCGGGCGCCGCCTCGACGGGCGCCTGCAGGGTTCCTACCGGACCGTGTGGCACGGGGCCGGGCTCGACTTCACCGATCTGCGGGCCTACACCCCCGAGGACGACGTCCGGCACATCGACTGGAACGTGACGGCGCGGGTGGACGAGCCGTTCGTGCGGTTGTACACCGAGGACCGCGAGATGACGGCCTGGCTGGTGATCGACCGGTCGGCGTCGATGCGCTTCGGTGGGGGTGGGGGCAAGGACTCGACCGCGGCCGATCTTGCGATCAGTATCGGGCGGTTGATCTCCCAGGGTGGCAACCGGGTCGGGGCGATCCTCTTCGACAATCAGAGTCACAAGATCATTCCGCCGCGTACGGGGCGGGATCAAGTGTTGCGGCTCGCGCGCGATCTGACCACAAATGTCGCGAAAAAGTCGGATAAAACGACGGACCTGGCGGCCATGCTCAACCTGGCCGCCGCGACGACATCGAAAAGGCGCAGCCTCGTCCTCGTGATGTCCGACTTCATCGGCGACCCCGGCTGGGACCGCCCGCTCGCCCGGCTCGCCCACCGCCACGAGGTCGTCGTCATCCGCGTCGTCGACCCCGCCGAGCTGGAGCTGCCCGACCTCGGCCTGATCCTCGTCGAGGACGCCGAGACCGGCGAACAGTTGCTCGTCGACACCAGCGACCCGCTGCTGCGCGCCCGCCTCACCGAACAGGTCGGCACCCGCGAGCGGGAGGTCGCCGAGGCCATGCGCCGGGCCGGCGTCGACCCCCACCGGATCACCACCGACCAGGACATGCTCGCCACCCTGGTCGACATGGTCCGCCGTTCCGGACGGAGGCCCCGGTGACCTTCCTCTACCCGGCTGTCATCGCCGTCGCCGTCCTCCTGAGCGTCGCGGCGGTGGCCGGATATGTCGCGCTCGCCAAGAGGCGTTCGGCGGCCCTCGAAGCGGCCGGCTTCAAAGGTCTGGGGAAGCGGCGGCACCTGCCGTACGCGCTGATCCTCGCCGCCCTCCCGGTCATGCTGATCGGCCTGGCCCGCCCGCAGGCCGAGGTCGCCGTGCCCCGGGTCGCCGGCACCGTCCTGCTCGCCTTCGACATCTCCAACAGCATGTCGGCCGGCGACGTCGCCCCGAGCCGCCTGGCCGCCGCCCAGCAGGCCGCGAAAGGCTTCGTCGAGGACCAGCCGGACACCGTCGACGTCGGCGTACTGGTCTTCGGCAGCGAGGCCCTGCTCACCCAGGCGCCCACCGACGACCACGCGGCCGCCGTCGCCGCCATCGAACGGGTCTCGCCCAGCGGCGGCACCTCCCTCGGCAAGGCCATCCTGGTCGCGCTCGGCGCCATCACCGGCAAACCGGTCAGTCTGCCCGAGCAGAACAGTGCCGCGCCCGACCTCGGCTACTGGCCGTCGGCCACCATCGTGGTCTTCTCCGACGGTGAGGAGACCGGCGGTCCCGACGTACAGGCCGCCGCCGAACTCGCCGCGGCCGCCGGCGTGCGGATCCAGACCGTCGGCGTCGGCACCGCCAAGGGCGGCACCGTCGAGGTGGACGGCTTCCAGCTGGCCACCGCCCTCGACGAAACCCTCCTGACCGCGGTCGCCCAGGTCACCGGCGGCACCTACCACGCGGCCGGCGACGCGGGCGCGCTCGCCGCCAGCACCGGCTCGATCGACCTGCGGCTCACCACCGAGAAGGAGCCGATCGAGCTGACCGCGCCGTTCGCCGCGGCGGCCCTGCTGCTCCTCACCCTCGGCGGGCTGCTGGGCGTCCGCCGGCACGGAAGGATCATCTGATGTCGCTGAGCTGGCCGTGGGCGCTGCTGGCGGTGCTGGCCGTGCCGCTCCTGCTGACCGCCCGCTGGTGGCTGAACCGGCGCCGCAAGCGGACCGCGGTCACCGTCTCCAGCATCGCGCTGATCCGCGCCGCACTGCCCGGCCGCACCGCCTGGCGCCGCCGGATCCCCGTCTACCTGTTCCTGGCCGGACTGTTCGCCCTGGCCGGCGGCGTGGCCCGGCCGCAGGCGTCGGTCACGGTGCCGTCCAACGACACCACCATCCTGCTCGCCATCGACGTCTCCGGCTCGATGTGCAACACCGACATCGCCCCGAACCGGCTGGCCGTCGCCGTCGACGCGGCCCGCGAATTCGTCGAGGCCCAGGAGGGCGACACCCGGATCGGCCTGGTCGCCTTCTCCGGCATCGCCGGCCTGCTGGTCGCGCCGACCGCCGACAAGGCCCCGCTGCTGGAGGCCATCGAGAACCTCAAGACCGGCCGCGGCACCGCCATCGGCCAGGCCATCCTCACCTCGATCGACGCGATCGCCGAGATCAACCCCGAGGTGGCCGGCACCGGTGTCGAACTGCCCGAGACCCCGGACGGCACGCCGATCGACTACCAGCCGGACACCATCGTCGTCCTCACCGACGGCTCCAACACCACCGGCGTCGACCCGGTCACCGCCGCCCAGCAGGCCGCCGCCCGCCGGCTGCGCGTCTACACGATCGGCTTCGGCACCACCGACCCGCAGCAGATGGTCTGCACCCCCGACCAGATCAGCGGCGACTCGGCCTTCGCCGGCGGAAGCTTCGGCGGAGGCGGCTTCGGCGGCGGCGGCCGGGGCGGCGGCAACCGCGAGATCGACGAGGAAGCCCTCACCCGGGTGGCCGACCTGAGCGGCGGCCGCTACTTCAAGGCCGAGGACGCCGAACAGCTCACCGACGTCCTCGCCGACCTGCCCCGCGAGTTCGGCCTCACCAAGCGGGACGTCGAGATCAGCGCCTGGTTCCTCCTCCTGGGCACCCTCCTGGTCACCGCGGGCGTCACCCTCTCCCTCTGGTGGAACCGCGGCCCAGCGATCCGTCGCCCTTGACCCCTTCCATGTAGCCCAGGGACGTACCTCCGCCCCGCGCGTCGCGCGTCGCGTGCCGCGTGCCGCGTGCCGCCGGCTTCCTGCGCGGATCTTGGACGTTTTCCCACCGGATTCGGTGGTCGACCGTCCAAGGTCGCTGGATGTGGGTGCCTGGGCAACCACATCGGCAGGATCTTGGACGTCTTGCTACCGAATCCGGTGAGAAAACGTCCAAGATCGTCGGCTGCGGGCGGGGCGGGGCGGGGCGCGGGCGCGGGGCGGGTGATGGGCCGCGCCCGGGTGGCGAGATCTTGGACGTTTTGCCACCGCATCCGGTGGGAGAACGTCCAAGATCGCTGGCTGCGGGGCGCCAGGCTGGCGCGGTGGCGCGGTGCGGGGTGGCGCGGTGGCGCGGTGGCGCGGTGGCGCGGTGCGGGGTGGTGCGGTGCGGGGTGGCGCGGTGCGGGGTGGTGCGGTGCGGGGTGGTGCGGGGTGGTGGGTGGAGGGCTAAGGGGTGGTGGTTAGGCGGCGGTGGCGCTGGGCGGCCATGCGTACCGGGGCGTTGGGTTCGCCGAAGCGGTCGTAGCCGGCGCGGCGTTCGGTGATCTCGAAGAAGACGCGGCCGCCGAAGACCGGGGTGTAGAGGTGGAGCAGTTCGCCGCCGGAGAGGTCGCGGTCGTAGAGGATGCCGTGTTCGCGGAGGGTGGCCACGAAGTCGTCGGTGAGGCCGAAGCGGGCGGCCAGGTCGGCGTAGTAGTTGGCCGGGACCGGTAGCGGCGGCAGGCTCAGGGCGCGGGCGGTGGCGATCAGGTCGGCGGTCGTGAAGGCCACGTGCTGCGGGTCGGAGACGGCGGGCGCCCATTCGCCGCGGCGGAGCAGGGCCACGGTAAGGGCGACGCGGACCGTCCTCTGCGGATCGGCTACGGCGCGGGAGCGCATCAGGCCGTACGGTGCCGCGTACTCCTCGGTGGGAAGGTGATCGAGGCCGAGCACCGAGTGGTAGAAGAGCCCGGCCTCGTCGAAGTGGTCGAACGGCTGGGTGAGGCCGAGATGGTCGACGGTGAGCAGCCCGGCGCCGGGGCCGGCCGCCGTGCCGGTGGGCAGGAAGTCGGAGCGCCAGTCGTCGCCGGGGTGGGTGACGAAGACGCTGGTGCCGTCCGGGGCGGTGATCGCGGCGAGTTCGGCCTCGCCGGGCTCGCGCACGTTGGGGTGGGCGGGGGCGGACAGCGCTTCGGCCCGGGCCAGGGAGAGCGGCGGGTTCTCCGAGGTGACGGCGAAGGCGCTGATCGCGGCGGGGCCGGGGTGGGTGACCGCGCTGTTCAGGACGATCCGGCAGGCGCCCTGTTCCCAGAGTTCGACCGGTTTGGTGCGGTGCTGGCCGGTGTGTGCGAAGCCGAGACCGCGCAGCGCGGATCGTAGTTCAGGTCCCGAGTGCCCGTCGATGGCGAACTCGGTGAAGGCGTGCCCGGTCAGCCGTGGAGCGGGAGGAAGACGTCGAACGCCGGACCGGTCCGCGAGCGGAACGGCGGGGGAGACGAGGGGTGCGGCGAGGGCGGGGGAGACGAGGGGTGCGGCGAGGGCGGGGGAGACGAGGGGCGCGGTGGGGGCGGGGGAGGGGAGGGGTGCGGTGGGGAGGGCGGCGAGGCGGTCCTCGAGGAGGGTGAGGGAGCGCATCGCGTCGACGGCGGTGCGGGCCGGATCCGACTGGCGGAAGACGTCGTTGAAGACCTCCAGCGACAGTGGTCCGTCGTAGCCGGCGGACAGCACCAGGCCGAGGAAGCGGGGCAGGTCGAAGGCGCCCTGGCCGGGGAAGAGGCGGTGGTGTCGGCTCCACTGGAGCACGTCCATCCGCAGGTGCGGGGCGTCGGCCAACTGCAGGAAGAAGATCTTGCCGGGGGTGATGCCGGCGATGCCGTCCGGGGGGACCTCGCGGGACAGTACGTGGAACGAGTCGAGGCAGAGCCCGAGCGCGGGATGGCCGGCCCGCTGGACGATCCGCCACGAGTGGTCCCACGTGGACACGTGACGGCCCCAGGCCAGGGCCTCGTAGGCGATCCGGATCCCGTGTGCCGCCGCCCGGTCGGCCAGCAGTGACAGGTGCGCGGCCGCCAGGTCGTCGTCGTCGACCGCGGCCGGGGACACCGACGAGCACACCAGGACGGTGTCGGTCCCGAGTTCGGCCATCACCCCGAATTTGCGCTCGGCCCGCGCGAGGTTGGCCTTGAGCAGCTCGTCCGGCACCGCCTCGAAGTCGCGGAACGGCTGGTACAGGTCGATGGTGAGGCCCAGGTCGGCGCAGCGCCGCCGGATCTCAGCCGGTGACCACGGGGACACCACGAGGTCGTTCTCGAACAGCTCGATGCCGTCGAAACCGGCCGCGGCCGCCGCCGTCAGCTTGTCGTCAAGGGTGCCGGAAACACAAACCGTAGCGATCGACCGGCGCATCGGATCTCACTTTCTCAGATAGCCGGTCACCAGGTCGCCGAGCATGGTGCGGTAGTGCCCGCGGCGGGACTCGTCGAGCAGGTCCCGGTCGAAGAGCGCGCCCCAGGTGTGGCGGTTGGCGACGCGGAAGAAACAGAACGAACTGATCATCATGTGTACGTCGAGGGCGTCGACGTCGTCACGGAACGTGCCCTCCGCGCGGCCCCGGTCGAGGACGCCGCGGAGCAGGTCGACGGCCGAGCTGTTCAGGTCGACCAGCCGGGCCACGTGGTTCATGTGCTTGGCGTGCTGCGCGTTCTCGACGCCGACCAGTTTGATGAAGGCCGGGTGTGCCTCGTGGTGGTCGAAGGTGACCTCGGCGAGGCGGCGGACCGCGGCGACCGGGTCCAGGTGGTCGACGTCGACGGTGCGTTCGGCGGCTCTGATCTCGGCGTACGCCCGCTCGAGAACCGCCAGGTAGAGCTGCTCCTTGCCGCCGAAGTAGTAGTAGATCATCCGTTTGGTGGTGCGGGTGCGGGCGGCGATCTCGTCGACCCGGGCGCCGCTGTAGCCGTTCTCGGCGAACTCCTCGGTGGCCACGTCGAGGAGTTCGGTGCGGGTCCGTCCCGCGTCGCGCTGTCTCTCCACCACGGCCTTCTCCTGTGTCATGAAAAGTAAGTCTGCCGTGAGCCTTGACAGTGTCCGCCGTCACACCCGATAACTAACGTACCAGTTCGTACATTAGAAGCGGAGATCAATATGGCGGCAAGCCGGTGCGGGTTGATCGGAGCCGGAATCGGCACGTCGCTGTCACCGGCGCTGCACGAGGCCGAGGGGCGCCACCACCACCTCGGGCTCACCTACACGCTGTTCGACACCGGGGAGACCGCGGATCTCGAACGGCTGCTCGACGAGGCCGACCGCGCCGGTTTCGCCGGGCTCAACATCACCCACCCGTTCAAGCAGCAGGTCATCAAGCACCTCGACGACCTCTCGCCGCAGGCCCGCGACATCGGTGCGGTCAACACCGTGGTCTTCCGGGACGGCCGGCGGCAGGGACACAACACCGACGCGTACGGCTTCGCCCAGTCCTTCCGTTCCCAACTGCCCGGCGTGACGACCCGTCACGTCGTGCAACTGGGCGCGGGCGGCGCCGGGGCGGCCTGTGCCCATGCGTTGCGTGAACTGGGCGCCGAGCGACTGACGATCGTGGACCCGGACGGGGCCCGCGGTGCGGAGCTTGCCGGCCGGATCGGCGCACGCCACGAGAAGACGGCCACGCCGGAGCTGCTCGCCGACGCCGACGGGCTGGTCAACGCCAGCCCGATCGGCATGCACCACCACCCGGGAACCCCGCTGCCCGCAGAGTCGCTCCACCGTGGCCTGTGGGTCGCCGACATCGTCTACATGCCGTTGGAGACGGAGCTGCTGCGTGCCGCCCGTGCCCGCGGTCTGCGGACGATCGGCGGCACGGCGATGTGCGCCTACCAGGCCGCCGCGGCGTTCGAGCTGTTCACCGGGCGTACCCCCGATATCGCGCGGATGTTGCTTCACCTCTCCCAGATCCTGGAGCGGCAATGCTGACCGAGACCACCACTCGTGAACTCCCCGAACCCCTCTCGCTACGCCGGATGGTCGGCCCCGGCATCGTCGCCGTCGGCATCGGCATGGCGGCCGGCGAGATCATCCTCTGGCCGTACCTGACCGCGATCGGCGGCCTGGGCCTGCTCTGGCTGGCGTTCACCACGCTGGCCGTGCAGTTCGTCATCAACATGGAGATCGAGCGTTACACCCTGGCCACCGGGCAGACCGTGGTCGCCGGCTTCTCCCGCTGGTGGAAGGGCTGGGGCGTCATCATCTGCCTGGCCGGCGCCTTCCAGTACGTCTGGCCCGGCTGGGCGACCAGCGGCTCGACCGTCTTCACGTACCTGATCGGGGGTGGCGACCCGGTCTGGATCACGGTGGCCACCCTGGTGATCATCGGCGTGCTGCTGTCACTGTCCAAGGTGGTCTACAAGACCGTCGAACGGGTCGAGGTCGTCAAGGTCGCCCTGACGCTGTTCTTCCTGGCCGTTGTGGTCGTCTTCGTGATCTCGCTGACCACCTGGGGCGACGGCGCGAAGGCCACGGTCACCGAGTTCGGGCAGATCCCGGACGGCATCACCTTCACCATGCTGCTCAGCGCGATCGGCGCGGCCGGCGCCGGTGGCGTGCACAACCTGGTGCTGAGCAACTGGATCCGGGACAAGCGGTACGGCATGGGCGCCCACGTCCCCCGGCTGATCTCCCCGATCACCGGGCAGGAGGAGGCGGCCGGCGGCGACCGGTACACGTTCCCGCTCGACGAGACGTCGATGGGCCGCTGGAAGGTGTGGTGGAAGCGGGCCAACATCGAGCACCTGGTCACGTTCGTGGCGGTCTGCTTCGTGACCATCGGCGTGATGAGCCTGCTCGCGTACGAGACGCTGTTCGGCCGGGGCGACCTCAAGTCGGACCCGTCGTTCCTGCGGATCCAGGGCGAGATCTTCGCGGACGAGGTCGGCCCGTGGCTGAAGCTGCTGTTCCTGGCGGTGGCCGCGGTCTCGCTGTGGGCCGCCGCGATGGGCCTGCTCGACATCATCGGCCGGGTGGCGTCGGACTTCCTGCGCCGCAACTACCTCGCCGATTCCGCGCGCTGGACCGAGCCGCGGATCTACCTGACCGTGGTGTGGGCGGAGATCGTGCTCGGCTCGGCCATCCTGCTGGCCGGCTTCACCCAGCCGCTCGGCCTGCTGATCGTCTCCACCTGCGCGGCCTCGGTGGTGACGCTGCTCTACTCGATCCTGCTGGTGAAGCTGAACACCCGGGACCTGCCGGCGCCGGTGCGGATGCGTGGCTGGCGGCTCGGCGGCATGATCGTGGCGATCGGCTTCTACGGCTTCTTCGCCATCGCGATGGTCGTCACCCAGCTCGACAAGCTGTAACGGGAAAGGGGGGCCGAGCGGCCCCCCTTTCATCGGATCAGGCCCGGCGGCGCCGGGTCCAGGAGAACCCGATCAGGCCGGTGATCGCGGCGATCACGCCACCGGCGGCCGTCCACACCCAGCGGGACGAGAAGTCCGGCAGCCAGTCCAGCGAGATGTCGTCATCGTCAGCCTCGGCCGTCGGCGACGGAGCGGCGGTCAGCACCTCGCCCGGGCGATTGTCCGGAACCAGGGGCGCCGCAAGCGATCCCTGGTCCGCGCTGGTGTCACCACTTACCGAAGTGAGGTTCAGGGCCACGTCGATCGGCAGGCCCAGGTCCTTCTCCGGCAGGTCGGTGCTGGAGAGCCGTACGTAGTAGGTGCCCGGCAGCGGGTCACCGTCCCACGGCTCGGCCCACGACCGGACCTGCCGCAGCCGGCAGCCGAGGGCCAGCTCGGTGTCGGAGACCGCGGCGACCGGGCTCTGCTCGCCGCCCACGCACGCCTGCCTCCGCCGCAGCCCGTCGAACACCTCGACGGTCCAGGACTGGGCGCCGGAACGGTCGGCGGCCTTCGACAGGTCCACGGTGACCGCGAGCTCCGGGCGCTGCCCGGCCTCGGCGGGGAACGACCAGTAGAGGTAGTCACCGGTGACCGCGGCGACCTTAACCGGCTGACCGGCGCCGATCGTCACCGCGGTCAGGAAGGAGGTGCCCGCCGAGCTGATCCCGGCGGCCGGCTTCGGCCCCTCCGAGGGGTCGGCGAGCGCGGGAGAGGGCAGCATGACGAAACCGAGGGCGATCAAAGCCGGCAGACTGCGCATCAGTTCACTCCCCACTTGGCGACCCACCAGCGGGTCAGCCATCCGGCCAGCACGCCGGCCACCAGTCCGGCGATCGCCAGCACGAACAGCAGCAGCAGGCCACGGCCCAGACCCGGCGCGTCCGGCGCCTCGGAGGCCGGGGCCAGGCCGATGCTCAGCTCGACCGGCATGCCGGGGGCGCCGGCCGCGGTGGCCGAGGCGAACGAGTTGCTGACCTCCAGGCAGATGTCCGAGGTCGCGGAGAGATCCGGTTCCTCGTCGCCGGACCAGCGCAGGCCCGCCGAGATCACGTCGGCGCGGCCGCTGCTCGCGTCCACCCCGCGGACCAGCTCCCGGCCGTCCATCGTGGCCGCCTTGATCAGTACGCCGTAGTCGCGGTTCAGCGGCCGGTCCAGCGCCACGCTCACCGAGGCGCGCAGCTCGTCACCGGAGTCGACGGCGACCCGGTAGTAGCGGTGCTCGCCGATCAGCTCCCGGTCGGTGTAGACGCCGGCAGCCAGGAGCGGCGCCTTGGCACAGTCCTTCGCGCCGGTCACCGCGGCCGGGGTCACCGGCGGCGGCAGCGCGGCCCGGTCGACCAGCTGCTTGATCCGGTCGGTCAGCTCGTCCTCGCTCTGCGCCGCGGCGTACGTGCCACCGGTCGCCTGCGAGATGCAGACCAGCTGCTTGCGGGTCTTCTCGTCGGGCGCCAGGCCGAGCGTGTCGATGACCAGCTCGGTGCCCTGCGCGGCCAGTTCCCGGGCGACGTCGCACGGGTCGGGCGGCGTGCAGGTGTCCTCGCCGTCGGTGATCAGCACGATCCGGCGTACCGATCCGGTGTCGCCCAGGTCCGCCGCCGCCTCGCGCAGGGCCAGGCCGATCGGGGTGAAGCCGGTCGGTTTCAGGGTGGCGATGGCGTTCTTGGCGGCGACCGGGTTGACCGTGCCGACCTTGACGATCTGCTGGGTGTCCTGGCAGCCGAGCCGCTTGTTCTTGCCGGCGTAGGTGGCGCCCAGCACCCGGATCCCGAGTTGGGTGGTCTCCGGCAGCGAGTCGACGACCTCGTTGAAGGCCTGCTTGGCGACGGCCATCCGGGTCGTACCGCCCTCGACGTCGGCGGCCTTCATCGATCCGCTCACGTCGAGCACCAGCTCGACCACGGGCGGTTCGGTCTCGGTCTCGTCGGCGAGCGCGGGGGTGGCGCCCAGGAACGCGGAGGCCGCGATCAATCCTATTGCTGCCACTAAGGACAGTTTCCTATGGATCACGCGGCAAGATCATAAACATGCGGCACGGGTACGGCGTACGCCGCCCCCGGACCACCGATCTACGCCCGGCGGCGCCTCGCGGGCGGGACCCGGCAGTGAGATCGGTCGGCGCCGCGGAGCGGGCGGAACGCGGTTGGGGACGGCGCACGCCGTACCGGAGAAAGGGTTTTATCGGTAGGCGGCGTGGCCGGTGAGCGTCTGGCCGATGACCAGCGTGTGGATCTCCGAGGTGCCCTCGTAGGTGACCACCGACTCGAGGTTGTTGGCGTGGCGCAGCGGGGAGTACTCCAGGGTGATGCCGCTGCCGCCCAGGATGCCGCGGCACTCGCGGGCGATGGCCAGCGCCCGGCGCACGTTGTTGAGCTTGCCGACGCTGATCTGGTGCGGCTTGAGCCGGCCGGCGTCCTTGAGCCGGCCCAGATGCATCGCGAGCAGGGCGGACGTGCCGAGGTCGACCGCCATGTCCGCCAGCTTGGCCTGGGTGAGCTGGAAGGCGGCGATCGGCCTGCCGAACTGGACGCGGTTGTTCGCGTAGCCGATCGTGGTGCGCAGCGAGTCGAGGGCCGCGCCGACCGAGCCGAACACGATGCCGAACCGGGCCTCGCTCAGGCAGCTCAGCGGGGCGCCCAGGCCGGCCGCCCCGGGCAGCATGGCCGAGGCGGGCAACCGGACGTCGTCGAAGGCCAGCTCACCGGTGATCGAGGCGCGCAGCGACAGCTTCCGCTTGATGGTCCGCGAGGTGAAGCCGGGGGTGTCCTTCGGTACGAGGAAGCCGCGGATGCCGTCCTCGGTCTGCGCCCAGACGGTGGCAACGTCGGCGATGCTGCCGTTGGTGATCCACATCTTGGAGCCGTTCAGGATCCAGTCGCCGCCGTCACGGACCGCGCGGGTACGCATGTTGGCCGGGTCGCTGCCGAAGTCCGGCTCGGTCAGGCCGAAGCAGCCGATCGCCTCGCCGGCCGCCATCCGGGGCAGCCACTCCTGGCGCTGTTCCTCGGAGCCGTACTTCCAGATCGAGAACATCGCGAGCGAGCCCTGCACCGAGACGAAACTGCGCAGCCCGGAGTCGCCGGCCTCCAGCTCCAGGCAGGCCAGGCCGTACGCCACGGCGCTGGTGCCGGCGCAGCCGTACCCCTCCAGGTGCATCCCGAGCACGCCCAGTTTGCCCAGCTCGGGGGCGAGTTCGCGGGGGAAGGTGCCGGCCTCGAACCAGTCCGCCACATGCGGGCGGACGTGGTCGGTCACGAACCGGGCCACCGTCTCCCGGATCTGCCGCTCCTCGTCGCTGAGCAGGCTGTCGATGTCGAGCAGGTCGAACGGATCAGTGACGGTCATCCGTCGATTCTGCACCGAGGGCCTGATCAGCGTGCTCTCAGCCGGGTGATCTAGCCTCTTGATCATGGCGGCCGCGATACCGGGACTCAGTGACCTCGTCGATCCGTCCGTCCGGGACGCCGTCTCGGGCTTCCTGGCGGATGTGGAGACCGGGCTGTACGCCGCCGTGGCCAGCCCCGACCCGCTGATCGCCGAGGTCGCGGCGCATCTGGTGCGGGCCGGCGGCAAGCGGTTCCGCCCGATGGTGGTGGCGCTGTGCGCCCGGTTCGGCGAGCCGAACCGCCCCGAACTGCTGCCGTCGGCGGTGCTCATGGAGCTGACCCACCTGGCCACCCTCTACCACGACGACGTGATGGACGAGGCGTCCCTGCGGCGCGGCGCGGCCAGCGCGAACTCGCGGTGGAGCAACCGGCTGGCCGTGTACGTCGGTGACTTCCTGCTGGCCCGGGCCGCGTCGATGGCCGCCGGCCTGGGCGACGAGGCGGTCCGCCTCCAGGCCGCCACCCTGTCGCAGCTGGTCCGCGGCCAGCTCGCCGAGACCGTCGGCCCGCGCGGCGGCGACCCGATCCGGCACCACCTGCGCGCCGTCGAGGACAAGACGGCCTCGCTGATCGCCACCTCGGCCCGGTTCGGTGGCCTGTACTCCGGGCTGTCCCCGGCGCACGTGGAGACGCTCGCCGCGTTCGGCACCGCCATCGGGATCGCCTTCCAGCTCTCCGACGACCTGCTCGACATCGCCTCCGAGTCGGCCCAGTCCGGCAAGACGCCCGGCACCGACCTGCGCGAGGGCGTGCCCACCCTGCCGGTGCTCTACGCCCTGTCCGACCCCTCCGCCGGCAGCCCCCGTCTGCGGGAACTGCTCAGCAAGGGCCCGCTCACCGACGATGGTGAGCATGCCGAGGCGCTGGCCCTGCTGCGTGAGTCGGCCGCGCTGAAGCAGGCCCGGGAGACCGTGCACGGCTACGCCGAGGCGGCTCGCCGCAGTGTCGGCACGCTGCCCGCCGGGGCCGCCCGGCAGACGCTGGAGCAGTTCTGCCACTACATCGCGGATCGCACCGGCTGAGTTTCCTCCACTCCGCCGTCGGGCTGCCGATGAGGCCCTGTGAATTCTCCGGAATGACACGGCAGGGAGTGCGATGCGCGGCGAACCGGTCCGATCCTCGGACGAGGGCTCCAGCCTTCTCGAGGTGCTCGTGTCGTTGGCTGTGATCAGCATCGCGATGGCCGGACTGGGCTCCTTCTTCATCACCGGCAACCTCGCCGTCGCGCACTCGCGTGACGTGCGCCAGGCGGTTCAGGTGGCCGCCGGTGGGCTCGAGGAGGTACGCGCGCTGGAGGGCAGCTCACTGCTGTCCGGGCGCGGGCCGGTCAAGGTCAAGGATCAGTGGGACGCCGCGCTGACCGGCCCGAGCCGCAAGAAGCTGAAGCCGTACCTGAGCAGCATGAAGATGGCCTCCGACCCGGAGATCAAGGACAGCGCCTCGACGGCGGGAGACGAGGCGCCCCTGTCGACCGCGACGCGGACGCTGACGGTGGGCAGCGCCACCTACGAGCGCACGATCTACGTCGGCAAGTGCGAGGTCTATTACCTGCGTAGCGACGACTGCGTCAACCCCGACGACTACACGGCGCCACCGAACAAGGCCGAGATCCTGCGGTACTTCCGGGTGGTCGTGCTGGTCACCTGGCCGGGGAAGAACTGCGCCGACGCCACGTGCAGCCACATCGCCTCGACGCTGGTCTCGGAGGCCGCCGAACCGACGTTCGACTCCAACCCGGGCGTTCCGAAGGTGGTGACCAGCGAGCTGACGTTCTACGTGGGCAGGGAGAAGGGCTACCAGCTCGACGTCGACGCCGGCAAGCCGCTCTACACCTGGACCATCGCATCCCGGCCGTCCTGGCTCACGGCGCCCACGGCGGTGGGCTACGTCACCGGCACACCCACCGCGGTGGGCGTGACGACCACGACGCTGCGGGTGACCGACAGCAACGGCATCTGGGACGAGCGACCGCTCAAGCTGACCGTGGTGCGGCCGCCGAGCCTCGCCGCGCTGCCCCCGTCGAAGAGCCTGGTCGGCGCGGACGTGTCGCTGACCCTCGCGGTGACCGGTGGCGTCCCGAAGTACACGTTCACCTCGACGAACCTGCCCGATGAGCTGAGTCTCGACCCCGCGAGCGGCGTGATCACCGGCCGGATCAGCAAGGCCGGCGCCTACCCGATCACGGTCCGGGTCGTGGACGCCAACGGCATGCCGTCCGACCCGATGACGTTCACGCACACCGTCTACCAACCGGTGACCCTGGCGGCGCTACCCGCGCAGTCGGTGAACCTGGGATCGGCGTTCTCCGCCACCGCGGTGGCGGCGGACGGTGCCGGGGCGTACACCTACACCCTCAGCGGCGCCCCGCTGGGTGTGACGATCGACGCGACCACCGGTGTCGTCTCCGGCACGCCGACGGTCCCCGGGCGGTACCTGCTGAAAGCCACCGTCACCGACGGTCTCGGCGGCACGGACAGCCAGACCTTCGAGCTGGTGGTGGCGACGACGACCAGGTTGACCTTCACCACGCCGAACCCGGTCGGTGCCGACCGGACATCGGTGGCGGGTACGGCGACCAGCCTGGTCCTCGCGACGAACGGGCCGAGCCTGTCGCTGGGGAACATCTCGTACACGGTGACCGGACTGCCGCCGGGGCTCACCTTCAACCATGGGCAGAAAACGATCACCGGTACGCCGACGACCAAGGGCACCTACCTGGTCACGATCACCGCGACCAGTACGCCACCGACGCCGCAGACCGCCGTCCTGAATCTCGTCTGGACCATCACGTGAGAAAGGGGAACCGGATGCGGCAGCACACCGACGACCAGGGTTTCTCCCTCGTCGAACTCATGGTGACGGTGGCGATCATGTCGGTCGTGACGCTGGTGATCGTCGGCGCCACGGTCCAGATCTACTCCGGCACGAAGTCGATCGACAACACCGCCGAGGTTCGCGACCAACTGGACAACAGCTTCCGCCGGCTGGACCGGGAACTGCGCTACGCGAACTGGATCTCCCCGCAGGGAAAGGTCGGCAACCGGTGGTTCATGGAGTACGAGACCAAGACCGGATGCCGGCAGCTGAAGATCGAGAACGGCGTGCTGTCCCTGGCGGAATGGGCGTCGGGCACGACGCCGGGCACGGCCGCGGCGGTGGCCAGCGGAATCACCCTGATCAGCGGCGTCGACCCCTTCAACCTCCTCCTCGCCGGGGCGAAGCCGTATGCCTCGGCCAGTCCTGGAACCGGTATGGGCGCCAATTACGAGACCGAGTTCCAGCAGGTCAGGATGCACTTCATGGTGAAGGCCGGAACGGTCACACTGCCTTTCGAGTCGGTTTTCACCGCGCAGAACCTCAGCCGTAGCGCCGCCGGTAAGACCTCCACCAAAGAATGCGACAAGGGCAGGCCGACCTCATGATGCGTATCCGTGGCACGGACGACCGTGGCTCGCTGCCGATGGCGATGCTGGTCATCACCATCGGGCTGTCCCTGTCGGCGGCGCTGCTCCCGCTGGTCGTCCGGCAGGTCAAGTCGACGACCGGTTTCGCCGACCGCACCGCCGCTCTGAACGGGGCGCAGGTCGGGCTGGACGTCGTGATGGCCCGGGTCCGGGCGGCCTCCGACAGCCTCAAGAACGGCAAGCTGGAGGACATGCCGCAGTGTCACATCACCGGTGACGCCGGGGTGGACGGGACCGGCGAGAAACTGCTCTACGACGTCACCATCGCCTATCTCAAACGGGACGGCAGCCCGATCGCCTGCCCGCTCGCCGAGATCCCGGCCAGGGCCACGGTGACCTCGGTGGGCACCAGCAGCAGCAGCCGGACGCTGACCGCCACCTACACGTTCTCCACCACCAACAACAACATCGACGGCGGCGCGATCCGGATCGACTCGCCGTCCGCCAAGACCCTGTGCATGGACGCCGGATCACGGACGCCGGTGAGCGGCGCCGGACTGACCATGCAATGGTGCAACGGGAGCAGCACCCAGCAGTTCGGTTACACCAAGGAGCTGTACCTCAAGCTGATCAACTCGGAGTCGGCGGCCGCGCCGCGCGGGTCCTGCCTGCACTCGGGCGCGTCCCACAGCAAGAACAACCCCGTCGTCCTGCGGCCGTGCCCGGATCCCGGCTCCCCGGAAGGCCTGTTCCAGTTCAGCCTGGACGGCAACAGCCAGTTCCACTCGGTCACCGCCGGGAACGTCACGGAGAACAGTCTCTGCGTCAACGTGAAGAACGCGAACACCGCCGGAAGCATCGTCGTCCTCGGCGACTGCAACTCCAGCAGCACCCAGACCATCTGGCGGTCCGAGACCACGGTCGGCGCCGGCATGGCCGGTGACAGCACCAACCAGCTCGTCAACTACGCCCAGTTCAGCCGATGCCTGGACCTCACCAACAAGGAACCGAAGTCCACGTACATGATCGCCTGGTTCTGCAAGCAGGATCCGCAGGGCAGGGTCGACTGGAACCAGCAGTTCGTGCACCCGGTGCCGGTGAGCCCGGCGTTCAGCGCCGAGGGCAACATCGTGGTGACGAAGGACGGCGTGGAGTACTGCCTCAAGTCGCCGCTGAGCACCGCGTCGGACGTCTACGCGACGGTGGTCAACTGCGACAACGTCACCGCCGCCAACCCGCGTAAGGACAAGAACCTGTGGTGGAAGGTGGTGCACGACACCGGGGTGTACGCCACCAGCTACCGGATCATCGACAGTGACGGGAACTGCCTGGCGCCCACCGATCTGAAGGCCACGCCCAAGGACACCCACTCCGACGGCACCAGCAAGGTCAAGGTCTACCAGTGCAGCAGTTCGGAGCTCCAGAAATGGAACGCGCCGGCGAACATCAGCCGGACCACGCCGATCTCCGACGTCGTGGAGAAGTAGGAGCGCGGGAGCCGGAAACCGGCCGGCCCGTGGCAGCATGGCGACATCATGACTGAGCCGTCAGCCGCCGCCCGCGCGCTGGTCGCCGGGGCCTACGACACACATGTGCACGTGGCCCCGGACGTGATGGACCGGCGCATCGACGATCTGGATCTGGCCAGGCGCTGCCGTGAGGTGGGCCTGGCTGGTTTCGTCCTGAAATCGCACTATGTCACGACAGCGGAACGCGCCGCCGTCGTCCGTAGAGCCGTCCCCGGCGTCGACGTGCTCGGCGCCATCACCCTGAACGGCTCGATGGGCGGCATGAACCCGGCCGCCGTCGAGATCGCCGGCCGCCTCGGCGCCCGCATCGTCTGGATGCCCACGGTCGACTCGCGCAACCAGCGCACCAGCACCGCCGGCGACCTGCCCGGCGCGAAACCGGCCATGTGGGGCGCGCTCCAGGCCGACCTGCACGCCCAGGGCATCGTCCCGGACATCGTCGAGGTGCTCTCCCCGGACGGCATGGTCCTCGAACCGGTCCGCCGGGTGCTCCGGGTGATCGCCCGGCACGACATGGTGCTGGCCACCGGGCACCTCGCCGCCGCCGAGATCATCGCCGTGGTGCTGGCCGCCCGCGCGGAGGGCGTCCGGCGCATCGTCGTCACCCACCCCGAGTTCACCTCGCAGCGCCTCCCGGTGGCCGACCAGATCCGGCTGGCCGCGCTCGGCGTCCTCCTGGAGCGCTGCTTCACCACCCCGCACACCGGCAAGGTCTCCTGGGACGACCTGATCGCCGCCATCCGCGCCGTCGGGCCCGAGTACTCGCTGCTCTCCAGCGACCTGGGTCAGCCCTTCAACCCGCCGGTCGAGGACGGGCTCGCCCTCTTCGCCGACCGCCTGCTCGGCGCGGGCTTCACCTCGGCCGAGATCCACACCATGGCCGTCGTCAACTCACGCTTCATCGCTCTATGAACCCATTTCCGGTACGGGCTTCGCCGCCCTCGACCGCACCGGGCCCGCTCCGCGGCTCCCCGCGACCCGCTGCCGGGTCGAGCCTCTGCCGCGACCGCCGGGCTGACTCGGTGGTCCAGCCTGACCGGGCGGCTGGCGCCGCGCGGTCCGGCCCGGGCGGCTGCCTGCCGCGCGGGCCATCGGGATCCGGTCACCGTCGGCCGTTCGAGTCATCCGCAAGCATCGATGTAGATCTTGAGTGCTCGTCGTCGAGCGGCGTGATCTTGGGCGATCGTGGCCATCCGGATGCATCCGATCGCCCAAG
Organism: Actinoplanes hulinensis; assembly: GCF_019429605.1. Classification (NCBI taxonomy): domain Bacteria; kingdom Bacillati; phylum Actinomycetota; class Actinomycetes; order Micromonosporales; family Micromonosporaceae; genus Actinoplanes; species Actinoplanes hulinensis. The sequence continues at coordinate 139,502 of NZ_JAHXZI010000010.1, read as the reverse complement.
GTCTTCCAGGGGAAATGGATCATGGGTGATGATCTGCTGCCGGATGGCAACCAGGAATCAAGATCGGCCCGAAAGCTACTGTCGCCCAAGATCGCCGGCGAGTCGGGGTGACGCCGCAGCCATCCGAATGCGCGACCTGACATCGCGGCCGCCCACAACCGAGAAACAGGCTCTCCGGCTACCTCGATCTTCCACAAGGCCGCTGGACCGCGACCACCCGCCCAGCGTGACCGCAAGCGGCGGCGGCCGTCACCGGCGGCAGACGGGGTGGCGGCGAACAGGCCGGCCCGCCCGGGCACCGATCTGCGCCCGGCGGGCGCGGCACAGGCCGGAGTAGGCAGCAAGCACGCGCCGACCGGACGGGACGGCCCTGATGAGGCGGGGCGAGGACACGCGTACCGGAAAAGGGGCTGGAAGCGAAACGAGGACCTACGGAAGATCTCTAGGAGAAGTCGCCGTTGACCTTCAAAGGGCCGGAGGTGGCCTCGTAGGTGTCGCCGCCCGCGTCGCGGCCGCCGGACGGGTGGGCGTATTTCGCCGTGAACGTGTAGGTGCCCGGGGCCAGCGTGTCCGCCGAGGCCAGGGTGAAGCGGTAGAGGAAGGCGCCCGGCTCCTCGGTCACCGTGGTCGTCACCGACGCGCCCGGGGTCGACTTGGTGCCGCCCCGGGAGGTGAGGCCGTCGGTGCGGGCCACCCGGATCACCACCTCGAGCGTCCTCAGCTCCGCGGTGGTTCTTAGGGTGACCACCGACGCTCCCGAGGTGTCGCCGCTGTCCGGATCGACGGAGCCGTCCGACCAGAGCGGGCCCTGTTCGACCCGGGTGCCGCCGGGCTGCGCCTTGGTGGGCGCCGGCGGCGTGGGCGTCGGCTTCCGGGTGGGCGTGGTCCGGCTGGGGGTGGGCTTCGTGGTGGCCGGGGCGATGCTCACCGGCGCGGTCGGCTCCGGCGAGGGCACGGTCGGCGCCGGGGTGGCCTCGTCCCGGTCGATCGAGTTGGCCAGGGCCCACGTGCCGATGCCGCCGCCACCGAAGAGGACCACCACGGCGGCGACCACGGTGGCCATCCGCACCCGGGGGCCGCGGCGTGGCGTGCGGCGGCGGCCGGAGTCCTGCATGGCGGCCGTGCTGATCCGGTCCAGCATCGCCTCGCGGTCGGGCTGGTGGGCGGCCGCCTCGGACCGCAGGGCGGCGCGCAGACCATCGTCGGAGAGCCTCATCGGGCCGCCTCCCAGCCGTCGGTTCGGACATGGTCACCCAGTAGTTCGGCAAGTTGCCGCGCGCCCCGGGAGGTGGCGCTCTTCACCGCGCCGACGGAGATGTCGAGAATCGCGGCCACTTCACGTTCCGGCAGGTCGAAGGCGTACCGCAGGACCACGCAGGCCCGCCGCCGGTGGGGCAGCCGGCGCAGCGCTCCGCGCACGTCGAGGACGGCCGGCACGTCGGTGTCCCGGCCGCGGCGCAGCGACCCGAACGACAGCAGCCGTTCCCGGCCGCGCCGGCGCACCCACTGGCGGGACAGGTTCATCACGATGCCGTGGCCGTACGCCACCGGGTCGTCGGCCGCGTCCACCCGGTCCCAGTGCCGCCACACCTCGGTCAGCGCGTCGGCGGCCAGATCGTCGGCCACCTGGGACTCGCCGGTCATCAGGTACGCCAGACGTGACAGCGAGGCGTGATGCCGCTCGAAATACGCGCGGAACGCGTCGTCGCGCACTGGTGAGCACCCCCTGTTCCGGACCGGCGACATCAGAGATCTTGGCAGGTTACCGGCTCGGCGGCGGGCACGCCGAAGGGGTACGAGGGGTGCTCACCCCTCGTACCCCTTCGGATGTGCCTGCTCAGTCCTCCTTCGGGACCGGGACCGGGGCGACCCGCCAGATGCGGGCCGCGTAGTCGGAGACCGTGCGGTCGGAGCTGAAGAAGCCGCTGTGCGCCGTGTTGAGTACCGACATGCGCGCCCACCGCTGCGGGTCGCGCCAGGCCTGGTCGACCTCGTCCTGACTCTCCACGTAGGAGCGGAAGTCGGCGAGCGTGAGGTACTCGTCGCGGCCCAGGAGGGAGCCGGCGACCCGCTGGCCCGCCTCGCCGAACGTGCCGGCGCGCAGGGTGTCGAGGGCGGCCCGCAGCTCACCGTCGCCCTCGTAGTAGGCCCACGGGCTGTACCCCTGCTGGTGGGCGTTGGCGGCCTGGTACGCGTCCATGCCGAAGAGGAAGAAGTTCTCCGCGCCGACCCGCGCCCGGATCTCGATGTTGGCGCCGTCCAGCGTGCCGATGGTGATCGCGCCGTTGAGGGCCAGTTTCATGTTTCCGGTGCCGGACGCCTCCTTGCCGGCCAGCGAGATCTGCTCGCTCAGGTCGGCGGCCGGGATGATGCGCTCGGCCAGGGTGACGTTGTAGTTCTCCGGGAACACCACCTTGAGGTGGGGGGAGACGACCGGGTCCGCGGCGATCCGGGCCGCGATTTTGGCGATCAGCCGGATGATCTCCTTGGCCGCGTGGTAGGCGGGCGCCGCCTTCCCGGCGAACAGCACGGTACGCGGCACCCAGTCGGCGCTGGGATCGGCGCGGATCCGGTGGTACATGGCGATCACGTGCAGCAGCTTGAGCTGTTGCCGCTTGTACTCGTGGAACCGCTTGATCATCACGTCGGTGAGCGAGTCCGGGTCGCCGGCGGCCAGGTCGACCTTGTTGGCCCGCTTGATCGCCCGCCAGCGCTCCAGGAACGACGCGTCGCCGGCGAGCGCCTCCAGCCCGGCGAGCCGTTCCAGGTCGCCGAGCCAGCCGTCGCCGCCGAGCCCTTCGGTGATCAGGTCGGAGAGCCGCGGGTTGGCGATCTTGACGAACCGGCGGGGTGAGACGCCGTTCGTGACGTTCTGGAACTTGGCCGGCCACAGCTCGGCGAAGTCGTTGAGCACGGTCTCGCGCAGCAGCTTGGAGTGCAGTTCGGCCACGCCGTTGACGGCCTCGGTGCCGACCACCGCGAGGTGTGCCATCCGGACCCGGCGCTCCGGCTCCTCGCCGATGATCGACATGCGGCGCACCCGGTCGTGGTCACCCGGGAACCGGGCCTCGACCTCCTTCAGGAACAGCATGTTGATCAGGTAGATGATCTCCAGGTGCCGGGGGAGCAGCCGCTCGAACATGTGCACCGGCCACGTCTCCAGCGCCTCCGGCAGCAGGGTGTGACAGGTGTACGCGAACGTCCGCCGGGTGATCGACCAGGCCTCTTCCCACTCCACCTCGTACTCGTCGACGAGCAGCCGCATCAGCTCGGCGATGGCAATCGTCGGGTGGGTGTCGTTGAGCTGGATGACGGTCTTGTCGGCGAACTCGGCCCAGCCCTCGTTGCGCAGCCGGAACCGCCGGATGATGTCCCGCAGCGAGCAGGAGACCAGGAAGTACTGCTGCTTGAGGCGCAGCTCCCGGCCCAGCTCGGTGCTGTCGTCGGGATAGAGGACCTTGCTGATGTTCTCGGCGCGCACCGCCTCCTGGACGGCCTCGGCGTACTGGCCGGCGGAGAAGCGGCTCAGGTCGAAGGACGCCTCACTGCCCCGGGCCCGCCACAGCCGGACGATGTTGACCGTCTCGGTGCCGTAGCCGGGGACCAGCATGTGGCTGGGCTCGCCGAGCACGATCTCGCCGGGCACCCAGCGCTTGCGGGTCTGCTCGCCGGGGATCGGCTCGGTGTGCCCGTAGAAGCCGACGGTCTGCCGGTCGTCGGGGGCCGGGAACTCCCACGGGTTGCCGTGGAAGGCCCAGTCGTCGGGGCGCTCGGTCTGCCCCTCCTCGGTGATGATCTGGTGGAAGATGCCGAAGTCGTAGCGGATGCCGTAGCCGACCGCCGGGATGTCCCGGGTGGCCATCGAGTCGACCAGGCAGGCGGCGAGGCGGCCCAGGCCGCCGTTGCCGAGGCCCGGTTCGATGTCCAGATCCTCCAGGTCCTCCAGGCTGAAGCCGAGGGTCTTGACCGCCTCGGCGGCCAGGTCGCCGGTGCCGGAGTAGAGCAGGTTCTGCTCCAGTTGAGCGCCGAGAAGGTACTCCGCGGAGAGGTAGTAGACCCATCTGGGGTTGGTGGCGAAGTGCGCGGCCGCGGTGCGGGACCGCCGCTCGGCGAGCCGGTCCCGCACGGTGAGGGAGAGCGTCTCGTACGCGTCGCGCGCGCTCGCCGACTCGACCGTCGTGCCACGCCGGTAGAAGAGGTTGCTCAACAGGTCCTGCTGGAACTCATCGGCGGTCTTGCCCGGTCGGCGCGGACCGATGCCCTGTCGAAGATCCATGCCGCCATTGTGCCCGCCGAAGGTTTCGGATGGCCGCCCTTCCTGGTAACTCCCGGATGGCCCGATTCGTTGATCTATGCCGGATATAACCGATGAAGCGGATGACGACCCGGGGTGGGACACTCCCGTTCGTGCTCGAGATCCTCCTCCCCTCGCCGGTGGTCACCGCCGTGGCGTACACCGACCGCGAGGACGAGCCGTGCTTCGCGGGTGAGGAGGACATGATCGCCACGGCGGTCGCCGGCCGCCGCCGCGAGTTCGTCACCGCCCGCCGCTGCGCCCGCGAGGCGCTGGCGGGCATCGGCGTGCCGGCCGTCCCGATCCGCAGCGGCCCCCGCCGGGAACCGCTCTGGCCGTCCGATGTGGTCGGCAGTCTCACCCACTGCGCCGGATTCCGTGGCGCGGCCGTGGCCCGGTCCGGCGACCTGGCGGGCATCGGCGTCGACGCCGAACCGCACGCCCCGCTGCCGCCCCGGGTGATCGGCGCGGTCACCGCACCCGGTGATGTCGAGCACCTCGCCGATCTGTCCGGAAAGGACCCGTCGGTGCACTGGGACCGGCTGCTGTTCAGCGCCAAGGAGTCGGTCTACAAGGCGTGGTTCCCGCTGACCGGGCGGTGGCTCGGCTTCGAGGAGGCGGCCCTGACCGTCGACCCGGCCGGGAACGCCTTCACGGCCCGGCTGCTGGTGGACGCCCCGTTCCCGGCCCTGCACGGCCGCTACCTGATCGGGAACGGGCTGGTCGTGACCGCGGTGACCGTCGCGCACCCCTGATCAGTCGTAGTGCTGGAGGCGGGGCCAGACCGTCGACCACGGCTCGTTGCGGCGGCAGAGGTAGACGCGGGCGCCGACCTCCTCGTTCTCCACGCCGAGCGTGTTGCTCAGGGTGGCCTTGGGCACGCAGCCGCCGATCAGCTCGTTCGCCCGCTCCGGCGGGGCCTGCAACACGGCCAGGATGATCGTCTTCGACTCCGGCGGCGGACCGAACTCGTACAGCGCGTTGTGCCCGCTGTAGACCTCGGGCAGGCCGAGCGGTGGCCCGAACCGGTCGAGCGCCCCGGCCTCGCCGTAGTTGCCGGTGAACAGCACCGTCTTGCGCTGCTCCACCGGATCCAGGTCGGCGTGGACGGTGGCGACCTGCCACACGTACTGTCGCCAGCCGATCTGGTCCGGGATGGTCGAGTTGGCGGCGGCCGGGAACGAGCCGGCCACATCCTTCGCGGGGATCACCGGCAGCGACATCGTCACGCCGGCCACCGAGGAGACGATCACCCCGCCGGCGAGCAGCGCCTGCCGCCCGCCCCGCCCGGCCACCCACCGCTCGGTCGGCACGGCGCCCAGCGCGAACAGGCCGAGGAGCAGGCCGAGCGGATAGTACGGCTGCCCGGCGGTGACCAGCACCACCACGAGCATCAGCGGATAGGCGACGGCGATGGACCTCAGGCGCCGCAGCCGGGGGTCGCGGACCAGCGTGACCACCCCGGCGATCCACACCGGAGGCAGGGTGAGCAGGACGATCTGCATCGGCAGCAGCAGGATCCGCGACTCGGTCCCCTTGTTCTCGGCGATCGCGGCCGCCATCTCCGCTTGCGGGAACCCGTTGAGCACCTGGTAGATCAGGTTCGGCAGGCCGATCAGCACGGCCAGCGCGACGCCGCCCCACAGGTGCCGGGAGCGCAGCACCGACCGTGGCCCGGCGATCAGCAGCCCGGCGCCCAGGCAGACCAGCAGCAGGATCACCAGGTGCTTGTTGTAGAGGCCGAGCCCGGCCACCACACCCGCGCCGAGCCAGGCCCGTGGCCGTTCCCAGAGCAGGGCGCGCACCACGAAGAGCAGCACGCCGAGCCAGATCAGCAGGTCGGTGGCCGCGGTCGCGGCGACGTGCGCGGCGGTGAGCGGGAAGGTGCCGAAGATCCCGGTGGCGGCGAGCGACTGGGCGATCGGGCCGCCGCCGGCCTCCCGGGCGATCCCGGCGGCCACGACGGCGGTGAGCCCGAGCAGTACGGCCGGGAGCACCCGGATCGCCCACAGGTCGTCGCCGAACAGCTCGATCCCGAACCGGACCAGCAGCGGCGTGAACGGCGGCTGGTCGGTGTAGCCCCACTGTGGATGCTCGCCGAGCATGCGGAAGTAGAGTTCGTCCCGGTGGTAGCCGTACCCGTCGGCGGTGTAGAGCAGCAGCAGCGCGGCACCCGCCGCGATCAGGCCGACCGGCCACCACGCGATCGGCCTGCGACCGATCTCCATGCGCTTCGTAATCGTGATGTCACTGAGAGCATCGACCACGGTTCCACCGTACGGGGACCATGCCACCTCCCGTCAATGTCACTTGTCCGACCAGTGCGCTCCCAGCAGGCAGGAGCCACATCCACGGCAGGCGCCGTCACCCGTGACGGTGCCGTCGGTCCGCACCAGGTACGGGCACGGCTCCCCGGTCGGCGTCGAGTAGGTCCTGGCGGGCTTCTCAGGTGCCTGGGCGGTGGTGGTCATGCCTCCATTGGGCCACGCCGGGCCGATCCCGTGACCGGCCGAAGGTCCCGCCCGTACGGGCAGGGTTGCCCACTGGCCCGCCGGTGCCATCATGGGACTGCGAAAAGCGTCGATGTCCACGGAGGTTTCCGTGACCGAGCTCGAACCCACCGGGGAACCCGCCGCCGAGCGGGCCCGCGCCGGGGTGCGCGCCTGGGTCCGGGACGCCGGCCGCCGCACCCGGGCCCGGCTGCGCGCCGCCAGCCCGTACGCGATCCTCGCCTTTCTGACCGCCTCGACGGTGGCTCCGGTGGCCGGGGCGCACCTGGGAGCCACCGGGGCGTACGCCGCGGCGCTCGACCAGATCGGTGGGCTGGGCAGCAACTTCCTGGCCGAGGCCATGGCCGGCGCCGCGAAGCGCCTGCGCGACACCGGCCCGGACGCCGGCGGCTGGAGCCAGGAGCAGTGGCGGGACGCCATCGCGGCCGACCTGCTCCCGCTGCTCGCCGCCGCCGACGAGCGCGGCACGGCGCTGCACGAGGAGATCTCCCGGGTGCTGCGTGAGGTGGACGCGGTCGGCGCGGCGATGGCCGAGGCCGCGGTCACCGACGACGAGCTGCGGCACCTGCTGGAGGCCGCGTTCCGGGAGCTCGGGCTCGGGGTCGGCGAGCTGGGCTGGATGATCGCCGAGGTGCGGCAGAGCGTCGACGGTCTGCGGCAGGAGTTCGCGAACCAGACCGTCGTGCTCACCCGGCAGCTCGACGAGGTGCGCCGCCGGCTGATCACGGTCACCCGGGAGCAGTTGCCCGACGGCGACGAGGTGCCGGCCGACGTGCCCGGGGGCGCGGTCCCGCCGTACCCCGGGCTGGTCAGTTTCCAGCCGGAGGACGCGCCCCGCTTCCGCGGCCGGGAGACGACCGTCGCGCAGCTGCTGAGCCGCCTCGCCGAGCAGGCGGTGGGCGGGCCTCCACTGGTCGTCACCGGGGTGTCCGGCGTGGGCAAGTCGTCGCTGCTGCGCGCCGGTCTGCTCCCGGCTCTCGGCGTGGGCGCGCTGGGCGCGGAGGCGGCGGCCTGGCGGTGGGTTCTGACCAACCCGGGGGTACGCCCACTCGACGATCTCGTGGCGCGCCTGCACGGGCTGGCCGTTCCGGACGGGGGCCCGGAGCCGGAGGCGGCCTCGGACGTCGCCGGTGAGCTGCTCCGGCAGGTCCGGGCGGAACCGGCCCGCCTCGGTGAGCTGGCGGCGAAGGCGGCCGCGGCCGGGCACCGCCCGGTGATCGTGGTGGACCAGTTCGAGGAGCTGTTCACCCAGTGCCCCGACCCGGCCGCCCGGCTGGCCTACGTGACCGCCCTGACCAGCGCGGCCCCGGCCCTCGTGGTGATCGCCGTCCGGTCCGACTTCTACCCGGCCTGCGTGGCGCTGCCGCCGCTGGCGAAGGTGCTGGGCGCCGGCCATCTGGTGCTCGGGCCGCTGGACAGTGACGCGGTCCGCCGGGCCGTGGTGGAGCCGGCCGAGCACGCCGGCCTCACCGTCGAGCCGGGCCTGCCCGACCTGCTGCTGCACGATCTGGGCGCGGACGGGCGGGACGGTTACGAGCCGGGCGCGCTGCCGCTGCTGGCGCACGCCCTGCGGGCCACCTGGGACCGGCGGGAGGGGATCCGGCTGACGGTGGCGGCGTACCGGGCCACCGGCGGGATCCGGCACGCGATCGCCGAGACCGCCGAGCGGATCTACCTGGACCTGCCGCCGGACGACCGGGACCGGCTGCGCGACGCCCTGCTCGCCCTGGTCACGGTCACCGGCGACGGGACCGCGGTGCGCCGTCGTGGCGAGCGGGCGGCCAGCGACTCCCGGGTGCTGCGCCGCCTGGTGAAGGCCCGCCTCGTCACGGTCGGCGCGGACACCGTGGAGATCAGCCACGAGGCGCTGCTGACCAGCTGGCCGCGGCTGGCCGGCTGGGTCGGCGAGGCCCGCGAGGACCTGCTGCTGCGCCGGTCGGTCACCGAGGCGGCCCGGGACTGGGACCGGTCCGGCCGCGACCCGGACCTGCTGCCCCGCGGCTCCCGCCTGCTCGCCGCCCGGGAGCGGGTGCCGGCCGGCGACGGTGTGCCCCCGGTGGTGGGGGAGTTCCTCGCGGCCGGTGGCGCCGCCGCCGACCGGGAGCAGGCGGAGCAGCGGAAGGCCACCCGTCGCCTGCGGCGGCTCGCGGCCGGGCTGGCGGCGGCCCTGCTGCTCGCGGTCGGCGGCGGCCTGGTGGTGCTGGACCAGGCGAGGGACGCCGAGGCCCGCTCCCGGGAGTCCCGCTCCCGGCAGTACGCGTCCGAGGCGCTGCGGGCCCTGGAACAGGACGAGACCCAGGCCGTCGGCAAGGCCCTCGACGCCTGGCACGAGGCGCCCACCACGGAGGCCCGGAGCGCGCTGCTGTCCACCCAGATGGTCCGGTTCCGGGGGCGGCTGGGCAGTGAGCCGGGCGGGTCCGTGGTGGCGGTCGGCCCGGACGGTTCCCGGATCGCGGTCGGCGACACCACCGGCGCGGTCCGGCTGTGGGACACCGCCACCCTGTCCCCGGTCGGGGAGCCGCTGCGCTTCCCGAAGGCGGACGCGGTGGCCGGGCTGGCCTTCTCACCGGACGGCCGGTTCCTGGCCGGCGGCTCGTACCAGTGGGACGGTCTGCGGATCTGGGAGGCGGCCACCGGCCGGCTGGTGCACGCGCTCGACGGCTGGGGCGCGGTGGCCTGGCTGCCCGGCACCGGCACCGTGCTGGCCAGCCGGCGGGAGATCGTCGACGGCCGGTTCTCGCTGGGCCGGTGGGACGCGGAGACCGGCACGGCCACCGGCACCCTCCCGGCCGGCGATGTCACCGTCTTCGACCTGTCGGTGAGCCCGGACGGCCGGTACGTGGCGGAGAGCGACACCGACCGGAAGGCCGAGATCCGGCGACTGTCCGACGGCAAGCTGATGGCCACCCTGACCGGCGGCATCGCCTACGTCGCGTTCGCCCCGGACGGCACGCTGGTGACCACCAGCGAGCAGGGCGACGTGATCCAGTGGGCGGTGCCGTCCGGGAAACGGCTGCGCGACCTCACCGCCGAGGCCGGCACGACCCCCGGGCCCGGCCGGGTCACCGTGGCCCCGGACGGCACGGTGATCAGCACCGGCCTACGGCGTACCGCGAGCCTGTACTCGCTGACCGGCGACGGGACCGGCGAGCTGGACACCGGCATCGGCTCCTTCGGCGGGGCCGCGACCTCGGCGAACGGCCAGATCGCGGTGGTCACCGGCCGGGACGCGCCGACCGTCGTGTTCCGCCGCCAGTCGAGCTGGCTGAACACCGACGGCGGAGTCCTCGACCTGGCCTTCTCCCCGGACGGCGCCCGGCTCGCGGCGGGCAGCGACAACGGCGAGGTCCGCGTCTGGGACACCGCCACTCGCGAGCTGATCACCGAGTTCCGGACCGCCGGGGAGCCGCGCGGCGTCGTGTACGGGGCCGGCGGCGTGCTCGCGGTGGCCACCACCACCGGTACGAGCTGGGGCCTGGAACTGTGGGACGGCACCGGGAAACGGGAGCGAACCGTGCCGCTGAGCCGGGAGCCCAAGGACCTGGCCGCCACCGCGGACGGCAACCTGCTGGCGGTCGCGGTGGGCGCCGCCCTCGCCGATCCTGTCGACTCCCAATACGGCGCGGTGCACCTCTACGACCTGGGCCAGCGCCGGGACCGGGGAGTCGTCGATCTGAGCAAGCAGAAGCAGACGGCGTACGCGGTCGCCTTCTCCGCCGACGGCACGGTCCTGCACACCGCCGGGGTGGCCTCCGACATCGGCATGGCCACGGGGCAGCGGTTGTGGTCGGTCCTGCGGTCCTGGCGGATGGACGGGCTGCGCGAGATCGGCGGGCAGCTCCTGGGCGACTATCAGCCGCTGGACCTCGCGGTCGCCCCGGACGGGACCTCGATGGTGGTCACCGGGACCAACCGGGTGCTCGACGTGCGCTCCGGCGACGGCAGCCGGTCACTGTGGACCTCGAAACCGCAGCTGGACCAGATCGACCGGATCCTGTTCGCGCCGGACGGGCGGACCCTCGCGGTCAACGGGGCGAACGGCGACGTCCAGCTGTGGGACACCCGGGACTGGTCGGTGCTGCGGTTGCAGGGACACGGGGCCGGGGTGGTCGGGCTGGCGTACACACCGGACGGACGGGTGCTGGCCAGTGGCGGGGCGGATTCGCTGGTGGGCGTCTGGTCACTGGAGCCGGCGGTGGCCGTACGAAATCTGTGCATGATCGACGGTCCGCTGCGCCGCGCCGAAGGTGCGGAGGTCTCCCCGCTCTGCGCATGAAGAGTGACGTGATCCCCCCTCCTCGCTCTCGAGCGTCAATGCTAGGTTAGCCTTACCTAACCTAAGGAGCGGTGCCGTCATGCCCCTGGACAGGGAAAACGTGCCCGGCCTCGCCGGGAAGACCGCCCTGGTCACCGGCGCAGGTCAGGGGATCGGCCGGGCCGTCGCGGTCGCGCTGGCCGGCGAGGGCGCCCGGGTCGCCGCCGCCGACCGCTCCGAGGCGGGCGTCAAACTCCTCGCCGACGAGTACCCGGGCATCCTGCCGCAGGTCGCCGACGTCACCTCGGCCGAGCAGGTGGAGGCCGTCGTGGACGCCGCCGAGCGCTTCCTCGGCCCGATCGACCTGCTGGTCAACGTGGCCGGCGTGCTGCACATGGGCGACGTCGTCGACCTCACCGACGACGCCTGGGCGCAGACCTTCGCGGTCAACACCACCGGTGTCTTCCACGTCAGCCGGGCCGTCGCCCGGCGGATGGTCCCGCGCCGCTCCGGCGCCATCGTCACGGTCTCCTCGAACGCGGCCGGCGTGCCCCGCACCGGCATGTCCGCCTACGCCGCGTCGAAGGCCGCCAGCACCATGTTCACCAAGTGTCTCGGCCTCGAGCTGGCGCCGTACGGGATCCGCTGCAACGTGGTCGCCCCCGGTTCCACCGACACGCCGATGCAACGGCAGCTCTGGACCGACGGCGTACCCGCACCGGTCCTCGACGGCGACCCGGCCACCTTCCGGGTCGGCATCCCGCTCGGGCGCATCGCCACCCCGGAGGACGTCGCCGACGCCGTGCTGTTCCTCGCCTCCGACCGGGCGCGGCACATCACCATGCACGACCTGTACGTCGACGGCGGCGCCACCCTCCGAGCCTGATCACCGACCGGCCACCCCAGCCGGTGAAGGGAGAATCATCCGTGTCCGCCGCAGTCTCCACCCTCGACGGAGCCGACCTGCTCGACGCCTACCAGGCCGGGCAGTCGTCGGTGTTCGTGTCGCCGCGCGGCACCCTCCTCGCCGAGGGCGTGCACTCGGAGGTGAACACGTCCGGCCTCGCCGATCTGCCGGAGCAGGTCGCGGCCGTCCTCGGCACGCACCCGGTGCGTACCGTGGTCGGGGCCGTCCCGTTCGCGCCCGACGCGCCGGCCCGCCTCGTCGTGCCCCGGCGTCTGCGGCGCGCGCCCGTCCTCGGCGCCGCGCCCGCCGTACCGGCCGCCTCGGCCGCACGGGAGAGCCTGCCGCCGATCCCCGACCCCGGGTACATCGCCGCGGTGGCCCGGGCGGTCGAGGAGATCCAGGCCGGCGCGTACACCAAGGTCGTGCTGGCCCGCGCGCTGCGGCTGGCGGCGCCCGGCTTCGACCCGGCCCCGGTGGTGCGCGCCCTCGCGTACGGCGGCGCCGGCACGTACACCTTCGGCATCGACCTCGGCGGCGGGCGCACCCTCCTGGGCGCCAGCCCCGAACTGCTGGTGGCACGGCGCGGCCGGACCGTCTCGGCGAACCCGCTCGCCGGGTCCATCCCGCGCAGCACCGACCCGGCCGAGGACGCCCGCCGGGCCGCCGGGCTGCTGGAGTCCGCCAAGGACCTGCACGAGCACACGTTCGCCAGCGAGGCGGTGGCCGAGGGGCTGCGGCCGTACTGCCGGAACCTGCGGGTGCCGTCCGAGCCGACGCTGACCGCCACCCCGACCATGTGGCACCTGGGCTCCCGGATCACCGGCGAGATCATCGACCCGGACGTGTCCTCGCTGGCCCTGGCCGCCGCCCTGCACCCGACCCCGGCCGTCTGCGGCACCCCGCCCGCCGCGGCCCGCCGGGCGATCGCCGAGCTGGAGCCGTTCGACCGCGGCTTCTTCGCCGGCATGGTCGGCTGGGCCGACGCCGACGGCGACGGCGAATGGGCGGTCACCATCCGGTGCGCCACCGCCGGGCCGGAGGGCCTCGACGTGTACGCCGGAGCCGGCATCGTGGCCGCCTCCGACCCGCACGCCGAACTCGCCGAGACGACCGCCAAACTCGGCACCATGCTGACCGCCCTGGGAGTGTTCAATGTGGCCTGACGACTTCGCCGAGCGGTACCGCAAACTTGGCCACTGGACCGGCCAGACCCTGTTCGACCTGCTCAGCACAGCCGCCGAAAGGTTCGGCGACCGCGACGCGGTCATCGACGGAGACGTCCGGGTCAGCTACCGGTCGCTCCACGAGCGCGCCTCACGCTTCGCGGCGGGCCTGCACGATTTCGGGGTACGCCGGGGCGATCGGGTCGTGGTGCAACTGCCGAACACGGCCGCCTACTTCGACGTGATCTTCGCGCTGTTCCGCCTCGGGGCGCTGCCCGTCTTCGCACTGCCCGCCCATCGCGGCGCCGAGATCGGCTACTTCTGCTCGCACACGTCCGCGGTCGCGCTGATCACCACCGACGTGTACGACGGCTTCGACCACCGCACGCTCGCCTCGGTGGCCGGCGCCGCCAAGCTCATCGTCGCCGGCGACCCGGGCTCGCACACCGCCCTCGGATCTCTTTATCTGGATGGGGAACTGCCTGACGGCCCGGCTCCCTCCGACCTGGCGTTCCTCCAGCTCTCCGGAGGCAGCACCGGCCTGCCGAAACTGATCCCGCGGACCCACGACGACTACCTCTACAGCGTCCGGGCCAGCGCCGAGATCTGCGAACTCACCCCGGACAGCTCCTACCTCGTGGTGCTGCCGGTGGCACACAACTTCCCGATGTCGTCGCCCGGCGTCCTCGGCGTCTTCCACGCCGGCGGCAAAGTGGTCCTCTCCACCACGCCCGACCCGGCCCGGGTGTTCCCGCTGATCGAACGGGAACGGGTCACCATCGCGGCCCTCGTACCGCCGCTCGCCCTGATCTGGCTCGACGCCGCGGCCAACCTCGGCGCCGGCCTGCCCAGCCTGGAGGTCCTCCAGGTGGGCGGGGCGAAACTGCTCGACTCCGTCGCCGCCCGGGTCGAGCCGGTGCTCGGCTGCAAACTCCAGCAGGTGTTCGGCATGGCCGAGGGCCTGGTCAACTACACCCGCCTCGACGACGGCGACGACATCGTCCTGCACACCCAGGGCCGGCCGATCTCCCCGGACGACGAGGTGCTGGTAGTCGACGACGAGGACGTCCCGGTGCCGGACGGCACGGTCGGGCACCTGCTGACCCGCGGGCCGTACACGATCCGCGGCTACTGGCGGGCCGACGAGCACAACCGGACCGCGTTCACCGACGACGGCTTCTACCGCACCGGCGACCTGGTCCGGCGGCTCGACGGCGGCTACCTGGTCGTCGAGGGCCGGGCCAAGGACCAGATCAACCGCGGCGGCGAGAAGATCGCCGCCGAGGAGGTCGAGGACCACCTGCTCACCCACCCAGCCGTGCACGACGCCGCCGTGGTCTCGGTGCCGGACACCTACCTGGGCGAGCGCAGCTGCGCGTTCGTCGTGGTCAAGGACGGGATGACCGCCCCGAGACTGCGTGACATCCGCGAGCACCTGCGGGACCGCGGCCTGGCCACCTTCAAGATCCCCGACCGGCTCCGGGTGGTGGACGGCTTCCCGGTCACCGGCGTCGGCAAGACCAGCCGCCGCGAGCTGCGCGCCCTCCTCCGCGAACTCGCCGCATCGAAAGGAACAGCCTGATGCTTCCCCGCATCACCCCGTACCGCGTCCCCGGTGGCTTCAACCGGGCCGGCGGCAAAGTCGACTGGCGGGTCGACCCGTCCCGGGCCGCGCTGCTCGTACACGACATGCAGAACTACTTCCTGGCCCCGTTCGGCACCGCCGACAACGCGCTGCTGTCCAAGGTGGTCGGCAACATCGCCACACTGCGGGAGCACGCCGCCCGTACCGGGATCCCGGTGTTCTTCTCCGCCCAGCCCGGCGGCCAGTCCCGCGAGGAACGCGGCCTGCTCCAGGACTTCTGGGGCGACGGCCCGCCCGCCGACCCGCAGGCCCTGGCCATCACCGAGGCGCTGTGCCCGGCGCCCGGCGACGTGGTCCTGACCAAGCGCCGCTACAGCGCCTTCGTCGGCACCGACCTGGCCGACCGGCTCGGCTCCCGCGACCAGTTGATCGTCACCGGCGTGTACGCCCACATCGGCGTCCTGGCCACCGCACTGGACGCGTTCATGCGCGGCATCAAGCCGTTCGTGGTCACCGACGCGGTCGCCGACTTCAGCCCGGCCCACCACGCCGACGCCCTCCGGCACATCCAGACCCGGTGCGGCGTGGTCGCCCCCACCGCCGAACTCACCGCCGACCTGCTAGCCCCCACCGCCTGACTGACCGCCGACCTGCTAGCCCCCACCGCCTGACTGACCGCCGACCTGCTAGCCCCCACCGCCTGACTGACCGCCGACCTGCTAGCCCTCACCGCCTGACTGACCGCCGACCTGCCAGTCCCCACCGCCTGACCTTCCGGGCGGCCTTGCTCAGGCCCGGTGCGCCGGCACTTCCTCGGTCTCGGCGCACCGGGCTGACCACCAGGTGGGTGGCAAAACGTCCAAGATCGCGTAGCGCGTGTCGGCGAGCGCGGGCGGTGGGCGATCTTGGGCGATTGGCTACCGGATGAGGTGGGGAAGCGTCCAAGATCGACCCGGGCGGGAGGGCGGCGGGAGGGGCTAGATCTGGCGGTTTTGGCCGGCGAAATAGCCGGCCGTGAGCTGGGGGATCATCAGGACGATCATCAGGGCCAGGGGGAGCCGCCAGCCGTGGGAGACCTCGTGCAGGAGGCCGACCACGATCGGGCCGGGGATGGCGAAGAGGTAGCCGACGCTCTGGGCGAAGGCGGACAGCCGCACCACGGTGGCGGGCGTGCGGCCGCGCAGGGCGATCATGGTGAGGGCCAGCGGGAAGGCGGCGTTCACGACGCCGAGGAGGGTGGCCCACAGCCACGGGGCGGCGCCCGGCGACAACCACAGGCCGGTCCAGCCGGCGATGCCGAACAGGCCCAGTGCAACCGCGATGCCGCTCTGTGAGCGGAGACGGCCCGCGTACGCCGACAGCAGGAACGACAGTGGCACGCCGAGTAGGGACGTCACCGCGAACAGGACGCCGGCCAGCGAGGCGGACAGGCCGGCGTCGCGGTAGATCTGCGGCAACCAGCCGATGATCACGTACGCCGAGGTGGACTGCATGCCGAAGTACACGGCCAGCGCCCACGCCACCGGGTGCCGGCTCACCCGTACCGGCGACGGATCTTGATCTTGATCTTGTGGGGTCGCGGACCGGGAGCGGGCCAGCAGGAGCCACGGCGGCAGGGCGATCACCGCGGCGAGCGCCCAGCAGGCCAGACCGAGCCGCCAGTCGCCGAACGCGCTGGTGAGCGGCACGGTGGCCGCCGCGGCCGTGGTGGCGCCGATGTTGAGCGCCACCGAGTAGAGGCCGGTGACCGTGCCCACCCGGTCCGGGAAGCGGTCCTTGACGATCGACGGCAGCAGCACGTTGACCAGCGCGATCCCGGCCAGCGCCACGGCGCTGAAGAGCAGGAACGGGGCGGGCGCGCCGGTGTACGGCCGCACCGCCAGGCCCACGGTGAGCAGGACGAGCCCACTGAGGATCACCCGCGCGGCACCGAAACGCCGGGCCAGGCGGGGCGACGCCAGCCCGATCAGGGCGAAACAGACCACCGGTACGGACGTGAGCAGCCCCGCGGTCGTGGCGCTCATGCCCAGCCCGGCCCGGATCTCGGTGAGCACCGGCCCGATGCTGGTGACCGCGAGCCGCAGGTTGACCGCGGCCAGAACGAGCCCGACGAGCGCCCCGATGTGGGTCTTCTGCTTGATCAGCACCAGCACCATGGTATTGAGTGCTGGGCGTCACACTCCTTACACGGTGGCGGTCGCGGGCTCCTGCTCGCGCTCGATCTGCGCATTCCACTCGGCCTTGCTGGACTGCCAGCCGTCCTCGTTCATGCCGCGGCGCCAGTAACCCGAGACGGAGAGCCGGCTCATCGGCAACCCGAGCTCGACCCGCAGCAGCCGGCGCAGGTCACGCACGAAGGTGGCCTCGCCGTGCACGAACGCCTGCACCTGTCCGGCCGGGAACTCCAGCCCGCGCACCGCGGCGACCAGCGGTTCGCCGACCGGCCGCCCGCCCCGGTGCAGCCAGGTGATCTCGGCGTCGCCCGGGCAGTCGAACCTCTGCTCCTCCTCCGGCCCGGCGACCTCGATGAACGCCCGGATCGGCGCACCCTCTGGCATCCGCTCCAGGGTGGCGCCGATGGCCGGGATCGCGCTCTCGTCACCGGCGATCAGGTGCCAGTCGGCCGACGCGTCCGGCGCGTAGCCGCCGCCCGGCCCCATGAACCGGAACGGATCGCCCGGCCGGGCCCGCGCCGCCCACGGCCCGGCGATGCCCTGGTCTCCGTGCACCACGAAGTCGACCCACATCTCGCCGGCCTCGGGCGCCCATCGGCGGACCGTGTAGGTGCGCACCATGGGCCACGTGTCACGCGGCATCGTCTCGCGGATCAGGCCCATGTCGAACGGCGCCGGATAGTCCACGCCGGCCTGGGGGAAGAGCACCTTGATGTAGTGGTCGGTGAACTGCCCGGCCTGGATCCGAGTCAGGGCGTCACCGCCGACCACCACCCGCACCATGTGCGGAGTCAGCTGCTCCACCCGGGTGACCACGGCCTCGTGGCACGGTCGCGCGGGTCTGTTCGCCATGACTGCACCTCACTGCCGGTGGGACTGATCTCGGCAGGTAAGGCTACCCTTATTCGCGGCGATCTACCGCCCGGCCTCCGGTTTCCCGGAACTTTCTCACCCGGAAGCGAACTCGGACACCGATCGGCGGACACTCCCCGTGTCGGTCGCCGCCGCTCAGCGGCTCCCGGTCGCGATCATGAAAGGCCGCGCGGTGATCCTTGTCACTCGCACATGAGGGAGGGGCGGGACCCGGCCGGGTCCCGCCCCTCCCTACGTTGCTCCGCGCCGGTCAGTTCCAGGAACGGGGCCGGGTCCGCATGAAGGCCGCGATGACCAGACCGACCAGGACCAGGACCGCGCCGCCGCCGATCCACGCCAGGTTGTTGCTGACCAGGGCGATCGGGCCGCTCTGCTGGGCCGGCGGTTCGGCCACCGTGTCGGCGGTGCTCTCCGGCTCGTCGGGCGCGCCGTCACCGGGGTCGCCGGCGAGCGCCGGGCCGTCGGTC
This sequence comes from Actinoplanes hulinensis, assembly GCF_019429605.1. NCBI lineage: Bacteria > Bacillati > Actinomycetota > Actinomycetes > Micromonosporales > Micromonosporaceae > Actinoplanes > Actinoplanes hulinensis. The sequence goes on along the minus strand of NZ_JAHXZI010000010.1, from coordinate 121,274 downwards.
TCGGTCGCCTCGGGCTCCGGGTCGAACTCCGGCTGGGCCGTCGCCTTCTTGGTCGGCTTCTTGGTCGGCGCCGTCGTCTCGTCGCTGCCGGAGTTCTCGTTCTCGTTGCCGGAGCCGCCGGTCGTACCGGTGGTGGTCTCGTCCTTCGGCTCCGAGGTGGCGGTGCCGCCGTTGTTGCCGGAGGTGCCCGCGGTCTCGTTGCCGCCGCCGGTCGTGGTGGTCGTCGAGTTGGTGCGCGGCGTCGCGGTCACCGTGGTGCGGTTCGGTGTCGCGGTGGCCGTCTTCGTGGTCGACGGCTTGGTCGGCCTGGTGGTCGCCTTGGTGGTCGGCACCGCGCTGGTCGGGGGCGTGGTCGGGGTGACGCCACCGTTGTTGGTGTCGTTCCCGCCGTTGTTGTTGCCGCCGCCGTTGTTCTGACCGCCGCCGCCGTTGTTGCCGCCGCCGCCGTTGTTCTGACCGCCGCCGTTGTTGTTGTTGCCGCCGCCGTTGTTCTGACCGCCGCCGTTGTTGCCGCCGTTGTTGTTGCCGCCGCCGTTCTGGCCACCGTTGTCGGCCCGGACGGTGATCCGGACCGAGTCGAGGGCGGGCGTCTGGTTGGCGCGCTCCATCATCGGGATCCGGTGCGAGCCGTCACCGGCCCAGGACGAGCACTGTGCGATGCCCTCCTGCGGCAGGCCAGGCACCTGGATGGTGACGGTGTCCGGGTCGGCGCCGCCGCGACGGTCCTCGGTGGCGACGAAGAACGCCGGCACCGGCGCGGACTCGGGCGCCTCGTCGGTGCTGGTCAGCATCCGGCAGGCGGTGTGGAAGTGACCGCGGACCAGGCCGTTCTGGAGAACGCTGCTCTCCACGTAGTAGCCGCCCTGGCCGGCCGCGAGGAAGCGGTCCCGGATCAGGTTGCGGGTGCTGACCTGGAGGGTGAACGGGGTGCCGACGGTGACGTCGTCGGGTGCCCGGGTGATGAGCAGGGTGGGGTTGTTGGCGGCCGCGCCGACCTCGCCGAACTCGGTGGACACGCATCGTTCGCCGCGCTGGAAGCCGTCGTGTGCCGGCAAGTCGCTGTCCACACAGGTGTCGGTGAGGATGGTCAGGTTGTTGCCGACCACCTTCCCGGCCCCACTCTCGCCGGCCTTGGTGCTGTTCTCATCGGCCGAGGCGAGCTGGGTGAAACCGATGACGCCGCCGATCGCGGTGAGTACGGCACCGGCGGCCAACAGCCGGGTGCGTCGTTGACCCGAGCTTCGCATGACGAGACCTTCTTTTCCCCAAGTTCCCGGACGCCGCAGACGTTAGGGACGTGTTTCACAGAAAGCAATTCCGCGCCGAGATTTGAGGAATTCTTACGGTGAACTTAAAGAAAAAATATGGGAACCGTCTTGAACTCCCAGCATCATCCGTTCGGATGATGTCGTGGGTTCATGCGATCTTGGACAGATGCCGCTGAACTGGGAGGTTAGCGGAACAGTCTGTGAGCGGCCAACTCCTCAGCCGGACCAGGAACCGCGCGCCGCATAGACGTCGCGAAGTACCTCGATGCGGTCCGTCATGATTCCGTCCACGCCCATATCGAGCAGCCGGTTCATTTCTTCCGGATCGTCGATCGTCCATACGTGCAGGTGCAGCCCGAGCCGGTGCAGGTAGCCCACGAAGCGCGGCGTGACCAGGGTGATCCGGCCGTGCCGGACCGGGATCTGGGCGGCGGCCACCGACTCCGGCGGGCGGAGCCGGACTCCGGCGGTCGCGGCGATCCGGAGCCGCGCCACACCGCGCATGCCCAGCGATGTGGCGATCTTCGGCCCGCCGAGCGCCCGGACCCGGGCCAGCCGGGCGTCGCTGAACGAGGCGAGCAGCACCCGGTCCTCGGCGCCGGCCGCCCGGACCGCGGCGACGGCCGGCTCGACCACCGGGTCGGACTTGACGTCGATGTTGAACCGGATCCGCGGCCAGGCGTGCAGCACATCGTCGAGGCGAGGCACCGCGGCGGCGCCGCCCACCCGTACGGTGGCGAGGTCGGCCCAGGTCAGATCGGCGACCCGGGCGGCCCGGCCGGCGACCCGGTCGAGTTCGGCGTCGTGGATGACGACCGGGATCCCGTCGGCCGTGGCGTGCACGTCGGTCTCCACGTACCGGTAGCCCATGGCGACCGCCCGCTCGAAGGCCTCCGCGGTGTTCTCGTCACCGGCCGCGGCCCCGCCGCGATGGGCGAAGGCGAGCGGGCCGGGGCCGTCGAGGAACGGATGACGCACCCGGGCAGTATGCCGGGCTTGTTGCACAGATGTAAAAGACGGATCGGCCCATTGACCTCGGCCCCGGACGTGAAGATCCTTGTCCCACAGTGTGGCCGCGGCCTCGCATGGGTGGAGGGAAGAACGGTGATTTCGACGATGGCGCTCCATCAACCGGTGCGGCCGCGAGCCCAGAAGATCCGGTTGGTGACCCGCCGGTTCGGTGCCCGGCGGCACGCCCGGCTGCGATCGATTCCCCGTCATCCCCACCTGCGCTGGACGGCGCCGCTGAGCCCGGCGGGCTGACCGTTGCCCGGCCCGGCGGTGGTGATCATCGGCGCGGGCGTCACCGGCTGTGCCATGGCCGACGAGCTGACCGCGCGGGGCTGGACCGATGTCACCGTGCTGGAGCAGGGGCCGCTCTTCGAGACCGGCGGGTCGAGTTCGCACACTCCCGGGCTGGTCTCCCAGATCGCGCCGTCCCGGACCATGACCAGGCTGGCCCGCTACACCGCGGAGAAGTACGCACGGCTCGGCTGCTACTCGCCGGTCGGCGGACTGGAACTGGCCACCACCCCGGAGCGGCTCGCCGATCTGCACCGGCGGCACGGGTTCGGGGAGGCGTGGGGGGTCCACTCCACGGTCGTCGACCCGGCCGGCTGTCTCGCCCTCTTCCCGCTGCTGGAGAAGTCGCTGGTCCTGGGCGGTCTGCACGTCCCGTCGGACGGTCTGGTGGCGGCGGTCCGGGCCGCCGAGACCCAGGCCGCGAACGCCACGGCACGCGGCGCGCGGTTTATCGGAAATAGGCGTGTCACCGATCTGCAAACCGACAAAGGCCGGATCACCGGGGTGCACACGGCCGAGGACGAGGTCTTCCCGGCCGACCTGGTGGTGAGCTGCACCGGATTCTGGGGCGCCACCGCCCGGCCGATCGTCCCGATGGTCCAGCAGTACGTGCGAACCACCGCGGCCGGCGCCGGCGACTCCCTGCCGATCGTCCGGCACCCCGACCGTGGCCTCTACCTGCGTGCCCACGGCGACCGGCTGGGCATCGGCTCGGTCCGGCCCGATCCGCGCCCGGTCCGGCTCGGCGACCTGCCCGGCGACGCGCACCCGGCGCTGCTGCCGTTCACCCCGGACACCTTCCGGCAGTCCTGGACAGCGGCCACCGACCTGATCCCGGCGCTGCGCGGGACCGCCCTCGACGAGGCGTACAACGGGGTGCTCGGGGTGACCGCGGACGGGTTCCCGCTGCTCGGCGAGGCCCGGGAGCCGCGCGGTCTGTGGGTCGCCGAAGCCGTGCCGGTGGCGCACTCGGCCGGCGTGGCGAAGGCTCTCACCGAGTGGATCATCGACGGCCGTCCGGTGATCGACCTGCACGAGTGCGATCTCAACCGGTTCGACCCGGGCCGGCTCGCCCCGGAGTACGTACGGCGCCGCGCGGTCCGCCGGCTCGCCGACGAGCAACGGCCGGCCCATCCGGCCGACCCGCCCGGGGTCCGCGATCTGCGGATCGGGCCGTTCCACTCCCGGCAGGCCGAGCTGGGCGCGGTGTTCGGCGAGGACGGTGGCTGGGAGATCCCGCTGTGGTACGCGTCCAACCCCGCCCCCGACCCGCCGGTCACCCGTGACGAGTGGTCGGGCCGGCACTGGTCACCGATCGCCGAGACCGAGGCCCGGCTGACGCGCCGCCGGGTCGGGCTGTTCGACCTGACGCCGCTCACCCGGATCGAGGTGACCGGCCCGTTCGCCGCCGGCGCCGACATCCCGGTCGGGACGATCCGGCCACGGGGCGGCGTCACCGTGACGCGGCTCGCCGGGTCCCGGTTCCTGATCGGCGCCAACGGCCCGCTCGACCTGGACCGGCTGCTGCGCGCCGTCCCGCCCGGCGTCACGGTGCGCGACGTCTCGGCCGGCACCTGCGCGCTCGCGGTGTGGGGTCCGGCCGCCCGGGAGCTGCTCGCCCCGCTAACCACGGTCGACCTCGCCTCCTTCGGCCACCTCCAGGCGCGGGAGGGGCACCTCGGCATGGCGCCGGTCACCCTGCTGCGCGTCTCCGCCGCCGGCGAGCTGGGCTGGGAGATCTGGGCCGAGGCCGGGTACGGGCCCCGGCTGTGGGACACCCTCTGGGAGACGGGCCGGGAGCTCGGCCTGGTCGCCGCCGGCCGGCTGGCCCGGGACTGCCTGCGGATGGAGAAGGGCCACCGGCTCCGGTGGACCGACACCACCGACGAGGACGAGGCCGACCCGGAGCGGAGCAGTGCCTGTCTGGTGCTGGCGGAGACCGGGGACGTCCCGGTGGGTGGTGAGCCGGTGTACGCGGGCGGGTTCGTGGTGGGCCATGTGACGAGTGCGGCGTACGGATGTTCGGTGGGGGCGCCCATCGCGTACGCCTGGTTGCCCTCCGTCCTGGCGGTCCCCGGCACGCAGGTGGAGATCGGATACTTCGACCGGAGGCTGCTCGCCACGGTGACGGCCGAGCCCCTGTTCGATCCGAAGCGCGAGCGCCTGCTCCGCTAAGGCTGTTACTCGCCGGTACCCAGCCGGAAAACTGCCCATTAATGCCTACTATCGGCGATGGGTCACATACGCACGGTTCCCTCGGCGGTGAAACCATCCGGGGGTAATAACGGAGACTCGCTAACGCGGCTTCGCGGACTGTCCTAGCTTTGGCCAAGTCTAAGTCGGGCAAATCCGCTGAAACGGAGCATGTCGTGCGTTTTTCTCGTTCATCCCGAGTGGCGCGGGGCGCTCTCTGGGCCTCCGTCCTGTTCTCCATGGCCGCCGTGGCGCAATCCGGAGGAGCGTTCGCGGTCGACGGCAAGCCGCGGCCGGACCGGGAGCTGTCGCTCAGCGGGACGGCCGAGCTGGTCAACCGCGAGGGTGACAGCAAGCCCATCATCCGGCTCACGAACGACGGCTTCAAGCAGATGGGATCGGCTTGGCTGGTGAAGCCGGTGGACCTGACCCGCTCGTTCGAGGTCGAGTTCACGGCGCGCCTGCGCGGCGTCGGCCGGACCGGCGCCGACGGCATCGCCTTCGTGGCGCAAAGTATCGGCCCGCGGGTGCTCGGCGGCTGGGGCGGCGGAATCGGCTACCGGGGCATCAGGCGCAGCGTGGCGGTGGAGTTCGACACCTACCAGAACTCGCCCGACCCCAGCAGCAACCACCTCGCGGTGACGCTCGGCGGCAACCCCGACCAGCACGTCGCCGCCGCCGAGCCCTCGATCCCGCTGCTCGGCAAGCCGTTCCAGGCCCGGATCCGCTACGACGCCGACGCCAAACGGATCACCGCCCACGTCCGTGCCCTCGCGGACGGCGCCACCGAAGAGCTCGTGCTCGACGAGAGCGTGGACGTCGCCCAGACCACCGGTGAGAACCAAGGGTGGATCGGGTTCACCGGAGCCACCGGCGACGTGACCTCCCGCCAGGACGTCTACGACTGGGCCGTCACCACTCCGCAGGCCTGACACGCCTTCTCTTCCTGCCGGGGCGCACGCGCCCCGGCCCCTAACCATGCCCCCGGCCCGGACCGGGCCGACTCCCACCATGCCCCGATCGGAGACAGCCATGCCCACGGCCAACCGTGTGCTCCCCGACGAGACCGGCGACGTCATGTCCCTGACCGCCACCGACATCGAGATCAAGATTCCGGCGACCCCGCCCGAGGGCGATGCCGAGCCACGGCCCCGGGTCAGCGTCATCGTCCCCGCGCTGAACGAGGCCCGGAACCTGCCGCACGTCTTCGCGCGGCTTCCGGAGGTGGACGAGATCGTCCTGGTCGACGGTGGATCCACCGACGACACCGTGGCGGTGGCCCGGCGGCTGCGGCCCGACATCCACGTCGTACGGCAGAACCGCAAGGGCAAGGGCAACGCCCTGGCCTGCGGATTCGCCCAGGCCACCGGCGACATCATCGTCATGATCGACGCCGATGGGTCCACCGACCCGTTGGAGATCCCCAGCTTCGTCCAGGCGCTGCGCGACGGCGCCGACTTCGCCAAGGGCTCCCGCTTCCAGGGCGCGGGCGGCAGCGCCGACATCACCCGGCTGCGCCGGGCCGGCAACAAGTGCCTCAGCACGCTGGTCAACGTCCTGTTCGGAACCCGGTACAGCGACCTCTGCTACGGCTACAACGCGTTCTGGGCGCACTGCCTGGACGTCTTCGACCTGGACAGCACCTCCCCGGCCCCGAACAACACGGACGGCCGGCTGTGGGGCGACGGCTTCGAGATCGAGACCCTGCTGAACCTGCGTGCGGCCCGCGCCGACCTGGCCATCGTCGAGGTCGCCAGCTTCGAGCACTCCCGGATCCACGGCGTCAGCAACCTCAACGCCTTCACCGACGGGATGCGGGTGCTGCGCACCATCGCCCGGGAGTGGCGGCCCAAGCGCTCCAAGGCCGGACGCCGGGCCAAGGAACTGGCGCAATGAGCGAGCTTGCGAGCGAATCATCAGGCTCAGTCCAGTTCTCGTCGCGACACCGGAGCGCAGCGGAGGTGTCGCGATGAGGATTGGAGTCGTCTCGAACGCCTACCACCCCGACATCGGCGGGGTGGAGACCCATGTCAAGCGGCTCTGCGCGGGGCTGATCGCCGCCGGCGACGACGTCGAGGTGATCACCCAGCACGCCACCCGCTCGGTGGAGACCGTGGACGGCGTCGTGGTACGCCGTTTCCCGCTCACCGTCCCGGCCGGCAACTACCGGCTCTCCGTCCCGCTGTGGCGCTGGCTGCGTGCCCACGCCGCCGAGTACGACGTCCTGCACGCACACAGCTACCACGCCCTCGCCGCGCTCTGCGCCGCCCTGGGCAACCGCACTCCGCTGGTGTTCACACCGCACTACCACGGCACCGGGCACACCCGCTTCCGGGCCGCTCTGCATCCGCTCTACCGGCCGCTCGGCCGTGCCGTCATGCACCGGGCCTCGGCCGTCGTCTGCGTCACCTCCGCCGAACGCGAGCTGGTGCTGCGGGACTTCCCGGCGGTCGCCACCCGGATCGTGGTCATCCCGAACGGCACCGATCCGCGGCCGGCCCCCAGCGCACGGCCGCCCCGAACCCGGCGCATCGTCTGCGTCGGGCGGCTGGAGCAGTACAAGCGGGTGGACCGGGTGATCCGGGCGATGACCCGGCTCGGCCCGGAGCACCGCCTCGACGTGGTCGGCACCGGCCCGGCCGGCGACCGGCTGCGGCAGCTCGCCGCCGACCTCGGGCTGGCCGGGCGGGTGGTCTTCCACGGGCGGCTCGACGACGCGGCCTTCGACACCTGCCTGTCCCAGGCATCGGCGGCGGTGTCCGCCTCCGCGTACGAGGCGTTCGGCATGGGGGTGGCCGACGCGCTCGCCGCCGGTCTGCCCACCGTCGCCACCCCGATCCCGGCGCACCGGGAGGTCGCGCAGCTGGCCGGGGACAGCGCGTGGCTGCGGTTCGCCGACCCGGACGACGAGACCGCGCTGGCGGCCGCCCTCGCCGCCGCCGCGGCCGCCGGCCGTACCCGTCCCGCGATTCTGCCGACCTGGCCGGACGTGGTGGGTGCGACCCGGGACGTCTACGCCGCGGTGACCCACCGCACGGCACCCGCGGCAGGTGCCGTCACCCCATGAGTGAACTGGCGAGCGCATCGGCCACGGTCGGCCGTACCACCGACCGGCGGGACGACCGGCCGCCCGAGCCGTCCCGGCGCGCCTGGGCCGGGCCGGCCGTCGCCGGGACCAGTCTCACGATCGCCGCGGCGGTCGGGGCCGCTGCGCTCGTCATCGCGTACCGGCGGGCCGAATGGGGACAGGAGGGCGCGTTCACCTGGTTCTGGGGCGGGATGCTGGTCTTCACGCTGCCGGCGGCGTACTGGGGGATCCGCCGCGGCTCGGACCACCGGCTCCGGCTCGCCGTCCTGATCGGCTACGCCTGCTTCACCTACCTGCCGAAGCTGCTGCGCAACCCCACCGGACCGCTGTTCCACGACGAGTACGCCCACTGGGGACAGAGCCGGGACATCCTCCTCGACGGCGTGCTGTTCCAGCAGAACCCGATCGTCCGGGTGATCGGCGACTATCCCGGCCTGCACGCCACCGTCGCCTCGCTGGCCTCGCTCACCGGCCTCACCGTCTGGCACGCCGCCCTGTGCGTGCTGATGCTGGCCCACGTACTGGTGGTGCTCGGTGTCGTGGTCCTGGCCGGACAGCTCTGGCCGGACCCGCGGATCGCCGCCGCGGCCGCGATCATCTACAGCCTCAACAGCTCGTTCCTCTACTTCGACACCCAGTTGGGCTACGAGTCACTGGCGATCGCCGTGATGATCTGGGCCCTGGTGGCCGGGCTGCGCGCCGTCCGCGCCCACGGCCGGGCGGCCCGCGCCCGCTGGTTCGCGCTGACGCTGGTGCTGTCCGTGGCGATCGCCGCCACCCACCATCTCACCGCGATCTGGCTGACCGGCATGTTCGGACTGGTCGCGTTCTGCTGCACGGTCGCCGCCTGGCGCGATCGTGTGCTGTCCGGCCCGGCCCGCACCGGGTGGCTGCTCACGATCGCCACGGGCGCGACCGTGGCGATCTGGATGGGCGTCGTCTCGCCGCGTACCGGCCGCTACCTCCAGCCGTACCTGGGCCGGGCGCTCGACCAGTTCGGCGGCATGGCGGGCGGCGGCTCCGGCGGCCGCACCCTGTTCAGCCAGTCGATCGCACCCTGGTGGGAGCAGCAGGCCGCGTTCGCCGCCCCGGGGTTCGCCCTGCTCGCCGCGGTCGGCGCCGCGCTGCTCTGGTGGCGCCGCCGCGGTCGCGCCGAACCGCTCACCCGGGCTCTCTCGGCCGCCATGCTGCTGCTCGGCGCCCTCTACTTCCCGGCCACCCTGCTGATCCTCACGCCTTCGGGGGCGGAGGGCGCACGGCGGTCCTGGGCGTTCAGCTACCTCGGCATCGCCCTGGCCGTCGCCCCGTTGATCATCGCGCTGCTGGACCGGGCGCGCCGGCCGATCGGCCGTTCGCGCCTGACCGCATCCGGCCCGGTCGGCGCCCTGCTGCTGACCGGGTGCGCCCTGGTGATGATCGGTAACACGGCCTCCGGCATGAACCCCGCCTACCGCATGCCCGGCCCGCCGGTCTTCGGCTCGGACACCCGGGCCGCCACCCCCGAGGTGATGGCCGCCGCCCGCTGGCTGCTGGAGACCCGGGGCCGCGGCGCGCGGCTGGTCGCCGACCGCTACTCCGGGCTGATCTTCGGATCGTACGGCGAGCAGGAGCCGACCACCGGCTCGGAGAGCTTCCGCGCCTACGACCTGTACATCGCCCAGCCCGGTAGGCCGATGCCCGCCGCCATCCTGGAGCAGCTCCGGACCTGGCGCTTCGAATACCTGGTGGTGGACCGCCGGATGGCCGAACAGGTGCCGGACATCAAGATCTACTTCGAGAACAACGAGCCGATCCCGCACAACGGGAAACCCGGCTTCACCCGGTCCCAGCTGACCAAATTCGACACCCTGCCCTGGCTGATCAAGATCTACGACGGGCCGCACGTGGCGATCTACCGCTTCGACTTCGACAGCCTGGGCCAGCGCGTCCGCAGGGGGGCATGATGATTCGGCCGCTGCTGTTCGCGTACGCCGGCCTCGGCGGCGCCCTCACCGCCGCCGGCCGGCCCTGGCTCGCCGTCCCGCTCTGCCTCGTGGCGCTCCACGCCATCGGCGAGCTCTGGATCCGCGCCCTGCCCGGCCGCCCGGCGGAGACCGCGCTGCCGGCCGTCCGGGCCGGTCTGTCCGCCGTCAGCGGCCTGATCACCCTGCCGTTGGTGGCGCTGCTGCTGCACCTCGCCGGGCACCAGGTCAGGCCGGTCCCGCTGACCGTGGGCGCCGCCACCACCGCGACACTCCTCGCGGGGGCCGCTCTGCTGCGGGAACGCCTGACCACCCGCCGTGCGGTCGCTCCGGCCGTCCTGCCGTCCCAGCGCAGCCACGCGGCCCCAGGCACGGGGGAGGAAGCCACAGGTCTCGCCGGTCACCCTTCTGCCGGGGCCGCGGCCCCGGCGGATGGTCAGAACCACGAGCCGGGGTACGCCCGGACGGCCGCGATCGTCGGCGTCCCGGTGCTGCTGGCGGTGGCCGTCGGGGCGGTGGCCGTCCGCGGGTATCTGAAAGCGCCGCGCCCCGCCGAGCCCGGCTACCTGAGCGTCGCGCTGAGTGGCTGGGCGGCCGCCATCAATCGCCCGGTCACCGTTCCGGCCCGTGGCCTGTCCGTCCCGGTCCGGGTGGCCAGCGCCGGCCTGGCCGACACCACCATCCGGCTCAGGCTGCGGGTCGGCGGCCAGGTCGTCGCAAGCGACCCGCTGACGGTGGCCGCCGACACGGTCCGCTCGCTGATCGTCCACATCCCGGCCCTTCCCCCGGACGGCTGCCTCCGCGCGATCGACATCAGCGTCGGCGCGATCAGCACCGGCTTCTACGCCCGCGGTCTGCCCGCCCTCACCCGCTCCACCTCCTGCCGGGGCCGGCACACTTCCACCGCCGCCTCCGGCACCACGCACGGCGACTCCGGTCGTCCCGGCTCGGTCCCGGCCGATGCCGCGGTCGCCGACCGGGTGGGCGCCCAGTCCCGCGACGGCGCTGCTCACACCCGCCCGGACGCCGGCGATACAACGGCTCCCGGCGGTCATCGGCGAGGCACCCGTGACGACGCCGGTCACGCCCGTGCGGATGCCGCTGTTCCCGGTGGCCACCGGCCGGGGGCCCGTGACCGTGCCGCCGACACCCGCCCGGATGCCGGTCGGCACCGGCCCAGGACCCGCGACGGCGCCGGTCAAGCGGGCGCGGGCGCCGACGGCGGAACTCGCCCCGTGCCGGGAGCGACGGCCGCCGTTCCCGGCACCGATCACCCGGGCACCGGAGGTACGGCGGTCATCCCTGATCAGAAACAGCCGGCTGTCAAGGACACCGCCGCCGTTCCCGGGGACGCGACCGCCGGGGACGCCACGGCCGGCGTGAACCGCCCGGGCTTCCGGGGCCGCTTCACCGGCCCGCGTCCCACCGACGACGCGAACCGCGCACCCGCCGGCGAGAGGTCCTTCGGCCCGATCCCCGTCCTGGAGAAGACGGAGTGGACCACGTGCTGATCGCCACTGCCCGGCGGCTGTCCGGGGACTCACTGGCCTGGAACAGCCTGCTGATCATGGCGACCACGGTGGGCAACGGTGGTCTCGGCTATCTCTACTGGATGCTGGCGGCGCGGACCGTCCCGCCGAACCAGGTCGGCCCGGCGACCGCCCTCATCTCGGCCGCCACCGCGGTCAGCATGATCGCCAACCTGGGCGCCGGGCACATGTTCATCCAGCGCCTGCCCGGCATCGACACCGGAACCTGGTCCCGCGTCGTCGGCGCCGGCCTGTTCGCCGGTTCGGTGGCCACCGCGGCCACGGCCGCCGTGACCGCGGTGGTGGTTCCGGCGCTGTCCGGGAACTTCGCGTTCCTGGCCGGGGCGGGCGCGACGGCGGCGCTGATCGCCACCGCCGTCGCCGTCACGCTGACCACCCTGCTGGACAACCTCTACGTCGCCCACCGGGCCGGGCACGGCATGCTGCTGCGCAACCTGGCCGTGGCCGGCGGCAAGATCGCCGCCCTGGCCGGGGTGCTCGCCGCCGGCTTCCACGGCGCGGTGGCGGTGCTGCTCTCCTGGACCCTGCCGGCGCTGGTGATCAGCCTGATCACGATCGTCGCCGCGCTGGGCCGGCTCCGCCCGGGCGCCCGGGCGCGGCTCACCGGCCTGCGCTCCGAACTGCCCCATCTGCGGGCCGCCCTCACCGGCCATCATCTGATCAACCTGACCCAGGCCGGTCCGGCGGCGCTCCTGCCGGTGCTGGTCACGGCCCGGCTGGGCGCCGATGCGAACGCCCACTTCTACCTGGCCTGGATGACCGCCTCGATGCTCTTCATGGTGTCCCCGGCGGTCGCCTCGGCCCTGTACGCGGAACGGACCAACGCCGCCCAGGTCACCGTCACCCGCGCCGCCGTCGTGGTGGCGGCCGTGGTCGGCGGCCCCGCGGTCGCCCTGCTGGCCGGGGGCGATCTGGTGCTCGGCCTGTGCAGCACGGCCTACGCCACCGAGGGCGGAACGCTGTTGCGGATCCTGGTGCTGGCCGCTCTCCCGGACGCGGTGGCCAACCTGGCGGTGGCGCACTGGCGGTCCCGTGGCGAGTTCCGGCTCTGCCGCCGCCTCAACCTGATCCGTGCCGTGACCTGCCTGGTCCTGGCCTGGCTGCTGCTGCCCACCCACGGCGTGACCGGCGCCGGCCTGGCCTGGCTGGCCGGCCAGACCGCGGCCGCCCTCCTGGTCGCGGCCGTGGCCCTCCTCCACCGCCCCACCCTCCGTGAACCGGCCCGCACACCGGCCGCCGGTGAGCCGGCCGGCCCGGAGGCGGTGGTGCGGCGGGCGCCGTCCGGGTGGGCCGAGCGCGACCGGAAAGCGGCGACCACGAGAGCGATGGCGAAGGAATGAGCGCTCACGGCGTACCCCGTGGGTTTGAGAAGCGGCAGCAAGCCGGCGGCGAGCCCCCGACCCGGAGAAGACCGATGAGGATTCTGCACCTGTCCAATCTCTATGCGCCGGTGATCGGCGGCCTGGAGCGCAGCATCGCCACCAGCGGCGAGGAGATGGTGCGCCGCGGGCACGAGATCACCGTCCTCACGCTGGCGACGCCGAAGGCGCCGCACGACGAGATGATCAACGGGGTACGCGTGATCCGCGTCCGCAGCGTCGCCAACACCCTGCTGCCCGGGATGAACCGGGATCCTCGGAAACCGTTCCATCCGACCGTCGCCGACCCGCTGACCACCGCGGAGATCGCGCGGGTGCTGCGTGAGAACGAGTTCGACCTGGTGCACAGTCACGACTGGCTGATGTACAGCTACCTGCCGCTGCGCTCCGGGACGAACGGGCTGCCGCACGTGCACACCGCCCACGACTTCGGGCTGACGTGCGTGCGCAAGACGTTCGCGCGGGAGGGCCGCCGCTGCGACGGGCCGGCCCTGGGCCGATGTGTGCGGTGTGCCGCAGAACAGTACGGCACAGCGAGGTCCGCCCTGCTCACCGCCGGTCTGCGAGCCCAGCGGCACCGGGGCATCGACGTCCTCACCGCGATCTCGTCGTCGGTGGCGTCCGCGCTGAACCTGGCCCGGCTGCCCGGCGAACTGCCGGTACGGGTGATCTCCAGCCTGGTCCCGGACGGCCTGGACGCGCTGGCCCGGGACACCCCGCGGCCGGAGTGGCTGCCGGACCGGCCCTACCTGCTGTTCGTCGGCCAGCTCGGCCCGCACAAGGGCATCGACGTGCTGTTCGACGCGTACCAGAAACTCTGCGCCGACTGGCAGGGCCCGGACGAGCCGCCCGAACTGGTCTGCCTCGGTACTCAGCGTGACGACACCCCGCCCGTCCCGGACGGCGTCCACCTGCGTACCGATGTGCCGCATCCCAGCGTGATGGCCGCCTGGCGGGGCGCCGCCGCCGGAGTGGTGCCGTCGCTGATGGAGGGGATGGGCCAGGTGGCGGTCGAGGCGATGCTGGCCGGCGCCCCGCTCGTCGCGTCCGCCGCGGGCGGCCTGCTCGACGTGGTCGAGGACGGCGTGAGCGGCCTGCTCGTCCCGCCCGGCGACCCGGGCGCCCTGCACACCGCGCTGCGGCGCGTGCTCACCGACCGTGACCTGGCCGCCCGGTTGAGGGCCGCCGGTCAGCAGCGTGGCCTCGAATTCACCGCGGCCCGCGTCGTACCGAAGATCGAGGAGGTCTACCGTGCCTGCATCGCGGCCCACCCCCGTTGACCGTCCGGACCGCATCCTGGTGGTCGGCTCCGGCTGGCGGTTCCTCTCCGGGATCAGCTACTACACCTGCCGGCTCAGCAACGCGCTGGCGGAACGCTACGAGGTCGGCACGATCCTGATGCGCCGGCTGCTGCCGGCCCGGCTCTACCCCGGACGTGAGCGCGTCGGTCACACTCTCGCCGACCTGCGCTACTCCGAGGACGTACGGGTCTTCGACGGCATCGACTGGTACGCCGTCCCGAGCCTGTTCCGGGCACTGGCGTTCCTGCGCCGGTTCCGCCCGGACGTGCTGGTGCTCCAGTGGTGGACCGGTACGGTCCTGCACTCCTACCTGGCCCTCACCCTGGCGGCCCGGGCCCTCGGCATCCGGGTGATCGTGGAGTTCCACGAGGTGCAGGACACCGGGGAGGCCCGGCACCGGTGGGCGGCCCGGTACGTGCGCCGCTGCATCCGCCCGATGCTGAGCCGCACCGACGGGGTGGTCGTCCACTCCCGGTACGACGAGGAGGCGCTCGACGAGGCGTACCGGCTGGACGGAGTGCCGTGCGAGGTGGCGCTGCACGGCCCGTTCGACCACCACGTGCCGGACCGGGCGGCACGCGAACCCGGCGACGACGTCTGCCGCCTGCTGTTCTTCGGGACGATCCGGCCGTACAAGGGTCTCGAGGATCTGATCGAGGCGTTCGCGTCGCTGGGCCCGCGGTACCACCTGACCGTGGTGGGGGAGACGTGGGAGGGCTGGACCCGGCCCGGCGAGATGATCGCCGGCTCGCCGGTGCGGGACCGGATCTCGTTCGTCAACCGGTACGTGGCCGACGCCGAGGTCAACGAGTACTTCGCGAACGCCGACGTGGTGGTGCTGCCGTACCGGCGCAGCTCGGCCAGCGGGCCGCTGCACATCGCGATGAGCCACGGCCTGCCGGTGGTGGTGACCGCGGTCGGCGGGCTGGTCGAGGCGGCGGAGGCGTACAGCGGCGCGGTCCTGGTGCCGGCTGCCGACCCGGACGAGCTACGGCAGGCGATCGTCCGGGCCGCCGGGCTGGCCGGGCAGCGGCACACCGATCCGTCCTCCTGGGGGCGCACTGTCGACGCGTACGCCCGCCTGTTGTCCCGGATCGGCGCCGATCAGGAGATCGAGACGTCGTCGAACCAGACCGTGCCGCGGTTGTCACCCGACTTGAGGTGAAGCTGGACGCTCGTCGCACCGGCCGGGGCGACCGCGTCGACGGTCAGCTTCGTCCAGCCGCTGGTGCCCTTCGCGACCTGCTTCGAACTGGTCTGGCCCAGCCAGCGGTCGTTGATGTCGAACCAGCTCAGCGCGATCTCGTTGGTGCCGGTCACGTCGACGCCGCGGGCCCACGCCTCGGCGTGCCACTTGCCGCCGGCCGTCACCGGGGCGATCGGGGAGACGCGGATCGACGGCATGTTGGTGCCGTTCCGGCCGGTCTGCGCGAACCGGGCCGAGAAGGAACCGGTCCGGCCCTCGCCCTTCGCCCGCACGGCGGTGCCGACCTCGGACAGGTACGGCCGCCACGGCGAGGCGGGCTCGGTCGACTCGAAACCGAGGTCCAGGACCTTGTTGTCCAGCTTCTTCCCGGCCCAGGCGGCGCGCACCACCGCGGCGGCGGGCTTGGCCGTGCCGTCCGCGCGGTACAGGCCGAACTTGTACTGCGCCGGAATCCGGGAGACCTGCGAGTTGGACGGGATCGCGCCCTGGCCGAAGTCGTACAGCGTCCACGGCGCCACCGACTTCACCCCGGCCGTCCGGGCCGCCTCGAACACCCGGGCCAGGTACGCGGCCTGGCCGCCCTCGCTGTTGCCGGCCGTGCTCAGCCCGGTCTCGCCGATCACCAGCGGGGACGGGCTGACCGCGGCCTGGGCGCGCCGGATCTCCGCGTGGGCACGCTCCGAGCTGCCGTAGAAGTGGTAGTCGTAGAAGTCCAGCGGGGCCGACGTCAGCGACCCCTTGATCCGGGCCAGACCGGCCGCGCCCGCGCCACCGTCCACCGACAGGGTCAACGGCATGTTCGGTACGGCGGTGCGAACCGCCGGGATCAGCTTGCGAACCCAGGCCACGGCGGCCGTGTCGGTGGCGTCGAACTCGTTCTTCAGCTCGACGGACAGCACCCGGGGGTCGTTCGCGTACGGCGCCAGCACCGCCTTGGCCCAGGCGGCGCTGCCGGCCGCGTCCTGGTAGCCGGCCCACCAGTCGAACAGGGTGAACTTGACCGTCATGTCGTGGGAGTCGGCCATGCTGACGAACTTGCGGAGCCGGTCGGCGTACACGGCCTTGGGCTGGGGGAAGCCGAAGGACTGCGGGAAGATGATCACGCGGACGTTGTCGGCGCCCAGCTCGGCGGCCTTCGCCAGGTCGGCGTCGACGCGGGCGGCATCGAAGTTGGTCCACATCGCCGACCACCCGGCGTTCGACGGGTAGTAGTTCATGCTCTTGGCGGAGAACACCGCGGCGAGCCGGGACTTCCGGGTGACCGACTGCACCGCGGCCGACTTGGCCGGCGGCTTGGGGGCGACCTTCTTGACGGTGACCTTCTTGGCGGTGACCTTCTTGGCGGTGACCTTCTTGGCCTTCTTGGTGGTGACCTTCTTGGCCTTCTTGGTGCTGGCCTTCTTGGTCGCGGCCTTCTTGGTGGTCGCCTTCTTGGCCTTCTTGGTCGTGGCCTTCTTGGCGGTGGCCTTTGACGACGCGGCGACCTTGGACGAGGGCGGCGCCGCGAAGGCGTGGGAAGCCGGCACGGCGAGGGCGAGCAACAGCGAGGAAAGCAGAATCGCAGCGTGCTTGCGAGCAGTACTCACTGGTGGGTCAGCCCCTAGGCTCGTAGTTTGTTCACCGACCCCCTCTTATTCGGTCTCCCCCATGTCAGGTGGAGAACTGCGCCGCTGCAACGTGGTTGCAGCCCGGTAGCGGACCCTCACCCACCCCTCACCACGGCGGCGCTGGCCGACGGCCGCCGTCCGGGGCGCGTTTCAAAACGGGTGCTGCCGACCGATCCGCAACCGGCCTCAGGCCGGATAGTGCCTCGGCGTGAAGACGGCCGTGGTGCCGTCGCCGCGGGTGACCGCACGGGTCTGCGACGAGCCGATGATCAGCAGGCAGCGCATGTCGACGGTGGCCGGATCGAGCGCGGCCAGGGTGGTGATCCGCACCGACTCGGCCGGCCCGCCCACATCCCGGCCCACCACCACCGGCGTCCCCGGGCGGCGGTGGCCGCGCAACAGCTCCAGCGCCCGGACCAGCTGCGCCCGGCGGCTCTTCGAGGCCGGGTTGTAGACGGCGATCACCAGGTCGGCGGCGGCCGCCGCCTCCAGCCGGGACTCGATCACCGACCACGGCTTGAGCCGGTCCGACAGCGACAGGATGCAGAAATCGTGCCCGAGCGGCGCCCCGGCCCGGCTCGCCACCGCCTGCGCGGCGGTCAGACCCGGGATGATCCGGATCGGCACGTCCTGCCACCGCGGGTCCTCGGCCACCTCCAGGACGGCCGCGGCCATCGCGAAGACCCCCGGGTCACCGGACGACACGACCGCCACCCGGCGCCCACCCTTCGCCAGGTCCAGTGCGAACGCGGCGCGCTCCGCCTCGACCCGGTTGTCGGAGGAGTGCCGGCGCTGCCGCGGGTTCGGCGGCACCCGGTCGACGTAGGGGCCGTAGCCGACCAGGTCGTCGGCGGCGGCCAGCGCCTCCTGCGCCTCCGGGGTCAGCCAGTGCCGGGCGCCAGGCCCCAGCCCGACCACCGTCACCCCACCGGTGCCGCGGTCGTCGCCGCTCGCGAACCGGGTCAGCGCGGCGGCGTTCGCGTCCTCCAGGCTGACCAGGCCGCCGTGCGGCTCGGCCGGCGCCGCGGCCGTGCCGTTGAACGTGGTGTCCACCGGGGCCTCGGCGAACCCGGCCGATGCCGCGGCGCCGGACCCGAACGCGGTCGCGGCCGGGCTCGGCAGCAGGGCCAGCGAGAAGTACGGAACGGTGGCCGGATCGACGTCCCGCAACGGGCCGGAACGCTCCCGGCCGGTGGTGGCGCGCTCCACATACCAGGCGTCGTCGAGCCGGCCCGCCTCGGTGAGCGCCTCCCGGACACCCTCGAAGGTGCGGCCCAGCTTCATCACTGCCGCCGAGTCGGTGGCGGCCAGGCGCTCCGCCAGATCCTTCGGCTCCAGCGTGCCGGGCAGCACGGTGAGCACCTCGTCGCGCTCCATCAGCGGCCGGCCGAGCACCGCCGACGCGGCGCTGACCGACGTGACACCGGGGACGACGGTGGTGTCGTACCGGCCGGCCAGGCGCTTGTGCATGTGCATGTAGGAGCCGTAGAAGAACGGGTCGCCCTCGGCCAGCACCACCACGTCCCGGCCGGCGTCCAGGTGCGCGGCGAGCCGGGCCGCCGACTCGGCGTAGAAGTCGTCGATGGCGCCCTGGTAGCCGCCCGGATGGTCGGTCGTCCCGGTGGTCACCGGGTAGATGAGGGCTTCCTCGATCTGGCCCTCCCTCAGGTAGCCGGCCGCGATGGCGCGCGCGTTGCTGCGCCCGTGCCGGGCCGCGTGATAGGCCACCACGTCCGCGGCGGCGATCAGCCGGGCCGCCTTCACGGTGACCAGCTCCGGGTCGCCGGGGCCCAGCCCGACCCCGTAGAGGCGGCCGGTCTTCCCTACTGGCTGGTTCGTCATAGCACCCTGAGGGCGGAAACCCGGTCCTTCAGGGCCGGGAGGAAGCCCGGTACGGCCCGGAGGTTTCGTGTCAGGCATGGGTTGGTGCTCCTTCGGGTTGGCGGGTGTAGGCCCAGCCGTCGGCGCGTTGCAGGAGCCGGATGTGCCGGTGGTGGATCCCTTGGACCAGGCTGGCTCCGGTACGGATGTTGAATCTGCCGGTGCTGCGTACGGCGACCCGGCCGGTGTGCGTGCCCCGTTCGACACCGGTTGGGACGACTGCGTGGACGAGGTCACCGGTGGCGAAGCCGTGCACCTGTTTCGTCCTCGGTAGGCGCAGGCGGGGGAAGCCGTACCGGTCGCTGCGGGTACGGGCGTGGCTGCCCCGGCCCGTCGACGTCGCGACCAGCGCCGTGTCCGGCCACCGGGTGACGGTGTCGAGTGCGCCGGTGTGCAGCGCGTCCAGGGTGTGGGTTTTCGGTGCGCCGGTACGGTGCCGGTTCCATTTCGTGCGGCCGCCGGTAGCGACCGCCACTGGTAGGCCGGTGCCGGTCAGGGCCCGCCACAACGCCCACCGGGTCGAACTCGCCGCGGCGGCGTCGCGCAGCGGTGTCTTCGCTTGGCGCAGGATCCCGGCGAGCAGCCCGGTCCGGACGTCGGCCTGGGCGATGAACACGCCGACGCCGGTCGCCTTCGACCCCGGGTCCACCCCGACCTCGACCCCCAAAATCTCGGACTCGCCCACGGTGCGGTCCTTGAGCCGGATGACGAATGGGGTGTGCCGGTGTACGACCGCGGGGCTGGCGGCGAGCAGTTTGCGGGCGCGGGCGGGTGTGCACGGTTGTAGTGGCCGGCCGCGTTTGTCGAGGACGAGCACGACCGGATGGGTTGGTGGGGTCTTACGGCCCCGGTCTCCGGACGGTTGCCCGTCCGGGTGACGCCACTGCCCTGGAATCGGGGCAGTGGTCTCCCCTCGCCCATGTCGCACACCAGATACCGCAACAGGGTCGCGGTGTCCGTGTCCCGTTTCGTGCGCTCTCGTCGGCTTGTCTGCTGACACGGATTCCAGAGTCCGGCGCTGAGGAAGCACACCGGAGTGGGTCGACTGTCTTGTATGCAACGTAGTCACCTCCTTCAAGGCGTCTCGGGCTGGTCAGCCGTCCCCTCCACACCGAACTCAGTGACGCAAGCTCGGTCCTTCAGGGCCGAGAAGCTGACCTCTTCCGTTCCCGACCTATTCCGCTTCGGAGGCGAGGGCGTTCACCGCGGCGGCGGTGATGGCGCTGCCACCCCGGCGGCCACGCACGATCAAGTACTCCAGGCCGGACTCGGCGAGAGCCTCCTTGGACTCGGCCGCGCCGATGAAACCGACCGGGATGCCGAGCACCGCGGCCGGCCGTGGCGCGCCCGCCGCGACCATCTCCAGCAGCCGGAACAGTGCGGTCGGCGCGTTGCCGACCGCCACCACGGCGCCACCCAGCCGGTCACCCCACAGGTCGAGTGCGGCCGCGCTACGGGTGTTGCCGATCGCCGCGGCCAGCCCCGGCACCGCCGGGTCCCGCAGCGTGCAGATCACCTCGTTGGCCGCCGGCAGCCGCGACCGGGTCACCCCGGACGCCACCATCTCCGCGTCACAGAGGATCGGCGCGCCGTCGAGCAGCGCCTTCCGCGCCGCGGTGACCACACCCGGACTGAACCGGACATCCTCCACCAGATCCACCATCCCGCAGGCGTGGATCATCCGGACCACCACCCGCGACACGTCCTCCGGCAGTCCTGAGAGGTCCGCCTCGGCCCGGATGGTGGCGAACGAGCGCCGGTAGATCTCCGCGCCGTCACGCACATACTTCATCAGGGCCTCCTAGCCACAGCCACGATCTCCCCCAACCCGGTCACGGCCGTGCCGATCCCGCTGATCCTCGGCGATCCCGCCCCGGCAGTCGATGGGCCGACCAGTCCGGATCCGTCTCCCTTCGCGCCGGAATTCCCCGGTGGGCCGCCGAGTCCGGATCGGTTGCTTTCCGGTGGGTGGGCTGGGCCGGATCGGTCACCGTCCGTGCGGGCGACCAGGTAGCCGTCGGCGGTGGCCTCGACGCGGACGTGCGGGCCGGACGGGCTGCCGCACGCGCGGGCGCAACCCACCCAGTGGACCGGCAGGCCGTCGACGAAACGGGCCGTGACCGTGGCGTCGGCGCGCACGTCGGCCAGCGACTTCGCGCAACCTGGCCGCCCGGCGCAGGCGGTCACCCCGGACCAGGGCGAATCCGCGGCCACCGCGAGCCCGGCCGCGGCCAGACGGCCCGCCCACCCCGGCGCCGCCGACGGCGTCAGATCGGCCACGATCACCCCACGCCAGGGGGTCACCACCAGCTGATCGGCCTCCTCCAGAACCCTGAGGGTTACGCCGGCCAAGCGCCCCAACGGCACCAGTGCCCCCACCGCGGCCAGCCCGTCCGCCTGAGCCACCACGCCGACCAGATCGGTGGCATCGGTGGCCTCGACCGGCACCGCCGCCGCCACGGCGACGGGCGTCAGCCCGAGGACGCCGGCCACCCGGGCCGACACACGGGCCGGGCCGTCGGTCAGCTCCCGCAACCGCCACGCGGCCGGGCCGTCACCCCGCTGCTCCTCCCGCTCGGCGAGGAACGCGTGCGCCGCCGCGATCAGCGCCGGCACCACCCGGTCGGCCTCCACCCGGAGCCCGGTGTCGTGCCCGGCGAAGCGGATCGCGAACAGCCCGGCACCCGTGTGCTCCCGATCCCCCGACCCGGCGAAACCCGCGTGGACGGTGGGCACCGTTGGTGTGGGGTTGGTGGCGGCCGGGTGCGTGGTGGCCGCCATTGGTGTGGGCCTGGTGGTGACGGCCGCGTGGACGGTGGGCGCCGGTGTGGGGTTGGTGAGGGCCGGGACGGCGGCGACGTCGGGGGACAGGGTGACGTGGCCGAGCGCGAACAGGAACTTGCCGGGGAGGCCGGCCAGGGCGGGATCGTCCAGGACGGCGCGGTCCAAGGCCGGTATCAGAGCGCGGATCGTCGATCCCGGCAGCGGCGGCGACGCGATGTTCCGAACATTGTCGTGGGTCTGTGAGGGCAGCAGCCCGGCGGCGCGCAAGCGGGTCGCCAGGGCCGGGGCATCGATGGCCGACAGGCCTCTGAGCTGGAGATTGGCCCGCGAGGTCAGCTCCAGGGCGCCGTCGCCGAACTCCTCGGCCAGCTCGCGCAGCGCGCGCAACCGGGCCCCGGTCAGCAGCCCGCCGGGCAGCCGCACCCGGGCCAGCAACCCGTCGGCGGCGGCGTGCAGCCGCAGCGCGCCGGGGCAGGCGTCGGTGTCGGAAGTCCGGACGGGAGACATGGCCCGGATACTACGGCCGACCCCCGGCAGGAATTCACCTTCGCCTCTCGGTGGGTCGGCAGCGTCACAGCGGCCGTTCCGCCTTGACGCGGGACACCGGGGTTCGGAAAAGTTATGGCTCACGAGCGGCGACGCCGCGGAGGAAGCCGGTGTGACTCCGGCGCGGTCCCGCCACTGTCACCAGGGAGTTCGAGCCCTGGGAGCCAGGAACTCCGGTCGCCGTGACATCCGACTACCCGGGGCGCGGACCCCGAGGGGAGCGCGCGCGTGTTTCTGCTGCTGTCGACGTCCGACACCGACCTGCTCAGCGCCCGGGCCAGTGGATCGGCCTGGCGCCCGGCCAACCCGGCCCGCACCTCGGTCGCCGATCTGCCCGCCCTGCTCGACGGGGCCGACCTCGTCGTGGTGCGCATCCTGGGCGGCCGCCGGGCCTGGGAGGAGGGGTTGGACACACTGCTCGCGGGCGACGTGCCGGTCGTGGTCCTGGGCGGCGAGCAGGCGCCGGACGCCGAGTTGATGAAGCTGTCCACGGTGCCCGCCGGGGTGGCCGCCGAGGCGCACACCTATCTGGCGCACGGTGGCGCGGACAATCTGGTCTCGCTGCACGACTTCCTTTCCGACACGGTGCTGCTGACCGGCAACGGGTTCGCGCCGGCCGTGGAGAGTCCGCAGTGGGGCTTCCTGCCGCGCCCGGAGTCGACCGGCGAGGCGACCGTGGCGGTGCTTTATTACCGGGCGCATCACATGGCCGGCAACACGGCGTTCGTCGAGACGCTCTGCCGGGCGATCGAGGCCAAGGGCGCGCGGGCCATGCCGATCTTCACGGCCTCGCTGCGGACCGCCCCGCCGGAGCTGCTGGCCGAGTTGCGTAGGGCGGACGCGCTGGTGGTGACCGTGCTGGCGGCCGGCGGCACCCGCCCGGCGACCGCGAGCGCGGGTGGTGACGACGAGGCGTGGGATGTCGGGGTGCTCGCCGACCTGGACGTGCCGATCCTCCAGGGGCTGTGCCTGACCAGCTCGCGGGCCGCCTGGGAGGCCAGTGACGACGGCCTGACCCCGCTGGACGCGGCGACGCAGGTGGCGATCCCGGAGTTCGACGGCCGGATCATCACGGTGCCGTTCTCGTTCAAGGAGATCGACGAGGACGGGCTGTCGGTCTACGCGGCCGACGAGGAGCGGGCGTCGCGGGTGGCCGGGATCGCGGTGGCGCACGCCCGGCTGCGGCACGTGCCGCCCGCCGACCGCCGGATCGTGCTGATGCTGTCGGCCTATCCGACCAAGCACTCCCGGATCGGCAACGCGGTCGGTCTGGACACGCCGGCCTCGACGGTCGCCCTGCTGGCGGCTCTCGCCGACCGGGGTTACCGGATCGGTGACTTCGGGTCCTACGACGGCGACGGGCTCATCCACACGTTGATCGCGGCCGGTGGGCAGGACCCGGACTGGCTGACCGACGAGCAGTTGTCCGGCAATCCGGTGCGAATTCCGGCATCTCGGTATCAAACCTGGTTCGACCAGCTCCCGGGGGACTTCCGGGAGCGTGTCGAGCGGCATTGGGGCCAGGCGCCCGGTGAGCTCTATGTGGACGACGGCGACATCGTGCTGGCCGCACTCCGCGACGAGAACATCGTGGTGATGGTCCAGCCTCCGCGCGGGTTCGGGGCCAACCCGGTCGCCATCTACCACGACCCGGACCTGCCTCCGAGCCATCACTACCTGGCCGCCTACCGGTGGGTGGCCGATGAGTTCGGCGCGCACGCGGTGGTGCACGTCGGCAAGCATGGCAACCTGGAGTGGCTGCCCGGCAAGAACGTCGGCATGTCCGCGTCGGACGGCACCGACGCGGCCCTCGGCGACCTGCCGCTGATCTACCCGTTCCTGGTCAACGACCCCGGCGAGGGGACACAGGCCAAGCGCCGGGCGCACGCCACGCTGGTCGACCACCTGATTCCGCCGATGGCCCGCGCCGAGTCCTATGGGGACATCGCCCGACTGGAGCAGCTGCTCGACGAGCACGCGACCATCGCCGCCCTCGACCCGGCCAAGCTCCCGGCGATCCGGGCTCAGATCTGGACCCTGATCCAGGCCGCGAAGATGGACCATGACCTCGGCCAGGGGCGCCGGCCGGAGGACGAGGAGTTCGACGACTTCATCCTGCACATCGAC
Organism: Actinoplanes hulinensis; assembly: GCF_019429605.1. Classification (NCBI taxonomy): domain Bacteria; kingdom Bacillati; phylum Actinomycetota; class Actinomycetes; order Micromonosporales; family Micromonosporaceae; genus Actinoplanes; species Actinoplanes hulinensis. The sequence goes on along the minus strand of NZ_JAHXZI010000010.1, from coordinate 97,080 downwards.
GGATGGCTGTGTGAGGTCAAGGATGTGCAGATCCGCGACGGGCTGCACGTGCTGGGGGCGGCGCCGGCCGGGGAGGCGCGGATCAACCTGGTGCTCGCCATGCTGCGGGCGCGGCAGATGTGGGCCGGTCAGGTGGCGGCGCTGCCGGGTCTGCGGGAGGCGCTGGGCCTCGCGGAGGACGCGTCCACCGCGGAGACCGACGCGATCGAGGTGCTGGCGCGGGCACTGGTCACGGCCATGGAGGAGCGCGGCTGGCCGACGGTGATCCCGGCCGACCTGGTCGCCTCCAGCGTTCCCGAGGCTGCTTCCGCCCCGGGAGCCGCTCCCGCCGGGCTTTCGGCGACGCTCCCCGACGTACCAGATATTTCGGATTTGTCGGTTTTGCCGGATGTGGTGCGGGTGCTGGAGTTCGCGGCCACCGAGGTCGTGCCGCGGCTCGCCCGCACCACCGACGAGCTGACCAACGTGCTGCACGCGCTCGACGGCGGTTACGTCCCGGCCGGCCCCAGCGGCTCCCCGCTGCGCGGCCTGATCAACGTGCTGCCGACCGGCCGCAACTTCTACTCCGTCGACCCGAAGGCCATCCCGAGCCGGCTCGCCTGGGAGACCGGGCAGGCGATGGCCGACTCGCTGCTGACCCGCTACCGGGCCGACCACGGCGAGTGGCCCCGCTCGGTCGGGCTGTCCGCCTGGGGCACCAGCGCCATGCGGACCGCCGGCGACGACATCGCCGAGATCCTCGCGCTGATCGGCGTCCGCCCGGTCTGGGATCCGGCGTCCCGGCGGGTCACCGGCCTGGAGCCGATTCCGGCCGAGGAACTGGGCCGCCCCCGCATCGACGTGACGGTCCGAGTCTCGGGCTTCTTCCGTGACGCGTTCCCGCACGTGGTGGCGCTGCTCGACGACGCGTTCACCCTGATCGCCGGGCTGGACGAGCCGGACAACTTCGTCCGCGAGCACGCCCTGCGTGACCAGGGCGAGCACGGCGACTGGCGGCGGGCCACCATGCGGATCTTCGGGTCGCGGCCGGGAGCGTACGGCGCCGGCATCCTGCCGCTCATCGACAGCCGGAACTGGCGGGACGACGCCGATCTGGCCGAGGTGTACGCGGTGTGGGGCGGCTTCGCGTACGGGCGGGACCTGGACGGGGCGCCGGCTCGTGGGGACATGGAGAACGCGTACCGCCGGATCGACGTGGCCGCCAAGAACATCGACACCCGCGAGCACGACATCGCCGACTCCGACGACTACTTCCAGTACCACGGCGGCATGATCGCCACGGTGCGGGCGCTCACCGGTCGCGCGCCGGCGGCGTACATCGGCGACTCCACCAACCCGGACCAGGCACGGACCCGCAGCCTGACCGAGGAGACCGCGCGGATCTTCCGGGCCCGAGTGGTGAACCCGCGCTGGATCGCCGCGATGCGGCGGCACGGCTACAAGGGCGCCTTCGAGCTGGCGGCGACCGTGGACTACCTTTTCGGGTACGACGCGACCGCCGGCGTGGTGACCGACTGGATGTATGAGCAGCTCGCCGCGTCCTACGCGCTCGACGACGAGAATCAGAAGTTCATGCGGCAGTCGAACCCGTGGGCCCTGCACGGCATCACCGAGCGGCTGCTGGAGGCCGCCGACCGCAAGCTGTGGGAGTCGCCCGAACCGGAGACCCTGGCCGCGCTGCGTGAGCTTTATCTGGAGACCGAGGGTTCCCTGGAGGACCGGTGATCATTCGACGTGAGACCGCCGCCGATGTCGGCGCCATCCGGGCGGTGACGGCCGCGGCGTTCGCCCGGCCGCACTTCCGCGAGCCGCTGCCGGACGGGGTCGAGCCCGACGAGGCGCCGCTGGTGGGCAAGCTGCGCGCCGACGAGGGCTGGTTGCCGGCACTGTCGCTGGTGGCGGTGGTGGACGGCGCTGTCGTGGGGCATGTGGTGTGCACCCGCGGCCGGGTCGGTGCTGCCCCCGCTCTCGGGCTGGGGCCGGTCAGCGTGCACCCGGATCATCAGCGCCGCGGGGTCGGTTCGGCGCTGATGCACGCGGTGCTGGGTGCCGCCGAGGCGCTCGACGAGCCGCTGGTGGTGCTGCTCGGCGACCCGGCCTACTACTCCCGCTTCGGGTTCCGGCCGGCCGCCGACCACGGCATCGAGCCGCCGGTGGCGGAGTGGGCGCCGCACTTCCAGGCCCGCCCGCTGACCGCCCACGATCCGGCGGTGCGTGGCGTCTTCACGTACGCCGCGCCCTTCAACGAGCTGTAGATCGACTTCGGCCGGCTCTTAGTGCGGTCTCAACGCCCGTGAGACAGCTCTGAGAGCCGGCTGGGTTCTACTCCGGGTCCGGGCGGCGGAGCAGATAGGTGTCCATGATCCAGCCGTGGCGCTCGCGGGCCTCGGTGCGGGTCTCGACGATCCGCTCCGCCACCTCGGACACCCGGCCGGCATCGAGCAGCTCGTCCGCGGTGCTGACGTAGGCGCCCCAGTAGATGTCGGCGTCCGGGTGCGCGGTGAACGCCTGCTGGGCGTCGAGCATCACGACCACGTCGTCGACGCCCTCCGGCCAGCCCTCGGCGAGCCGCCTGCCGGTGGTGATCTGCACCGGGCGGCCCACCCGGTTCAGGCCGATCCGGTGCTTGGCGGCCAGGGCCGAGACGCTGCTGATGCCGGGGATCACCTCGTACTCGAACTCGACCGCCCCGCGCTCCAGGATCTCCTCCAGGATGGCGATGGTCGAGTCGTACAGCGAGGGGTCGCCCCAGACCAGGATCGAGCCGATCTCGTCGTCCTTGAGATGCTCGGTGATCAGCTCCTCGAGGACCAGCGAGCGGCGGTGCCGCCAGTCCGCGACCGTGCCGGTGTAGTCGGCCGGGGTGCGATCGCGGTCCGGGTCGCGGCCCTCCACGATCCGCTTGCGCGGGTGCCCGTAGTGCCGGATCAGGCCTTCCCGCAGTTCGATCAGGCTCGCCTTGGCCTCGCCCTTGTCGAGCAGGAAGAACACATGGGTACGGCCGATGGCCTTCGCCGCCTGGAGGGTCAGATGGTCCGGGTCGCCAGCGCCGATTCCGACTACACAGATCTTCCGCACGCCATGCAGTCTGCCTCAGTCGGAAAGCAGGGGGACGGACGGGTGCAGCTCCCGGCCCACCATCGCGGCCCGTTGCAGGGCGGCCGAGCCGAACCGGTCGCGCACCCGGTCCACCGCGGCGTCCAGACCGTCGTCACGCGGCGCCTCGAACGGCAGCTCCAGTTGCACGGCGCCCTCGGAGTCGAGGTTGCTCACCGCGACCCCGACCAGGGTCAGGCCGCGCTCGGCGATCAGCGGCGCCGCCTCGTGCAGCAGCTCCCCGGCCACCCGAAGGATCTCGCCGGTTCGGGTGGTGGCCTTGAGCAGGCTGCGGGACCGGGTGGCCCGGGTGAAGTCGCCGAACCGCAGCCGCAGCGTGATCGTGCGCCCGGCGCGGTGGGCCCGCCGCATCCGGTGGGTGACCCGGTCGACCAGCGCCCCCAGCGTGGCCTCGACCTCGGTGAACGACAGCGACGGGGAGAGCGCGGACTGCGCCCCGATGGAGCCGCGCCGCCGCCCGGTCTCGACCCGGCGCGGATCGCGGTTGTGGGCGAGCGCGTGCAGGTGGCGGCCCGCGCCGCCGCCGAGCATGGCGACGAGGGCGGCCTCGCCGATCCGGGCGACGTGCCCCACCGTGTGGATCTGCCGCTCGCGCAGCCTGGCCGCGGTGACCGGGCCGACGCCCCACAGCTTCTCCACCGGCAGCGGATGCAGGAACGCCAGCTCCCCGCCGGGCGGCACGACCAGCAACCCGTCCGGCTTGCCCACGCCGCTGGCCACCTTGGCCAGGAACTTGGTGCGCGCCACGCCCACGGTGATCGGCAGCCCGGTGCGGGCGCGCACGTCGGCCCGCAACTGCCGGGCGATCTCCTCCGCCGTGCCGCGGATCCGGCGGAGGCCGTCGACGTCGAGGAAGGCCTCGTCGATGGAGATCGGCTCGACGATCGGGGTGGTGTCCCGGAAGACCTCGAACACCGCCCTGCTGGCCGCCGAGTAGGCGCTCATCCTTGGTGGGACGACGACGGCCCACGGGCAGAGCGCCCGGGCCCGGCCGAGACTCATCGGGGTCCGGACGCCGTGGGCCTTCGCCTCGTACGACGCGGCGAGCACCACCCCGCCACCGACCAGGACGGGCCGGCCGCGCAGCGCGGGATCGTCGCGCTGCTCGACCGACGCGTAGAACGAGTCCAGATCGGCGTGCAGGATCACGCCACCAGGTTAGTACAGATGTTCGATCAGTGGTCGAACCGCAGCCAGTTCAGATTCACGAACTCGCCGCCGTCGTCCGAGGTGAACGTCAGGAAGACGGTGTGCGTCCCGGTCACCGGCTTGAGCACGGCGGTGTCGGTACGCCAGCTCTGCCAGCCGCCGGTGTTGCTGACCGACAGCTCACCGACCGGGTCGTTGGCCCGGCTGTCCAGCCGGATCTGCACCCGCCCGGTGATCCCGGATCCGGACGACACCCGGATCCGGGCCGACGTCGCCGGCACCGCGCCGAAGTCGAAGTTGTCGAACCGCAGATAGTCGTCGCGGTTGACCCAGCCGACGTTCTCCCCGCCGCCCTCGTCACCGGTGGACTCGGTCTCCACGCCGGCCAGCTCGGTCGCCGCCTCGGCCTGGAGCACCGGGTAGTTCACCGGGGCCGGCTCGACGGAGGCGGGGGTGGCCGACGGGGGAGCCGGTGGCGGGGCCGACGCGCCGGCGGCGCCCGGGGTGACGGCGGTCTGCCCGGTGATCACCGGGTCGGCCGGCGTGTCCTGCCAGCGCCCGAGCAGATAGCCCACCAGGACCAGAACGGCGCCGCCGAGCGCGAGGAGCGCCCGGCGGCGGTTCTGCCACGACCTGGTGCGATAGACGGTCGGGGATCGATTTTCCACTCGACCAGGGTAGTCAGACCGTCTCGGCCACGATCGACTCGGTCGGCGGCGCGGCGAAGTGGCACGCGGTGTGCAGCTTCTCCGTGTGCTCCAGCAGCGCCGGGTCCTGCGTGGCGCAGATGTCCTCGGCCTTCCAGCAGCGGGTGCGGAAGCGGCAGCCGGACGGCGGGTCGACCGGGCTGGGCACGTCGCCCACCAGACGGATCCGGTTCTTCGGCGGGACGCCGCGGACCACCCCGATGTCCGGCACGGCGGAGAGCAGCGCCTGGGTGTACGGGTGGTTCGGCTTCTCGTACAGCTCGTCGCGCGGACCCTCCTCGACCACCCGGCCCAGGTACATGACCGCGACCCGGTCGCAGAAGTGCCGCACCACGCCGAGGTCGTGCGCGATGAAGACGAAGGCGATGCCCAGCTCTTTGCGCAGGTTCTCCAGCAGGTTCATGACCTGCGCCTGGATGGACACGTCCAGGGCGGAGACCGGCTCGTCGGCCACGATCACCTTGGGCCGGGCCGCCAGCGCACGGGCGATGCCGATGCGCTGCCGCTGGCCGCCGGAGAACTCGTGCGGGTAGCGGTTGTAGTGCTCCGGGTTCAGGCCGACCATCTCCAGGAGCTCCTGGACCCGCTTGAGCTCGCCGCTCTTCGGCACCATGTCGTGGGTGCGCAGCGCGGTGCCGACGATGGTGCCGACGGTGTGCCGCGGGTTCAGCGACGAGTACGGGTCCTGGAAGATCAGCTGGATCTCGCGGCGGTACGGCCGCAGCTGGCGTTCGTTCATGTGGGCGATGTCCACGCCCTGGAACTTGATCTGCCCGCCGGTGGGCTCGAGCAGCCGGGTGATCAGGCGGGCCGTGGTGGATTTGCCACAGCCGGACTCGCCGACCAGGCCCAGCGTCTCGCCGGGCTGCAGGGTCAGGCTGACCCCGTCGACGGCCTGGACCCATTTGTTGCCCAGGGCGAGGATGCCCTCACCCTTGATCCGGAAGTGCATCTTGACGTCGTCGAGTTCGAGCAGCGGTGCGCCCTCGACCTTGCGAACGCCCGATTTGGCAGCGGTGGCAGCGGTCATCGTCGTGTTCCTTACGGCAGCCGGGGCAGGACTTCGGCCTCGAACACCCGGTCGGGGTCGTGGAGGTGGCAACGGGAGGCACGGCCGGTGTCGGCGGTGCGCGCGATCAGATCCGGCCGCAGCGTCCGGCACAGATCGTCCTTCACCCGCTCGCGGAACTCGCACCGCGGGTTGAAGGAGCAGCCGCTCGGCATGTCGAGCAGGCTGGGCGGCGAGCCGGGGATCGGGTGCAGCGGGCCGGGCGTGCCGGAGACCGCCGGGATGCTTTCCAGAAGACCCCAGGTGTACGGGTGCAGCGGCGAACCGAGAATCTTGTCGACCGGGCCGTGCTCGACCGCGTTGCCGGCGTACATCACCAGGATGTCGTCGGCGATCTCGGCCACCACGCCGAGGTCGTGGGTGATGAAGACGACCGCCGAGCCGAAGTCCCGCTGGAGGTCGGCGATCAGGTCCAGGATCTGCGCCTGCACGGTCACGTCGAGGGCCGTGGTCGGCTCGTCGGCGATCAGCAGCTTCGGGTCGTTGACCAGCGCCATGGCGATCATCGCGCGCTGCCGCATGCCGCCGGAGAACTCGTGCGGGTACTGGTCCACGCGGCGCTTCGGGTTCGGGATGCCGACCCGGTCGAGCATCTCGATGGCCCGCTCCTTGGCGGCCTTCTTGGAGGTCCGGTTGTGCGACCGGTACGACTCCATGATCTGGTCGCCGATGGTGAAGTACGGGTGCAGCGAGGACTGCGGGTCCTGGAAGATCATCGCGGCGTCGGCGCCACGGAAGGACATCATCGCCCGCTCCGACATGCCGACGATCTCCTTGCCGCCGACCTTGATCGACCCGGTGATCTTGGTCGACTTGCGGTCGTGCAGGCCCATCACCGCCATGCTCGAGACACTCTTGCCCGAGCCGGATTCGCCGACGATCGCCAGCGTGCGGCCCAGCGGCAGGGAGTAGCTCAGGCCCTGCACGGCCTTCACGATGCCGTCCTGGGTGGGGAAGTGCACGTGGAGGTCGGAGACCTCGAGGTAGGCCTGCTCGTCCGCCGATCGGGTCCGGGGTGTCCGGGTCACCGTGTGCGGGGCCCGGACCGTCTGGTCGCTCATGCCTGTGCCGCCTTTGTGCTGCGAGCCGTGGTGGGGTAGGGGTGGACGGCCGGGATCATCCGAGCCGGACCCGCGGGTCGAGGAAGGTGTAGACGATGTCGACGACGAGGTTCATCAGCACCAGCACGACCGAGCCGAGGAGCACGGTTCCCATCAGCACCGGAAGGTCGTACTGGTAGAAGGCCCGGATGCTGAGCAGGCCCAGACCGGGAAGACCGAAGATGCTCTCGGTGAAGATCGCGTTGGTGAGCTGGAACGCCACGTCCAGACCCAGGATGGTGACCACCGGGGTCAGACCGGCCCGGACGCCGTGCCGGTAGACGACCCGCCGCTCGCTGATGCCCTTGGACCGCGCGGTGCGGATGTAGTCCTGGCCCAGCGTCTCGATCATCGAGGCTCGCGAGTAGCGGGTGTAGGAGGCGGCGTTCGTCAGGCCCAGGGTCACCCAGGCGGCGAGCAGGCCGCTCGCCCACGCCCAGGGATTGGTCAGGAGCGGGGTGTACTGCGCCGGTGGGAACACGGTCGCGTACAGGGCGACGAGCAGGGCGACCACGAAGTACGGCACCGAGTTGACGAGCAGGCTGGTGCCGACGGTCACCTTGTCGAGCGTTGAGCCCCGGCTCTTGGCGGCCAGGGTCCCGGCTGCCACGCCGACGCCGAAGTAGATGATGGCGCCACCGAGCACGATCGACAGGGTCACCGGCAGCGCGTCCGCCAGCATCTTGGTGACCGGCTGGCCGAGCGTGTAGGAGTAGCCGAGGCAGGGCGCCGGGCACTCGGTCACCACACCACCGGCGGTGGTGTAGGTGCGGCCGACGACGATGCCCTTCATGTAGAGGCCGATCTGGGTGATCGCCGGCTCGTCCAGGCCGAGGCTGTCGTTGATCGCCTCGATGCGTTCCGGAGTACAGCGGTTACCACAGATCACGCCCGCCGGGTCGGTCGGCGCCAGGAAGAAGAGCGCGAAACTGGCGATCAGGGTGACGATCACGACCGAGATCGCGCTCGCCAGCCGACGCAGGATGTAGAACAGCACCGCGGGTTCCTCCGGATGACACAGACGCGGGTTCAGGGGCGCCGCGCGGGGTCGCCGGCGGCGGGGAAAAGAACGTTGGTGAGCCGCCACGGTGGCCCGGCCCATGTTGGGGACCGGGCCACCGCGGTTACCTACTAGTGGATCAGCTCTTCAGGAAGATATTGGTGAAGAGCGGCATACCCATGGTGGGGTCGGCCTCGACGCCACCGACGTTGGTGCCGATCACGACACCGAACTTGGTGTAGTAGAACGGGATCGCGGCGTACATCTTCATGACCTCCTCGTCGAGGGCGGCCCACTTGGTGGTGGACTCCTCGACCGGGAGGTTCGCGACCTCGTCGATCTTGGCGTCGAGCGCCGGGTCCTTCAGCTCGCCCATGCTGGTGCCGGCGGCGATGCTCTCGGTCTTGAAGAGGACCGGGAGCCAGCTACCACCGGACGGCCAGTCGGAGCACCAACCACGCGGGCCCTGGGCGATGTTGACCGGGGCGTCGTAGTCGTTGATCTTGCTGCGGAGCTCGGCGGTCGGGACACCGATCGCCTTGACCGCGAACCCGGCCTCCTTCAGCGCGGCCTCGCGGACCGCGGAGACCTGCTGCGGGATCGGCTTGGTGTTGTCGTAGAACCAGCTGACCTCGAAGCCGACCTTGCCGGCCGCCTCCAGCAGCTTCTTCGCGGCGGCCGGGTCACCGGTGCCCTCGCCGTCCAGGTCCTCGACCGGGGTGTACTTCTGGTAGCCGGGGACGCTCGGCGGCATGAAGGTGGTGGCCGGCTGACCGATGTAGTCGTTGATGCCGGCGGCCTTCCAGGTCTGGTCGTACGGCCAGGCCTTGGCGATCGCCTTACGGACCTCGAGCGGCACCTGGGTGGTGTCGATCTGCCAGGTGTAGGTGCAGGGCGACTCACCCTGGACGAACTGCGCCTTCTTGTCGCTGGTCAGCTGCGGGATGAGCGAAGCGTCGACGTCGGTGTAGTTCAGGGCGCTGGCGTCGGGGCCGTTGCTGTTCAGGACCTGCTGCTGGGTCTTGACGTCGTCGCCACCCCACTTGAAGGTCCAGCCGTCGACGTACTGGTGCTTGACCGGGTCGGTCGAGGCGTTCCAGTTGTCGTTCTTGACCAGCTTGAGCTCGCTGCCCGGGGTGTAGGAAGCGATCTTGTACGGGCCGCTGGCGATCGGCTTGTTCTTGTAGTCGGCCTTGGTGTCCTTCGCCTCGGGGATCGGCGAGAACATCGGGAACGACATGTAGAACGGCAGGTCCGGGAACGGCTTCGCCAGGTTGATCTTCAGGGTGTCGGCACCCGAGACCTCGACACCGGAGTAGTCGGTGCCGCTGGTGTACGGGCCCTTGTACTTGTCGCCGTCCTTGAAGTAGGACAGCTGGTACGCCGGGCCGTTGGCGAAGACGTCGTGGGCGAACGAGCGCTTGATCGCGTACGCCAGGTCCTCGATCTTGATCTCGGAGCCGTCCTCGTACTTCTCGCCGGTCTTGAACTTGAAGGTCCAGGACAGCTTGTCAGCGGAGACGGTGCCGACGTCGGTCAGGTCCGGCACGAGGACCGGCTTCCCGTCGCGGATGGCGAACTGGGTGGAGGTACGGAAGAGCAGCTTGCCGATCTCGTTCGAGTCGACGTAGTAGATGTCCGTCGGGTCGATCGTGTTCGGCGTGGACTGCGAGTAGATCGTGATCTCGCCGCCCTTGCGGGCACCGGGAACCTCGGGCGCGGGGCCCTTGGCGTCGGGGTCGATCGCCGCGGTCTGGGTCGAGATCTTGCCGGTGTCGTCCGACTTGTTGTCGTCGTTGTTGGACGACGGGCTGCCACAGCCCGCCAGGCCCAGAGTCAGGGCGGCGGCCGTAGCCGCGGCCATTCTCAAACGCCTCGCCATTTCTCCTCTTTCCATTGCCGGCAACGTGCGCCGGTTCACCGTCGGGTACGGGGGTCGAAGGCATCCCGGATGGCGTCGCCGAGCAGGCTGAGCGCCAGGACCAGGATGGTGATGCCGATCACCGGAACCCACAGGAAGATCGGGTGGGCCCGGTAGAACGTCACCGCGGTGGAGATGGTCAACCCCCAGGAGGGGGTGGGCTCGACCAGTCCGACACCGAGGAACGTGAGACCGGCTTCGGTGACGATGTACGTCGGAAGTGCGATCGAGGACGAGACGATGATCGGCCCGACCAGGTTCGGCAGCAGCTCCTTGAAGAGCACCTTGTGGGTGGGCACGCCGAGCACCCGGGCGGCCTGGATGAACTCCCGTTCCCGCAGGGAGAGCACCTCGCCGCGGATCAGCCGTGCGAGGCTCGCCCACCCGAAGATCGAGAGCACCAGGATCAGGCTGAAGAAGCGGACCTGGGCGACCTGTTGCGCGTCCGCGTTCTCCGCGGTGCCGACGAAGATGGAGAGCAGTACCGCCGGAACGGCGATGGCGAAGAGCAGGTAGGGCAGGCTCAGGACGAAGTCGATGATCCAGGAGAGGACCCGGTCGACCCAGCCGCCGGCGAATCCCGCGATCAGGCCGACGGCCACACCGATGATCGTCGTGATGACGGTGACCAGGCCGGCCACGATGAGTGACGGGCGGGCCCCGTAGACCCAGCGGGCGAAGAGGTCGCGACCGAGACGCGGCTCGATGCCGAACCAGTGATCGCCGGTGATCCCGATGAGCGGGTATCCGTTCCGGTCGATCAGGTCGATGTTCAGCGTGGTCGGGTCCTGGCCCTCGAGTTTGGCCAGCAGGGGCGCGAAGATCGCGATGAACACGAAGAGTAGGAACACGCCCAGGCTGACCATGGCCACCTTGTCGCGGCGTAGCCGGGACAAGGCGATGCGGGTCGGTGACTTGCCCTTCGCGGTGTTCGGGGAAGTCTTCGACGGAGTCGCCGGCTCGGATGAGAGCGGCGTTCCCGTCAGCGCGGGGTCATCGATCAACGGTTCCACGCTTGTAGTTCACCTCCATGGACGGACACACCTCACATGCGCCGTGCGTGAGAGGTATTCGGATGCTGCGGTTGGCAAACGTAGTCGGGAATCGGGCCGTAGGAAATGAGTTGACGCATCGAATGAATAACAGAGAGCGGGCCCGAGCATATGGATTAGGTCATACCATCGACCACGGAAGTACTCCTCAAAACCCCAAATTTACCACCATACCGGCATGTAGTGGGTTGGTTCTGTGGGCGTTTTGTCGGCTATGGAGATTCGGCGGGCAATCGTACGGTTGCGCAGAGTCATCGAAGTGGCGGGCGTGGAATGTCGCATCACCGTTTCTTCATCGTTTCAAGATCATGTCCTCGTCGACTGTTCACTCCGTGGGTCCTGCGGCCGGTCGGGGCCATCGCCGGAAGATTTACGGTCGGTGACCGTCTCTGCCGTATATAGATGGGTCCGCCGGCCGTCCGCCTGGCCCGAACGGGACGCGCTCTCCGGCCGGCCGGGCGACAATTCGGCAACCATTCCGGCCATCGAAAGCCGCCATTGATGGCCGATCGGGCACGACGCGAGCACCGGACCGGCCTAATGGCAGCGGTCCGGAACGGTCAGCCGTTGGGCGCGAGCGCGGCGAGGATCTCGGCTCCGAGATCCGCGGCCGCGCGCGGGTCGGCCTCCGGTCCGCCGATCCGCGGGTCCCAGTTGGGCTCGTAGAACAGCTCCGTGGCGCCGGCCTCAGCGTACCTCTCCGCTCCCGCGCGGATCTGGTCCCAGGTCCCGGACAGCGGAATCGCCTCGTCGCGCCGTCCGGCCTGGACGACGCCACGTACGACGATACGCACCGAATCCGGGTCCCGTCCTGCGGCCTCCGCCGCTTCGCGGACGATCCGCACGCCACGCTCGATCTCCGGCAGGCTGGTCCGGCTGCTGCTCACCCAGCCGGCCGCGATCCGCCCGGCCCGCCGCAGCGCCACGTCGGCGGTCCCGCCGAGCAGCACCGGCGGGCCACCCGCCTGCGCCGGCGCAGGCGCCATCCGGCTCGGAGGCACCCGGTAGAAGCGGCCCGCGTACTCGGCCTCACCCCCGCTGAACAACACCTTCAGCACCTCCAGATACTCCTCGGTGCGTGGCCCGCGCGGTTTCGGATCGGACCCGGTGGCCACGAACTCCGGCTCCGACCACCCGGTTCCCAGTCCCAGGTCGAACCGTCCCCCGGACAGCCGGTCCAGGGAGCCGGCCTGCTTGGCCAGATAGGTGGGCGACACGTACGGCAGGTTGATCACCGAAACCCCTAGCCGGATCCGGGACGTGGCTGCGGCGGCCCAGGTCAGCGCGACCATGGGATCGAGCACACTGTGATAGATCGGCGCGAGATCCTGGTCCCGCCCGACGAGCAGTCGCTGAAACGCCCAGAGCCCGTGATAGCCGAGCTCCTCGGCCCGCTGGGCGATCGTGGTCAGCGTCTCCGGTTGCGCCCAGGCGCCAGAAACCGGACATCCGAAACTGATGAGCATGCACGTCAACCTAAACCTGTGCCGCGTCTCGGCCGCGGGATCTGCCGGGTCCCTCTGAAGGACCTTCTTCGGTACGCCTGGATCAGGCGGGTGTGTGAGCTCCCTCCAGGAAGAGACGGCCGGCCTCGTCGGCCGGGACCGGGCGGGAGAAGTAGTAGCCCTGGGCGAAACCGCAACCCATCTCACGGAGGGCCGCGAGCTGGCCGAACTCCTCGATGCCCTCGGCGACGGTGGCCATGCCGAGGCTGCGGCCCAGGCGGACGATGGTGTCGGTGAGGGCGGTGTCGTCGGCGATGACGCCGAGGCGTTCGACGAACGAGCGGTCGATCTTGAGGGTGTCGACCGGGAAGCGGCGCAGGTAGGCCAGGGACGAGTAGCCGGTGCCGAAGTCGTCGATGGCCAGGGTGAGGCCGAGCGCCTTGAGACGGACCAGCTGTTCCAGGTTGGCCTCGGTGTCCGTCATCAGGACGCTCTCGGTCATCTCCAGGCAGAGGCGGTCGGCGGGCATGCCGGTCTCGGCGAGCACGGCGGCGACGGTCTCGGCCAGGTCGGCCCGGTCGAACTGGCGGACCGAGACGTTGACCGACATCTTGAGCGGGCGGCCGCCGGAGGCTGCCGACCATTCGACGGCCTGACGGCACGCCTCATGCAGGACCCAGCGGCCCAGCGGCACGATCAGACCGGTGGCCTCGGCGATCGGGATGAAGTCCAGCGGGTTGATCATGCCGCGGGCCGGATGCGGCCAGCGGATCAGCGCCTCGAAGCCGACCACCCGGCTGGTCTCCAGGTCGACGGTGGGCTGGTAGTGCAGGCGCAGCTCACCGTTCTCCAGGGCGGCACGCAGGTCGGACTCGAGTTCCAGGCGCTCGACCAGGCCGTCGCGCATCCGTGGGCGGTAGGTCGCGAAGACGCCGCCGCCGACCGCCTTGGCGTGGTGCATGGCCAGGTCGGCGTTGCGCATCAGCTGCTCGGCCCGGTCACCGTGCGTGTCGGCGCACTCCTCCAGCAGTTCGGTGCCGGCCAGGCCGATGCTGGCCCGTACGTGGATCTGCCGCGCACCCAGCATGACCGGCGCGTCCAGGTCGTCGAGGATCCGCCGGGCCACCTCCTCGGCGCCGTCGTCGCCGGTCAGCAGCACCCCGAACTCGTCGGCGCCGAACCGGGCCATCAGGTCGTCCGCACGGAGGCAGCCGCGCAGCCGGTCGGCGATCCGGACCAGCAACTGGTCGCCCGCCAGGTGCCCGAGACTGTCGTTGACCCGCTTGAAGCCGTCCATGTCGAGGTGCAGCACGGTGGCGGTGGCGCCGCTCTCCAGCGTGGCGGCGGTCCGCTCACGGAACAGGGCACGGTTGGCGAGCTGGGTGAGCGAGTCGTGGTACGCCTCGTGCACCAGCTGCTCCTGGAGCTCCATCCGATCGCTGATGTCCCGGGTGTTCAGCACGAAGCCGGCCACGTGCGGGTCGTCCACCAGGTTCGTGATGATCGCCTCGGAGGGCCGCTTGCGCCCGTCCTGGTGGGTGTGCACGACCTCGAGGGTGACGCTGGCGAACGGGCGGGCGGCGACCTGCCGCATCGCCTGGGCCAGCCGCATCGCCACCTCCGCGTCGACCAGGTCGGTGTAGCGGCGGCCGACGAACACCGCCGCCGGGTAGCCGAACACGCGCTGCATCGACTCGGACTGGTAGCGGATCACCCCGGAGCTGTCGATCACCGTGATCACGTCCGAGCTGTGCCGTATGAGGGCGTGGAAGTGCTGCTCACGGGCGTACAGCTCGGCGGTGCGGTCGGCGACCCGGGTCTCCAGGCCGCGGGTCAGCGCCCGGTTCTCCAGCTGGATGAGCAGCTGCCGGATGACCATCAGCAGGATCAGGAAGGACCGGGTGAAGGCCGTGAACTGGTGGAGGTGGCCGGTCAGCAGATGGAACATGACGCTGGAGCCCAAGGCGGCCAGCACCGCGACGTACGGCAGCATGACAGCGGTGGTCCACAAACCCTGCGGCAGGTCCGGCGGGGCGTCGGTGGCCGCCCGGGGCCGCAGCGCGCCCATCGTGATCAGCGCATAGCCCGCCAGCCAGCCCAGGTGCACGACCGGCCCGGCGCCGAAGCCGGGGACCAGGTTCAGGTAGACGTGCCCGGCGTCGGCGACCGCGAAGGCGAGCATGCCGGCGCAGACGAACGCCAGATCGGTGCCGGAGCCGTGCCGGTTGCGCTGCAGCGGCAGCATGTAGGCGACCATGGTGGCGATCACGACGTCGGCCAGCGGGAACAAAAGCGTCAGGTAGAAGCGCCACCCGTGTGTGTTGGCCGCGACGTGGTCGTCCATGACGAAGACCCAGGCGACCAGGATGAGCGACGACGCGATCAGCAGGCCGTCGAGGACGCTGCGGATCCGGTTCACCAGGGGCTGTGCGGCGCTCGGCATGGTCAGCAGCGCGGCCGGGATCAACAGGCCGAGCCCGACCAGGCCGACGTCGTCCGCACCCCGCTGCGCCAGGACCTCTGCCACGCCCGGCACCCACCTGTGGGCGAGCCACGTGAACTGGGCGACACCCCAGGTCAGCAGCCCGACGGCGAGCAGCGCCCAGCCCCAGCGAGCCCGGCCGGTGAAGCCGAGGGACCGCCACACGCAGGCGCCGGCCGCGATCACGGCTCCGGCCAGCAGCGTCCAGGTGCCGAACGCACCGGCCGCGGCCGTGCCGCCGGCCCTGCTCGTCACCAGCACGGCGACGACCAGGAACAGGGCTCCGACCGCGACACAGCGGCGGGTCCAGCGACGCGATGCGCCCGGATCCATGGCCGTACGGTCGACCGCCATCCGCTCACCCCTTCCGGTCCATCCACCATGCGGTGGTGGTAACCGGGTCATCGGGCTGCGGCAGCCGGTCTTGAGAAGATCCCGTGGGTCAGTTCCCGACCAGGCCGTCCTGGAACGCCACGATCACCAGCTGCACCCGGTCGCGGACGCCCAGCTTGGCGATCGCCCGGGTGACGTGGGTCTTCGCGGTCAGCGGGCTGATCACCAGCTCGCGGGCGATGTCGTCGTTGGAGAGGCCGGTGGCGACCAGCCGGACCACCTCCCGCTCCCGCTCGGTGAGCACCGCCAGCCGGTCGCCACCGGGGGACGCGGCCGCCGCGACCGGGCGGTGGGCGAACTCACCGACCACCCGGCGGGTGACGCTGGGGGAGAGCAGGGCGTCCCCGGCGGCCACCACCCGGACCGCGTTGCGCAGCCCGTCCGGGTCGATCTCCTTGGTGAGGAAGCCGCTGGCCCCGGCCGCGAGCGCGGCGAACACGTACTCGTCGGTCTCGAAGGTGGTCAGGATGATGATCTTCGCGGGGTGGAAGCCGAGGATCTGCCTCGTGGCCGTGATGCCGTCCATCCCGGGCATCCGGATGTCCATCAGGATCACGTCGGGGCGCAGGGTACGGGCGGCGCGCACCGCCTCGTCACCGGTGGACGCCTCGCCCACCACCGTGATGTCCCGCCCGCGCCGCAGCAGACTGCGGAAACCGGCGCGGACCAGGTGCTGGTCGTCGGCGAGGAGCACCGAGATGGTCATCTTCACTCCATGATCGGGATGGTCGCCCGTACCGTGAAACCGTCCTTGACCGGACCGGCGGTGAGCGCGCCGCCGAGCGCGGCCACCCGCTCCCGCATGCCGGAGATGCCGTGCCCGTCGGCCGTCGGCCCGGCCGCGGTGCCGTCGTCGTGCACGTCGACCAGGACGCTGCCGGGCGCGTAGCGCAGGGTGACCCGGACGCGGGTGGCGCCCGCGTGCCGGACGGTGTTGGTCAGCGACTCCTGCACCACCCGGTGGACGGCGGTGGCCACCGGCGCCGGCACCTCGACCGGGTCGCCCACCTCGTCGAACGACACGTCCAGCCCGGCGTCGCGGACCCGGCCGATCAGCCGCTCCAGGCCCTCCAAAGCCGGCAGCTCACCCTCGCGCAGCACGCCGACCAGCGCCTTCAGGTCGGTCATGGCCCGGCCGCGGACCTCCTGGGCCAGCCTCAGCGAGGCCTTCGCCTCCTCCGGCTCGTCGTCGAAGGAGTCCAGCGCCACGTTCAGGTGCACGCCGACCACGGCCAGCGTGTGCGAGACCACGTCGTGCAGGTCACGGGCGATCTCCACACGCTCCTCGGCCCGCCTCCGGCCCGCCTCGAGCCGCCGTCGCTGCTCGTCCTGGGTGATCCGGTGCGCCATCTCGGCACGCCAGCGGAGCGTGTTCCGGTACGCGGACGCGCCGGCGAGCGCGGCAGCCACCCACAGCGTCTCCCCGCCGAGGTGGGCGAGCACCCAGTCGGGCGAGTGCGGATGGACGAAGGTGTCCCAGGTGAGACCCCAGAACAGCATGAGCACCGAGGCGATGATCGCGGTCCGCGGCCGCCCGGCCAGGACCAGCGCCACCAGGGCGGCGGTCGCGGGCCACAGCCAGCCGGCCGTGATGAGCTCGGCCACCCGCCAGGCGGCGACGGTGCAGAAGGAGATGAGGAGTACGCCGAGCGGCCACCGGCGGGCGGCCAGGGCCAGTCCGGCCAGGCCCACGGCGAGCGTGCCGACCAGGACGGTCTCGCCGAGCCCGCCGGTCAGGGCGAGCCCGGTCGGCACGCCCACCAGCGTCAGGACGGCGGCGGTGCGGGTGAGGTTCGTCGTCATGCCGGGGACGCTAGGTTCGGCGGGCGGGGCGGCGCGTCCTACCGCCGCTGTCAACCGCATCGACGCCTCCCGCGTACCGGCCTACACCGATCGGTGTAGACCCTAGCCCTCGCCGGCCGCCTCCCGGCGTGCCCGGGCGCGGCGCTTCCCCTCGTGCATGGCCTGCACCCGGGCCACCGGGATGGTGTGCCCCTCGGCGACCAGCCCGGGATCGAGCGTCTGCGGGGCGGGCATGCCGGCCGCCCACGGGTCGCGGTCGCCGAGCAGGCCGGGCACGGTGTGCAGGGTGAAGTCGGCGGGCGTGACCCGGTCCAGGTCGTCCCAGCCGACCGGGAACGAGACCGGCACGCCGGGCCGGGCC
Organism: Actinoplanes hulinensis; assembly: GCF_019429605.1. Lineage (NCBI taxonomy): Bacteria > Bacillati > Actinomycetota > Actinomycetes > Micromonosporales > Micromonosporaceae > Actinoplanes > Actinoplanes hulinensis. The sequence goes on along the minus strand of NZ_JAHXZI010000010.1, from coordinate 79,481 downwards.
CGCGGGCTGTAGGCCGCCGCCACGGTCGCCCCGCCCGCCCGGGTGGCGTCGAGGAACACCCGGCCGTGCCGGTCCTCGCGGATGAACGCGGTGGTGGCCAGCTCCGGGTCGAGACGCTCGGCCCGGGCGGCGACCGCGCGCTGGGCGGCCGCCACGTCCTCCACGGCGGCGCCCTCGGCGAGGGGGACGAAGACGTGCACGCCCTTGGCCCCGCTGGTCTTGACCGCCCCGGACATCCCGATGTCGGCGAGCGCCTGCCGGACCAGCCGGGCGCCGGCCACGGCCAGGCCGAAGCCGCCGTCCTCCGGCGGGTCCAGATCCATGATCAGGTGGGTCGGGTGGGTGGATCCGGCGGTCATCAGCGCCGGGTGGTACTCGACGGCCCGCTGGTTGCCCAGCCAGTAGAGCGTGCGGCGGTCGTTGGCCAGCGGGTAGGTCACCTCGCGGTGCGACGATTCGGCCCAGACCGTGGCCCGGGGCACCCAGTCCGGCGTGTACTTCGGCAGATTCTTCTGCATGAACCGGTCCTGGCCGCGGAGCACGCGGATGACCGAGAGCGGCCGGTCCCGCAGCACCGGCAGGAACCGCCCGGCCATCGCGTCCAGGTAGTCGACCAGATCCCGCTTGGTGGCCCCGGCCCCTCCGAACAGCTCCTGATCCAGGTTGGTCAGCGGTACGCCGTCACGTTCCTCACCCATGCACCCCATCGTGCCCCGTTACGGCTGCCTGATGAACTGTTCGGCGGCCGCGGCGAGGGCGCTCTGCAACGCGGTGGCGTCACCCGAGGTGGAGAAGGCGCCGAGTGCCGCGTTGGCCGCGTTCTGCCAGGGCTGCGAGCAGGCCGAGCCGTGCGCGCAGGACGGGACCGGGGTGCCCGACCGCCAGTCCGCGACCGCCTCGAGCTGGTAGTCGCTGAAGCCGTCGGTCGGCGCGTCGGTCCGGGCCGGGATGGAGCCCTTGCGCACGCTGAACGCCTGCTGTCCCCGCGGCGAGGCGACGGTCTCCAGCCAGCAGCGGGCGCCCTCCGGGTTGGCCGCGTCGGTGGTCAGCACGAACGAGTCGGCCAGCCACTGGAAGGCCTTGCCGTTGCCGGGGAAGGTGAAGCTGTCGTACCCGCTGAAGGTGTTCGCCGCCATCTCGGCGGTGACCCAGTCGCCCATCAGCTGGTAGCCGGCCTTGCCGTCGATGAGCAGGCGGGTGGCCTCCGGCCAGTCGCGCGAGTCGCGGTCGGTGTTGCTGAACTCGACGATCCGGGCGAAGTCGTCGATCGCCAGCCGGACCGCCCCGCTTTCCCACTTGGTCGCGCCGGTGAACAGGCCGCTGAACCGCTCCGGGCCGAGATCGCTGATCAGCACCGACTCCAGCAGCATGAGCTGGGTCCAGTCACGGCCGAGCGCGAGCGGGGACTCGACCCCGGAGCGGCGCAGCCGCTCCAGGTTGCCGATGAGCTCCTTCAGGGTCTTCGGGGCGACCAGGATGCCGGCGTCGGCGAGCACCTGGTCGTTGGTCCAGACCACGTTGGCCCGGTGCACGCCGGCCGGAACCGAGTAGATCCGGTCGTTGACGGTGAGGTCGGCGACCAGGCCGGCCGGCAGCGCGTCGCGCAGACCCCAGGTCCGGTACTCCGCGCTGAGGTCCCGCACCTGGTCCGCGTCGATGTGGTCGAGCAGCTCCGCGCCGGCGTGCACCTGGAACGTGTCCGGGGCGTCGTTGTGCTGGAGGCGGGCGGCGAGCACCCGCTTGGCGTCCACTCCGGCCCCGCCGGGGACCACACCGCTCTCGAACCGCTGCCCGGGGCAGGACTCCGTGAACAGGCCGGCCAGCGCGTCCAGGCCCGCCTTCTCGCCGCCGCCGGCCCACCAGGTGAAGACCTCGACCGTCGAAGCGGCGGTGTCGTCCTCGCCGGGCCCGCAGGCGGACGTCACCAGCAGTGCGGTGGCGCCGACGACGGCCGCCAGGGCACGACGGGTGGTGCGCATGGACTTCCCCCATCATCCAGAGCCGCTTCATTGCACAGTGCGACCATTAACCTAATTCCAACGGGGTACGTCAAACGGGCCATAGCTGACGGTCTATCCGATTCGTCACAATCGCAGAATGAGCGCACCGGGCGACACCCTTCTCCTCGTCGGTTTGGCCGCCGCCGCCATGGCCTGTGCCGGATACGTCGCGGGCCGGATCCACCAGCGCCGGCAGAGCGGGGCGGAACTGCGGGAGGCGTACCGGCACGGCTACGAGACGGCCACCCGCAGCGTGTTCAGCATGGCCGCGCGCGCCGCCGGTCAGCGGCCGGTCGCGCCGCAGGTCGTGCCGCTCGCCCCGGACGTGCCGGAGCAGCGGGAGGGGCGGCACACGGTGCCCGAGGGGCTGGTCCGGTCCGCCACCTACAAGCTGCCGCCGGACCGGGTCGCCCGCGCCAAGGTCACCGGCCGGAGGGTCCCGAGGCCGCGCGGTTGACGCCCCCCGCCGCCTCGACCGCCTCGCGCAGTCCCCGGGCGGCGAGGCGGTCGGCCCGTTCGTTCTCCGGGTGGCCGGCGTGACCCTTCACCCAGTGCCAGGTCACCTCGTGCCGCCGCACCGCCTCGTCCAGCCGTTTCCACAGGTCGACGTTCTTCACCGGCTGCCGGGCCGCGGTCTGCCAGCCGTTGCGCTTCCAGTTGTGCATGTACTGCGTGATGCCGTTGCGCACGTAGACGCTGTCGGTGTAGATCTCCACCGTGAGCGGAGCCCGGTTCAGGGCCTCCAGCGCGCGGATCGGGGCCATCAGCTCCATCCGGTTGTTGGTGGTCGAATCGGCCTCGCCGCCGCACAGATCCTTCTCGGCCGTGCCCCAGCGCAGCACCGCGCCCCAGCCGCCCGGTCCGGGATTGGGGGCACACGCCCCGTCGGTGTAGATCTGTACGACGCTCATACCCGGAGACGATAAGGCCCGACCTGGGTAGGAGGTCTCCACCGCCGCCGTGGGGCAGTGTGGGACAGACCATCGGGGTGCACCGCGGGCCGGAGGCCTCAGCGGCTCACCGTATGGTGGCCGTGGCGGACGAATCCGGATGGGCGGGATCATGGTTGGTGGCGACGCGGCCGCGGTCGAGGTGACGGATGTCGTGGTGCGCTACGGCGACACGACGGCCGTCGACGGGGTGTCCCTGTGCCTGCCGCGCGGGCGGGTGCTGGCCCTGCTCGGGCACAACGGCGCCGGCAAGACCAGCCTGCTCCAGGTCTGTGAGGGCTTCCGCCGGCCGGACGACGGCCGGGCCCGGGTGCTCGGGCTGGACCCGGTCGGCGATCACGACGCGCTGATGCCGCGGCTCGGCATCATGCTCCAGTCCGGCGGGGTCTACCCATGGGCCACGGCCGGCGAGATCCTGCGGCTGTTCGCCTCGTTCGCGGCCAACCCGCTGGACACCGACATGCTGCTGGACCGGCTCGGCCTGCGCCGCTTCGAGCGCACCCGGTTCCGCCGTCTCTCCGGCGGCGAGCAGCAGCGGCTCAGCCTCGCGGTGGCCCTGGTCGGCCGTCCCGAACTGGTCTTCCTCGACGAGCCGACGGCCGGCATGGACACCGAGGCCCGGCACACCACCTGGCAGCTGATCGAGGAGCTGCGCGCCGACGGCGTCTCGGTGCTGCTCACCACCCACCTGCTGGACGAGGCGGAGCGGCTCGCCGACGACGTGGTGATCATGCGGTCCGGCCGGGTCGCGGCCACCGGCACCCCGGCCGAGCTGACCTCGGCCGCGGCCGTCGACGTCCTGGAGGTCCGCGCCGAGCCGGGGCTGGACGTGGCCGGGCTGCGCGGCCGGTGGAGCGTCGCCGAGCCGTCCCCGGGGCAGTACACGATCTCCGGCGCCCTCGACACCGCCGGCCTGGCCGAGGTGCTGACCTGGTTCGCGTCGGCGGGCGCCGACGTGACCGCGGTGAACACCCGCCGTCGCACCCTCGAGGACGTCTACCTCTCCCTGACCACGCAGACCCCGGTGGGAGCCGCCCAGTGAGCACCTTCGCCCCCGCGCCCGGGCGCGCCCCGATGCGGACCATCCTGGCCACCCAGATCCGCATGGAGCTGCTGCTGACCGCCCGCCGCGGCGAGGCCGTGGTGCTCGCCATGGGCGTCCCGCTGCTGGTGCTGCTCGGCGCCGGCCTGTTCGACGTCACCAACCTGCCCACCGAGGACCGGCTCGGCTACGTCGTCCCCGGCGTCCTGGCCCTCACCGTGATGTCCACGGCGTTCACCGGCCAGGCCATCACCACCGGCTACGAGCGCAGTTACGGCGTACTGAAAAGGCTCGGAGCGTCTCCGCTCACCCGGCCCGGACTGCTGCTCGCCAAGACCGCCGCCGTGCTGGTCCAGATCGTGGCGCAGGTGCTGGTGCTGGCCCTGGTCGGCCTGGCCGTCGGCTGGCGGCCGGAGGCCGGCGCCCTGCTCCCCGCGCTCGGGGTGACCGTGCTGGCCGCCGCGGGGTACAGCGGCCTCGCCCTGCTGCTCGCCAGCGTGCTCAAGCCGGAGACCACCACCGGCGCGGCGACCCTGATCTACGTGGTGATGCTCTCCGTCGGCGGCATCATGTTCGGCGCCCCCGACCTGGGCGCGGCCGGCTGGTTCCTGCTGCCGCTCGCGGCGCACGCCGAGGCGCTGCGCGAGACGCTCATGCACGGCGGTTCGGTGCCGGCCGGCATCTGGCTGGCCCTGGTCGCCTGGGCGGTGCTCTGGCCGGCCGTGGCGGCCCGCAAGTTCCGCTGGGAGTGATCGGTGTCCACCGATCGGTGGACAACCGGTGACCGCCGCGCGGTCGTCCCGTCCGGGCCACCCGCGACGGCACGATTCAACCCATGGAAGCCATCGAGGTAACCGGACTTCGCAAGACCTACGGCGACCGGGACGCGGTCGCCGGAATCGACCTGGTCGTGGCCCGCGGCGAGATCTTCTCGCTGCTCGGCCCGAACGGCGCGGGCAAGACCACCACCGTCGAGATCCTCGAAGGACACCGCCGCCGCACCGCCGGTGACGTGCGGGTGCTCGGCGAGGACCCGGGGCGGGCGGGCTCGGCCTGGCGGTCCCGGATCGGGATCGTCCTCCAGGACGCCGACGACGCCGCCGACCTCACCGTGCACGAGATGGTCCGGCACGTGGCCGGCTTCTACCCGGACCCGCGCCGGCCCGACGAGGTGATCGAACTGGTCGGCCTCCAGGACAAGCGGAACAGCCGGATCCGTACGCTCTCCGGCGGTCAGCGCCGGCGCGTCGACGTGGCGCTCGGCATCGTCGGCGGCCCCGAACTGCTCTTCCTCGACGAGCCCACCACCGGCTTCGACCCGGAGGCGCGGCGCCAGTTCTGGGACCTGATCCGCACCCTGGCCGGCGACGGCACCACCATTGTGCTCACCACCCACTACCTCGACGAGGCGGAGGCGCTCGCCGACCGGCTCGCCGTGGTGTCGGCCGGCCGGATCGTCGCCGAGGGCACCCCGGCCACCCTCGGCGGGCGGGCCGCCGCCCAGGCCCGGGTCAGCTGGCTGGAGGACGGCACGGCCCGTACCGAGCAGGTCGCCGACCCGAGCGACCTGATCCGCCACCTGGTCGCGAGCGGCGCCGACCTGAGCACGCTGACCATCACCCGGCCCACCCTCGAAGACACCTACCTGAGCCTGATCGGAGCCACCCGATGATCGCCGTAGCCCTGAGCCGGGGTCACATCGAGATCCTCCAGTTCCTGCGGGACCGGACCGCGGTGGTCTTCACCTTCTTCTTCCCGGCGCTGCTCCTGCTGCTGTTCGGCACCATCTTCGGCAGCGAGTCCAGTGAGGCCGGAGTGGCGGCCAGCCGGATCTTCACGGCCAGCATGATCGCGTACGGCGTGCTCAACACCGCGTTCGTGACGATGGGCTCCGGCCTCGCACTGGACCGGGAGGACGGCACTCTCAAACGGCTGCGCGGCACACCGATGCCGGCGTGGGCGTACCTGATCGGGAAGGCCCTTCTGGTTTTGATCTTGAGCGTGGCCGAGGCGGCCGTGCTTATCGGGGTGGGTGTCCTGGTCTTCGACATGCCGCTGCCGCCGGCCGATCACTGGGTGACCTTCACCTGGATCTTCCTGCTCTCGGTGATCTCCTGCTCGCTGCTCGGCGTCGCGGTGAGCGCCCTGGTCAGGAACGCCCGCAGCGCCGGCGCCATCCTGAACGTGCCGGTGGTGGCGTTGCAGTTCATCTCCGGCGTCTTCATCCACCCGATGAGTCAGTTGCCGGACTGGCTGGAGAAGGTGGCGTCGCTGTTCCCGGTCCGCTGGATGGCCCAGGGTTTCCGCTACGTCTTCCTGCCGCCGGAGGCCGAGGCCCAGGAGATCGGCGGCAGCTGGGATCTGGGCATGGTGGCCATGGTGCTCGGTGTCTGGTGTGTGATCGGATTGGTCCTGTGCCTGTGGACGTTCCGGTGGAGCAGCCGGGAGAAGTGAGCTCCCCGCCGTCCATCCGGCTCTGGGAGCTGTACTTCCTGGTGGTCGCGGTCGCCATCGCGGCCGCGGTCCTCCTGGCCGACGGCTACTCGGTGACCGAGCGGGCGGCCGCCGTCGGCTCGGTCGCCGCGATGGCGGTGCTCTACCCGACCGTGGCCCGCCCGCTGATCCTGGTCGACGACCACGGCAAGCGGTCGATGCTGGTGAGTGTCGCGTACCTCCTGCTCTTCGCCGTGGCCGTGGCCGGCGTGCCGGTGGCCACCTGGCTGATGTTCATGATCATCCCGCTGTTCTTCATGCTGGTCCCGCTGCGGCGGGCGGTGGTCCTGGTCCTTTGTGCCAACCTGATCCCGGTCGTGCTGGAACTTCGCGCCGACCCCGGCGGGATCCTGATCGACCTGGTGATCGCGGCCATCTCCACGGCCGCCGGCCTCTGCATCGGCGTCTGGATCACCAGGATGGCCGAGCAGAGCGAACAGCGGGCCCAGCTCATCGCCGAACTCGAGGCCAACCGCGCCGAGGTGGCCCGGCTCTCCCACGAGGCCGGGGCGGCGGCCGAGCGGGCCCGCCTGGCCGGCGAGATCCACGACACCCTCGCCCAGGGCTTCACCAGTATCATCACCCTGCTCCAGGCGGTCGACCCGGACCTGAGGGACGAGCGCCTCGCGCTCGCCGTGCGTACCGCACGGGAGAATCTCGCGGAATCGCGGGCCATGGTCGCGGCTCTCGCACCCACGGCGCTGGCTTCCGCTTCACTTCCCGAGGCGGTACGCCGTAGCGCCGCCCGTTTCACCGAAGAGGCCGGGGTGCCCGCCGCCGTCCGGATCACCGGCACCGAGCGCGGCCTGCCGACCCGGGCCGAAGTGGTGCTGCTGCGGGCCGCCCAGGAGTCCCTGACCAACGTCCGCCGGCATGCCGGGGCGCGTGAGGTCGCCGTGCTGCTGGCGTACTCAGCGGACACGGTGCGCCTGGTGGTCCGGGACGACGGCCGCGGCTTCGACCCCGGCATCTCCGGGAACTTCGGCCTCTCCGGGATGCGCTCGCGAGCCGCCGACATCGACGGCACCCTGACCATCCGCAGCGACGCCGACACCGGCACCACCGTCGAACTGGAGATCCCCGCGTGATCCGCATCCTCCTCGTCGACGACCATCCCGTGGTGCGGATGGGCCTGCGGGGCATGCTGGACGCCGAACCCGGCCTGACCGTCGTCGGTGAGGCCTCGTCCGGTGTCGAGGGAGTGGCGCTCGCGCTTGCCGAACGCCCGGACATCGTGCTGATGGACCTGCGCATGCCGGGCGGCGACGGGGTCGAGGCGACCGAGCGGATCCTGGCCGCCACCAGCGGTGTTCGCGTGATGGTGCTGACCACCTACGAGTCCGACCGGGACATTCTGCGCGCCATCGAGGCCGGCGCCGCAGGCTACCTGCTGAAGGACGCCTCGCCGAAGGAACTGGCCGATGCCGTCCGGGCCGCCGCTCGCGGGGAGACGGTGCTGGCGCCGAGTGTGGCGTCCACGCTGGTCCGGCAGGTGCGCAACCCGGCGCCGCCGGCGCTGTCGGCGCGCGAGGCCGAGGTGCTGCGCCTGGTGGCGGCCGGTCTCACCAATGCCGAGATCGGCAAGCGGCTGTTCATCAGTGAGGCCACGGTGAAGACGCATCTGCTCCGGGCCTTCAACAAGCTCGACGTGGCCGATCGCACGGCCGCCGTCACGACCGCGATGCGGCACGGTCTGCTCTGAGCACTGTCCGTGACGGACGTTGAGTTACTTGAGGACGATTCGTCTTAATAGCCCGTTCTGACGGTAAGGCGTCGATACGCCGGTTAGATTACGGAAGGCATCGCCCCACACGGGATCCGTATCCCGGTGCTTGCGCTGCTGAGGGCCGGTTTTCCGGTGCCCCTAGACCGCCCAAGGTGCGGTACCGAACAGGCAAACCCGCTGCGAAGCGGGGACGCAAAGCCAGGGGCCTCCCAGGACGGAGGTAGCCCAGCCGCCGAAGGAGAAAGAACAGACATGCGCTACCGACAAGCCCATGCGGCCAAGAGCGGCTCGGTTCCGTTCGTGCTGCGTGGCCCGAAATCCCTGCGAGGGGCCCTGTTGGCCGCCGTCGCGACCGCCATCGGCTTCGTGGGGGCAGCGCCGGCCTCGGCCGACGCCCTGCCGACCCTGTCGATCGGGCCCGCGAACGTGTCAGTGGCAGAGGGCAGCAACGCCACATTCACGGTGACGGCGAGTGGTGCCGCCTCTGCGGTGCCGATCACGGTCAAGTGGAACGTCGTCGACGTGACCCCGGCGGCCGGTCATGCCGCGGCCACCCAGGCCGGCACGAACGCCGACCTCACCGCGCCCTTGTCAGGTACGGCGATCATCGCCGCCAATACGACATCGATAACTATCGATGTAGCGACCGCGACTGACACGCTCTTCGAGGATCCCGAGGACTTCGCCGTCGAGATCTCCGAGCCGACGAACGCGACCCTGGGAACGCCGACCAAGGCCACCGCCACCATCACCGACGACGAGACCGCGCCGACGGTGGCCATCACGCCGACCGCGGTCACCGAGGGGAATTCCGGCACCCGGCAGCAGACGTTCACCGCCACGCTGAGCGGCGCGGCCGGCAAGACGGTCAAGGCCGACTGGAGTACCGTGTCCGGCGGCGCCGGCACGCCCGGAATCGGTGACGCCGTTCTGGGGAGGGACTTCGTCGGGGCGAACGGGACACTGACGTTCCCGGCCGGCACGACCACTCAGACCTTCACGGTCGACATCATCGGCGACACCATCGACGAGGGCCCGGCCCCGCGTGTCGATGCCACGGACGGGGAGGTCTTCGAGATCGTCGTCGCGCCGGTCGCCGGCGAGAACCCGGCCTCGGTGGTCGGCGGCTCGACCACGATCACCATCACCGATGACGACGCCCTGCCGACGGTCGCCTTCGACAACCTGGCGGTGCCCGAGGGTAGTGACGCCGCAGCGGTCCTGCTGCCGATCAAGCTCAGCAACGGCAGCGACCACCCGATCCAGTTCACCCTCGCCCCGGACGCCGGTGCGACGAACGCCTCGGACACCGCTGCCGGGGTGATCGGCGACAACGACTTCGCCCACCTCGGCACGGCGGCGACGATCGGGCCGGAGATGACCAGCGGTTACGCTGCCGTCCTGGTCAACGGCGACGGGGTGAACGAGCCCGACGAGACCGTGGGCCTGACGGTGACCCCGGACGCGGGTGACGATGGTGCGACCTGGCTCGCGGCGGCGGCGGCCGGGGCGGACCCGGCCACGCTGACGCTCAAGAACGATGACAAGGCACCCGACCTGAAGATCCAGAACGCCAGCGGTGCGGAGGGCGAGACCGTCGACGTGCTCGGCACGATCTCTGGTATCTCGCAGACGCCCGCCAGCCTGACCCTCACCTTCACGGGTGCCGCGCGCGACAACAACCGCGGGGCCAGCGCCTCGGACTTCACGGCCCCGAGCAGCACGGCGGTCACCATCCCGGCGGGCACCCTGCCCGGCACCGAACTGCCGGTGCCGCCGCTCCAGCTCAAGCTCTACGACGACACCGAAGCGGAGCCGGGCGAGACCATCGTCGTCTCCGGCACCGGCACCGGCGCCACGGTGACCGATGGTGTGATCACCATCAAGGCCAACGACGGTTACCAGCCGGCGAAGCCGACCATCGCCGCGTCGTCGACGAAGATCGACGGCCCGGGACCGGTCAAGATCAGCGGCAAGGTCGGCGCGAACGAGACCGTCCAGCTCTGGGGCGCGCCGGTGGCGGCCACCAAGCAGCCGCTGAAGCAACTCGCCACGGCCACGGCGGACAGCACCGGCGCCTACACCTTCAGCCGGACGATCAGCACGGGTCAACGCTTCCAGACGAAGTCGCAGGAGGGGGTGACCTCCAACGAGGTCACCGTCAGGGTCATGCAGGACCCGGCCTTCACCGCGACCTCCGGTGCCAAGGGCAAGGTGAGCCTGAAGGTCACCGCTGACCCCAAGCTCTCCGGCAGCAGTGTGGTCGTCGAGAAGTACAGCGGCGGCAAGTGGGCGAGCACCAACTGGAAGGGCAGCACGAACGCCAGCGGTGTCTGGTCGTCCACCGTGTCGGCGAAGGCCGGCTCCAAGTGGACCCTGCGCGCCCGGGTCGGCGGCAACGCGGCGGTCGGTGTGGACGCCGGTTACAGCGCCACCAAGAAGGTCACCGTCAAGAAGTGACGATCGACCGGTAGACGAGACGGGGGCGGCCGGCCGGCCGCCCCCGTTCCGTCTGTTCCGTGAAGGTCAGTCCACCTCGGCCACGGCCTGGGCGAACTGGGCCGAGTAGAGGCGGGCGTACGCCCCGTCGGCCGCGAGCAGGGACTCGTGGTCGCCCTGTTCGACGATCGTGCCGTTCTCCATCACCAGGATCACGTCGGCGTCGCGGATGGTGGAGAGGCGGTGCGCGATGACGAAGCTGGTCCGGCCGGTACGCAGCGTCGCCATCGCCCGCTGGATCAGCACCTCGGTGCGCGTGTCCACCGAACTGGTCGCCTCGTCGAGGATCAGGATGCTCGGCTCGGCGAGGAACGCCCGCGCGATGGTGACCAGCTGCTTCTGGCCGGCGCTGACGTTCGACCCCTCCTCGTCGATCTTCGTGTCGTAGCCCTCGGGCAGCATCCGCACGAATCCGTCGACGTGGGCGGCCTCGGCGGCCTGGTGGACGGCGGCCATGTCGAAGTCAGCGGCGCCGTACCCGATGTTGTCGGCGATGCTGCCGCCGAACAGCCAGGTGTCCTGGAGGACCATCCCGATCTGCGACCGCAACTGCTCGCGGGGCATGGTGGCGATGTCCACCCCGTCCAGCGTGATCCGCCCACCGGTCACGTCGTAGAACCGCATCAGCAGGTTGACCAGTGTGGTCTTGCCGGCGCCGGTGGGCCCGACGATCGCCACGGTCTGCCCGGGCTCGACGCTCAACGACAGGTTCTCGATGAGCGGCTTCTCCGGCAGGTAGCGGAACGACACGTTCTCGAACGTGATCCGCCCCTGCACGGGTGGAATATCCGAAAACGCCGGCTCCGGGGACTGCTCCGCGGCGTCGAGCAGGGCGAACACCCGCTCGGCCGAGGCCACCCCGGACTGTACGAGGTTCGCCATGCTGGCCACCTGGGTGAGCGGCTGGCTGAACTGGCGGCTGTACTGGATGAACGCCTGCACCTCGCCGAGGGTCAGGGTGCCGGACGCCACCCGCAGACCACCGACGACCGCCACCAGCACGTAGTTGACGTTGCTGATGAACATCATGGCGGGCTGGATCAGGCCGGAGATGAACTGGGCGCGGAAGCTCGACGCGTACAGATGATCGTTGTGGGTCTTGAAGGTCGCCGCCGCCTCGTCCTGCCGGCCGAAGACCTTGACCAGCGTGTGCCCGGTGAACATCTCCTCGATGTGCCCGTTGAGCCGGCCGGTGGTCTTCCACTGGGCGACGAACTGGGGCTGCGACCGCTTGCCGATCACGGTGGTCAGCCAGATCGACACCGGCACCGTGACCAGGGCGATCAGCGCCAGCAGAGGCGAGATCCAGAACATCATCCCGAGTACGCCGACGATCGTCAGCAGTGCCGTGACCAGCTGGGCGAACGTCTGCTGGAGGGTCTGCGCGATGTTGTCGGTGTCGTTGGTGGCGCGGCTCAGCACCTCACCGCGCGGCTGCTTGTCGAAATAGGACAGCGGCAGCCGGCCCAGTTTCTCCTCCACCTGCTGGCGTAGGTCGTAGACGGCGGCCTGTACGGCACGGGTGGTGAGCCGGCCCTGCAGCACGCCGAAGACCCAGGCGAAGACGTAGATGATCGCCACCCACATCAACACCTCGGCCAGCCGGTCGAAGTCGATGCCCTTGCCGGGTATCGCGTCGACGCCGGAGAGCAGGTCGGCCTGTGCGTTCTGCCCGGTGGCGCGCAGCTGCTCGATGGCCTGCTCCCGGGTGACGCCGGGCGGCAGGTTCTGGCCGAGCGTCTTGCCGATCACGCCTTCGAAGATCACGTCGGTGGCGTGCCCGAGCAGGTAGGGGCCGAGCACCGACAGGAAGACGCCGACCGCGCCGAACGCCAGTGCGCCGGCCACGACCACGCGTTGTGGCTTGAGCAGGCGGAGCAGGCGTTTGGTGGACCCCTTGAAGTCCTCCAACTTCTCGGGCGGCCCACCGGCCATCATCATCCGAGCAGCCGGCGGGCCACCCGGAATAGGGCCGCGACGCTGGGGAGCCTCGCTCATCGGGTGCTCGCCTCCTCCACGGTCAACTGCGAAAGAACGATTTCGCGGTACGTCGGACTCGTGTCCATGAGTTCCTCGTGGGTTCCGGTGCCGACCACCTGGCCGTCGTCGAGCACGATGATCCGGTCGGCGTCGCGGATCGTGCTGACCCGCTGCGCCACGATGATCACGGTGGCGTCCGTGATGTGCTCGGTGAGCGCCGCCCGCAGGGCCGCGTCGGTGGCGTAGTCGAGTGCCGAGAAGGAGTCGTCGAACAGGTAGATCTCCGGGCGGTGCACCAGGGTGCGGGCGATCGCGAGCCGCTGCCGCTGCCCGCCGGAGACGTTGGTGCCGCCCTGTGCGATCGGGGCGTCGAGCTGCCCTTCCATCGACTCCACGAACGGGCGGGCCTGGGCGATCTCGAGGGCCTCCCAGAGCTGTTCGTCGGTGGCGTCCGGGTTGCCGTAGCGCAGGTTGGACGCGATCGTGCCGGTGAACAGGTACGGCCGTTGCGGGACCAGGCCGATCACCGACGACAGCAGCGCCGGGTCGATCTCCCGGACGTCCACGCCGTCGACCAGGACCTGGCCCTCGGTGGCGTCGAAGAGCCGGGGGACCAGGTTGAGCAGGGTGGTCTTGCCGCTGCCGGTGCTGCCGATGATCGCGGTCACCTCGCCGGGGTGCGCGCTCAGGCGGACCCCGGAGAGGACACCCGCCTCGGCGCCCGGATAGCGGAAGCCGACGTCCCGGAGCTCGAGCTCGCCGTGCCGCGACAGCGTGGTGACCGGCGCCGTGGGCGCCGCCACGCTGGACGCGGTGCTCAGCACCTCGTCGATCCGCTCCGCGCAGACCTCGGCACGCGGCACCATCATGAACATGAAGGTGGCCATCATGATCGAGAAGAGGATCTGCATGAGGTAGCTGATGAACGCGGTGAGCTCGCCGACCTCCATGCCGCCCGAGTCGATCCGGTGACCGCCGTACCAGAGCACCGCGACGCTGGACAGGTTCACGATCAGCAGGACGGTCGGGAACATCAGCGCCATGATCCGGCCGACCCGCAGCGACACGTCGGTGAGGTCGGCGTTGGCGAGGCCGTAGCGCTCCCGCTCGTGGTCGTCCCGGACGAACGCGCGGATCACCCGGATGCCGGTGATCTGCTCGCGCATCACCTGGTTGACCCGGTCGAGGCGCTCCTGCATGGACCGGAAGAGCGGCCGCATCCGCATGATGATCAGGCCGATCACGATGATCAGCAGCGGCACGATGGCCAGCAGCAGCGAGGAGAGCGGCACGTCCAACCGCAGCGCCAGCACGATGCCGCCGACGCACATGATCGGCGCCGAGACCATCAGCGTGAAGGTGAGCAGGACCAGCATCTGGATCTGCTGGACGTCGTTGGTGATCCGGGTGATCAGCGAGGGCGCGCCGAACTGGCCCACCTCCCGTGCCGAGAAGCCCTGCACCCGGTCGAAGATCGAGGCGCGCAGGTCACGGCCGACGGCCATCGCCGTCCGGGCGCCGAAGAACACCGCCACGCCCTGAGCGGCGATCTGCAGCAGGGTGATGCCGATCATTCCGGCGCCGACCCGCATGACGTAGCCGGTGTCGCCCTTGATCACGCCGTTGTCGATGATGTCCGCGTTGAGCGCGGGCAGGTAGAGCGTCGCGATCGTCTGGAGGAACTGGAAGAGCACCACCAGGGTGATGTCTCTCCGGTACGGCGCTAAATGTACTTTCAGTATCTTGATCAGCACTTCTCGTGCTCCGTTTCCCTCAACTGGATGCCGTCGAGCAGGAGGGACGCCAGGTCGGCGCCGCTGAATTCGCCCGGCTCGCCGAAGGGGCCGAAGGCGTTGGCCCCGCAGTGCAGCAGGAGCAGCCGGGCCGCCCGCTCGGGGGTGACCCGCAACCGTGCCGCGTCGGGGGTGAAGACGCCGACGACCGCGTCGTGCAACTGTTGCCGCGACGCGGCCATCCGGGCCTGCGCCTCCGGGTCCGGCGCGTTCGTGAAGATGAGCTTCCGGGCCTCGTTCATCAACTGCGCGTTCTCGGTGAACCGGCTGTGCACCAGCTCGGCCGCGGCGGCGACCCGGCCCCGCAGCGGGGTTGCCGGGTCGACCGCGGCGAGCGCGTCGAGGGTCGGCTGCGGGTCCAGCGCCTTGACCACCGAGCAGATCACGAGCTGGCTCTTGCTCTCGAAGACGCCGAAGATGGTGCCCTCGGCCACCCCGGCGGCATGGGCGATCTGCCGGGTGCTCACCTCCAGGCCGTGCTCGTGCAGCAGCGGGATGGTCGCCTCGATGAGGGCGGCCCGCCGTTCCTCCGGCGCCATGGCCGGGACGCGTCTTCGCCGGGAATCCATGGCGGCCAGAGTAATGAGCGAGCGCTCACTCATCCAGTGATTTAACCCGCGTCGAACCGGACCCGGGGGCCTGGCGTATGAAGAGAACGTGAGCCCAACGAAGCCGTACCGGCGGATCATCCGGCACCTGACCACGGGATTCGCCGCCGTGCTGGTGTTCCTGGCGCTGATCGTGCCGGACCAGATCTTCCGGCTGCCGCCCGGCAACTCGGTCTTCACCGCGCTCCTGCGAGTTCCGGTCGAGGCGCTGATCGCCGGGGCACTCCTGCTCCTGCTTCCGGATCGGGGGCGCCTCGGCCGGGCCCGCCGCCCGCTCGCCGCCGGGCTCGGCGTCACCCTCGGGCTGCTGACCGTGGTCAAGATGATCGACATCGGCTTCTTCGCGGTGCTGGCCCGCCGCTTCGACCCGGCCCTCGACTGGATCCTGTTCGACGACGGCTACACCGTGCTGGCCGACTCGATCGGCCGGGGCGCCACCATCGCCGTCGCGATCGGCCTGGTGCTCCTCTCGATCGGGCTGGTGGCCACCATGACCTGGGCGGTGCTGCGGCTGAGCGGCATCCTCCAGAACCACCGCGCCTGGGCCTGGCGGGGCCTGGGCGCGGTGGGCGCCGCCTGGATCACCCTGACCGCGATGAGCTTCCAGCTGATCGGCGGCATCCCGGTCGCCTCGCACACCGCCGCCGACCTGGCCGCGCACACCGCGCTCGCGCTGCCCAACGACCTGGCCGACCGGAAACGGTTCGCCGGGGAGGTGAAGGTGGACGCCTACGCGGACCGGCCGGCCGACAGCATGCTGACCGCCCTGCGCGACAAGGACGTGATCCTCTCGTTCGTGGAGAGCTACGGCCGCAACGCGCTGGAGGACCCCCGCTACAACACGGCCGTGCTGAACAGCCTCGCGGCCAACAGCGAGAAGCTGGCGGCGGCCGGATTCGCCGCACGCACCGGCTGGCTCACCTCGTCCACCGCGGGCGGCGGCAGCTGGCTGGCCCACTCCACCTTCCAGTCCGGGCTGTGGATCGACAACGAGCGCCGCTACCGCAGCCTGGTCGCCACCGACCGGCTCACCCTCACCCGGGCCTTCCGCGACGCCGGGCACCGGACCGTCGGCATCGAGCCCGGGCACACCTTCGCCTGGCCGGAGGGCGACTTCTACGGATACCAGCAGCTCTACGACTCACGGAACGTCGGCTATCAGGGCCCCTCGTTCAGCTGGTCCCGGATGCCCGACCAGTACGTGCTCTCCGCCTTCAACCGGCTGGAGTACTCCCGTACCGACCGGGGCCGGATGTTCGCCGAGATCACCCTGACCTCCAGCCACACCCCGTGGACGCCGGTGCCCGGCATGCTCGACTGGGACGCGATCGGCGACGGCACCGTCTACGGCCCGTCGGCGGCCGCCGCGCCGAGCCCGGAGAGCCTGTGGAAGGACGAGAGCCGGGTCCGTACCGAGTACGCCCGCTCGATCGCCTACTCGATCGACACCCTGCTCGGCTTCCTCACCGAGTACGCCGACGACGACACCGTCATGATCTTCCTGGGTGACCATCCGCCGGCCCCGCTCGTCGCCGGGACCAGCGGCAACCGCGACGTCCCGGTCACCATCGTCGCCAAGGACCCGAAGGTTCTCGACCGGATCGCCTCCTGGGGCTGGGAGGACGGCATCAAACCCGGCCCGGCCGCCCCGATCTGGCGGATGGACACCTTCCGGGACCGTTTCCTGGCCGCCTTCGGACCCGAGGGCGACCCCCACTGACCACTCCTCCCGCCCTGAACCGGCCGGTTCCCCCTCGGGGGAGCCGGCCGGTTCGCTCAGCCTGACCGGGCGGCTGGCGCCGCACGGTCCGACCCGGGCGGCTGGCGCCGCACGGGTCACTGGGTCAGGCTGAGTCTGACCCGGCGGCTAGCGCCGCCCGGTCAGGCTCAGCCGGGCACGATGTCGATGATCTGGCCGGCCGGCAGCCGGGGCGTCCTCGGGGGTGCCGAATGCGCCGGGTCCAGGGTCCCCAGCCGCATCGCGAGGTAGGGGAAACCGGCGTCGCCGAGCATCCGGCGCAGCGTCCGCCGGGTGTACGCGATCTCCACCGGGCCGCTCAACGGCAGCAGGCTGACCGCCTGTTCGGTCGCGGCCAGCCACAGCGCGCTCAGTGCCTCCCCGGCGCGCAGCCAGTCCTCCGGGGCGTCGCCGTCGCCGTACAGCACCGCGTACGTCGCCGCCCGGTCGCGCCCGTCACCGGCCGCCAGGGTGCCCCTCGTCCCGAAGTCACGCTCGGCGACCGTGGTGAGCGGCACCTCCTCGGGCAGCGCCGAGGCCGGGATCCCGGTCCCCTCGGCGCGTTCGCCGCCCACCCAGGCCGCGGTCTCCGCCACCAGCCGGCCGTCGGCGGACTCCGCGTGCTGCGCCCGGTCCACCGCCACGGCCAGCGCGATCACCTGGTCGCGGCCGAGCACGTGCAGCCGGCTCCCGGCCTCCTCGGTGACCTTCACGAGGTGGCGCAGCGTGTCCTCGGGCACCCGCTCGTCGGTCACCGTCCGCCGGTCGGTCCGCCGGACCTGGAGCATCTGGAAGTGCCGGGTCGCCTCCGGTCGCGCCGGCACCTGCCGGACCGGCCGGATGACCGCCAGCGGCTCGTCGGCCGCATACTCCACGTCGTGGCTCCAGCCCTCGGCGTCCAGCGCCACCCGGGCGTGATGCAGCGCTGTTCCGCAGCTCAGCAGCAGCATCCGGCCGGAGGGGTCCTGTTCGTGCAACTGGCGCTCGGCCACTCCGTAGAGTTCCAGGGCGCCGTCCCGGACCACCCAGCGCCAGGGCTGCGTGTTGTGGATCGACGGGGCGAACCGGGCGGCGTCCGCCGCCTGCACCAGCGCCCGCTTGACCTCGTCGGCGTGTCTCATACCTCCATCGTGATTGCCCCGGTCGGCCGCCGGTACGGGCTTTGGGCCTACGCTGCCCCCGTGTTCTCGATCGAACTCACCGAAGACGCCGAACTGCGCCCCCTCGAACCCTGGCAGGCCGCCGAGTTCCTCGCCCACATGGACCGGGCCCGGGCCACGGTCGACCCGTGGATTCCGTGGGCCAGCGTCAGCACCGACCTGGCCAGCGCGACCGCCACCCTCCAGCGGTACGCCGACAACACCGCCCGCGACACCCAGCGGCTGTACGGCATCTGGCTCGACGGGACGCTGGTCGGCGGCACCATGTTCGTGGCCTTCGACGCCAGGAGCGGCAACTGCGAGGTCGGCTGCTGGCTGGAACCGGCCGCCACCGGGCGCGGGCTGATCACCCGGGCGGTCCGCGTGCTGATCGACTGGGCCATCAAGACCCGCGGCATGCACCGGGTCGAGTGGCACTGCAACCCGGCCAACACCGACAGCTCCAACGTGGCCCGCCGTCTCGGGATGACACGGGAGGCGCTGCTACGGCAGTCGTACCCCTGGCAGGGCGTCCGCAACGACACCGAGATCTGGGCGGTCCTCGCCACCGAGTGGGCATAGGGTGGAGAGGATGTTCGCGGAACCGTCCCTCACCCATCGCCAGGAGGACGGCCTGGACGTGCCGATGCTGCTCTGGCGCTTCCCGCAGCCGGTGCTCGCCGCCTCCAGCGCGGTCCTCGGCGGCGGCACCGGGCCGCGTGAGTGGTTGATCAACGCGTCCGTCGCGATGTCCTACGCCCGGCCCGACCCGGACGTGCACCTGGCCGGTCTGGCCGCCGGCCTCGGGCTCACCGGACCCGGCATCGGCCTGCTCACCGGCGTCGACGTGACCGACGTGGTGGCCGCTGACGACGACGGCGTGCAGGTCCACGCGACCGTCGGCCTGGGCGCCCCGATCCAGGCGGCCGACCCCGAGGCGACCGGCTTCGGCCACCGGCCCGGCACGATCAACATCGTCGTCTGGGTGCCGCAGCGGCTCGCCGACGGCGCCCTGATCAACGCGGTCGCCACGGCCACCGAGGCGAAGGTTCAGGCGCTCGCCGAACTCGGGCTGGCCGCCACCGGCACGTCCACCGACGCGGTCTGCGTGCTCTGCCCGCTGGACGGGCCGCCGGCCGCCTATGGTGGCCCGCGTTCCCGGTGGGGCGCGCCACTGGCCCGCGCCGTGCACCGCGCGGTCCTCGACGGCGGCGCCACCAATCTCGCCACCGGCCGCTCCTGGTCGGGCCGGGTCGAGTCACGGACGTAGGACGCCGCTGTCGATCAGGATCCGCCGGCCCTCGCCGTCGCGGAGGAACTCCACGAACGCGGCGGCCTCCGCGCCGGCCCCGTCCACGAGCACGACCCGTAGCTGCCCGATGGTCTCGACCTCGCCGACGGTCACGGCGACCGGCTCGTCGGTCACCACGACCTCGGCCGATTCGTCCTCGCCCGGCGCCACCAGCACCTCGATGCCCGGATTCCGTTCCTCGAAGCCCTGCTCGACCGCCGGAAAGTCCTCCGCCAGCGACTTCGCCACGGCCACCCGCAGTTCGACCAGGCCGGCCTGCGGCCCGCTGCCCGGATCCACCGGCCCGGCCGGCCCCGACCCGTCGTTCGACCCGGATCCGACCCCCGCGCAGCCACTCGCGGCCAGTAGCACGGCGACCAGCGCGCCCATCAGTATTCGCATGCGGTGTTTGACTGCCGGAAATGCGGGGACGTTCCGTACGGCGACATAGTGCGATGACAAACTGTCACAAAAAGTACAGCCGTTCTGCCGTTGCATCCGTCACACCGGCACCGGCATGCTGAGGAGCGTGCCGGAACGCATCGCCGAAGTCACCGCCCTGCTCGCCGAGGTGCTGGCGCCGCGTGCCCCGCTCACCGTGATCGTCGACGGCGGCGATCCCGGCGCCGCGGCCGCGTTCGCCGCCCGCCTGGCCGCCGCCTTCCCGTCCACCGCCCGCGCCTGGAACGTCGACGCCGTCCTCGGCCTGACCGGCCCCGGCCGCGGCATGTTCGACTCCGCGCTCAACGTCCTCGAACCGGCCACCGACCAGGTCCTGGTCTTCCTCCGCGGCGGCCCCCGCCACCGGTTCGCCGAGGGCGACGGCGAGCGCCGCGCCCAGGTGGTGATCGACCACCGCGACCCGGACTGGCCGGTGATCCGCCACCTGCACCCCGACCTGGCCGACCCCGACCGGTGGTACCTGTCGGAGAGCCAGGCCTTCTTCGCCGCCCGCGCCGCCGGCTGGGACGCCAAGTTCGGCGACGACATGCCCCGCTACGCCGAGGCCGTCCGCCTGGCCGGCGTCCGCCCCGGCCACGTCGTGCTGGACGTGGGCTGCGGCACCGGCCGGGCGTTGCCGGCGCTGTCCGCGGCCGCCGGGCCCACCGGCCGGGTGCTGGGCCTCGACTTCACCGCCGGCATGCTGGAGGCCGCCCGTAGGGCCGGCCGCGACGACGACGCCACCCTGGTCCTGGCCGACGCCCGCCGCCTGCCGGTCGCGGCCGCCTCCACCGACGTGATCTTCGCGGCCGGCCTGGTCCACCACCTCCCGGACCCGCTGGCCGGCCTGGCCGAGCTGGCCCGCGTCACCCGCCCCGGCGGCGTCCTGACGATCTTCCATCCCACCGGCCGCGCCCAGCTGGCCGCCCGCCACGGCCGCACCCTCCGCCCCGGCGAACCCATGAGCGAGGAGTGCCTCGGCCCCCTGCTCTCCGGTTCCGGCTGGCGCCTGCGCAGCTACGAGGACGTCCCGGACCGCTTCCTGGCCCTGGCCGACCGCCTCTGACCCGGCCGGACCACCGATCTACGCCCGGCGGGCGCGGCACAGGCTTGACCCGGCAGGGACTCGCGGGGCTCGGCGGAACTGCCGGGATTCGGCGGGGGCGGCGCAGCCCGTACCGGAAATGGGGTGAGGCGAAGCCTGGCGTTGGGTTAGCTTCGCGGGCATGTTGGCACTCGGGGAGAGGGAGATTCGCAGCTCCTTCGTGAATTGCAGCAAGGGCGAGGCGAGCCGGATCAAGATGCCGCCGGGGTTGTCGGACGGCAGCATCCCCTGGAACGACCTGGACTTTCTCGGCTGGACCGATCCGGGGGCGCCGATGCGTGCGCTGCTCGTGGTGCCGGGGCAGGACGGGCCGACCGGGATCGTGCTGCGCCGGCCGGAGGCGATGCGGGCCAGTGCGACGCGGTCGAGCATGTGCCGGGTCTGTCTGACCGATCACGCCGCGTCGGGTGTGTCGCTGTTCGTGGCGCCGCTGGCCGGGGCGGCGGGGCGCAACGGCAACAGCGTGGGGGAGTACCTCTGTTCGGATCTGGCCTGTTCGCTTTATCTGCGAGGTAGGCGGCAGCCGAGGATGCGGCTGATCCGCCGGGAGGAGACGCTCACGCTGAGCGAGCGGATCGACCGGGCGATGGCCAACCTGGCCGCCTTCACCACGCGGGTGGCCGCCGGCTGACGGTCACCTGAGTACCGCCGGGCATGGAAGGCTGTTGGGAGCCGCTGAACACGAGAGCTGAGGACCACACATGGGCCAAGCCGCGATCCTCACGGTCGACGACGACCCGTCGGTGTCCCGCGCCATCGCGCGCGACCTGCGCCGCCGCTACGGCGACCGGTACCGGATCGTCCGCGCGTCGTCCGGCGCCGAGGCGCTCGAGGTGCTGCGTGAGCTGAAGCTGCGCGGCGGCCGGGTGGCGGTGATGCTGGCCGACTACCGGATGCCGCAGATGAACGGCATCGAGTTCCTCGAGGAGGCGATGGACCTCTTCCCGTTCGCCCGGCGGGCACTGCTCACGGCGTACGCGGACACCGACGCCGCGATCCAGGCGATCAACGTGGTGGACGTCGACCACTACCTGCTCAAGCCGTGGGATCCGCCGGAGGAGAAGCTCTACCCGGTGCTGGACTCGCTGC
Source organism: Actinoplanes hulinensis (assembly GCF_019429605.1). NCBI lineage: Bacteria > Bacillati > Actinomycetota > Actinomycetes > Micromonosporales > Micromonosporaceae > Actinoplanes > Actinoplanes hulinensis. The sequence goes on along the minus strand of NZ_JAHXZI010000010.1, from coordinate 57,587 downwards.
TCGACGCCTGGCAGGCGACCGGTGACCGGGAGCAGCCGGACATCCGGGTGGTCGGGCACCGGTGGAGTGAGCCGTCCTTCCAGATCCGTGACTTTCTGGCGCGCAACCTGGTGCCGTACCGGTATCTCGGCGCCGACGAGCCGGAGGGCCGCCGCCTGCTGGAGGCCGCGGAGGCCGGGCCGGAGGCGGTGCCGCTGGTGGTGACCGCGGACGGGCGGGCGCTGTCCCGGCCGACCGTGCAGGAGGTGGCGCGGGCGGCCGGCCTGTCCACCGACCCGGGCCGCGACTTCTACGACCTGATCATCGTGGGCGGTGGGCCGGCCGGGCTCGGCGCCGCGGTGTACGGCGGCTCCGAGGGCCTCAGGACGCTGCTGATCGAGCGGCAGGCGGTCGGCGGCCAGGCCGGGCAGAGCTCGCGGATCGAGAACTACCTCGGCTTCCCGGACGGCATCTCCGGCGCCCAGCTCACCGACCGGGCGCGCCGGCAGGCCGACAAGTTCGCGGCCGAGACGCTGACCACCCGGGAGGTGGTGGGGCTCCGGACGGACGGGTCCGCGCGGACCCTCACGTTCGCCGACGGCGGCGAGATCTCCGCGCACGCCGTGCTGCTCGCCACCGGGGTCTCGTACCGTCCGCTGCTGGCCGACGGGGTCGCCGGCCTGACCGGTTCGGGCGTGTTCTACGGGTCGGCGGCCACCGAGGGGCCGGCTTGCGCCGGCACCGACGTCTACATCGTCGGCGGCGCCAATTCGGCCGGTCAGGCCGCGTTGTTCTTCTCGAGGTACGCGCGCCGCGTCACCCTCCTGGTGCGCGGCGACTCGCTCGAGGCGTCCATGTCGTACTACCTGATCCAGCAGCTCGCCCAGGTGGAGAACATCGAGGTGCGGACCCGCTGCGAGGTGATCGGGGCACAGGGCGCGGGCCACCTCCAGGCGATCACCGTCTGCGACAGCAAGAACGGTACGAAGGCGACCGTCGAATGCGGATACCTGTTCGTGTTCATCGGCGCGGAACCCCGGACCGACTGGCTCGGCGACACGGTGCTGCGCGACGACCGGGGCTTCATCCGTACCGGGCCGGATCTGCTCGTCGGCGGGGAGCGTCCGCGGGGATGGGATCGCGACCGGGATCCGTTCTATCTGGAGAGCAGTGTTCCCGGCATCTTCGCCGCCGGCGACGTTCGAGCCAGCTCGGTGAAACGGGTGGCCTCGGCGGTCGGCGAGGGAGCGATGGCCGTCGCGCTGGTCCACCGCTACCTGGAGGCATAGCCATGTCCGACGTCGAGGAGATCCGGCTCGAGCCCTGCGAGCCGGGGGTTCTCACCCCGGCCGACCTGAGGACGCTGTTCCTGTTCGAGAAGCTGACCGAGGAGCAGCTCGGCTGGCTGGCCACGCACGGTTGCACCATGCGGGTTCCGGCGGGCGGCCTGGTGATTCGCGAGGGCGACCCGGCCGAGGCGTTCTTCGTGCTGCTCAGCGGCACGATCGCGCTGACCCGGCGGGTCGGTGAGGACGACGTCACCACGATCCGGACCGAGCAGCGCGGCGTCTACATGGGCGCCACCCAGGCGTACCTGCGTGACGACGGTGTGCCCCGCAACTACATGGCGTCGATGCGGGCGCTGTCCGACAGCGAGTTCTTCATGGTGTCGGCGGCCGACTTCGGGTGGCTCATGCGGGAGTGGTTCCCGATGGCGATCCACCTGCTCGAAGGCCTCGCGCTGGGGATGCGCAGCTCGCAGGCCGCGATCGGGGAGCGGCAGCGGCTGGCCGCCCTCGGCGCGCTCTCGGCCGGCCTCATGCACGAGCTGAACAATCCGGCGGCGGCCGCCGCCCGGGCCACCAGCGCGCTGCGCCAGCGGGTCGCCGCCATGCGGATGAAACTCGGCAAGCTGGCGGCCGGCAAGGTGGCCCCGGACCGGCTCACCGCGCTCCTGGAGTTGCAGGAGGAGGTGATCGAGCGGGCCGCCAAGTCACCCACGCTGACCGCGATGCAGACCGCCGACCTGGAGGACGCGCTCGGCGAGTGGATGGACGAGCGGAACATCACCGGCGGCTGGGACGTGGCCCCGGTCTTCGCCCAGGGCGGCATCGACACCGCGTGCCTCACCGAGCTGGAGTCCCGGCTCGCCTCGCCGGAGCTGCTCGACCAGGCGATCCACTGGATCGGTTACGCGCTGGAGACCGAGCAGCTGATGAGCGACATCGAGGACGCCACCGGCCGGGTGTCGTCGCTGGTGCAGTCGGCGAAACAGTACTCGCACCTGGACCGGGCCGCGCACCAGTGGATCGACGTGCACATCGGGCTGGAGAGCACGCTGGTCATGCTGGCCCACAAGATCGGCGACGGGGTCGAGGTGGTGAAGGAGTACGACCGGGAGCTGCCGCAGATCCCGGCCCACCCGGCCGAGCTGAACCAGGTGTGGACCAATCTGATCGACAACGCGGTCCAGGCCATGTCCGCTGCGGGCACGTTGACGATCCGGACGTTCCGGGAGGACGACCGGCTCGTGGTGTCGGTCGGGGACACCGGCCCCGGGATGCCGCCGGAGATCCGCAAGCGGGTCTTCGAGCCGTTCTTCACCACCAAGCCGGTCGGTGAGGGCACCGGGCTGGGCCTGGACATCTCGTACCGGATCGTGGTCAACGGGCACGGCGGCGACATCTCGGTGGAGTCGCGGCCGGGTGACACGAGGTTCCTGGTCCGGCTGCCGTTCGCCGAACCCGCGTCGTCGTGAGGGCACCCGGGGGCGGCCACCCCGTCGCGGCCGCCCCCGGCGCCCCTCAGGCGATCAGGCAGGAGATCGCCGGCCAGGTCCAGTTCCCGTTGTGCATCACGGTGAAGCCGAACGAGTTGCCGCTGCCGTTCGGCCGTGCGGTCAGCACCGTGTTGTTGCTGCTCAGGGTGGTCGCCGCGTTCCAGCTGTTCTGGAAGTACTGCGGGGACTGGGCGGTGACCGTGACGACCCAGTTGGTGCTGCCCGAGACGTTCACCGTGAGGTTGAAGCGGTCCGCCCACTGCTGTCCCTGCACGTAGCTGGTCGAGCAGGTGCCCGGCGCCGACGGCGAGGTGGACGGCGAGGTCGGCGGCGAGGTGGACGGCGAGGTCGGAGTGGTGCCGCCGCTGAGGTCGGGGGTCTGCCAGTCGCGCCACTCGGCCAGGTTTCCGGTCGCGCGGCTGGAGATCCGCATGACGCCCGTCTGGTTCCCGGTCTTCAGCAGGAACCTCTGGATGTTCTGCCGGAGCGGCTCACGCCACTCGGCCCGGTTGGCGCAATGGCTGCCGTCCTGTACGTCCGACCAGTACGTGATGTTCCCGCCCGCCCCGAGCGCCTTGTAGACCTCCGCCCCGGCGAGTGCGGCCACACTCGCCGACCGCGGACCGAGGTTGGCGATGTGCGGGTTGTCCATGATGAACAGCCCCCGCGGAGCGATCATGGCCACCGTCTCGTGGGTGTCCACCGGCAGCCGGGTGGGGCTGCCGGTGAACGAGCCGAACGCGTCACCGAGCCACGGCTGCTCCCCGTACGCGCTGCTCAGGCTCTGTGCGCCCTCGCCGGGGACGCCGCGGAGGATCGGCACGCCGGCGGTGCCCGACTCGATCGGCATGGTGAGGGCGATCCGCTGGTCGAACGCGCCGGTCACGAACGTGCCCTTGCCGAACCGCGAGCATCCGGTGACCCCGGTGGCGTCGCCGCGCAGGATCGAGCCGCCGGACTGCTCCAGCACGTCGATGATCCGGCTGACGCCCCACGCCCAGGCCACCAGCAGGCCGGTGGCGCTGTTCGAGCCGTGGACGCTGTAGAAGGCGCCCTGCTTGTTGGCCCGGCCGGTGCCCTCGCGGCCCACCGTGTACGGGTCATATTTGATCACCGCGGCGCCGGCGGCCTTGATGGTGGCGGTGTCCGCGCCGAATCCGCCGAGCACCACCACCGCGGGGAACGGCCCGGTGCCGCTGGGCAGCTCGACCCCGGCCGAGAAGGAGGCGCTGCGGCCGTTGTGGCTGACGTTCACCGTGATGTTCGACGCCGAGACGGTGCCGGTGACGCTCGACGGCCTGGCCGGCTTCTCGCCGTAGACGAACTTCTCGGCCAGCTTCTTGATCTCGTTACGCTGGCAGCGCCAGTCGGCCTGCGAGGTGATGCGGGTGCCGTTCAGCCGTTTGAACGGATCCGGCAGGCGGGTCACGGTGGGCAGCGAGCCGGCGTCCGGCAGCGCCGGGGCGGGGCAGCTCACGCCCTCGTCCTCGACTCCGGCCGCGGCGGCGCGGGACTCGGTCGCGGCGGTCGCGCCGACGGCCACGGCGAGGGCCGCCAGCAGGGCGATGGCCGTTCTCCTGAGCAATGGGGGCGGGGACGGGCGCACGGGTCCTCCTCGGGGAGCGGGGGATCCCGGCGCGGCCGTGGGGATGCGGCCGGCACCGGGGCTGACACTCATCGATGGGCTGAGTATTTGACCCCGGTGCGCGACTGTCAATAACTATCGGAAACGTAACGGTAGCAACATTCTTCTTAATGCCTGCTCAGACGCTATTCGGTTGATGGTTCGGTCGACTCCCTCTCCGGAGTCTCCGAAAGTTTCGGATCCTCGGTGGCGGGCGGAGTGGTCGCCGTGGGCTCGGCCGTCTCCGGAGGGGCGGACGGTGCGGGTGCCGTCTCCTCGGTGGCCGGCGTGGTCGGATCCGCCGACGGCGTCACGCCCGACGGCTCCTCTTCGGAGTCCTCGCTCACCGACTGGAACAGGATGGTCGGGGTGCCGGTGTCCCGCCCGTTCGTCACGTCCGCCGCCGATCGTCCCGCGAACAGCTCCGCGGTCGTCAGCGTGCCCATCCCCAGGGCGAAGAACGCGGCGGCCGCCAGCCCCACCCGCTTCCAGTGCACCCGGCGGTCGTTCTCCCCGGACGGAGCCTCGTCGGTGGCGGGCACGTCCGGGGTGCCGACCGCCGCCGGTGCGACCGTGAACGCCGTTTGTAGCCGTCTCGTCCCCCGGTCGATGAACCGGTGGTAGACCTCCGTGCCGATCGAGCTGATCAGGGCCGCCACCGCGGCTCCGATCAGGGTGCCGGCGACTCCCAGGAAGGAGCCGGCCACGGCGGCGGAGACGGCCGCGAGCGTGCCGGCGACGGTCTTCGGAATGTCGATACCGGACCAGAAGCGGCCCTGTGCCTGCTCGGACATGTCCTCCCGATCCTCTGCGCTGGACTCCCGGGTCAGCTCTTCGCCTTAACCCCTCGCTCCGCCGCCAAACCCCGACGCTCCGCCAGCACCGTCCACAGCGGGGGGACCACGATGCCCTCCCGGCGCCGGGCCAGCCGCCGGGTCCGCAGAATGCCTGCCACGCCCACGGCCGCCACCAGGAACTGCACCGACATCGCGACCTTGAAATCATCGATGTGATAGTCGTTACCGCCGCCGGTACGGGCGTCCAGGATCAGCCCGATCAACTGGATGGTGATCAGTGACGCCACGAAGCCGCCCACGTTCACCACCCCGGTCGCGGTGCCCAGCCGGCTCGGCGGGTTGAAGCTGCGCGCGAAGTCGAACCCGATCATCGAACCCGGCCCGCCCAGGCCCAGCGCCACCACGAGCAGCACCAGCACCGGCAGCGGCGCCCGCCCCGGCCATGCGATGACCAGCGCCCAGGCGCCCATGTTGGCGGCCACGATCCCGAGCACCAGCTGGGAGCGGCGCAGCGGGTGCCGCTGGGTCAGCAGGCCGAGCACCGGCCCGGCCGCCATGCCGGTCACCACGAAGACGGTCAGCAGCACGCCCGCGGTGGCCCGGCTCAGACCCTCCCCGGCGATCAGGAACGGCACACCCCACATCAGCGCGAACACCGTGCCGGTGAACTGGGTGGTGAAATGCGCCCACAGGCCCAGCCGGGTGCCCGGGTGCCGCCAGGAACTGCCCAGGTCGGTGCCGAGCCGCTGCCAGCTCATCGCGCCGCCGCTGCTGATCCGCCGCTCCGGGGTGTCCCGCAGCGCGATCAGCACCGCGACCGCCACGAACAGGCCGGTGGCGGCGGCGCCCAGGAAGCCGGTGGCCCAGCCCGCGCCGGCCAGCACGGCGGCCAGCGGCACGGCGGACAGCACCTGCCCGATCTGGCCCATGATCCCGGTGAGCTGGGTGAGCACCGGCACCCGCCGGGCCGGGAACCAGGCCGGCACCAGGCGCAGCACGCTGATGAAGGTCATCGCGTCCCCGGCGCCGACCAGCACCCGGGCGGTGATCGCGCCGCTCAGCCCGTCGGTGAACGCCATCAGGGTCTGCCCGGCGGCCATCACGAGCGCGCCGGACAGCACCAGCCTCAGTGATCCGAAACGGTCCAGCAGGAGCCCGACCGGGATCTGCAACCCGGCATAGACGAGCAACTGGACGACGGCGAAGACGGCCAGCGCGCCCGCGCCGACGCCGAAACGCTCCTGCGCGTCGAGCCCGGCCACCCCGATCGAGCTGCGGTGCAGGACGGCGACGATGTACGCGGCCAGCCCGGCGGCCCACACCGCCCAGGGACGCAGGGGCATGGAGAGCCTTCCGCCGGTCGGGGTAACGTGCCCTCCAACCCTTCTCCCTTACCGGCACCCCGGCAACGTGCGTCTTCTCACTCGGCCGTCAGATAGAGAGACAGCCAGTCCAGGGTGACCCGCAGGAACTCGGCCCGCGCGGAGCGGTGCAGCAGTTCGTGGCCCTCGCCGGGGAAGAGCAGGTAGCGGTGCGGGTGCCCGCGTTCGGTGAGCGACGCCACCACCCGCTCGGCCTCGATCACCGGCACGTTGCTGTCGTTCTCGCCGTGCACGATCAGCAGCGGGGCGCGCAGCCGGTCCAGCCGGTGCAGCGGGGACAGGTCGCGCAGCAGGCCGGCGTCGTGCACCGGATGGCCGTACTTGCTCACCGCGGCCGCCGCGATCCACGGCTCGGTGTGCCGATAGAAGCTATCGAAATCAGACATCCCGCAGATGTCGACGCCGACCGTGAACAGGTCCGGGAAGGCGGTCAGCGCGGCCAGCGTCAGGTAGCCGCCGTAGGAACGGCCCATGATCCCGACCCGCCCGGCGATCCCGGACTCCCGCAGGAACGTCACGCACGACCGGACGTCCTCGATCGCGTCGTAGCGGCGGGCGCCGTTGTCCGCTTCGACGAACGTGCGCCCGAACCCGGACGAGCCGCGCACGTTCGGCGCGAACACCGCGATGCCCCGCGCCACCAGCGACTGGAACAGCGGGCCGTGCCCGGGCCGCTCCTGCGCCTCCGGACCGCCGTGGAACCACAGCACGGTCGGGTGCGGGCCCGGCGTACCTGGCCGGAAGAGCCACCCGCTGAGGGTGAGCCCGTCGTGCGCGGTGACCACCTCCAGCGTCGGGTGGACCGCCTCCGGCGAGGCCGGCGCCGCCGAGACCGCACGCATCTCGCCGGTCTCCCGGGCCCACACCCAGACGCCGCGCGGTCGACCGGGCCCCTCCGCCGTGAAGGCGAGCGTGGCCCCGTCGAAACTCCACGCCAGGCCGCCGACCACCGGGCCGGGCAGCGGCGACACCGGCGTCGGGCCGCGATCGCCGTCGTGGTCCAGGTCGATCAGCGCGGCTTCCGACTCGCCGCCCCGGACGTTGAACAACACCGCGGCGGTACGCCCGTCGGCGGTGATCGTGAAGTCCTCCAGCTCGCCACCCGAGGCCAGGACCTCCACGGCGTCACCGGCGACGCGGATCAGCGCCGGGAACTCGCCGTCCTGGCTGAGCGCGTAGACGCACCCGCCGCCCGGGCTGAACACCGCCTTCTCGCCCCGGGTGACCGGCTTCCCGGTGCCGGTGGACAGATCACGCAGCATGATCTCGCGGGCGCCGCGCGGCCCGTACCGCAGAAGCGCGAAGCGCCCGGCCGGGTCGACGTCCAAGAGCGACAGAAGGTCGCCTTGCGCCACCACCGTCCTGGTCCCCGCGGTCACGTCGATCAGGATGGCGCTGGTCAGGTTCTCGGTGAGGGCCAGCACCGGGCGGCCCGGCAGCCAGCGCATGTCGTCCGCGGTGTCGTCGCCGAAGCCGGCGACCTGATGCAGGTCGGAGCCGTCCGGCCGGACCAGCCACACCTCCTGCCGGGGCGCGCCGCCCGGGGCGATCTGGCAGGCCAGCCAGCCGCCGCCGGACGACCAGGCGGCCGCCGACACCGGCTCCGGGCCGGTGCCGACGCGGAAGGCCAGCTCGCTGCCGACCGGCTGCACCCAGACCGCCGGCGCGCCGCCCCGGTCGGAGACGTACGCCATGTGCCGCCCGTCCGGTGACAGGGTGGGCGACCAGTTCCCGGCGATCTCCGGCTCGACGCGGTTCCAGCCCGCGGGCAGCACTGTCACGTCGACACGGTGGAGCTGACCCTCCATGCTCAGATTCCCCTGTTCTGCAGCCACATCTCCAGCAGCGCGAGCTGCCACAACTGATTCGCCCCGAGCGTGGTACGCGGGGTGTTCGGGTCGGCGAGCAGCGCCGACACGTACTCCGGCCGGAACAGCGCCCGCTCCCGGGCGGCCGGCGCGTGCAGCGCGTCCCGGACCATGTCGAGCACCGGACCCTCCAGATGCCGGATGCCGGGCACCGGGAAGTAGCCCTTCGGCCGGTCGATGACCGCGTCGGGCACCAGCCCGCGGGCCGCCTCCTTGAGCACTCCCTTGCCGTCGTGGGCCAGTTTCAGCTCGGGCGGGCAGGCCGCCGCGAGCTCGACCAGTTCGTGATCCAGGAACGGTACGCGTGCCTCCAGCCCCCACGCCATGGTCATGTTGTCGACCCGTTTGACCGGATCGTCGACGAGCATCACCTGCGAGTCGAGCCGGAGCGCCGCGTCGACCGCGGTGGTCGCCCCGGGCCGGCCGAAGCTCTCCGCCACGAACTCCCGGGCCAGGTCCTCGCCGACCGTCCAGGCGGGGTTGAGCTGCCGGGCCAGTTCGGCGTGCGTGCGGTCGAAGAACTCCTTCGCGTACGCCTCGGCGGCCTGTTCCCGGGGCACGCCGGCGAGGGGTGGGTACCAGCTGTAGCCGGCGAAGATCTCATCGGCACCCTGCCCAGATTGCACCACCTTGACATGCTTTGCAACGTCTTCACCGAGGAGGTTGAAGGCGATGCAGTCGTGGCTCACCATCGGCTCGCTCATCGCCTCGACGGTCCGCATCACCGCCGGCAGGAACCGCTCGTGACCGATCCTGATCTGGTGGTGAGTGGTCTGGAAGTGCTTGGCCACGATGTCCGAGAACTCGAACTCGTCCCCGCTCTCCCCGCCGCCGGCCTCGAACCCGATGCTGAACGTGGTCAGGCCCGCCTGCCCCCGCTCGGCCAGCAGCGCCACGATGAGGCTGGAGTCCAGCCCGCCGGAGAGCAGCACCCCGACCGGCACGTCGGCGACCATCCGCCGCTCCACCGCCTGCCGCAGCTTGTCCCGGACCGCGGCGGCCCAGTCGGCCCGATCCGCCGGGCGGGTGAAGGACGCCTCCCAATACACCCGCTCGGTGGACGTGCCGTCCGCCCGGATCACCCGGATCGTGGCCGGCGGTAGTTTGCGGACCCCGGCCAGGATCGTGCGCGGCGCCGGCACCACCGAGTGGAACGTCATGTAGTGCTGCAACGCCACCCGGTCGAGGGTGGTGTCCACACCGCCCGCGGCGAGCAGCGCGGGCAGCGTGGAGGCGAACCGCAGCCGCCCCGGCGACTCGGCCAGGTAGAGCGGCTTGATCCCGAGCCGGTCGCGGGCCAGCGTCACGGTCCCGCTGTCGTGCTCCACCACCGCGAAGGCGAACATCCCGAGGAAGCGGGTGACGCAGTCGGCGCCCCACCGGTGGTACGCCTTGAGGATCACCTCGGTGTCCGAACCGGAGAAGAACGTGTAGCCGTCCTTCTCCAGCTCCAGGCGCAACTGCCGGTAGTTGTAGACACAGCCGTTGAAGACCACGGTCAGGCCCAGCCGGTCATCGGTCATCGGCTGGGCGCCGGCCTCCGACAGGTCGATGATCTTCAGTCGCCGGTGACCGAGAGCGATCCGTCCGTGCGTCCAGAGCCCGTGGCCGTCCGGGCCGCGAGACGCAAGGCTTGGCAGCATCCGCCGGACCGCCTCGGTGTCCGCGGGCCGGTCGCCGAAACGGATCTCGCCGGCGATTCCACACATGAAATACCTCCTGATGTCAGCCGAGCAACCAGGTGTCCTTCGATCCGCCACCCCGCGAGGAGTTGACGATCATGCTGCCGGCGGGCGCCACCCGGGTCAGGGCCGCCGGGGCCACCACCGACTCCGTACCGGTGAAGACGAACGCCCGAAGGTCGACGTGCCGCGGGGCGAGCCGGTGCCCGTCGAAGACCGGATGGGTGGAGAGCTCGACCAGCTCCTGCGCCACCCAGCGGTGCGGGGCGGCCCGGATCTGCCGGCGCAGCGCGTCCAGGTCGGCGGGGCTCGCGTGCGGGCCGATCACGATCCGGTCGCCGCCGTAGCCGTCGACCGGCTTGCAGACCAGCTCGCCGAGACGGCTCAGCACCTCGGCACGCTGCTCCGGGATCCCGCACAGATAGGTGGGCACGTCCGCGAGCAGCGGCTTCTGGCCCAGGTAGTACTCGATGAGGCGGGGGACGAAGGCGTACACCGCCTTGTCGTCGGCCACCCCGTTGCCGAGCGAGTTGGCCAGCACGACGGTGTCCGCGTGCAGCGCGGACACCAGGCTGGGGCCGAGCGGCATGCCGTCCGCGCCCGGCGAGTGCACCAGACTGTCCTCGCCCATACGCAGGTAGATGACGTCGACCGGGCGCCGGTGGCCGTCCCGCAGCCGCCACACCCGGCCCTCGTCGACGAACAGTTCGGTGCTGCGGACCACCGGCACCTCCATGGCCTCGGCGAGCATCCGGTGCTCGAACCAGGCCGAGTCGTCCGGACCCTGGCTGAGCACCACGAGCGCCGGATCGTCGCCGGCGGACGGGCCGGCCGCCTCCAGCAGGGCCCGCTTCAGCAGGCGCGGGGTCTCCTCCACCGAGGTCAGCGCGGCCGGGCGGGGCAGCTCGGGCAGCACGCTCCAGGTGAGACGGCGGTTCTGCATGGCGTACGCGATCCCGGACGGCACCCGCAGGTTGTCCTCCAGCACGCACCACTTCCCGGCCCCGTCACGGACCAGGTCGACCCCGGCCACCTGGGCGCGGACCGCCGGGCGGCTGATCAGGGCGCCGCTGGCCCGCAGCTCCGGCGACCCGTCGATCACCCAGCCGGGCACGATGCCGTCGGCCACCACCTGCCGGTCGCCGTAGACGTCGTTGAGGAACGCGTCGAGCGCCCGGACCCGCTGCGTCAGGCCCTCGGTGAGGTGCCGCCAGTCGCCGGCCGGCACGATCCGGGGCACCAGGTCGAACGGGAACAGCCGGGTGGCGGCCTCACCGGCCACACTGAACGTGATCCCACGGGCGCGCTGCTCGTCGTCGCGGTGGTCCTCACGGTGCCGCAGGCCGGTGGCGCCGAGCGAGGTGAGCACCGGCAGGATCCCGGCGTAGGCGGGGGAGACGCGCCCGCCCGGGAAGGCCTCGTCGCCGTCGGCCACGTACGCCTCGATCAGCGCCGGCGCCGGGGCGCCCGCCGGCCCCGTCTCGGTCACCCCGCCGCGGGTCTCGGCCACCAGCAGGTCGACCACGTCGGAGAGCCGGCCGCGCCGGGCCTGGGCGCGCCGCTGCCGGGCCGCCGAGCTGCCCCGGCTCAGCGCTCGCAGGGTGAGGTCGAAGACCTGGTCCCAGTCGCCCAGCTCCTCCAGTTGCGGGCGCAGCTCGCCGACCAGGCGCTCCACCGCGACGGCGGCCGGCACCGGAACCGGCGAGCGGGGCAGGTCCAGCAGGTCGCCCTCCAGACCGGACCGGGCTGCCCGCCACATCGCGGCCCGGTGCAGCGGCGGCCTGATCAGGAAAGGTCTTGTCTCCGTTTTACGGGTGGTTGGCGGGGCGGTTGGATGGGGCATCGGGAGACCGGCCCGGTGCTCGGCCCGGGCGCGCAGCACGAGCGCGCGGAACAGCCCGGCCAACAGCACCACGGTCTCCACGTCGGGGCTGGCGTCGGTGACCCGCAGCTCCACGGTGGGCACGTGCGCGGACGGCCGGACGTCGAAGTAGACCATTTTCGGGTCACTGATCGTCCCGGACGCGATCAGGTCGCTGACCAGGGCCTCGTGCTCCTCCGCCGAGTGCAGCCGGCCACTGTCGCCGGCGGTCGGCCAGCGCATCCACACCAGGGAGCGGACACTGGCGTACCCGGAATCCTCACCCATCCAGTAGGGCGAGCTGGCGGAGAGCCCGAGCAGCACCGGCAGCACCGGCGTCACCCGCTGGGCGACCGCGACCGCCTCGTCCCGGTCCGGCACCCCGACGTGCACCTGGGCGCCGCAGATGAGCTGCTCACGGACGAGCATCTGGTACTCGTGCAGCATCCGTTGGTAGCGGGACGTCGGTGTGACAGGCAGCGCGTCCAGGTCGACCAACGGTACGGTGCCGGCCGCGACCAGCCCGAGGCCGAGCGACTCGGCCACCCCGATCGCCGCCCGCCGCCGGGCGACGATCCCGGCCCGCAGATCGTCCAGGGTGGTGCTGACCGGGGTGTTGGTCTCCACCACGGACCGGTGCAGCTCGGCCGAGAAGTGCGCCTCGTCCAGCCGGTCCAGGATCTCCGGCGCCCGGGGAACCAGCTCACGGGTGCCGAGGTCGACGACGTGGAGTTCCTCCTCCACGCCGAGGGTGAGTGCGGTCCGCTCGGGGACGCGCGGATCCGACGCCTGTAATGACTCCGTCATCGAGACCGCCTCTGCACTAGGTTCAGCCCGGTTTCGCCGGAGCCTTTCCATAGGATGTAGCGAATCTGTGACGTGCCCGTTTCGTGCCGCGGTCAAGCATGACGATGGCGACACTCCAGCCCGGGCCGGAGGTCCTTTGCAGCTCACCGGTAGTGTCGCCCGGTGACGCCCGACACCCGCGGAGGTCCTTCATGAGCAGCGTCGTCGTAATCACCGGATCGGCCGGTCTGATCGGTTCGGAGGCGGTCCGGCACTTCGCCGCCCTCGGCATGGACGTGGTCGGGGTCGACAACGACATGCGCGGCTACTTCTTCGGTGCCGACGGCTCCACCCAGTGGAACCTCCAGCGCCTGGTGAAGGAGGTCGGCGACCGGTACACCCACCACAGCGTCGACATCCGGGACCGGGACGGGCTGGACAAGCTCTTCGCCGGCCTGGGGTCGAACGTCGGGCTGGTCATCCACGCCGCCGCGCAGCCCAGCCACGACTGGGCGGCCCGCGAGCCGTTCACCGACTTCGACGTGAACGCGGTCGGCACGATCAACATGCTCGAGGCGACCCGGCGGCACGCGATCGACGCGCCGTTCATCTTCACCTCGACCAACAAGGTGTACGGCGACACGCCCAACTCCCTGCCGCTGGTCGAGCTGGAGACGCGGTATGAGCTGCCCGAGGACCACCGGTGGTACGGCGGCATCGACGAGACCATGACGATCGACAACAGCATGCACTCGGTCTTCGGCGCCTCGAAGGTGGCGGCCGACATCATGGTCCAGGAGTACGGCCGCTACTTCGACATGCCGACCGCGGTCTTCCGGGGCGGCACGCTGACCGGTCCCGGCCACTCGGCGGCCGAACTGCACGGATTCCTGGCGTACGTGATGCGCTGCGTGATGGAGCAGCGGACGTACAAGATCTTCGGCTACAAGGGCAAGATGGTCCGCGACGCCATCCACTCGCACGACCTGATCACCGCGTTCGAGGCGTTCCACAAGGCGCCGCGGGTGGCCGAGATCTACAACATGGGCGGCGGCCGGTTCTCCAACTGCTCGCACATCGAGGCCTTCAAGATCGCCTCGGAGATCACCGGTCTGGAGGCCCGTACCGAGTACGTGGACCAGGCCCGGCAGGGCGACCACCAGTGGTGGATCAGCGGCACCGGCCGGTTCGAGGAGCACTACCCGGACTGGAAGCTGACCTACGACGTGCCGGCCATCCTGCGGGAGATCTACGAGGCCAACAACGAGGTCTGGAAGTCCTGACCGCACAGTTGTGCGCCCGAGTGCCGCCCGGTGATCCACTGGGCGGCACTTTCTGTGTACTTACTGTAAGGGCCGGTTAGTTAATCACCCGTTAACCGACCTTCGGTACATTACCGAAATGTCCGACTTGACGCAGATCCTGCGCCGGGACTTGCCGGCGTCCATCGTCGTATTCCTGATCGCCATTCCGTTGTCCCTCGGCATCGCCGCGGCCTCCGGGGCCCCGTTGCTCTCCGGACTCGTGGCCGCCGTCGTCGGCGGACTCGTCGCGGGCGCCCTGGGCGGCGCCCCGTTACAGGTCAGCGGCCCGGCCGCCGGCCTCACCGTGATAGTCGCCGGCGCCGTCGCCGACTTCGGATTCGCCGGCACGGCCGCCATCGTCGCGGTCGCCGGCCTGGTGCAGATCCTCCTCGGCGCGTCCCGGATGGGCCGCGCCGCCCTGGCCCTGTCACCCGCCGTCGTACACGGCATGCTCGCCGGCATCGGACTGGTCATCGCGCTCAGCCAGGTGCACGTCATGCTCGGCGGCACCCCGCAGAGCTCCGCCTGGCGCAACCTGCGCGACCTGCCCGGCCAGATCGCCGCCCACCACGGCGCGGCAGCCGTGCTCGGCATCCTCACCGTCGCCGTCCTGGTGTTCTGGCCCCGCCTGATCCGCAGCTCGATGCTCCCCGCCGCCCTGGTCGCGGTGGTGTCGATGACCGCGCTCGCCGCCGCCACCGGTGCCGACGTGACCCGGGTCGACCTGCCCGACGAACCGCTCGCCGGGCTGATCACACCCAGCTGGCCGGACGCCCCGGTCCGCGAGATCGCCGTGGCCGTCCTCACCATCGCCCTGGTCGCCAGCGTCGAGTCGCTGCTCTCCGCGGTCGCCGTCGACCGGCTGCACGACGGCCCGCGCGCCAACCTCAACCGGGAACTGGTCGCCCAGGGCGCCGCCAACACCGCATCCGGCCTGCTCGGTGGGCTCCCGGTGACCGGCGTGATCGTGCGCAGCTCCACCAACGTGGCGGCCGGCGCGCGTACCCGGGTCTCGGCGATCCTGCACGGCGTCTGGGTCGCGGCGTTCGTGCTGCTCTGCGCCGGCCTGCTGGAGACCATTCCGATGGCGGTGCTGGCCGCCGTACTGATCGTGGTCGGACTCCGGCTGGTCAGCCTGGCCCAGATCCGCACCTACGCCCGGCACCGGGAACTGCCCACCTACCTGGTCACCGCCCTCGGCGTGGTCGCCACCGACCTGCTCACCGGCGTCGCCCTCGGCATGATCACCGCGGCGCTGCTGATCCTCTGGCGACTCACCCGCTCCGAGATCCGCCGGGTCGAACGCGCCCCCGGCGACTGGCTGGTCACCATCAACGGCACCCTGTCCTTCGTCGAGTCGGCCCGCCTCACCCGTGAGCTGGGCGGCGTACCGGGCGGCAGCGACGTCGACCTCGAACTCCACCTCGACTACCTGGACCACGGCGCCTACGAGACGATCCGCGACTGGTGCTCGGCACACGAGCGGACCAGCGGCACGGTCCGGATCCGCGAGGTGCACGACTCCTGGTTCTCCCAGGCCACCTCGGGCCGGCTGGGCAGCGGCAAACGCACCCCGCGGGTGCTCGGCTCCTGGTCCCGCTGGCAGGACATGGACCAGCAGCGCCGCGGCGCCATGGCGGCCGGCATCGCCGAGTTCGAGCGCACCGTGGCCCCGCTGGTCCGGCCGCACCTGGCCGACCTGGCCCGCGACGGTCAGCGGCCGCAGCAGCTCTTCATCACCTGCGCCGACTCCCGGCTGGTCCCCAACCTGATCACCGCGAGCGGCCCGGGCGACCTCTTCTGCGTCCGCAACGTCGGCAACATCGTGCCCCCGCACGGCGCCGGCGACGTCTCGGCCGGCGCGGCCGTCGAATACGCCGTGGACGTCCTCGGCGTCACCACCATCACGGTCTGCGGCCACTCCGGCTGCGGGGCCGTCCGTGCCCTGATGAGCGGCGCGGCCCCACCCGGCTCCGCACTCGGCGACTGGCTCGCCCTCTCCGGGGTCGACTTCGGCGACATCGCCGACGAGGAACGCTGCTGCACCGACAACGTCGTGCGGCAACTCGCCAACCTGCGCACCTATCCGGCGGTCCGGGCCGCCGAGGCGTCCGGCCGGCTGCGCCTCGCCGGCATGTACTTCGACCTGGCCGAAGCCCGGATGTACGAGGTCGATCCGGTTCTCGGCGACGCCCGCCCCATCTCGTCGATCCCGGCCGCCTGACATCAAAGCCGCGCCTCCCGCGCCTCCCGCGCCTCCCGCGCCTCCCGCGCCTCCCCCGCCTCCCCCGCCTTCCGGGCCTTCCGGGCCTCCGCCGCGATCTTGGACGCTTTCCCACCGCTGGGAGTCTTCTTCTTGGGTGTTCGTGGTTCTACGTCAAGCACCCGGTCGGGCGAATCGCCGATTGGGGGCCGCCGTCCGCCGCGTTAGGTGGAAATGGGGCTTTCGACGGAGTTAGGCGACCGTTTTGCCCGCTTTGCATGCTGAGGTTAGGCGATCTTGGACGATTTGCCACCCGAGACGGTGGCAAATCGTCCAAGGTCGCTCCGGGTGACGCGTCCGCTGGCGAGGGATTGCGGACTCGGCCGCGGGCGGCCAAGAAGAAGGCTCCTGGGGGGTGGCCAATCGTTCAAGATCGCGGGGCCTCGGCCGCGGGGCGGTCAGCGGGGGCGGTCAGCGGGGGCGGTCAGCGGGGCGGTCAGCGGGGGGCGGTCAGCGGGGCATGAACACCAGGCGGTCTCGGAACTGGGCCAGTTTTTCCGGGGTCAGGCCGTCGCAGTAGACCAGCAACTCGTCCGGGCTGGTGAAACCGTTGTGCAGGTCGCGGGCCTCGACGATGCGGTCGGCGAGCGGACGCTCGATCCGCAGGGCGCGGGCCAGCCACTCGGCGGGGACGTGGTTGACGTCGACGAGGCCACCGTCGTCGTACTCGCGGCCCGGCAGGTCGGGGCGGCCGATCATCAGCTCGGAGGCGATGGACGGCTGCTCGGCCTGGACCCGGCGGGCCTCCTCCCGGCGGGCGGCCCGCCACTGCGCCCTGGCCAGCGCCGGATCGACGGCCGGCACCCGGTTCCAGTCCGGGCGCGGCGGCGGGTAGTGGGTCAGGCGGGGGCGGGGCGTGGCTCTGCCGTACGCCGGAGGTTGGGGTCGGGGTTGGGTGTTCCGGCCGAAGAACTCGGCCCGGACCCGCTGCTGGAGGAATCCGACGTGGAACGTCCCGACCACCCACAGGACGAGGGAGACCATGCTGAGCAGGACCGCCACCGCCGAATCCGAGCCGTCGCCGGTGACCGCCGAGCCCGCGCAGTTGCCGAAGAACGCCAGGAAGTAGACGCCGGACAGGATCAGGTGCGTCCGTGAGCGGAGCTTGATCGCACCGGCCAGCACCATCGGGGCCGTGCCCAGCCCACAGGTCAGCAAGGGGACGAGGAACCACCAGAAGGTGACCGGCGGTTCCGGCGGTCGCTGCCATCCGGCACGGGCTCGCGGATCGGGCTGCATGCCACGACGGTAGAACCGGACATCAAGCGAAACCAGGGTCAGCGCCGTGACCAGGGCGAAAGGCCTCCGGACAGCGGCGGCAGCAGCGTGCGCCGCCGGAGGAAGTCGTCGAGCAGCGCGCCGGAGGCCGGGAACTCCGGTCGGGGCAGATCGACGTGGGCCGTGCCGTTCAGCGTCAGGCGGTAACGGTCCGCATGGGTGGATACCGAACGGACCAGTGCCCAGTTCCACACCTTGCGGCTCTCCGCCGTGCGGACCTCGACGCCGTCGTCGGTGACGGTCCAGGTCTCCGGGAGCGGCGTGATCACCCGCCGGGCCCGGCGCGGGCGGGTGCGGATCTCGATGCCGATCGCGCCCAGCCCGGTGATCGCCAGGACCGCGGCGGACACGGTGAACGGGCCCGGAGCGTCCAGCCACAGGCCGAGCGCTGTTCCGGCGACCCCGGCCACCACGAGCGGCGCGACGAGCGGGACGAGCCGGCGCGGAATCCGGCGCAGCGGGGGCAACGGCTCGTTCCGGCTGATCTCGAGATGCACGGTCAGGCCGCCGGCGAGTCCGCGGACGAACCGATGGCGGAGTCCGGGCGGTCGGGGCCGATGCTGGACTCCGGGCGGTCGGGGCCGATGCTGGACTCCGGGCGGTCGGGGCCGATGCTGGACTCCGGGCGGTCGGGGCCGATGCTGGATTCCGGGCGGTCGACCACCGCGCAGAGGAAGGTGCGCAGCTCGGCGTCCTGTTCCGTGGTCAGCGGCGCCCGCGGGATGTCGACGGTCCGGCCGGTCGCGGTGCGCAGCAGGTAGGCGTCGTCCAGCACCCACATCGCCTCGAACGCCGACCATTCGTACTCGGTGGACGACTCTGCCGTGGACGCGACGAGCCGCTCGTCGGTGAGCACCCAGTCGTGTGGGACCAGCTCGGCTTCCGGCGCCGGAGCGGTCCGGCGGGCCGCCCGCACGGCCAGCCACCGCGCGCACCCGATCGCCGCGATCGCCGACAGGATCAGCAGGCCCCCGGTCACCAGGGCGTTCGGGCTGAACTCGCCACCCACCACGATGAACACGGCCACGATCCCGATCGGGTAGACCAGGGCGGCCAGGATCTTGGCGGTCCGCGAGGTCCGGTCCGGGAACCTGTTCCGGTAGTACTCGGGGGAGCGGGCGTGGGTGAACTCGATCTGCACCGATGGATCTTACGAATGTGCCCGCACCCGGGTGGGCGCGGGCACATTCATCCCCGTTTTGCTCAGTTCCGCGTGATGGTGAAGGTGGTCGTCGGGTTCTCGATGTCGCGGTAGTTGTCGTTCAACTGGAGGTTGGTGAAGGTGGCCGAGCCGACCGCCGGCCCCTGGCCCGCCTCCGGCATCGGGTTGGCCCAGATTCCGTAGCCGGATTTCGCGTCGAACTGGTCGCCGCTCTTCTTCGCCCCGGTGATCGACACGTTGGTGAAGATCGTGTCCTTGATCGGGTTCTGCGGCTGCCCGCCCACGTAGTTGGTCTGGAACATGATCCCGGAGTAGGTGGGGTCGACGATGTCGACGTTGTTCACCCGGATGCCCTGGAACACCTTGGACGCCGAGAACACCCAGATCGCCGGGAACACCTGGCTGCCCCAGAAGTGGCCGCCCGCCCGGACGATCGAGATGTTCTCGAACACGGTCGGCGGGCTGGCGCCGAAACCGTTCATCGGGTAGCCGAAGTCCAGCGAGCTGATCGTGATGCCCGAGTAGACCAGGGTGTCCGCGATGTAGATGTTCTTGAACGTGTTGGCGTACCCGCCGTAGACCGCGATGCCGGCGGCCCGCCAGGTCAGCGTGGTGGACAGGTTCGAGTAGACGTTGTTGATCTCGTCGGAGCCGCCGGCGTCGATGGCGGAGAACAGTGCGAAGCTGTCGTCACCGGTGGCCCGGGCGTCGTTGTTGTCGACCAGGTTGTCGGTGCTGCCGTTGGTCATGTTGACGCCGTCGGCGAACATGTTCCGGATCCGCGAGTTGGTGATCTTCATCCGGTCGGTGTTCGCGCCCCAGTAGAGGCACACCGTGTGCTCGGCCCAGATGTTGTCGATCGTGATGTCGGCGACGTTGGCCAGGTCGAACACCTTGCCGGGGCCGTCGATGCGGATCGTGTAGTTGCCGAAGAACGCGAAGTTCGCGAACGTCGAGCCGTTGGCGGTGGCGTCGGCCCGGAAGCCGGCGTCCGTCTCGGACTGGGTGGACGGGGTGTGGAAGCGGGTGTACCAGGGACCGGCGCCGATGACCCGCAACGACCGCCCGTACACCTGGAACTTGTTGCTGGTCTGGTAGTCGCCGGCCGGCAGGTAGACGCCCAGTTTGGTGGCGTCCTGACGGGCGGCGTCCAGTGCGTTCTGCACCGACTGGTGGTCGAATCCGGCCGGCACGACATAGCGGGACGGATCCGGGTTGGCGATCGGGGCGACCTGCTCGAGGTTGATGAAGTCGATGGCGATGTTGCCCGTGTTGACTGCATCCTTCTGTAGCTTGACAGTACTTCCGGCAGGTATTGATCCAGTCAACATGATGTTGGCTTCGTCGTAGATGTGGCGCGGACCGGTCCCCGAGTTCTGCGGGTTGGTCTCGTTGCCGTACAGCCAGGCAAAACGAGAGGTCAGCGGCAACGTCCTGTTGAGCGTGCCGTTGACGTACACGTTGATCGAGCTGGTCGTGCCGTCCGGGATGGAGAACCGTGCCACCACCGTGTTGGTCGCCGCGCGGGTGGTCCACTGCACGTACGAGCCGGTCTGGTTGAGCGTGACCGCCTTCCGGCCGGACGCCTCGCCGGCCAGGTCACCGACGATCCGGTTCGGGCCGACGGCCTGCGCGCCGCCGCCGGTCTGACCGTCCTCGGCCTCGTACATGTCGTACGGCATGTTCGCGCCACGCCCCACGAAGAACGGCTTCTCGCTGGTGTTGTTGCCCCGCTTCACCGGCAGTTCGTTGGTGTCGTTCGCGACCACCGTCCGAACCGTGTACTTACCGTTGGCCGCGGTCCAGGTGCCCAGGTTGATCGACGGCGACGAGGCGCCGGCGGCCAGGGTGCCCGTCCACGAGCCGGTGAACGTCTTCACCATGGAGGCGCCGTTCAGGATCGTCATGGTGACGCCGTGCGCGCCACCGCCGCTGGCCGCGGTGCCCTGGTTCCTCAGCGTCGCCGAGAAGGTGACCGTGTTGCCGGCCGCCGGGTTGCCCGGGGACCAGGAGACCACCGAGGCGACCAGGTCGGAACTGCTGACCGGCGTCACGACCAGGTTGTTCGGGCTGTTGTAGGAGTTGTTGGCGTCGTTGGTCTCGAGGACCGTGTTCGCCTCGTCGACCTTCGCGCTGACCGGGTAGGTGCCGGAGTCCCGCTCGCCGATCGAGGCGGTGACGGTCGCGGTGGCGCCCGCTGCCAGAGCACCCACCGAGGCGGTGCCGGCCTTCGCCGTACCCAGGTAGAAGTTGACCTCGGAGGCGGGAGACGCGGCCGTGCCCGCGTTGCGCACCGTGGCGGACAGCGTGATCGCGTCGGTCTCGACCGGCATGGCCGGAGAGGCCGAGACGGCCGTGATCGTGAGGTCCGGGTTCGGCGCCGGGGTGCCGATGACCTGGAGCTCGGCGACCTGGCCGCTGGGCGCGCCGGTGTTGGCGGTGAAGGACAGGCGGACGTCCGCGGTGGTCGCGCTCACCGGCACGGTCACCGTGTTGCCACTCGCCGGATTGAAGCTGTACGTCGCGGAGCCCACGATCGTGGTGTACGCGGACGCCGACTGCTCCCGCCCGAGGATCGCGAACGTCTGCTGCCGCGCGCCCCACTCGGTCGCCGGGTTCAGCTTGACCACCACCGACGACACGGTGGCGTTGGCGCCCAGCTTGACCGTGAGGTTCGCCGGGTACGCGCTGCCCTCCCAGTAGGTGGCGGTGTCGTTGTCGTTCGCGTTCGCGGCCACGAAGGTGTGGATCACCGAGGACGCCTCGATCGGCTTGCCGACCGCCAGGTTCGTGCCGTTCTGCGGGGTTCCGGTGCGGGTCACCGTGTTGCTGTTCGCCGACACGTTGCCCGCCGCGTCCTTGGCCCGGGCATAGTAGGCGACCGTCGCGCTGTCCGGCTGGTTGTCGATGTAGGTCAGCACGTTGCCGGCCACCGACGTGCGCAGCACCCCGTTGGCGTAGACGTCGTAGCCGGTGACGCCGACGTTGTCGGTCGACGCGTTCCAGGTGAGCCGGATCTGCCCGCTCGCCGGCTGGGTGTAGGCGAGGTTGCCCGGTGCGGTCGGCGCCTGGCTGTCCCCGGTCACCGGGCCGTAGACCTCCAGTTCGGAGAGCTGCCCGGCGGGCCAGGCGGTGTTGCCGGTGAAGTTCAGCCGGACGAAGCGCGCGCTCGCCGTACCGAAATCGATCGTCACCGTGTTGCCGGAGGACGGGTTGAAGCTGTATCCGGCGCTCGCCTTGAGATCGCTGAACGAGGTGCCGTTGGTGCTGCCCTGGATGGACAGCGTCTGGGTGCGGGTGTTCCAGGCGGTGGCCGGCGGCAGCTTGAGGACGGCCTGGTTGACCTGGGTGGCGGTGCCGAGGTCGACCTGGAGCCACTGCGGGAAGGCGTTGTTGTTGCTCTCCCAGTAGGTGTTGGCGTTGCCGTCGCCGGCGTTCCCGGCCGGGTAGACGTCGGTGTAGCTGGAGGCGCTGAAGGTCTTGCCGGCCGCGAGGTTCGGACCGGCGGCCATGGCGGGCGGGGCGTGCACGAGGGCGGCCATCAGTGCGGCGGCTGTCGCCGCGGCTATCAGCCTGAATCTGGACATACGGGAGCGCACCTTTCTTCCACGAGAGGTGTTCTGGGGATCGCCGGGGCGGTGGCTTCGGTGGGTGCCACCACCCCGGACGTTGTCGGGCCTCTACCGGAGGCGCAGCCAGACCGCGGTGTCCCGGGGGAGGAGGTCACCGTCGAGCGGGCTGCTGGCGAGCAGGATGCCCCGGTGTTCCGGCAGGGACACCGGTGCGCCGGAGAGGTTCAGCACACAGGCGAAATCCGTCCCGCGGGTCCAGGCGAGCACGTCCTCGCCACGGTCCAGCCAGGCGAAGTCGTGGCCGGTGAAGGTGCGCAGACGGATCGCCGACCGGTAGAGCTCCAGCATCGAGCTGGGGTCACCGGTCTGGGCCTGGACGGTCCGGTCCTTCCACTCGGCCGGCTGGGGAAGCCACGGGGCGCCGGTGGTGAAGTCGTAGGGCGGCTCGTCGCCCGACCAGGGCATCGGCACGCGGCAGCCGTCGCGGGTGTGGCCGCGTCGCGCGTACATCGGATCCTGAATCTGGTCGTGCGGAATCGCCTCGTTCTCCCAGAGGCCCAGCTCCTCGCCCTGGTAGATGTAGGCCGAGCCGGGCAGCGCGAGGGTGAGCAGCGCGGCCGCCCGGGCCCGCCGGGTGCCCAGCTCCAGGTCGACCGGGGTGCCGTCGAGGTTGTTCTCGAAACTGAACGTGGTGTCGGCGCGGCCGTAGCGGGTCACGTGCCGGGTGACGTCGTGATTGGACAGCACCCAGGTGGGCGGGGCGCCGACGTGCGCGTGCGCGCCGAGGGTGCGGTCGACGCAGTCGCGCATGAGCCGCGGATCCCAGGCGCAGCCCAGGAAGTCGAAGTTGAACGCCGCGTGCAGCTCGTCCGGGCGCAGGTAGTTGGTGAACCGCTCGACGTCCGGCATCCACACCTCGCCGATCAGGGCGCGGCCCTCGTATTCGTCGGCGATCCGGCGCCAGGAGCGGTAGACGTCGTGCACCGCGTCCAGGTCGTGGAACGGGTGCGGCTGTCCCTCGACGACCTCGGGCAGCGCCGGGTCCTTGAACAGCAGCGCCGCCGAGTCGATCCGGATGCCGTCGGCGCCCCGGTCGAACCAGAACCGCAGGATGCTCTCGAACTCGGCCTGGACGTCGGGATGCTCCCAGTTCAGGTCCGGCTGCTCCGGGGTGAACAGGTGCAGGTACCAGGTGTCGTCGTCGACCCGGGTCCAGGCGGTCCCGCCGAATTCCCCCACCCAGTTTGTAGGCATATTTTGGCTTTTACGGAACCAAAAATAGTCCCGCTCCGGGCCACCGGCCAGGGCCGCCCTGAACCACGGATGCTCACTGGAGATGTGGTTCGGGACGATGTCGACGATGATCCGGATGCCGGCCGCGTGCGCCTCCTCGATCAGCGCCTCCGCCTCGGCCAGATCGCCGAAGACCGGGTCGATGTCGCGGAAGTCGGACACGTCGTACCCGGCATCCGCCATCGGGGAGGGGTACCAGGGACTCATCCAGATCGCGTCGACGCCGAGGTCTCTCAGGTGGCCGAGCCGGGCGCGGATGCCGGCGATGTCACCGACCCCGTCACCGTCGCCATCGGCGAAACTGCGCGGATAGACCTGGTAGATCACGGCGTCACGCCACCACTGCATTGTCATCCCGTCATCCCTTGAGGCTGCCTGCGGTCAGGCCGGACATGATGTTGCGCTGGAAGATCAGGAAGATGACCACGGTCGGGAGCGCCGCGATGACCGACGCGGCGACCACCACGTTCTGCGGGGTGCCGGCCGCGAAGGCGTAGATGCCGACGCTGATCGTGCGGGTCTCCGGGTGCGGCATGACCAGCAGCGGCCAGAGGAAGTCCTTCCACACCGCGGTCACCGCGAAGATCGACACCACGCCCAGGATCGGCCGTGACATCGGCAGGATGATCGACCAGAGGGTACGCAGGGGCGTGGCCCCGTCCACGAAGGCGGCCGCCATGATCTCTTCCGGGATCGAGTCGAAGAATCGTTTGAGCAGGAAGATGTTGAAGGCGTTGGCGACCATCGGCAGCCAGATCGCGAACGGTGAGTCGATCAGGCTGATGTTCAGCACCGGCAGGTCGATCACGGTCTGGTACTGCGGGACGATCAGCACCATGGCCGGGATCATCAGGGTCGCCAGCATGGCGCCGAGGATCACGTTGCCGAAGGCCGGCCGCAGCTTGGACAGCGCGTACGCCGCCGCGGTGTCGAACACGAGCTGGAACAGCACCGCGCCGGCCGCGTAGTAGAACGTGTTGAACAACAGCTTCGCCAGGTCCAGTTGGGTCCACGCGTCGACGTAGTTCTGCGGCTGCGGATCCCGCGGGAACAGCGTCGGCGGCGTCTGCGCGATCTCCTGGCCCGACTTGAGCGCGCCGGTGACCATCCAGTAGAGCGGACCGAGGAAGACGAGGGTGAACCCCAGGACGACGACCACCAGCGTGGTCCAGTAGAGCACCCGGCCGCGGCCGCGCCGGAGTTGAGCGTGCGAGATGAGTGTCCGGGTCATGGTCAGTCCTTCGTGCTCAACCGCAGGTAGACGGCGGAGAAGGCGGCCAGGACCACGAGCATGATCACGCCGAGGGCCGCGGCGCCGTTCAGATCGTTCTGGAAGAAGCCGTGCTGGTAGATGAGGTACGCCACGGAGGTCGCCGAGTCCTGCGTGCCGGCGCCGTTGGCCAGGATCAGCGGCTCGATGAACAGCTGCATGGTGGCGACGATCTGCATCATGGCGAGCAGCGCCAGGATCAGCCGGGTCTGCGGGATGGTGACGTGCCAGATCCGCTTCCAGATGCCGGCGCCGTCCAGTTCGGCGGCCTCGTACAGATCTCCGGAGATGTTCTGCAGTGACGCCAGATAGATCAGCACCGCACCGCCCATGTTCATCCAGGTGGAGGCGAGCACCATGGCCGGCATCGTCATGGTCGGCGACTGCATCCACTCCGACGTGGGCAGGTGCAGGAATGTCAGAATCGCGTTGAAGAGACCGGCCTCGCTCGGGTCGTACGCGTAGTACTTGAAGAGGAAGAGCGCCGACGCCGGCGGCAGCATGACCGGCAGGTAGACCAGCACCCGGAGGTAGCCCTTCGCGTGCCGGAACTCGTTGAGCACGATCGCCACGAAGAACGGCACCGCGAACCCGACGATCAGCGCCAGCCCGGTGAAGTAGAAGGTGTTCTTCCAGGCGACCCAGAAACTCGGGTCGTCGATGATCCGGAGGTAGTTGTCCCAGCCCACCCAGGTCGTCACACCGCGACGGGTGCGCTGGAAGCTCATCACCAGCCCGCGGATCATCGGGTACCACATGAAGAGGGCGAAGCAGAGGACCGCGCCGATCAGGAACGCGTGCCCGGTCAGGTTGTCGCGGATCTTGCGGCGACTCTTCGGGGAGACCCCCGCCTCGGCTTTCACCGGGGCGGGGGCAGTCATGACCGCCATGCTCAACTACCGGCCGCCAGCAGTTGGTTGACCTTTTCCTCGGCGGTCTTGAGCAGCGTGTCGATGTTCGCCTTCGGGTCGGTCAGGACCCCGGACATCGCCGAGTCGAGGATCGCGTAGATCGCCTGCGCGTCCCGCGGCTCACCCACGATCGGGAGCTGCTTGTTCTCGAAGAGCGCGAAGTTCTCCACCGGCACGTTCGCGTTCGCCTTGCGCAGGTCGAACTCCTGCTTCTGCGCCTCGGTGCCGTTCGCGAACAGCAGCGGCTGCGGCAGGCCGACCGGGTAGTTCTGCGGCTTGGCCCGTACGTAGTCGAACTGGCCCTTGCCCGGCGTCAGCTTCTGGTAGGCGATCCACTTGAGACCGGCCTCCACCTGCTCCTTGGTGAGATCCTTCTTGAAGAAGTAGCCCTCGCCGCCGCCGAGCGTGCCCTTGCCCAGGTCGCTCTGCCCCGGCAGCGGCGCGACCGCCCAGTCCTCGAACTTGCCCTTGAACTGGCTGACGATCGCCTGGGTGGTGTCCGGCGCGCCGATGAACATGCCGACCTTGCCGGCCGCCGCGTTGGTCAGCAGGTCACCCCACTGGAGGAGCTGGCGGCTGCCCATGCTGTCGTCGCCGTACCGCATGTCCTTGAGGTTCTGGAGGACCTGCTTGCCCTCGGCGCTGTTGAACGCGGCCTTCTTGCCGTCCTCGGACAGGACCCGGCCGCCCTGCGAGTAGAGCAGCGAGGTGAAGTGCCAGCCGCCGGTGTTGCCGGCGCTGTACTCGGCGTAACCGGCCACGCTCTTGTCGGCGGCGGAGATCTTCTTGGCCGCCTCCCGTACCTCGGGCCAGGTCTTCGGCGGGTTGTTGACGTCCAGGCCGGCCTTCTGGAACAGCGTCTTGTTGTAGACCAGGCCCATCGAGTAGTTCTTCACCGGTACGCCGTACAGCTTGCCGCCGTCGGTGAAGACCTCCTTGAGCGCCGGGTCGACGCTGTCCCAGGTCGAGACGGTGTCCTTGCTGACGTACGACGTGATGTCCATGGCCTGGCCGGAGTCCAGCACCTGCTGGAGGTCGGTCATGTAGCCGTAGAAGACGTCGGTGGTGGTGCCACCGGCCAGGCGCGCGGTGAAGTCCGGCGGGTTGTTGCACTGCTGGCCGACGCTGATGCTCTTGATGACGATGTCGGGGTTCTGCTTCTGGAACTCGGTCACATCCGCGTTCCAGTTGTCGAGCAGCTCCTTCTGGGCGGCGACCGGCTGGCAGTCGACCGTGATGGTCACCTTGCCGGCGGCGTCCGAGCCGTCGTCGTCGCTCTTCGTGGAGCACGCCGTAAGGCTGAGCCCCAGGCCGGCCACGAGCGCGAGCGCCGCAACCTTCCGGTACTGCGGTACGGACATCTGTCCATCCCTTCGGAACGGGTTCTATCGCTTGTTTAGGAGTCCTCGTAGTGAGTGGGGTCACTGTAACGAGACGAGCATGTTGCCGCAAGGTTTCGATTTTCCTCTGCAAAAACTCGACTGGCTTGCGGCTGGATTGGATCCCGGGCACCAAAAAGGCCGCCGACCAGTGGTCGGCGGCCTTCAACGAGGCGTTTTGTCAGTCTTTGGGGGCAGGGCCCGTCGAGCCCCGAACCACCAGCTCCGGCTCGAACAGCAGCTCGTCGGAGAACTCCCGGGCCTCGTCGATCTGGCTCACCAGCAGGTCCACGGCGGCCTGGCCCATCGTCTCGATCGGCTGCCGAACCGTGGTCAGCGGCGGATCGGTGCAGGTCATGAACGCGGAGTCGTCGAAGCCCACCACCGAGACGTCACCCGGCACCGAACGGCCCAGCCGTCGCGCCGCCCGGATCGCGCCCAGGGCCAGCACGTCACTGGCACAGATGATGCCGGTCACTCCGCGCTCCACCAGCCGGGTCGCCGCGACCCGCGCCCCCTCCATGGAGAAGCTGGACCGCTCGACCCGCGCCGCGGCGTCCTCCGCGCCGGCCACCTGGAGCATTGCGGCCAGCTTCCGCCGGGACGGGATGTGCCCCTCCGGGCCGAGCACCATGCCGATCCGTTCATGGCCCAGCGAGCGCAGATGCCCGTAGGCCTGCTCGACCGCCACCGCGTCGTCCGTCGACACCCGGGGGAAGCCCAGCTCGTCGACACCGGCGTTGACCAGCACCACCGGCAGGCCGCGCTCGGTCAGCCGCCGGTAGTGCTCGTGCGAGGCGTCGGCCAGCGCATACGACCCACCGGCGAAGATCACGCCGGAGACCTGGTGGTCCAGCAGCATCTCCACGTAATCCGACTCCGGCACGCCGCCGATCGTCCGCGCGCACAGCGCCGGCGTGAACCCGCGCTGCGCGAGCGAACCGGTCACCACCTCGGCCAGCGCCGGGAAGATCGGGTTCTGCAGCTCGGGCAGGACCAGGCCGACGAGCCGGGCCCGCTCCCCGCGGAGTTTGGTGGGCCGCTCATAGCCCAGCACGTCCAGGGCGGTGAGCACCGACGTGCGGGTGGCCTCGGAGACGCCGCTGCGCCCGTTGAGCACCCGGCTGACGGTCGCCTCACTGACCCCGGCCTTCTTAGCCACCTCGGCTAGACGTTTGGTCACCACGGAATCCTACGTCAGATATTTGCAAAAACCGAACCACGTTTCGCGGCGGTCTTGCATCCGTTTGCGACGGCGCCGGTTCTCCGTGGTTCTGTGGCGAGCATATTTCACCCGGTGTCGCGGTGGATCCCCGCATGAAGCGGTTAAGCCGTCGCTCTCCGCGATGTCGCGGTCGTCATCGCTTTCAAACCCCTTTCCGGTACGGGACTCCGCGTCCCCGACCGCAGCCGACGCCGTCGGAGTGGCGCACCGCGATCTCACTGCCCGGTCCCGCCCGCGAGGCGCTTCCGGGCTGAGCCCGGTGGTCAGGCCGGATCGGGGAAAACGCTTCGCGATCGGTGGGCGGGATGGGATGTTTTGCGGAGACCGGTAGAGAGGGGTCGCCACCACCATGTCCGACTGGGATCAGAATGACGGCTACTCCGACGATCCGCGGGACCCGTCCGGTTCCGGCCAGAACGACTGGTCGGCGCAGAACCGGCAGCGGGACTCGGTGCACCGGCTGGCCAACGTCAGCAACGACATGGCCACGGCCACCCAGGCGGCGGTGCACGCGGCCGAGACCGCGGTGCAGGTCATCCAGCGGCTGGAGGCCAGCAGCACGGAGATCGGCAAGGTGGTGCAGTTGATCGCCACCATCGCCAAACAGACGAACCTGCTGGCGCTGAACGCGACGATCGAGGCCGCCCGGGCCGGCGAGGCGGGCCGCGGGTTCGCCGTGGTCGCCAGCGAGGTCAAGGACCTGGCCAACGAGACGGCCACCGCCACCAGCGAGATCGGCACCCAGGTCGGCGGCATCCGGGCCGACACCCAGAACGCGGTGTCCGCCATCGAGGAGATGCAGGGGCTGATCGAGGAACTCGACCGTTGTCAGAAAGTGATCAGCGGCATCGTGATCGAGCAGCAGGCCGGCTGACCTGCGCCGACGCGGAACTGTGGATAACTTCGGGGGCCGCCCGCGGGCTGAGGGAGACTGGGGCGCATGGCTCGCAGATCCCCCAAGCCCCGGAAGACCTCTGCCGTGTGCCCGTGCGGGCGCCCGGCGTACGAGGACTGTTGTGGAAGCCTGCACGGCGGAAAGGCGGCGGCGGACCCGGAAGCGCTGATGCGCTCGCGCTTCAGCGCGTTTGCGCTGGACCGGGCCGACTACGTGCTGGCGACGTGGCATCCACAGACGCGCCCGGCGACCCTGGAGACGGATCCCGGCGTGCGCTGGATGCGTCTTGAGGTGCTGGACCACAGCGGGGGCGGGGTCTTCGACGCGGAGGGGACGGTCGAGTTCCGCGCGCATTTCACCGATGGCGGGCGAGCCGGCGTGATGACGGAGAAGAGTCGATTCGTCAGGCACGACGGCCGTTGGGTGTACTGGGGGCCGCTGTGATCTCCTTGGGACCGGAGGTGGAGTGATGTCGGCACAGCGGCCGCTCGAGAACGGCATCGTCAGGGATTTCAAGGTCAATCTCTCGTATGGTGAGTACCTTCACCTCGCGGAGATCCTGGGCGGGCAGCACCCGGTGAGCGTGCCCGAGCACCATGACGAGCTGCTCTTCATCGTTCAGCATCAGACATCCGAGCTCTGGCTGAAACTGATCATCCATGAGCTGCGGGCGGTCCAGGTGTACCTGGCCAAGGACGAGTTGCGTCCCGCGCTCAAAGGGCTCGCCCGGGTCAAGCACATCCAGCGCACCCTCACCGAGCAGTGGTCGGTGCTGGCCACCCTGACCCCGACGGAGTACGCGCAGTTCCGCAGCTTCCTCGGCACGTCGTCCGGGTTCCAGAGCTATCAGTACCGGGCGATCGAGTTCCTGCTCGGCAACAAGAACCGGCACATGCTGTCGATCTTCGACGACCAGCCCGAGGCGCGTGCCCTGCTGGAGGACGCGCTGGCCAGCCCGAGCGTCTACGACGAGTTTCTGCACTTCCTGGCCCGGCGCGGGCACGGCGTACCGGTCTCGATCCTGGAGCGGGACGTCACCGAGGCGTACGAGTACCAGCCCGACCTGGTGCCCGTGTTCCAGCAGATCTACGAGAACGCCGAACACAACTGGGACGTCTACGAGGCCTGCGAGGAATTCGTCGACCTGGAGGAGAACTTCCAGTTGTGGCGGTTCCGGCACCTCAAGACCGTGGAGCGGACGATCGGCTTCAAACGGGGCACCGGGGGATCCAGCGGGGTCGGCTTTCTGAAGGCCGCTCTCGATCTGACATTCTTCCCCGAGCTCTATGCCGTCCGCACCGAAATCGGAGTGCCCCATTGACCTCCTCCCCGACCGATGACCTGCTCGCCCGTGCCGCCGATCTGGACGCGGCCGACCCCCTCGCGTCGTTCCGGGAGCAGTTCATCACCCCGCCGGCGGCCGAGCTGCTCTCCTACCTCGACGGCAACTCGCTGGGCCGGCCGTTGGAGGCGACCGCCCGGCTCGTCGACGAGTTCATCCGCGAGCAGTGGGGCGGGCGGCTCATCCGCGGCTGGGACGAGGGCTGGCTGGAGTGGCCGCTCACCCTCGGCGACCGGCTCGGCTCGGTCGCCCTCGGCGCCGGCCCCGGCCAGGTGGTGATCGCCGACTCCACCACGGTCCTGATCTACAAGCTGGCCCGCGCCGCGGTGGACGCCCGGCCGGGCCGCCGCAAGGTGGTGCTGGACACCGACAACTTCCCCACCGATCGGTACGTGCTGGAGGGCATCGCCGCCGAACGAGACCTGGAACTCGTCTGGATCGAGACCGACCCGGCCACCGGCATCGACCCGGCACAGGTCGCCGGCGTGGTGGACGCGGACACCGCTCTGGTGCTGTTCAGCCACGTGGCGTACCGGTCGGGGTGGCTCGCCGACGTGGCCGAGATCAACCGGATCGCGCACGAGGCCGGCGCGCTGACCATGTGGGACCTGTGCCATTCCGCCGGCTCGGTGCCGATCGAGCTGGACGCGTGGGGCGTCGACCTGGCGGTCGGGTGCACCTACAAGTACCTCAACGGCGGCCCGGGAGCGCCGGCGTTCGCCTACCTGCGGCGGGAGTCGCAGGGTGCGCTGCGGCAGCCGATCCAGGGATGGATGGGGCACCGGGCGTCATTCGAGATGGGCCCCGGCTACGAGGCGGCCGACGGGATCCGGGCGCTGCTCAGCGGCACCCCGCCGATCCTCGCCATGGTGCCGCTGCACGCCAACCTGGACATGCTCGCGGCCGCCGGGATCGACGCCGTCCGGGCCAAGTCGTTGCTGCTCACCGACTTCGTTCTGGAACTGGCCGACGAGTGGCTGGCCCCGCACGGCGTCACCGTGACGAGCCCACGCGATCCCGATCGGCGCGGCGGCCACGTGACGCTGCGGCGGGACGGTTTCCGCGAATTCCTGGAGCCGCTGTGGGACAGCGGGGTGATCCCCGACTACCGCCGCCCGGACGGCCTGCGCATCGGCCCGGCGCCGTTGAGCACCAGCTTCACCGAGGTCCACCAGGGCCTCACCGTGCTGCGCGACCTGCTGCGGAAGAACCCCCGGTGACCGAGCCCACCACGCCGCCAACCGACTCGACGTCGCCGGCGGCCGATCCCACCACGCCGGCGACGGATCCGGCGTCCCTGGTAGTTGATTCCGCGGCGCCGCAGGCGGGTTCCCCGTCGTCGGTGGCTGATTCCGCGGCGCCGGGGGCGGGTTCGGCGTCGTCGGTGGTCGCCCCCACGGTGCCGGAGGCCGATTCGGCGTCGTCGGACAGCGGTTGTGAGAAGTCCTCGACTGAGCCGGCCTGCTGTGGTTCGGCGGGCGGTTGCGGTTTGTCAGCGCTGCGTCGCAGCAGCGGTCCTCGACCTTCGGTGACCGTCGCCGAGGAAACCGAGATCCCACCGTCCGCCGTCCCACCGTCCGCCGTCCCACCGTCCGCCGTCCCACCGTCCGCCGTCCCACCGTCCGCCGTCCCACCGTCCGCCGTCCCACCGTCCGCCGTCCCACCGTCTGCCATCGCGCCGGCGGCTCCGGAGTGGCTGGTGGCGGAAACCGTCTGGTGGGGTGGGCGGCTGCGGTCCGGGGTGGCCCTGCGGGTCGCGCCGGACGGGCGGGTGCGGCCGGTGCCCGCTGAACTCGCGCCGGACGGTGACGGCACACGGCGCTTCCCGGGCACGCTGCTGCCGGGGCTGGTGGATGCGCATGTGCACTCGGCGCTGGTCGATCTGGGCACGGTCCGGGCCGGTGGGATCGCCGAGGTGTGGGATCTGGGCGGCGTTCCCGAGAAGGTCGCCGCTCTCGCCGAGCGGTCCCGGAAACCTGACGCCGGCCTGCCACGGATCCGCTATGCCGGACCGTTCCTGACCGCTCCCGGCGGTTACCCGAGCGATCGGCCGTGGGCGCCGGCGGGCAGTTGGCGAGAGATCTGCTCGGAGGCCGACGCCGACACAGCGGTGGCCGAGGTACGGTCCGGCGGCGCGAACCTGATCAAGGTCACCGCGCACGCCGGCGGGCCGATGCCGGGCCCGGCCACGCTGGCCGCGCTGGTCGCCTCGGCGCGCTCCGCCGGGCTGCCGGTGGTGGTGCACGCGGAGGGCGCCGGAACGGTGGCCGCCGCCCACGCGGCCGGTGCCGACATGCTGGCGCACACCCCCTGGACCGAGCGGATCGACGACGACCTG
Source organism: Actinoplanes hulinensis (assembly GCF_019429605.1). Classification (NCBI taxonomy): domain Bacteria; kingdom Bacillati; phylum Actinomycetota; class Actinomycetes; order Micromonosporales; family Micromonosporaceae; genus Actinoplanes; species Actinoplanes hulinensis. The sequence continues at coordinate 24,597 of NZ_JAHXZI010000010.1, read as the reverse complement.
CTACGTGCCTGCGCGCAGCGGATGACCTGGATCAGCACGCTCGACATCCACGGCTGGGGCGAACCGGACCCGGCATCCGGGATCGCCGTCGACAACCTCCGGCGCTTCCTGGAGTACGGCGGAAACGTCCGCTACGGCACCGACCTGGGTAACGGCCCGCTCCCACCGGGCATCAACATCCGTGAGATCCGGTTGCTGCTGTCGGCGGGCCTGCCCCCGGACGGCGTCCTCGCCGCGATGACCGAGACCGACAGTTCGACGATCTCCTGGATCCCGGGCGGCCTGGACCTCGCCAACCTCCCGGACTCGCTGGCCACTGCCCGGGTAGTAGGCCCTGACATCCACCCACGGGCTCTCTGAGGGACACGAGAAGACCACCGACCACCGCGCTCCCCGCCTACCACGGCACCCCCGCGAGTTGCGCTCCCCACGCCCGCGCTCGCTGCGGTCTGCGCTCTCCACGGTGCGCTCCCCGTGCCGCGCGCTCGCTGCGGTTTGCGTTCTCCACGGTGCGCTTCCCGTGCCGCGCGCTCGCTGCGGTTTGCGCTCTCCACGGTGCGTGCCCCCGCTGGCCCGGGCACATCGAGAGTTGCTCTCCACGGTCGGCGCTTCCCACCGCCGTGCTCCCGTCCGATCTTGGACGATTGCCCACCGCCTCCGGTGGCGAATCGTCCAAGGTCGGGTCGAGCTTGGTGGGCGTGCGCGCGAGGTCTGTGTGGGTGGTTGAGCAAGCCACTCCGCGCGATCTTGGGTGTCTGTCCACCGTGTTGGGTGGTGGATCGTCCAAGATCGCGCGGCAGTGGGCAGCGGCAGCGGCGGGTGCAGCGGCTGCGGGTGCAGCGGCGGTGGCGGGTGCAGCGGCTGCGGGTGCAGCGGCGGTGGCGGGTGCAGCGGCTGCGGGTGCAGCGGCGGTGGCGGGTGCAGCGGCTGCGGGCGCAGCGGCCGCGGCAGAAAGGAGGGGGTACGGGGGAAGCGGGGGCGGGGCCGTCGGGACGGAGGGCCGTGTCGGGGAGGGCTAGAGGGTGACTGCGATGCCCTGTGTGGCGCTGGTGCGGGCCGCGTCGAGGATCTCCATGGCGCGGACCGAGTCCCACGGGTCGACCGGGAGCGGGCCCTCGCCGAGGATCGCCGAGGCGACGGCCGGGTAGAACGTGTCCCAGCGGCCGCGGCAGCTCTCGACCGGGGCGCCGGTGGCGCCGCGGAAGAGGTGACCCCAGCGGTGCTCGGGTTCGGCGCCCCAGCGGTCGCCGAGTTTGGCGGGGCTCTTACCGGCCTTCAGCATGTCCTCCTGGCAGTCGAGGAGGGCCGAGATGTAGGTGCCGGCGGTGCCGCTGACCCGGAAACGCGGGCCGGGGCCGGCCTGCCGCCAGCTGCCCCACAGGTGCGACTCGACGCCGTTCTCGTGGTGCAGGGCCAGGAAGAAGTCGTCGTCGAGGCCGCCGTCGGGGCCATGCACCTCGGCGTAGACCCGGGTGGCCGGGCCGTGCAGTTGCAGCGCCTGGTCGACGAGGTGTGAGCCGAAGTCGAGGAGGGTGCCGCCGCCGGCGTCCTTGGGCAGGCGGTCGGGCGCCCAGCGTTCCATCCGCGACTCGAAGCGCCGGACCGTGCCGAGCGAACCGTTCTCCATCAGCTTGCGGATGGTGAGCAGGTCGGAGTCCCACCGCCGGTTCTGGTAGACGGTGAGCGGGACGCCCGCCTCCTCGGCGGTGGTGACCAGCTTGCGCGCGGTTTCGGCGTCCAGGGCGAACGGCTTGTCGACGACCACCGCGAGACCGGCCGCGATCGCCTCGTACGCCAGTGCGGCGTGGGTGGCGGCGGGCGTGGAGATGGCCACCGCCTGGACTCCGTCGGCGGCCAGGGCGGCGATCGAGTCGTACGCCGTGACGCCCGGAAGCCCCTCCGCCATCTGGGCCCGGCGTTCCTCGGACGTGGTGACCACGCCGACGAAATCGATGTTCTCCGCCGACGCGATCAGCGGCGCGTGGAACACCCGGCCGCCGGTGCCGTAGCCGACCAGCCCGAACTTAACCCGTTCGATCATGTCCGGAAGTTTTACACATCGGTTGCCGGCCTGTTGCCTGTGATTCCACTCGTCACGTGTGACACATGGAACATCACGGTCTGTGTGGGTTGGTTCCTCCGGCCGGACGTGTGCGGATGCCGCACACTCGCCGGTCGATCTAGCGAAAGGGCAGGTGCCGCGCCTGTCGGATGGATGACGAGGAGCCCCGATCGGTGACGGGGAGATGAACAATTGCGGGATGGAACCCGCGCAGAAGGACCGGACGCCCTTTTCTGACATCGACGCCTTATCGGCTCAGATGTCGGAAATCGTGCTCGACGCGCTCACCGCCATGGGCCGCCATCCGGAGATCCAGCGGGTGCGCCGCGTCGCGTTCGACTCGCTCGGCCCGCGACCGGGGCAGCGGCTGCTCGACGCGGGTTCCGGCTCCGGTGACGTGGCCCGGATGCTGGCGGGGATGGTCGGCGGGTCCGGTGAGGTGCTCGCTGTCGACTATTCGGCGTCGCTGACGGCGACCGCGATCGACCGTCACGACGGCAGCAACGTGCGCTACCTGACCGGTGACGTCTGCGCCCTCGACCTGCCGGACGACTGCGTCGACGGGGTCTGGTGCGAGCGGGTCCTCCAGCACGTGGACGACGCCGACCGGGCGATCGGCGAGCTGGCCCGGGTGACGCGCCCCGGCGGCCGGATCTGCCTCGTCGACACCGACTGGGGTTCGCTCGCCTTTGACGGCATGCCGACCGGCCTGGGCGAGGTGGTGATGGCGCACGTCCGCGGGCACTTCACCCCGAAACAGCACGACATGGGGCGTACGCTGCGGCGCCGGTTGGTCGCGGCCGGCCTGACCCGGCTGAGCGCGACCCCGGTCACCTGCTTCTTCGCCACTCCCGAATCGGCCGCCGTGGTGCTCCCGATGGTCAACCCGGAGGTGCCCGTCGAGGTCTGGGCCACCCCGCCGGGCCTGCGCGACGAGTGGCTGGCCTGCGTGGAGGCGGCCGGCGCGAGCGGAACCTTCCTTGCCGTCCTCACCATCTGGGTGGTCACCGGTACGGTCCCCGGCCGCTGACATCCGACCGGGGACGGTCCCGGGCCGCTAGCCCCCGACCGGCTGCATGCGGCGCAGCAGGTCGTCCAGCGGCATGCTGGCGAAGCCGATCCGTACGTCACTGGAGGCGTACGGCAGCCAGAACCGATCGTCGTGGACGAGCCCCCCGCAGGAGTAGAGCACGTTCGGCACGTACCCCTCACGTTCGACCTCGTCCGGGTCGATCAGCCCCTGCGGCAGGTCGGCGATGACCCGCTCGGGATTTTCCAGGTCGAGCAGCATGGCGCCGATGCCGTACCGCCGCATCGGGCCGACACCGTGGGTGAGCACCAGCCAGCCGGCCTCGGTCTCGATCGGTGACCCGCAGTTGCCGACCTGGATCAGTTCCCAGCCGCGGTGGGGCACGAGCAGCGGGCCGGCCGGCTGCCAGCGGTGCTGCTCGTCACGCACGGTCAGGCCCAGGGTCTCGCCGTCGGAGCGGCAGAGCGCCATCTTCTTCCCCCCGACGTAGCGGGGGAACAGCGCCATGCCCTTGTTGCGGGCGGCCGGGCCCTGGAGCGTGGTCACCTCGAAGTGCCGCAGATCCTTCGAGTAGATGACCCGCCCGGAGATGTTGAACCCGTCGTACGCGGTGTAGGTCGCCTGGTAGGCGGGCCGCCCGTCCGGGTCGACCACCTGCACGAACCGGGCGTCCTCCATGCCCCGGCTCTCGCTCGGCGTGGCCGGCCAGAGCACCCGCTGGTGCAGCGGGATGGTGGCCGGAAACGTCACCGCATAGTCGTCGCCGACGATCCGGCGGATCAGTTCGAGGCTCATCGGGGTGGTCGGCCGGGCCAGCAGTTCGGTCGGCAGGTGGCCGATGATCTCCTCGAACACCGTGTCGTCGTAGCGTTCGGGGAGAGCGTTGAGCACGTACGCGGAGGCCTCGTTGTCCATGTCCTCGTCGCCGAGCGCCGCGACCAGCTGGTGCCGCATGTGCTTGGCGCCGACCCGGTTGCCGATCATCAGCGGGCCGCCGCGGTCCTCCAGCCGGATGGCCCCGCCGGGCCCGAGCACCACGCTGCAGAACCCGATCGACGAGATGTGCCCCTCACCGATCTGGCGCAGGCTGAGCGCGGCCCGGATCTCCCCGGGTTCCAGGTCGCCCTGGTCCGGGTGCGGCACCATCGACGGGTTGCAGAGCGCCGCGGCCTCCACCGAGAACTCGTGGCTGAAGTACGCCCCGATCAGGGTGCGTGCGGCCGGCGACAGTTCGATGTGCGACGGCACCCGGTGCTGCACCACCTCGTAGTGGTGCTGGAAGGTGCCGAGGATGTCGTGATGCCGCCCGGAGAACTGGCTCAGCACGTCGTCCAGCTGGTTGTTGATGTCCGTCTCGTCGAGTCGCAGGATGCGCTCGATGAGGCTGGACGCCCGGTTGTGGGCGACTTGCGCGTCCTCGCCCGGGACGAAGAGCTTGATCACGACACGCCGGTCGTCCGGCGTCATGGTGATGTTGTGACGGGTGATGTCGATGGTGTTCACCGTTGCTGTCACGCTAGGCCGCCTGACGGTCTGGTCGCGCTCCGGCTCGCGAGCGTTCGCGCATGCTGCAGCGTGGAGACGAGCGCGAGGGTGGATTCGGCTCCTTGGTTCACATTAGGACCATTAGCCTTCAACCCGTCATAACATCCGCCAGTCTCGCTATCGGACATCACCGTTCCGGTGTCGTTGTCGCCGAAGAACCAGGCGATCGCCTGGAAGAGCGGCGCGTCCCAGCCGTCGTCGCCGGTCACCGCGGCCGCCGTGGCGCAGGCGTCGGCCGTGGCCGCGGCTTCGATCGGCTGCTGGTCGTACCGGTGGCGCGGCACGCCCGGCCGCCAGCCACCGACCGGGACGGTGGACAGGTGCCCGTCGTTCTCCTGCATCCGGCACAGCCACGTCAGCATCCGCAGCCCGTCGGTGAGCAGGCCCTCGTCGCCGAGGAGATCCCCGGCCGAGATGATCACCTCGGGGAGCGCCGGGTTCGCATAGGTGAGCTCCGGTTCCGGCCAGATCCACTCCGGATCCGGGCCGGGTGTCCCGATCGCCGTGGCCGCGTCGCCGAGCAGGTCGGCGGCCGCCCGGTCGTGCGGATCGGCGCGGAGCACCTCGGCGGCGCCCAGCCCGGCGAACGCCATCGCCCGCGGCCAGGCCGACCGGCAGGCCACGCCCTGCCGGAAGGCGTTGGCCGCCTCCCGGCGGATCCATGCGGACGGGCCGCGGGCCGCGGCTGTGCCCAGCCCCCACATGGCCCGGCCCCACCAGTCGCCGAGGCTCGGCTCGTCCAGCCAGCGGCGGTCGTAGCTCAGCCGGTTGCGGAAACCCCCGTCGGCGCCCTGCGCGTGGGTGAGGAACGCCAGATAGCGCTCGGCCAGCCGGACCAGATCCGGTCCGGGCCGGGGTTCGCGGGACGCCACGAGCAGCCCCCGCGACACGTCGTCCACGCAGTAGCCGTGCTCGCGCCGGGCGATCGCGTTGCGGGCGTGTTCGAGCAGCCCGGTGTCGTCGGAGAGCCGGAACACGTGGTCCCAGCGAGGGGAGGGAAGGTCGTTGAGTCGGATCGGCGGCGGAACCAGCCGCAGTGACAGTCCCATGCCTATGCCGAAATCGTGGCGGCGGCGAGCGGGCGGCGGGCGGCGATCAGCCTTGCGGCCAGCGCCTGGTAGCGGGCGGCCACCGCGGGCCAGCGCAGGGTCGGCCCGCCGCCCAGCCCGGCCAGCCGGCCCGGCAGGCCCGGCTCGGCGAGCACGTGCCGGATCGCCACCGCCATCGCCTCCGGATCCTGATGGGGTACGAGCAGCCCGGGCCCGTCCGCGAGCAGTTCCACCGCGTGCGGGAACTCGGTCGCCACCACCGGGATGCCGGCGGCCACCGCCTCGATCAGCACACCCGAGGTGACCTGCTCGGTGGAGTCGTACGGCAGCACCACGGCGTCGGCCGACCGGATCAGCCGGGACAGTTCGGCCGGCTCCAGGTACACGTCGGACCATCGGACGCAGTCGTCCACCTTGAGGTCCGCGGCGAGTTCCTTGAGCGAGTCGCGGTAGACGTCACCCTGCTGTTCGAGCACGTGCGGATGGGTACGGCCGGCGACCGTGTAGGCCGGGCGCGGGCGTACGTCGTCGAGGTGGGCGAGGGCCCGCAGCGCCCACTCGATGCCCTTGCCCGGCCCGAGCAGGCCCCAGGTGAGCAGGTGCGGGCGGTCGTGTTCCTCGCGCGGGGCGCCGCTGTAGCTGCCGGCGCCGTGCGGGATCATGGTGATCTTGCGCTGGTCGACGTCGTACCGGGTGGAGAGCCGCTGCCGGGCGGTGTCCGTCATGGTCACCACGGCGTCGGCGGTGGCCACGATCTGCTCCAGCACCTCGCGCTGCAACGGGTCGGGGTTGGCCAGCACGGTGTGCAGCACCACGATCCCGGGCACGCGCAGCGCCCGCAGCACCGGCAGCACCTCGGCGCCGGCGTCGCCCGGGTAGATGCCGTACTCGTGCTGGATGATCGCCACGTCGAAACAGTTCAGCGCGGTGGCGGCGGCCACCCAGCCGCCGGCCCGGTCGGTGTTCCAGGTGTGTACGACACGTGGTGCGGCCCGGTCGAGCGCTATCCCTCCGCTGGTGTTCTCGTAGGCGAGTAGGCGTACCACGCCTGATCCGCCGGCGCCGCCGGTGAGGTGGGTGGCGAGTGCCGCATTGAAAGTCGCCAAACCGCATTGAGTGGGGGGATAAGTGCTCAAAAACCCGTATGTCGCGGGCATTACTGGGCCTTTCTCTCCTCGGCCGGCTGCATACCACGCAGCACGGACTCAGCGCGCGCGGGCACGGTGCCGTGCACCGCGGGTGAACAGCGCAAAGTCGGCACCGGAATAGAGCCTGTTCAACGCGCAATTCACGTTGCGACGTTAACAAGATCTGGCTATTCAGCTGATGATGTTCCGGTAAATCGCCAGGTACTGGTCCACCATCCGGTCAGCCGAGAAGCGTTGCCGGGCGCGCGCCGAACAGGCCGCCCGGTCGATGTCCGCGATCCTTTGCACCGCGGCAACCGCTTCGTCGGCCCCATCGACGAGGTGGCCGGTCACCCCCTCGTCCACCACTTCCGGCATCGACCCTTTCCGGTACGCGATGACGGGCGTCCCGCAGGCCATCGACTCGACCACGGACAGCCCGAACGGCTCGGCGAACCGGATCGGGTGCAGCAGCGCCGCACCGGAGCCGAGGATCGTTCCCCGCTCGTCCGGGCCGACCGAGCCCAGATAGACCACCCGCTCGCCGTCGATGAGGGGTTCCACGCATTCGGCGAAATACTCCCGGTCCTGCACGATTCCGCAGATCACCAGCCGGCGGCCGGCCCGCCGGGCGATCTCGATGGCGATGTCGGTGCCCTTGTCCGGATGGATTCGCCCGAACAGGATCAGATCGTCGCCGCCGTCGGCGTGGAACGGCAGCCCACTCAGGTCGACGCCGTGGTGGACGGTGGCCAGATAGTCCAGGTCGGGGGAGCGGTCACTGTCCGAGATCGAGACGAAGTGCGACCGGGCCCGCCGGTACGCCGGCAGGATGTTGTTCCCCGAGAAGCCGTGCACCGTGGTCAGCATCGGGGTCCGGCAGTGCGCCGAGAACGCCAGCGGAAGCCAGTCCAGGTGGTTGTGGATCAGGTCGAACTCGCCGGACCGCTCCAGCGCGTGACTGACGTGGATGGCTTCCCAGACCCGGCCGTCGATGTCGGCGTTCTCCTCGTACCCGGCCGCCACGACGCCGTCGAGGGTGGCCTTGGTGACCGAGTCCAGAGTGGCGAAGAGCGTGACGTCGACGCCGCGGTCGGTCAGCCCCTCGGCGAGCAGGCTGGTGATCAGTTCCCACGGGCCGTAGTGCAGCGGCGGCGTGCGCCAGGCGATCGGCCCCAGAAGCGCAATCCTCATGACAAACCAGAACTCTCGCCCATAACCACCTGGTCAGTATGCATCGCGGCAGCGGGCCCGTTTACGTGTTAGAGAAGACCGATGACGGATTCGTGGTGGAAGAAGTCGGTCGTTTACCAGATCTACCCGCGCAGCTTCGCCGACGCGGACGGCGACGGCATGGGCGACCTGCGGGGCGTCATCGATCACCTCGACCATCTCGCCGAGCTCGGCGTCGACGTGCTCTGGCTCTCCCCCGTCCACCCCTCGCCGCAGGACGACAACGGCTACGACATCAGCGACTACCAGGACATCGAGCCGCTCTTCGGCACCCTGGAGATCTTCGACGAGCTGCTGGCCGGGGCACACGCCCGGAACATGAAGATCATCATGGATCTGGTGGTGAACCACAGCTCCGACGAGCACCGGTGGTTCCAGGAGAGCCGCTCCTCGACGGACAACCCGAAACGTGACTGGTACTGGTGGCGGCCCGCCCGTCCCGGCATGGAACCGGGCGCCCCGGGCGCCGAGCCGACCAACTGGGGCTCCGTCTTCGGCGGCCCCGCCTGGGAGTTCGACGAGAAGACCGGCGAGTACTACCTGCACCTGTTCTCGAAGAAGCAGCCCGACCTCAACTGGGAGAACCCGGAGGTCCGGCAGGCCGTCCACGCCATGATGCGCTGGTGGCTGGACCGCGGTGTGGACGGCTTCCGGATGGACGTCATCAACATGATCTCCAAGGACGTCAGCCTCCCGGACGGCCGGCTGACCGCGGGATCGGCGTACGCCGACGGCTCCGCGGCCTTCATCGGCGGCCCCCGCCTGCACGAGTTCCTCCAGGAGATGCACCGCGAGGTCTTCGAGGGCCGAGACGGCCTGCTGACCGTCGGCGAGATGCCCGGCGTCACCGTGGACGAGGCCGTCCTGCACACCGACCCGGTACGGCACGAGGTCGACATGGTCTTCCAGTTCGACCACGTCTGGGTCGACCGTGGACCCGACCCGTGGCTGCTGGTCCCGCTCCGGCTCACCGCGCTCAAGGCGATCCTCGGCCGCTGGCAGGCCGGCCTCGCCGACGTCGGCTGGAACAGTCTCTACTGGAACAACCACGACCAGCCCCGGGTGGTCTCCCGGTACGGCGACGACGGTCCCGCCCACCGGGCCGCCTCCGCCAAGATGCTCGGCACCGTCCTGCACCTGCACCGCGGCACGCCCTACGTCTACCAGGGCGAGGAACTCGGGATGACCAACTACCCGTTCGGCGGCATCGACGAGTTCCGCGACATCGAGGCCCTCGGGCAGTACCGGCAGGCGGTAGAGCTCGAAGGGCGTACCCCTGAAGAGGTCTTGACGGTGTTGCGGGCCCGCGGCCGGGACAACGCCCGCACACCGATGCAGTGGGACGACTCCCCGCACGGCGGCTTCACCACCGGCACACCGTGGCTGCCGGTGAACCCCAACCATGCCGAGATCAACGCGAAGGCGCAGCGGGCCGACCCGGGCTCGGTCTTCCACTACTACCGGCGACTGATCGAACTGCGGAAGACCGAACCCGCGGTGGCCGACGGCGACTTCACCATGCTGCTGCCGCACGACGAGCGCGTCTACGCCTTCACCCGTCGTCTAGGGAGCACGGAGCTGCTGGTGATCGGCAACTTCTCCGGCGTGGAGGCGCACGCCGCGATCGACGGGTGGGACGGCGCCGAACTGCTGCTGACCAACCTGGAGCCACCGGCCGGCGGGCCGCACCTGGCCCCCTGGCAGGCCGTCGTCTACCGCCGCTCTGTCTGACTATCCGGTCCGGCGCATCATCGCGCCGAGTGCGGCCGTCGTGACCCGCCGCCCGGCCAGTCGCCCAGCGTTGATCATCAGGCTGTTCATCCGGCCGGTGATCAGGCTGGGCGGCGGGTTGCGCCGGTCCAGCGCCCGCAGCGCCAGGTCGACCACCCGGTCGGCGTGCATCCGCCGGGTGCCGCCGTCGGCGCCCTGACCGGCCACGTCGAAGAACTCCGTCTCGGTGGCGCCCGGCGACAGCGCCATCACTCGCAGCCCGGTGCCGCGCGACTCGGACCAGAGCGCCTCGGTGAAGCTGAGCACGTAGGCCTTGGTCGCCGCATACACCGCCAGGGTCGGGCCCGGCTGGTAGGCGGCGATGCTCGCCACGTTGAGCAGCACCCCACCGGGCTGGGCGCGCAACCGCTCGATGAACGCCCGGCTGATCTCGGTCAGGCTGGTGACGTTGAGGGTGATCTCGTCGGTGATCCGCTGTGGATCCGCCTCGTGGAAGAGCCGGTGCGTGCCGAACCCGGCATTGTTGATCAGGCTGGTCACCTCCAGCCCGCGCTCGGCCACCGCGGCGCTCAGCTTCGCGCCCGCGCCCGGCGCGGCCAGGTCCATCGTGATCGGGGTGACGGTCACGTTCGGCAGCTCGGCGGCCAGGCTCTCCAGCCGGTCGGTGCGCCGGGCGACGAGCACCAGGTTCGAGCCGCGGGCGGCCAGGCGCCGGGCGAACAGGGCTCCGAGCCCCGAGCTGGCCCCGGTGATCAGGGTGGTCTGGTTGCGATAATCGACGGCCATGGGTGGCACGCTATGCCGATTTGGCACTCAGTGTCAATCAGGCATGGCGTGTTAGGGTGCGGTCATGTCGCTCTGGTCCCGGACCCGCAACACCGTCTACCGCGAGATCACCGCGACCGCGATGGCGCTGTTCCTGGAGCGCGGCTTCGACGCCACCACCATCGACGACATCGCCGCGGCCGCCGGCATCTCCCGGCGGTCCTTCTTCCGCTACTTCGGCACCAAGGAGGACGTCGTCCTCGGTGACCTCATCGCCAGCGGGGACCTGGTCCGCCAGGCGCTGGAGGCCCGCCCCGACGACGAGGAGGTGTGGACCGCGCTGCGCAACGCACTGCACAGCGTCAAGGACACCGCCTTCGACGAGCCGACCATGCTGAAGATCTTCACGATGGTCCACGAGACCCCCTCGCTGCGTGCCCGCAGCATCGAGAAACACCTCCAATGGCAGGCGCTGCTCACCCCCGAGGTCCGCCGCCGGCTGGGCGCCGATCCCGCGGACCCCTTGGATGTACGCGCGGACGCGCTCGTCGCCACCGTGATCACCTGCCTGGACGTGGCGGGCGACGCCTGGACCCGTTGCAACGGCGCGGTCCCCCTGGAGACTCTCTTCGACGCGGCCGCCGCCGCCGTCCGAACGCCGGGGGGGTAGGCGGGGGCGAACGGGGTAACGGGTGGACATGACCAGTCATGTGATGCGCGGGCGCGGTGGGACGGTTTCACCCTGGCTGGGGCTTGCCGGGTTCGGGGGCGCGGTGGCGGTGGCCGCTCTTCTCGGTGGGCTGGGGGTGGCCGGGACCGCGGGTGAGTACCAGGGTCTGGAGCAACCCGCCTGGGCGCCACCGTCGGCGGTGTTCGGGCCGGTGTGGACGGTGCTCTACGTGATGATCGCGGTGAGCGGGTGGCTGGTCTGGCGGCGGACCGGATGGTCGCCGGCGCTGAACTGGTATGCCGTTCAGCTCGTCCTGAACGCGATCTGGACGCCGATCTTCTTCGGATTCGGGCAATACGGCCTCGCACTGGTCGACATCGTGATCCTCTGGGTGTCGATCGGAGTGACCGTGTGGAAGTTCCGGCCGGTCTCGAAGGCCGCGGCCGGGCTGCTCCTGCCCTACTGGGCGTGGGTCACCTTCGCCACCGCGCTGAACGCGGCGATTTGGCTCATGAATCACTAAATCTGAGCAATTTTCACAGAATGTACCACCTGTCCCGTCTGTCCCCGGCAAGGTGTCAGGTGGCCCCGGCGTATCCGACATGACCCTTTTGCCGGTGGCCGGGGGAGTTCTCTATGCGCCGCAACCGGCTCACCGCACGTCTCGTCGCCGCCCTGATGGCCGCCACTCCGGCGGTGGCTGTCGCGATCACCGGAGGTGCCGCGCCGACTCCGCCGACTCCGGCCGAGCCGGTGCTTCAGACCTTCCCCCTGACCGCGTGGCGGGATGAAGCGGTGTTCAGCGGTGGGATGCGGCTGGTCGCGGGCCGGGCCGGGGCGCGTACCGCGGAGTTGGCGCGCCGGGCGACGGAGCCGTTCAGCCTGGTAGGCGTCACCTGGAGCGACCCGAAGGCGGTGCCGGCCGGGGCCATCGAGGTGCGCACCAGGGGCGCGGCGACCGGGCGGTGGACGTCCTGGCAGCGGCTGGAGACCGACAACCCGGATGCTTCCGCCGGGGCCGGTGGCTCGCATGTCCGCGGGGCGAGCGACCCACTCTGGGTGGGGCCGTCGGACGGCGTCCAGGCACGGGTTGTCGGCGCCGTCCTGCCCACCGGCCTGCGTGTCGACCTGATCAACCCGGACGCCCGGGGGACCGCGACAGTGCCCGGGGCCGCCGGCCTGGTCCCGGTGGCCGGGGAGGCGGCGGGGCGTGAGGAGCGGGCCGGGGTCGCGGGCAAGGTGGCGCTGCCGCTGCGACCGGTGCCGAGGATGGTGACCCGGGCCGGCTGGCGGGCCGACGAGTCGATCGTCGAGGAGCCGCCCGAGTACACCGGCGCCGTGCAGGTGGTGTTCGTGCACCACACCGCGACCGGGAACGGCTACGGCTGCGCGCAGTCGGCGGGGATCGTCCGGGGGATCGAGGCGTACCACGTCCGGAGCAAGGGGTGGAACGACATCGGTTACAACTTCCTGGTCGACAAGTGCGGGCAGATCTTCGAAGGGCGCGCGGGCGGGGTGCACAGGTCCGTGCTCGGCGCGCACACGCTCGGTTTCAACGCGAACGCCACCGCGGTCGCGGTGATCGGCGACTACGGGTCGGTGGCGGTTCCGGCGAGGGCGCGGGCCGCGGTGGCGCAGGTGGCCGCGTACAAGCTGGGGGCCGGGAGGAATTCGGCGCTCGGCCGGGTGCGGCTCGTCTCCACCGGCAGCGACCGCTACCCGGCCGGGAAGGCGGCGGTTCTGTACCGGATCTCGGGGCACCGGGACACCGGGCGGACCGAGTGCCCGGGAAACTCTCTCTACGCGCTGCTCCCGTCGATCCGCCGGATGGCGGGGGCGGCTCCGTCCGGGCTGCGGTACCGGGGGGTCAACGCGGCCACCCGGCGGGCCGGCCGCTACTACACCAAGGGGCCGGCCGGACCGGCCTGGGATCTGGACACCCCGACCCGGATGCTGGACCGCTTCGAGGTGTGGGTGGACGGCCGGCTCGCGGCGGCCGTGCCCGGCGGGCACCGGCAGGCTCCGGTGCGGCTGACCCCGGGCGAGCACCTGGTCACCGTCAAGGCGGTGCACCTGTCCGGCCGGATCGCCACGACCAGCGCGAAGGTCGTCGCGGACGCGGTCGCGCCCGCCTTCACCCGTGCGCCGCTCGTGTCGCTGCGGGAGGGCGCGGTCGGCGCCACCGCCCCGGTCCGGGTCGACTGGGGGCTCAGTGACACCTCCGGCGTCCGATCGGTACGGATCTCCGGCGAGACCCTGACCGGCGCCGCCCGGGGGATCACCGACACCGTACGGCTCGGTGCCCCCGAGACCTGGTCGGTGAGCGTCACCGACCAGGCCGGGAACACGAGGAACGGCGCGGTCACCCGTACCCCCGTGGTGTTGACCGAGGCCGGTGCACCGCGGACCGGAACCTGGCGCACCGTGCGCGACCGGGGGCATCTCGGCGGCGCAGCCGGCGCCGCATCGGCCGCCGGATCGTCGTTGACCTGGCGTTTCACCGGCAGTTCGGTGGCTCTGCTGGCGGCCCGGACCGCGATGTCCGGCCGGGTCCGGGTCTATCTGGACGGCGCGTTCCAGGGGGTCGTGGATCTGCGGTCCGGCGAGCCCCAGTACCGGAGGTCGGTGTGGACGCGGACGTGGCGAACCAGCGGCACCCACACCGTCCGGGTGCGGGCCGAGGGCACCACGGGCCGTCCGTCAGTGGTGCTGGACGGGCTCGTCTATCTGCGCTGACAGCGCCGGATAGTCACGCAACGTGATCCGCTCGGCCTTGCTGAACTGCCGCGCGGCGATCTGACGGGACGGCCACCGGGTCATCATCCGGGTGGAGAACGCCCGTAGACGGATCGCCGCCCGGCTCATCGGCGCGAACATCGCCATCCCGCCGGGCGGCAGTTCGAGGCCACTCTCCACGTAGTCCGCCATCGCACCCTGATAGGCCGCGAAGGCTCGCTCCGGATCGGCCGCCCGGGTCAGCTCACCGGCCAGCACGTACCCGCCGACCAGGCTCATGCTGGTGCCCAGTCCGGCCAGCGGTGACCCGCAGTAACCGGCGTCGCCGAGCAGCACGGCCCGGCCGCGCCACCAGCGGTCCACCCGGACCTGGTTGATCGAGTCGAAGTAGAAGTCGCCGGCGCCCGGCATCGCGGCCAGCAGATCCGGGATCCGCCACCCGGCCCCGGTCATCCGATCGCTGACCAGGCGTTCCGCGTCGGCCCGGGACAGCCGCTCGTAGCTCGGGTCCGGGTGCCGGAAGCTCAGCCCCGCCTTCACGGTGCCGTCGTTCTCCGGGCGCAGGTAGGCGACCCGGCCGCCGGGCGCGTTGTACATCAGCATCCAGTGGCCTAGGTCGCCCGGGTCGGGAACGGTGAAGTACGCGGTGTAGCCGCCGAGGTAGCGGACGAACCGTTCCCGCGGTCCGAAGGCGAGCGCCCGGACACCGGAGTGGACACCGTCGGCGCCGATCACTACGTCGTACCGCTCGGTGCCGCCGCTCGCGAACGTCACCGTCCCGTCGTCGACGGCGGTGACCCGGTCGCCGAACCGGTAGTCGACGCCGGGTGTGGCGTCGAGCAGGATCCGGGCCAGGTCGCCGCGGGCGATCTCGATCTCGGCGACGATGCCCTCGCCGCCGAACGCGTCGGCCGGCATCTCGGCGAGTCGCCGCCCGGTTCCGTCGACCAGGGCCCAGCCGCGCTCGTCGACCTGGCGCCGCCGGATCGTCTCGCGCAGGCCCATCCGCTCGACCACGGTGCGGGCCACGCCCCGTACGTCGACCGCGTGCCCGCCGGGGCGCGGCTCCGCCGTCCGTTCCACCACGGTCACCTCGGCGCCGGCCCGGTGCAGCCAGAACGCGCACGCCGGCCCGGCGATCCCGGCGCCGGAGATCAGTACCCGCATTTCCCCGCTCCTCTGCGTACTCTGTACATCGATGTACTAGACGCTAGGACCGAGTTCAGAAATGGCAAAGCCGCACTAGTACGGGGAGGCTGGTGTACTACCGTGGACGCGCCCTACCGCCGGATCGTCGCCGACATCCGCGACCGCATCGAGGCCGGTGGACTACGTCCCGGCGACCGGGTGCCGTCGGCCCGGGCCATCACCCGCGAGTGGGGCGTCGCCATCGCCACCGCCACCAAGGCGCACGCCGCGCTGCGTGAGGAGGGCCTGACCGTGGCCCGGCCCGGCGTCGGCACGGTCGTGGCCGGGCCGGTCCCGCCGCACGACACCGACCTGAGCCGGGACCGGATCGTGGCCGCGGCCATCGCTCTCGCCGACCGCGACGGGATGGCCGAGCTGTCCATGCGCCGGATCGCCGCCGAACTGGACGTGGCGACCATGTCCCTCTACCGGCACGTGCCGGGCCGCGACGAACTGATCGTCGCCATGATCGACGGGGCGCTCGGTGAGCTGCGGGTGCCGGCCCGGCACACCGGCGACTGGCGGGCCGACCTGGCGTCCTGCGCCCGCGCCGTGTGGCAGATCTTCCAGCGGCACCCGTGGCTGGCCCTGTCCATGTCGCTGACCCGGCCGCAGCCGGCGTACAACGCGCTCCGCCTCGGCGAGTGGATCATGAGCACGGTGAAGCCGACCGGACTCGCCGTCCCCGACCGGTTCATGGTGCAGGTGCTGCTGTTCAGTTTCGTGCGCGGCGTGGCGAGCGCGCTCGAACCGGAGGCGCAGGCGATGCGGGACACCGGAATGACCGACGACGAGTGGATGGAGCAGCAGGGCGCCGCCTTCGAGCGGTTCGCCGCGCGGCATCCCGCACCGCACTACGAGCAGTTGTTCAGTGGTGAGGCCGGCTTCGAGTTCGACCTGGACGTCCTCTTCGAGTTCGGCCTGGCCAGGTTCATCGACGGGCTCGGCGTGTGGATCAGCTCCCGAACGTGACTACCACCTTGCCGCGGGCGTGCCGCGACTCCACGGCCGCGTGCGCCGCCGCCACCTCCTCGAACGCGAACGGCAGCACCGGCAGGGTGATCTCGCCCGCGGCGGCCAGCGCCACCACCTCGGCCAGCCGCTCCGGGGAACGGCCCGCGCGCACCACCCGGGCGCCGTGCTCGGCGGCCGCGCGGTCGTCGACGATCGTGCCGACCCGCTCCGGCGCCACACCCAGCGCGATCGACTGCGCGATCGCCTCGCCGCCTCCGGCGTCCAGGGCCACGGTCGGCTTCAGGCCGGTGGCCCGCACGGCTTCGAGCAGGTCGATTCCGTACGGCACGGGCGTCGCGCCCATGGCCCGCAACCGGTCGTGATTGCCGGGACTCGCCGTGCCGATCACGGTGGCCCCGGCCCGGACCGCCAGCTGGGTGGCGATCGACCCGACACTGCCCGCGCCGGCGTGCACCAGCAGCACGTCACCGGCGGTCACGTCGAGTTCCAGCAGGGCGCCGCTCGCCGTCTGCGCCGCGGCGACCAGGCCGGCCGCCTCCGGGAAGGGCAGGCTGTCCGGTTTGGCGACCAGGTTCGCGGCCGGGACGGTGAGCAGCTCGGCGACGGCGTTCAGCATGGTCGAGCCGAGGACCGGGTCACCGGCGCGGACGTTCTCCACCCCGGGGCCGGCGCGCTCGACGACACCGGCGTACTCCTGGCCGATCTGCTGCGGGAACTCGGCCCGCACCCAGGGCATCACGCCACGGCGTACCGCGACGTCGAACGGTTGGACACCGGCGGCCCGTACCCGGACCAGCACCTCGCCGGGCCCGGGCACCGGATCCGGCAGTTCGGCGACGTGGAGGACCTCGGGCGGACCGAAACGGTCGAAGACGGCAGCTCGCATGAACGAAGCCTGCAAGCTCAACGAGGGTTGAGGTCAAGCGGCAGGCTGGACGGCATGACATCACCGACCGCCATCCTGGGTGAGCGCCTGCTCGGCGCGCTCACCGGCGCCCTCGAACTCTGCACCGTCGAACTCGGCCGCCAGCTCGGCCTCTACACCGCGCTGCGGGACGGCCCGCGCACCCCGGCAGGTCTCGCCGCGGCCGCCGGAATCGACGAACGGTACGCCCGTGAATGGCTGGAACAGCAGGCCGCGGCCGGCTTCCTGAACTCCGGCGACGACGGTTTCGCCCTCGCGCCCGGGGTGGCCGAGGTGCTCCTCGACGAGGACGGGCCGGCGTACGCGGGCGCCGCCGGCGAGTTCGCCCTCGGCATCGCCCTGCTCACCCCGCGGGTCGTCGAGGCCTTCCGGACCGGCGCCGGAGTGCCCTACACCGAGTACGGCCACGTGCGCCACGGCATCGCCGGCTTCAACCGCCCGTTGTTCACCCATCTGCTCGGCGGCGAGTGGCTGCCCGCCGTGCCCGGCATCGACCGCCGCCTGCGCGACCGGCCCGGCGCGCGGGTGCTCGACCTGGGCTGCGGCATGGGGCACTCGTCGGTGGCCATGGCCCGCGCCTACCCGGCGATCACGGTCCACGGCGTCGATCTGGACGAGCACTCGATCAGCGAGGCCCGGCGGGTCGCGGCCGAGGCCGGGGTCGCCGACCGGGTCGGGTTCAGCACCGGGGACGCGGTCGCCGCCGCGGGCACCTACGACCTGATCACCGTGTTCGAGGCGCTGCACGACATGGGCGACCCGGTCGGGGTGCTGCGCAACGCCCGTGAGCTGCTCGCCCCCGGCGGCAGCGTGTTCATCGCCGACGAGCGGGTCGCCGACGAGTTCACCGCGCCGGCCGGGGAGGTGGAGCGGTTGCAGTACGCGTTCAGCGTCCTGCACTGCCTGCCCGCCACCCGGGCCGAGGACCCGGTGCTCGCCAACGGGACGATCCTGCGTACGCCGACCCTGCTCGGCTGGGCTCGCGAGGCCGGATTCACCACGCCCGAGGTGCTCGACATCGAGAACGACTTCTGGCGCTTCTACCGGCTGCGGTGACCGTCGGCCCGCTCCCCGCGAGGAGTGGTTGACAGACCGCCCGGCGCGGGGCTCGATACGGTGAACGGGTGTCTCAGATCCCGTGGTGGGGGCTGCCCCTGGTGGCTGTCGTGTTCGCGCTCGCCGGTGCCGCCGTGGCGCACCTCGTCGCCGCCCGTAACAAGGTGCTGCTGACCCGGGAACGCCGGGACCGGCAGTGGTATGAGGAACGCAAGGACGCCTACTGCCGGTTGATGGCCGCCTTCGACCGGGCCACCCACAGCCTGCGGGCCGCCTACGAGGCGGGTGAGAAGCCACCGCCCGCGCTGGTGTACGTGGACCAGGTCGGCCCGGCCCTGATGCCGGTGCGGCTGCTCGCCTCCGGCCCGGTGCGCAGCGCGGCCCTCGCCGTCCACCTCCAGCTGGAACGCCTGCACGGGGAGATGAATCCGGCCGGGGTGGTCGGGGTGCACCCGCACACCCACTTCCGTGAGCTGCTGGCACAGGTTCCGCTGGTCATGCAGCAGTTCGAGGCGGCGGTCCGCGAGGAGCTGGGCATCGTGGACACTCCGCCGAAGTCGTCGCCGTCGCTTAACGGGCGGGCGCGGTCGCTCAGCGAGCCAGACCGAGAACGACGCTGAAGACGACCAGCACCAGGGCCGCGGCCAGGAACGCCCACAGCAGATGACGGTTGTCGTCGGTCTGCGAGCCGGGACCGGTGTCGGGGACCGGTAGATCGGCCGTGACCGCGGCCAGATCGCCGTGGGTGCGGCAGGCGAGGGCGCGGTCGACGCGCTCGGTGAATTCATCAAGTGTCAAACGACCTGCGGCCGCATGCTTTTCGAGCATGGCGACGACACGGTACCGTTCCGCGTCGGAGGCCCTGAGGGTTGGGTCAGTCACGGCGACAGGGTAACCTCCGCGAACTTTCCCCCCACCTGAACGGGAGATCGAGATGGCCAACAGTTTGCTGGTGATAGAACGCCTGCTCCGAGACCGGGACGGCATCTGGAACCAGATCAACGAGGAGCGCGACCTCAAGCAGCTCACCGGGCAGATGCTGGTCAGCTCGGCGCTGAGCCTGGCGCTGTACGGCGCGGTCCTCGGCTTCTCCAACGGCGCCATCCAGGCCGCCGCGTCCTTTGTGAAGCTTCCGCTGCTGTTCCTCGCCACCCTCGCCATCTGCCTGCCGACCCTGTACCTGTTCAACCTGGTCTTCGGGGCCAAGCTGTCGGTGCTCCAGGCGCTCACCCTGATCATGGTGACCATTACGGTGACCGCCGTGCTCACCCTGGCGTTCGCGCCGATCAGCCTGTTCTTCCTGATCACGGCCCAGAGCTACGCGTTCTTCAAGCTGCTCAACGTCGGGATCCTGATGCTGACCGCGATGGTCGGGCTGCGCTTCCTGACCGCCGGCATGCGGGCCCTCAACGAGCACCAGGAGGCCAAGGCGCTGGCCGCCAAGAGGGCCGCGCAGAAGCCGGTGATCGCCGCGCCCGCCGAGCCGGCCGTGGACGCGTCCGACAAGAACGGCGCCGTGCTCACCGCCCCGGCGCCGGTGAAGACGCAGGTGCAGATCCCCGATTTCGGCTCGCGCCCCCCGGCCGCCCCCGACGGCTCGACCAGCATGACCCTGCTCTACATCTGGATCCTGCTGTTCGGCTTCGTCGGCACCCAGCTCGCCTGGACGCTGCGGCCCTTCTTCGGCAGCCCGGGCAAGGACTTCCAGCTCTTCCGCAGCATCGGCGGCACCTTCTACGCCGACGTCTTCGACACGATCGGCCGCCTGCTGGGCGGCTGAGCCGGCGATCGGAGAGTCTGGCTGCAAACGTTTGCATCGGGCAGGATCGAAAGGTGACCGATCAACGCGCTCCCCTCGATCCTGTCTCCGCCGCCATCGTCGACAGCGGTCTCGTCGCCGTCCTCCGGGCCCCGACCGCCGACGGGTTCGCCGCCGTCGCCGATGTGCTGGTCGCCGCCGGCATCACCGCCCTCGAGGTCACCCTCACCTCGCAGGGCGCCCTCGAGGCGATCTCCGGCCTGCGCCGGCAACTGCCGGAAACCGTCATGGTCGGCGCGGGCACCGTTCTCACCGACGACGACGCGAAGGCCGCGGTCGACGCCGGCGCGGCCTTCCTGGTCGCGCCGGTCAGCGGCCTCGGCCCGCAGTCCGTCCCGTTCTACCCCGGCACGTTCAGCCCCACCGAGATCCACGCCGCGTTCCAGGCGGGCGCCCCGCTGATCAAGCTGTTCCCGGCCGGTGGCCTCGGCCCCGGCTACCTCAAGGACGTGCGCGGCCCACTGCCCGGCGTGCGGATCATGCCGACCGGCGGGATCGGGCTCGACGACATCGCCAAGTGGCTCACGGCCGGCGCCGTCGCGGTCGGCCTCGGCGGCCCGCTGATCGGCGACGCCGCCACCGGTGGCAGCCTCACCGCCCTCGCCGCCCGCGCCCGCCACGCGGTCGACGCCGTCGCCTTCGCCCGCTCATGACCGGCGGGCTCCTCACCCTCGGTGAGTCGATGGGCATCTTCGTGGCCGAGGGGATCGGCCCGCTGGAGCACGCCCGCGGCTTCACCCTCGGTGTCGCCGGCGCGGAGAGCAACGTCGCCATCGGGGTGGCCCGCCTCGGCGGTTCCGCGACCTGGCTGGGCCGTCTCGGCCCGGACGCGACCGGCGCTCTCGTCGCCGCCCGCCTCCGGGCATCGGGGGTCCGCGTGCTGGCCGTCCCCGGCGAGGCGCACACCGGCCTGATGATCCGCTACCGCAGGTCCGGCGAGTTCATCCAGGCCGACTACCACCGGGCCGGCAGCGCGGGCTCCCGCCTGGCACCGGCCGACATCCCGCGCGACGAGGTGGCGGCGGCCGGGATCCTGCACGTCACCGGCATCACCCCGGCGCTGAGCGACACCGCCCGGGCGGCCGTCTTCCACGCCGTCGAGGAGGCCCGCGCGGCCGGCGTCACGGTGTCGGTGGACGTCAACTACCGCGGCAAACTGTGGTCGCGGTCCGATGCCGCCCCGGTGCTGCGCGACCTGGTGAGCCGGGCCGACGTGGTGTTCGCCGGCCCGGACGAGGCGGCCCTCGTCGTGGACTCCGCCGACCCGGTGGACGGTCTGGCGAAACTCGGGCCGTCCGAGGTGATCGTCAAGGACGGGGCACGCGGCTGCACGGCCTCGATCGCCGGCGAGCGGTTCGACGTCCCGGCGCTGCGGGTGACGGCGATCGACCCGGTCGGGGCCGGGGACGCGTTCGTGGCCGGCTATCTGGCCGACCGGCTGGCCGGGGAGGACCCCGCCCGGCGGCTGCGCACCGCGATCGCCGCGGGCGCCTTCGCGGTCACCGTCCCGGGCGACTGCGAGGGCCTGCCGGATCGTGCCGAACTGGCCGCGCTGAACGGAAGTGACATCGTGCGGTGATTAGCCCGCGGTGCGGTGGGTAGCAGATGAACAACGGCGAATTCATCGATTTGAGGAGGCCGTCATGCAACCTACGCCGTTCACCCCGTGGACCTGGCGTGAACCGTCGGCACTGGGCGACGACCCGGTGACCGTGGAGAGTGCCGAAGAGACCGGGCGGACCGGCGTGGACCTGGTCGGTTACCGAGTCGAGGCGACCGATGGCCACATCGGTTCGATCGACAAGGCCAGCTACGACGTCGGCGACGCGTTCCTCGTGGTCGACACCGGACCGTGGATCTTCGGACGGAAGGTTCTCCTCCCGGCCGGCATGGTCCAGACCTTCGATCACACGGAGCGGAAGGTCTACGTGGACCGTACGAAGGAGCAGATCAAGGACTCCCCGGAGTACGACAAGGAGACCTTCGAGACGCCGGAGTACCGCCGGCAGGTGGGTGACTACTACTCCGGTAGTTACCGCGACTTCCCGTACTGATCGCCGAGATGCGCCGCCCCGCCCGTGACCCCTACGGGCGGGGCGGCGTCCGTCCGCTCCAGGAATTCCGCCAGCCGCGCCGATCCGGTCAGCATGGCCCGGCCGCGGGCGGTGAGCCGCTCCCGCCACTGCTCGATCGACGCGGCAAGCGGCCCCGGACCGCCCGCCGCGCGAACCTGCTCGATCACGGTCGCGATGTGATCCAGCAGGTACCCGCCGCGGCGCAGCAGGTGTGCCAGTTCGGCGTCGCGGACGTCGTCGGGGGAGTAGACGCGGGCACCCTTCGACCGCTCCGGGGTCAGGATCCCGGCCCGCTCCCATTTGCGCAGCGTGGCCGGGGTGAGGCCGAGCCGGTGGGCGAGCGCGCCGACGGGGAGCGGCCGATCCGACGGTGGCCCGGACGGGGCCTCGACCAGGGCCGCGGCGACAGCGGCCACGGTGTCCCGGTCCCGGCGCGACTGCACGTGTGCGGCGTCGATCAGGGCCAGAGCGGCGTCGATGTCGTCCCGCAGCACCGCCCGCATGATCTCGCCGGCCGTGGCGTGGCCGTACCCGGGAATCAGCCCCAGGTAGGCGGCCAGCGCACCCACATGATCGCCGGTGTAGATCCGGTACCCGCTCGCCGTGCGGCCGGCCGGCGGGATCACCCCGGCCCGTTCGTAGTTGCGGATCGCCTGGGCGGACAGCCCGTGCGCCCGCGCCAGATCCACCGGCCGGTGAACCCCGTTTTGAGACTTCAGCGCACTCTCTCCAGGTAGATCGAAGGAAAGTTTCAACCGCTGGTTCAACGATACGGTTGAGGTCATGGCTTTCGACACCGAGCTCCAGTCCCTGATCTCCGGGCGCCGGCCGCAACTGCTGGCGCTCGGCGAGCCCTACCACGCCGAACCGGCCTTCCCGCGCCTGCGCAACCGGATCCTCGAGACGCTCGCCGGCCACGGGTTCCGGTCCATCGCGATCGAGTCGGACCGGGCCGCCGCGCTCGCGGTCGACGACTACGTCCGCGGCCGCCGCGACGACCTCGACCTGAGCACCGGCATCAGCCACGGCTGGGGCGAGCACCCGGCGACCCGCGAACTCATCGACTGGCTGCGCGCCCACAACGAGAAGCTGCCGCCCCACGAGCGCGTCGCCTTCCACGGTTTCGACGCCCCGACCGAGATCGAGGCCGCCCCCAGCCCCGGGAAATACCTTCGTGAGCTGCGCGAATACCTCGGCGTCCCGGCGCCCGACCTGGATCGCCTGATCGGCGACGACGCCCGCTGGACCGCGCCGGAGATCATGTACGACGCGGCGCGATCACCCGGCGGGTCACCCGAGGCAGCCGCGCTTCGCGGCATCGCCGAGGACTTCAAAACTCTCCTGTACGCCCACGCGCCCCGCCTCGTCGCGGACACCTCCCCGGCCGCCTGGCACCGGGCGAAGGTGCTCGCCACCACGGCCGTCGGCCTGCTCACCTACCACGCGGCGATGGCCGTGCCCGGCACCCAGTCGGAGCGGATCGGCCGCCTGCTCGGGGCGCGCGACGCGATCATGGCGCAGAACCTGCTCGACATCCTCGCCGTCGAACGCGACCGCGGCCCGGTCCTGGTCGCCGCCCACAACACCCACCTCCAGCGCGGCCCGAGCCGCTGGGAGACCCACTGGGAAGGCGTCGACCACGCCGCCGAGTGGGCCGGCGCCGGCTCGATCGTCTCGGCGCTGCTCGGCGACCGGTACGTCTTCGTCGCCGGCAGCCTCGGCGCCAGCGCCCCGGCCGGGCTCGGGCGACCGGAGACCGGCACCTACGAGGAACGGCTCGGCGCCGAGACCGCCCTGCTCCCACCGCCGGCCGGCGAGGACCTGCGGGAACGGCGGACCGACCTGCTCGGCCACTTCCCGCTGACCACCGGGATCGTCGAGGCGAGCGACGCGATCCTGCACATCGGCCACGGGCCCGGCGCGGCCGTCGCCGCCCGGATCAGCGGGATGCCCGGGGTGACCGAGACCCGGATCGAACCCGGCTCCGAGATGCCGCCCTACACCTGGGGCGACCGGTTCTTCTTCGCGGGCGACGACCGGATGCGGCCGTTCGCCACGATCGTCCACGCCGACGTGCCCGACTTCGACGAACGGTCCCGGCTCTCCGGGGACGGCCGTCACCGGCTCAACATCGAGGTCGGGCGGGACGAGTTCCGCACCCTGTTCGGCTACGGCCCGGAGGAGTTCGCCGCACACAGCGAGAAGATCGACTTCGCGGAGGTGGACACGCTGATCCCACATCCGGCCTACGCCGTGCAGGGCTGGGTCAGCGTCGTCGACCCCGGTCCGGCCACCGTGGACGAGGTCGAACGCCTGGTCACACGGGCCCGGGTGCGGTCCGCCGCCCGCGAGCGGCGCCGGAGCAGGGAGTCCTAGGAGCAGGGAGTCCTAGGAGCAGGGAGTCCTAGGAGCAGGGAGTCCTAGGTGTGGGGAGTCCTAGGAGCAGGGAGTCCTAGGAGCAGGGAGTCCTAGGTGTGGGGAGTCCTAGGCCGTGTATCGAAGTCGGTGGTGGTGGGTGGAGAGGATCACGCGCGTCGTTGATCGATAGACAGTGAGGTCTCCGGTAGACGGTTTAGCGACCAAGCAGAACCGGAGACCACCGGAGACCTCG
>NZ_JAHXZI010000001.1:488843-741880 GCF_019429605.1 Actinoplanes hulinensis | reverse complement strand
TCCGAACCCGGTAGCTAAGCCCTTCAGCGCCGATGGTACTGCACTCGGGAGGGTGTGGGAGAGTAGGACGCCGCCGGACTCAACGTGATAGAAAGGCCCACCCCATACGGGGTGGGCCTTTCTTTTTGCCCGGATCCGGAACCTGTTATCGCTCCGTTACCGAACTTCGCGAACCAAGACCGCCGGCCCCGCATCGCACCTTATGACTACGGAACGGCCACCTTCGGAACGGTCGCTGCCGCTGGGGATCTTGTCGTCACGGGGGCGATCAGGAGATCCGGCGGCAGCGGCGTAGCCGGGGACGGTCGATTTGCTTCTGTCGGTGCTCCGGGCGTACCGGAAGACGGGTTTGGAAAGCCGGTATGCTGGCGGGCAGGCCGTGACTGGCGCGTTCGGATGGTTGACCATCGGGGAGCGGCCTCGTCGAGATGACGACTTGCCGTGCGCCTGGGCCTCTTCGCTTCGTGATAGGGAGGTCCCATGCCTGAGTTGAACGCCGAATCCACCGCCTTCCGCGCCGCCCTCGAGGTGGTCCGGACCGTGGAGCCGCGGATCGCCGACGCGATCGCGCAGGAGCTGACCGACCAGCGTGAGTCGCTGAAGCTGATCGCGAGTGAGAACTACGCTTCCCCGGCTGTTCTGCTCGCCATGGGGAACTGGCTCTCCGACAAGTATGCGGAGGGCACCGTCGGCCGTCGTTTCTACGCCGGCTGCCAGAACGTGGACGCCGTCGAGTCGATCGCCGTCGAGCACGCCAAGGCCCTGTTCGGTGCGCCGTACGCCTACGTTCAGCCGCACTCCGGCATCGACGCGAACCTGGTCGCCTACTGGGCGATCCTGGCCGACCGGGTCGAGGTGCCGTACCTGAAGAAATTCGAGAAGCGGCAGATCAACGACCTGACCGACGCCGAGTGGGCCGAGCTGCGGCAGGCGTTCGGCAACCAGCGGCTGCTCGGCATGTCGCTGGACGCCGGTGGCCACCTCACCCACGGGTTCCGGCCGAACATCTCCGGCAAGATGTTCGACCAGCGCAGCTACGGCGTGGACCTGGCGACCGGCCAGATCGACTACGCGGCGCTGCGGGAGACGGCCCGTGAGTTCAAGCCCGCGGTGATCGTCGGCGGCTACTCGGCGTACCCCCGGAAGGTCAACTTCGCGACGCTGCGCGAGATCGCCGATGAGGTGGGCGCCACCTTCATGGTGGACATGGCGCACTTCGCCGGCCTGGTCGCGGGTGGCGTGTTCACCGGCGACTTCAACCCGATCCCGCACGCGCACATCGTCACCACCACCACGCACAAGAGCCTGCGCGGCCCGCGCGGTGGCGCGGTGTTCTGCCAGCCGGAGCTGTCCGCCCAGGTGGACCGCGGCTGCCCGATGGTGCTGGGTGGCCCGTTGCCGCACGTGATGGCGGCGAAGGCGATCGCGTTCGCGGAGGCCCGCCGGCCCGAGTTCTCGACCTACGCGCAGCAGATCGTCACGAACAGCCAGGCGCTGGCCGAGGGTCTGCTGAAGCGGGGTGTGCGGCTGGTCTCCGGCGGCACCGACAACCACCTGGTGCTGCTCGACGTGCACCCGTTCGGCATCACCGGCCGCCAGGCCGAGCAGGCCCTGCTGGACAGTGGCATCGTCACCAACCGCAACGCGATCCCGAACGACCCGAACGGCGCCTGGTACACCTCGGGCATCCGGATCGGCACGCCGGCGCTGACGAGCCGCGGCCTGGGTGTCGCGGAGATGGACCAGATCGCCGAGCTGATCCACCACGTGCTGTCGGCGACCACGCCGGCCGAGGGGTCGAAGGCGAAGTTCCACCTGGACCCGGCCCTGGCCGATCGGATCAGCAAGCAGGCCACCGAGCTGCTGGCGCCGTTCCCGCTCTACCCGTCGGTCGACCTCGGCTGATCTCGTCCTCTTCGGAGCCCTTCACCCCGCCGGGTGGAGGGCTCCGTCGTTTTTGCGCTGAGAACCCCAGATGTGAGTTGTGACGAACGCTAGCGGAACCGGTTCCGGAATCGGTGTTATCGACGTCCCCGAATCGCCGCGGCCAGCGATAACGCGCGATGAGCTGGGAAAACCTGGGCTGGTTCCGGAACCACGCCGACGTCTGGATTGTGAACCGGGGAACTCTTAGCGTCAGGAGTTGGGTGAGCGCTCTCCCATGATCATTCCTCCTCCGTCCTAGGAGATGCCATGTCCGTTCCCAGACGCTCCCCCTGGCGGCGCGGTGCCGCCGGCGGCCTGGTGGCCGTGCTGGTCGCCGGGCTGACCGCGATCACCGGCAGCAGCGCGGCCGCCGCCGAGGTCCTGCTCTCGCAAGGAAAGCCGGCCACCGCCTCGTCCACCGAGGCGCCCGGCGCCTACCTCGCCGCCGAGGCGGTCGACGGCAACACCGGCAGCCGCTGGTCGTCGGCCTTCGCCGATCCCCAGTGGCTCCAGGTCGACCTGGGCGCCTCCCAGGCGATCACCCGGGTCGAACTGAACTGGGAGACCGCGGCCGCCAAGGCGTACCAGATCCAGGTCTCCGACAATGCGTCCAGCTGGACCACGGTCCACTCGACGACCACCTCGACCGGCGGCAACCAGTCGGTGGCGGTCACCGGCACCGGCCGGTACGTGCGGATGTACGGCACGCAGCGGACCACCACCTACGGCTACTCGCTGTGGGAGTTCAAGGTCTTCGGCGAGACCGGCGGGCCGACCGTTCCGGGTGGCGGCAGCCTCGGCGCCAACGTGGTCGTCTTCGACCCGTCGATGTCGTCGGCCACCATCCAGGCCCGCGCCGACGAGATCTTCCGTCAGCAGGAGTCGGCCCAGTTCGGCACCGGCCGGTACGTGCTGGCGTTCAAGCCGGGCACCTACAACAACCTCAACATCCAGGTCGGCTTCTACACCTCGGTGGTCGGTCTCGGGCAGAACCCGCAGGACGTCCGGATCAACGGGGACATCACCGTGGACGCCGGCTGGTTCCAGGGCAACGCCACCCAGAACTTCTGGCGCTCGACCGAGAACCTGTCGGTCTACCCGGTGAACGGGGCGAACCGCTGGGCCGTGT
This sequence comes from Actinoplanes hulinensis, assembly GCF_019429605.1. Lineage (NCBI taxonomy): Bacteria > Bacillati > Actinomycetota > Actinomycetes > Micromonosporales > Micromonosporaceae > Actinoplanes > Actinoplanes hulinensis. The sequence continues at coordinate 738,825 of NZ_JAHXZI010000001.1, read as the reverse complement.
CGCAGGCGGCGCCGTTCCGCCGGATGGACGTGCACGGTGATTTGAACCTGGCGCCCAACGGCTACGGCTGGGCCTCCGGTGGCTACATCGCCGACTCCCGGATCAGTGGTTCCGAGGGCCAGTACTCGCAGCAGCAGTGGTTCACCCGGAACAGCCAGATCGCGTCGAACACCAACGCGGTCTGGAACCAGATGTTCCTGGGTGTGCAGGGCGCCCCGTCGGGCGCCGCCTACCCGAACCCGCCCTACACCACGATCGCGGCCACGCCGGTGATCCGGGAGAAGCCCTACCTCTACCAGAGCGGCGGAGACTACGCGGTCTTCGTGCCCGGCCTGCGGACCAACTCGAGCGGCGTCAGCTGGGCGAACGGCAACACGCCGGGTGCCGGGATCCCGCTGAGCCAGTTCTACGTGGCCAAGCCGGGTGACACCGCGGCGCGGATCAACCAGGCACTCGCGCAGGGCCTGAACCTGATCTTCCAGCCGGGCATCTACCAGATCGACCAGACCATCGACGTGAACCGGGCGAACACCGTCGTCCTCGGCCTCGGCTACGCCACCATCATCCCGGTGAACGGCGTGACCCCGATGCAGGTCGCCGATGTGGACGGTGTGAAGATCGCCGGCATCCTGTTCGACGCGGGCACCACCAACTCGGCGAACCTGCTGGTGATGGGCCCGAACGGATCGTCGGCCAACCACGCCGCCAACCCGTCGACCGTGCAGGACGTGTTCTTCCGGATCGGCGGCTACATCGCCGGCAAGGCCACCAACAGCCTGCTGGTGAACAGCAACAACGTGATCGTCGACCACATCTGGGCGTGGCGGGCCGACCACGGCAACCCCGGGACGTACGGGTGGAACGTCGCGACCGGTGACAGCGGCCTGATCGTCAACGGCCAGGACGTCATCGGGTACGGGCTCTTCGTCGAGCACTACCAGAAGTACGAGGTGATCTGGAACGGCAACGGCGGCCGGACCTACTTCCTCCAGAACGAGATGCCGTACGACCCGCCGACCCAGGCCGCCTGGCGGACCGGGGCCAACGGGTACGCCGCGTACAAGGTGGCCGACTCGGTGACCACGCACGAGGCGTGGGGCATGGGCAGCTACTGCTACTTCAACGTGAACCCGTCGATCCACGCGGACCGTGGGTTCGAGGTGCCGGTCAGGTCCGGTGTGAGGCTGCACAACCTGCTGACCGTGTCGCTGGGCGGCAACGGGGTCATCGACCACGTCGTCAACACCACCGGTGGACCGGCTCAGGGGACGGCGACGGTCCCGTCGTACGTCGTCAACTTCCCGTAGGGATCTCACCGCTGCCGCGCGGAACGAGGGTGGTCGGCACCCGGATCTCGCGCGGCGGCCCCTCGTGGCCGTCGATGCGCTCGAACAGCGCGCCGGCGGCCACCCGGCCCATCCGGGCCGCGTCCTGGGCGACCACGGTGACCGCCGGCTCGAGCAGGTCGGCGAGGGGGAAGTCGTCGAAGCCGACCAGCGCCACCGAACGGTGCCGGTCCGCCCGTCGCAGCGCCCGGACCGCGCCCCGGGTGATCGGGTCGTGCCCGGCGAACAGCGCGGTCGGCGCGTCCGGGCGGCGCAGCAGGGCCAGCGTGGCGCGTTCCGCGGCGCTCTCGCCGTCGAGGTCGTGCACCACCGGACCGGGCCGGTCGCCGAGCGCCTGGCGGTAGCCGCGGAAACGGTCCCGTGCGGTCGGGGAGCTCTGGTGACCGCCGAGGTAGGCGATCCGGCGATGGCCTCGGGCGGTCAGGTGCCGGACCGCCGCGGCGGCGCCCGCCACGTTGGTGGAGACCACGGCGTCGGTCTCGAAGCCGGTCGGCGGGCGGTCCACGCAGACGATCGGTGTACCGGCGAAACGGGCCAGGTACGACTGATCGGAACCGGACGGCACCACGATGAGGCCGTCGGCCCGGCAGTACTGGAGGACGTGGGTCAGCTCCCCGGCCGGCCCGCCGGCGAGCAATCGCGCGCCGCGGGTCCGGGCCTCCTCCTCGACGGCCCGGTGCAGGGCGCCGGAGAAGGGATCCGCCAGGTCTTCCAGCAGCACCCCGATGGTTCTGTGCACGCTCGGTCCAATCACTCGGCGATGTTCCCGGAACTCATTGTGTCGTTCATCGATGTCCGGTGGCGCCACGCCGAATCCTCAGCCCTGACCGCGCCGGGCCGATCAAAGGGCTCATGTGGTTCCCGCGGGTCCGTCGCCGCCTTCCGCGAGTGCGGAGCAGCTCCCGGCTGTTCGCCACCTACGCGGCGGCCAGCCTCCTGCCCGTGGTCGCCCTGGGTGCTCTCCTGCTCCAGGACTACCGCGGGGACGCGGCCGCGCAGGGTCGCGAGCAGGGGCTGGCCCAGGCCGAGGTGATCGCCCGGATGGTGATCGCGCCCGTCCTGAACAGTGGTGGCTCGTCCACCCTCGGTGACGCCGACCTGAGCCGGCGGGGGCTCACCGCCGAGCAGTCCGAGCGGATGCGTGAGGCCACCCAGATCGCCGTGTACGACGGCTCGGTCCAGCACCTGCGGGTGCGCGGGTTCACCGGCCGGGTGATCTTCTCCGACGACGGCTCGACCGGCAGTGGCGTGCCGGTCTCGGACCCCGACTTCCGGTCCGCCGCCTCCGGTCACCCCCAGGCCCGGGTGGTCACCGGGGGGACCCGGACCATCCGGGTGATGCGGCCGCTGTTCCTCAACACCGGGCAGTCGGTCGGGGTGCTCGAGGTGTACCTGCCGTACCAGCGGATCGACGACCGCCTCCAGGCGCAACTGGTGCACACCTCCAAGCGCATCGCCGGCGGCCTCGTGGCCCTCTATCTGGTGCTCGGGCTGCTCGCCTGGTGGACCACCCGGTCGCTGAGCCGGTACGCCGCCGACCAGCGGCACAACGCGCTGCACGACGCGCTGACCGGTCTGCCCAACCTGGCGGCGTTCCGTACCTGGGCGGAGGCCGGACTGGCCGAGTCGCTGCGGGACGGGCAGCCGGGCGCCGTGGTGCTGGTCGACCTCAACCGGTTCAAGGAGGTCAACGACACCCTGGGCCACCACGCCGGCGACGAGTTGCTGCGGATCGTGGCCGACCGGTTCCGGGCCCGGCTCGGCGAGCGGGACATCCTGGCCCGGCTCGGCGGTGACGAGTTCGCGCTGTTCCTGCCGGGCCGTACCGGGCCCGAGGCGGTGGCGCTGCTGGCGAAGATCCGGGAGCGGCTGTCCGAGGAGATGGTGCTCGACGGTGTGCCGCTGAGCATCGAGGCGAGTTTCGGCATCGCGCTCTTCCCCGAGCACGGCGGGCGACTGGAGGAGCTCAAGCAGCGCGCGGACATCGCGATGTACCAGGGCAAGCGCGGCACCGCCGACATCGTCGTCTACTCCGGCGACGGCATCGGCCACTCGCACCAGTGGCTGGTGGTGCAGGCCGAGCTGCGGCACGCCCTGGAACGCGGCGAACTGGTGCTGCACTACCAGCCCAAGGTCAACCTGGCCGACGGCGAGGTCCGCGCGCTGGAGGCGCTGGTCCGCTGGCAGCACCCGCAGCGAGGGCTGGTTCCGCCGGGCGATTTCCTGCCGGCCGCCGAGCACTCCGGGCTGATCGTCCCGCTCACCGAGTGGGTGCTGCGCCGTGCCCTGACCGACCAGGTGGGCTGGTCCGCGGCCGGGCAGCAGTGGGCCGTCTCGGTCAACGTGTCCGCCCGCAACCTCGAGGTCCCCGGCTTCCCGGAGCTGGTGGCGAACCTGCTCGCGGAGACCGGCACCCCGGCCCGCCGGCTGGTCCTGGAGGTCACCGAGACCGCCCTGGCCGGCGACGGGGAGGCCGCCGCCCGGGTGATCGGCGAGATCGCGGCACTCGGCGTCGGCATCTCGGTCGACGACTTCGGCGCCGGATACACCAGCCTTTCGCACCTGCGGGAGGTGCCGGTCGACGAGATCAAGATCGACCGGGGCTTCGTCTCGGACGTCATCGACGACCCGCGGAGCCGGGCCATCGTCCGTTCGGTGATCGAGCTGGCGCACGGGCTCGGCAGCCGGGCCACCGCCGAGGGCGTGGAGACCGCCGAGATCTACCGCTGGCTCGTCGAGGCGGGCTGCGACGAGGCGCAGGGTTACCTGATCGGGCGCCCGGTGCCGTGGCCGCAGGTGGCGCCCGAGTTCGACGTACCGAAAACCGTCAGTGAAGCCGAGAGGGCCGTTCGATGACGCCATTGCGCCGGACCATCGCCGCCACCGGGGTCGCCCTCGTGCTGGCGGCCGGAGGTTGCACCCGGGCCGACGACACGGTGCGGCCCGGTGGGCTCGACGTGACCGGCACCGTGACGATGGACCAGGAGCTGCACGACAGGCTGCCCGAGGCGGTCCGGGCCCGGGGCTTCATCCGGCTGGTCACCGACGCGAGCTACGCGCCGATGGAGTACTTCGCGGCGGACGGGCGCACCATCATCGGGTTCGACGCGGACCTGGCCGCGGCGCTCGGCGAGGTGCTCGGCATCAGGGTCGAGATGGTGGTGGGCACCTTCGGCACCGCCCTGGACGAGGTGAGCGCCGGGACGTACGACGGAGTGCTCTCGTCGATGACCGACACGAAGGGACGGCAGGCCAAGGCGGACTTCGTCGATTACCTTTCCACCGGCACGTCGATCCTGGTGCAGCGGGGCAACGTGCAGGGGATCACGGAGCTCGACGATCTGTGCGGGCACAAGGTCGCCACCGAGAAGGGCACCTACCAGGAGGGGATGCTCCAGCGGATCCGCGCGAGGTGCGGCGCGGTGGGAATGGTCATCCATAGTCTGGGGACGAACGCCGACGCGATGATGGAACTGCGGACCGGGCGGGTGGCGGCGGTTTTGCAGGACTACCCGCCCGCCTCGTTCCTGGCCGCCGACGAGCGGACCAGCGCCTTCTTCCAGCTCGCCTCGGACCACCAGTACGAGACCGGGCTCTTCGGGATCGCGGTGGCCAAGGACGACACCGCCCTGCGGGACTGCCTGCGCGCCGCCCTGCAACGGCTCATCGATTCCGGCACCTACGCCGACCTGCTGGCCCGTTGGGAGCTGAGCGCCAGCGCGGTGACCGAGGCGACGGTCAACGGCGGATAGGCGACGATGGTTAACTACACACCCGTGTAGTACGCTACACGGGTGAGTAGTGGTAGCGACCTGACCGCCCGTGCCCGGATCCGGGAAGCGGCCATCGCGCTCTTCGCCGAGCGTGGTGTCGCCAGCGCCTCGATCCGGGACATCGCGCAGGCCGCCGGTGTCTCCTCGGGCCTGCTGCGGCACCATTTCGGGTCCAAGGAGGGCCTGCGTGACGCCTGCGACGAGTGGGCGATGAGCCGGGTCGTCCAGATCCAGATGCGGTTCACCGAGCTGGGCACGTTCGGCCCGATCGACCCCGAGTTCCTGGTGCTCCAGCGCTATCTGGTGCGGTCCCTGATGGACGGCTCGCCGCGTGGCATGGCGATGTTCACCCAGGCCGTCGAGCACGGCGAGCAGTGGCTGGCCGGCACCTCGCTCCAGTCGGCGGACCCGCGTGCCTTCGCCGCGGTCCTGGGCGCCATGAAGCTGGGCATGTTCGTGATGCGCGACCAGCTCACCGCGGTCCTCGGTGAGGACGCCGGTGAGCTGCCCGGCTATCTGCGCATGATCCGGGCCTCGGTGGAGATCTTCACCCAGCCACTCCTCACGCGAGAGCAGGCCGACCAGGCACTGAAGGCACTGGATCGGCTGGGTGATTCGTGATGGAGGCGATCCATGTCCGAGGCCATCGACGCTGAGGGACTGATCAAACGGTTCGGCGCGGTCACCGCGCTGGACGGGTTGGACCTGCGGGTCCGCACCGGGGAGGTGCACGGGTTCCTCGGGCCGAACGGGGCGGGCAAGACCACCGCGATCCGGGTCCTGCTGGGGCTGATGCGGGCCGACGGCGGATCGGCACGGTTGCTCGGGGGTGATCCCTGGGCCGACGCCACCGAGCTGCACCGCCGCCTGGCCTATGTGCCGGGTGACGTCACCTTCTGGCCCAACCTCACCGGCGGCGAGGTGATCGACCTGCTCGGGCGGCTGCGTGGCGGTGTCGACCGGAAGCGGCGGGACAGCCTGATCGAGCGGTTCGAGCTGGAGCCGCGCAAGAAGGGCCGGGCCTACTCGAAGGGCAACCGGCAGAAGGTGGCCCTGGTCGCGGCCCTCGCCTCCGATGTGGAGCTGCTGCTCCTGGACGAGCCGACCTCCGGCCTCGACCCGCTCATGGAGGAGGTCTTCCGGGAGGTGATCCTGGAGGAGAAGCGGCGCGGCGACCGGACCGTGCTGCTGTCCAGCCACATCCTGTCCGAGGTCGAGGCGCTCTGCGACCGGCTCACCATCATCCGGGCCGGCCGCGTCGTGGAGACCGGCACCCTCGGCGACCTGCGCCACCTCACCCGGACCACGATCCGCGCCGAGCTGACCGGCCCGGTGAACGGGCTGGGCGACCTGGCCGGTGTCCACGACCTGATCACCGAGGACGGCCGGGTGGCCTTCGACGTGGAGGCCGATGCCCTGGAGCCGGCCCTGAAAGCGCTGGTCGCCGCCGGGGTGCGCAGCCTGGTCAGTCAGCCGCCCTCGCTGGAGGAGCTGTTCCTGCGCCACTACACGCGGGACGAGGAGACCGCGCGATGACCGGCACCCTCAGTCTGCTCCGGTTGGTGCTGCGCCGGGACCGGGTCGCCATACCGCTCTGGGTGCTCGGGCTCGGGCTCCTGCCGTATGTCTACGTCACCGGGTTCGACACCCTCTTCGCCACGGCGCAGGAGCGGATGGACTACGCCCGGATCAGTTCGGGGAACGCCGGATTCGTCGCCCTCTACGGACCGCTGCACGGCGACAGCATCGGCGAGCTGACGGTCTGGCGTGGCGGTTTCGTACCGGTGATGATCGGCCTGGCCGCCCTGCTCACGGTGATCCGGCACACCCGGGCCGACGAGGAGGCGGGCCGGACCGAGCTGATCCGGGCCACCGTGGTCGGCCGGTTCGCGCAGCTCGCCGCCGCTGTGCTCGGCACCGCCGCGGCCTGCCTCGTGATGGGCGTGCTGGTGGCGGTGACCCTGATCGGCAAGGGGCTGCCGGCCGGCGGGTCGGTGGCGCTGGGCGCGGTCTTCACGCTGAGCGGCTGGGTCTTCGCCGGGGTCGGTGCGGTCGCCGCGCAGGTGAGCGAGACCGCCCGCGGCGCCCGGACGATCGCCGTGCTGGTTCTCGGCGCGGCCTACGTGCTGCGGATGGGCGGGGACATCTCGGCGCTCGGTGACGAGCGGATGGAGTGGCTGTCCTGGCTGTCCCCGGTCGGCTGGCTGCACCGGGTGTTCCCGTTCGGGACGGACGCCTGGGGGCCGGCACTGCTGACCCTGCTCGTCTCCGTCGTCACGGTCGGCGCCGCGGCGTACCTCTCGACCCGGCGTGATGTGGGCGGCGCCCTGGTCGCCGGACGGCTCGGACCGGCCACCGCGGCCGCGGGCCTGAGGTCGCCGGTCGCGCTCGCCTGGCGCCTGCACCGCGGCCTGCTGCTCGGCTGGACCGGCGGGTTCGCCGCCCTCGGGCTGGTCTTCGGCGGGGTCGCCGGCAGCGTGGCGGAGCTCACCGAGGACTCGGCGAACGTGAGCGAGGTGTTCAGCCGGTTCGGCGGGGCGGACGCCGTGCTCGACAACTACTTCTCCACCACCGCCGCGATCTGCGGGGTGATCGTGTCCTGCTACGCCGTGCAGGCGGCGCTGCGGATGCGCGACGAGGAGCAGACCGGGCACGCCGAGGCGGTGCTCAGCACCGCCGTCAACCGGTACGCCTGGGCCACCGGTCACCTGCTCTTCGCGCTGCTCGGCCCGGCCGCCGCACTGCTCGCCCAAGGCCTCACGGCCGGGCTGGTGCACGGCGATCCCGGGCCGGTGCTGGGCGCCTCGATCGCCCAGCTTCCCGCCGTCTGGGTGCTGGCCGGGCTGACCGTGCTGCTGGTCGGCGCGGCTCCCCGGCTGGCGCAGGCGGCCTGGGCGGCGGTCGCGGCGTGCCTGCTGGTGATGCTGGTCGGGCCACTGCTCGAGGTGGATCAGTGGGTGCTCGACATCTCGCCGTTCACCCACGTCCCGCATCTTCCGGGCGGAGACCTCACGACCGTACCCTTGATGATCTTGATCTTGATCGCGGCCGGTCTGGGCGGCGCCGGACTGATCGCCCTGCGCCGCCGCGACCTGCCGGTCTAGGAGCCCGAAGGACGCTTCGGCAGAACCAGCTCCTCGTGGTCCAGTTCCCGGTTGAGGATGCGCAGGTTGTCGTCGTTGAGACGGCCCGCGTCGCGCCAGCGCAGCAGCTCCTCGCGCTCGGCGTCGATCACCGCCTGCCGGACCATGAGCGCGGCCTCGTACTGCGGCGACTCCGGCACCTCGTGCGACTCGACCTGCTCCAGCAGGTCGAGTCGCCGCTGGTAGCGGTCCAGGCGGAACTGCAGCTGCTTGCGCATCGTCTCGATGGCCTCGTCCTCGACGTTGTCGTGCTGCTGCTCCTGGATGTCGTCGAGCCGGTCCAGGGCGACCACCACGGCGGCCGATCGGGCCTCGTTGCGCAGCTTCGCCTTGTCCGTCTGGTTGGCGCGCAGGCCCAGCCGGCGCACCAGCGGCGCGAAGGTGAGACCCTGCCCGACCAGGGTGACCAGCACCACCGCGATCGCACAGAAGTGCAGCAGTTCGCGGTCCGGGAAGCCGATCGGCAGGGTGAAGACGGCCGCCAGCGTGATGACACCGCGGGTGCCGGCCCAGCTCAGCGCGACCACCTCCTTGCCGGTGAGCGGGGCCTCGCGCTTCTCGACGTCGGTCTCCGGCTCGTCCTGGCCGCCCAGCCGGGTGCGCAGCGAGCGCGGCAGCCACTGGGTGGTCACCAGCCAGAGCGGGCGCAGCAGCAGCACCACGCCGAGCGTGATGGCCAGAGCGATCACGATGGTGCTGGTCTCGTACTTGGCCAGGCCCCGCACCACGTCGGGCACCTGCTGCCCGATGAGCAGGAAGACCACGCCCTCCAGCAGGAAGTCGATGAGCCGCCAGACCGCGCTGACCTGGAGACGGCTGGCGCCGGTCGTGTACCGCGGGGTGTCATGGCCGACGATCAGGCCGGCCACCACCACGGCCAGCACGCCGGAGATCGTGACGTAGTGGTGGACGAACGAGTTCTCGCAGATCGAGTACGCCGCGAGCGGGGTGATCAGGGAGAGGGCGTTGGCGTTGAGCGGGTCGTAGCGCAGGACCTTGAGCATGCGGACCGCGTAGGCCACGGCGACGCCGACCAGCACCCCGCCGGCCGCCGAGATGACGAACTGGCCGACCGCGTTGTCGAAGTTGAAGTTGCCGTCCCTCCACGCGGCCACCGCCACGGTCAGGATGGTCAGCGCGGTCGCGTCGTTGAGCAGGCCCTCACCCTGGATCAGGGTGACCAGCTTGCCGGGCAGCCCGGCCTTGCGGCCGACGGCGAGGGCCGCGACCGGGTCCGGCGGCGCGACGGTCGCGCCCAGCGCCACGCCGGCCGCGAGGGTGGCCCCGGCCACCCAGAGCGAGAAGCCGAGGCCGATCAGGAGCGCGGTGACCAGCACCAGCGCCACCGAGAGGCTGATCACCGTACGCGTGTTGCGCCGGATGTCCAGCAGGGATGAGTCGAGTGCCGCGTTGTAGAGCAACGGCGGCAGGACGAAGGTCAGGACGAGTTCGGGATCGAGGTCGATGTTCGGCCCCGGCAGGTAGGCGTACAGGATGCCGATCAGGGTCAGCAGGACCGCCGCCGGGAGGCCGGTCTTCTCGGTGACCCATCGGACGGCGACGATCACGCAGACCGCGCCCAGAACGAAAAGCAGGATCCCCTCGTAACTCATCCGATCATTGTCGCGGCTGCTCCAGGGCGATCCGGTTTCGGGTTGCGGTCAAAGCGTCACGATTCTTCTCAATTGCCGGGACGGCGGTCACGACGATCTTCCGGACCGTCGGGTCGGTGGTCGTCCGGAGCACGATCCTGGCGAGTTTGGCGGCCCGCTCGTACGCCGAGATCTGGGTGCTCACGAAGAGCGTGTCGAACTCCCGCCCGGACGTGGCCTGGTACCGCTCGTTGAGGGTGAGCTGTTCCGAGTTGGGCTCGGCGGGCAGCCGGACCTCCAGCGCCGCGGCGGCCGCGCGTACCTGCGCGTCCAGTTTGCGGTGGTACGCCACGAACCGTTTCCCCAGCTTGCGGACGGAGCTCACCTCGCCCTTGCGGGCGGCCAGCCGCCCGGCCGTGATCTGGGCCAGGTTGCCCTGATGGGCGGCGATCAGGAACTCCGCCTCCGGGCTGACGGGACGGGCCGGGGCCGCGGTTGTGGCGGTGACCGGCAGGGCGGCCAGAACAGCGGCCGCCATTACTGTGATCATGCGACGAATCATCATGATCACAGGATATTTGGGCAAAAAGGGGTGATCGCCGCTTCTGGCGACGATCACCCCTGGTGTATCAGTAGCGGTAGTGCTCCGGCTTGAACGGGCCCTCGACGTCCACGCCCAGGTACTCCGCCTGCTTCTTGGTGAGGGTGGTCAGCCGGACGCCGAGCGCGTCCAGGTGCAGCCGGGCCACCTTCTCGTCCAGGTGCTTCGGCAGCACGTAGACCTGCTTCTCGTACGCCCCCGGCTTGGTCCACAGCTCGATCTGGGCCATCACCTGGTTGGTGAACGAGTTCGACATCACGAAGCTCGGGTGACCGGTCGCGTTGCCCAGGTTCATCAGGCGGCCCTCGGAGAGGACGATCACCGAGTGGCCGTCCGGGAAGCGCCACTCGTGCACCTGCGGCTTGATCTCGATCTTCTCGATGCCCGCGACCTTGGCCAGCCCGGCCATGTCGATCTCGTCGTCGAAGTGGCCGACGTTGCCGACGATCGCGTTGTGCTTCATGGCCGACAGGTGCTCGACCGTGATGATGTCGGTGCCGCCGGTGGTGGTGATGAAGAGGTCGGCCTCACCCACCACGTCCTCGAGCCGGACCACCTGCATGCCGTCCATCGAGGCCTGCAGCGCGCAGATCGGGTCGATCTCGGTGACCACGACGCGGGCGCCCTGGCCACGCAGCGTCTCCGCCGAGCCCTTGCCGACGTCGCCGTAACCGCAGACCACGGCCAGCTTGCCGCCGAGCATCACGTCGGTCGCCCGGTTCAGGCCGTCGACCAGGGAGTGGCGGATGCCGTACTTGTTGTCGAACTTGCTCTTGGTGACCGCGTCGTTGACGTTGATCGCCGGGAAGAGCAGGGTGCCCTCCTTGGCCAGCTTGTAGAGCCGGGCCACACCGGTGGTGGTCTCCTCGGTGACGCCCTTGATCTCCGCGGCGATCTTGGTGAAGCGGTCCTTCGAGGAGGCCAGGCTCGCGCGCAGCGTCTCCAGGATGATCCGGTACTCGTGGACGTCGTCCTCGGTCGCCTGCGGGACCGCGCCCGCGCCCTCGAACTCGGCGCCCTTGTGCACCAGCAGGGTGGCGTCACCGCCGTCGTCGAGGATCATGTTCGGGCCCTGGCCGTCGCCGAAGTCGAACAGGCGCATGGTGGCCCACCAGTACTCCTCCAGCGTCTCGCCCTTCCAGGCGAAGACCGGGACACCGGCCGGCGCGTCGACCGTGCCGGTCGGGCCGACCACGGTCGCGGCGGCCGCCTCGTCCTGCGTGGAGAAGATGTTGCAGGACACCCAGCGGACCTGCGCGCCCAGCTCGACCAGGGTCTCGATCAGCACGGCGGTCTGCACGGTCATGTGCAGCGAGCCGGCGATCCGGGCGCCGCGCAGCGGCTTCGAGTCGCCGAACTCCTTGCGCAGCGACATCAGGCCGGGCATCTCGTGCTCGGCGAGACGGAGCTGGTGGCGGCCGGCCTCGGCGAGCGAGAGATCGGCGACCGCGAAGTCCAGTCCGTTGATGGATCGAAGTTTGTCGCTCATGAAAAGAGGGCTCCTCCCTCTCAGGAGGCGCCCTTTCGTCATCTTCACCCGCGCCGAGCGTGGCGGAGCCCGAGTCGGACATCCGTTGCAGCGCCTCTCGGCGGGGCCGTGAACCACCTTAACGCCCACCCCGCAAGATCACACCAGATGGTCAGAGTTCGGACGGCACCGTCCCGCCTTGATTTTGCGATTCAATGCAAGAAGCGAGCAGGAACTCGAAATTCAGCGACTGACTCTTGTGAGTTAGATCACCGGACATCTATCGTCGGCTCACCGTCTCTCCCATGGAGCCATCGATGTCCCAATGGTCCGCCCTTCTTCTCGGCATAGTGACCGGTGCGGCCGGTCTCGTCGCGCCGGCCGCGGCCGCTCCCGCGCCCACCGCGGTCACCCGGGCCGCCCTCGATCCCGCGCTGGTCGCCGGCCGCGGCGCAAACGTTCCCTTCCTGGAGCAGGAGGCCGAGAAGGCCGCCACCAACGGCACCGTCATCGGCCCGGACCGCACCGCCTACACGTTGCCCGCCGAGGCGTCCGGACGGTCCGCCGTCACCCTCGACCCGGGCGAGTGGGTGGAGTTCACCCTGCCCCGGGCCGCCAACGCGATCACCGTCCGCTACAGCATCCCGGACGCGCCGGAGGGCGGCGGGATCACCGCGCCGCTGTCGGTGACCACCCGGCACGGCACCCGCACCATGACCCTCACCTCGCAGTACTCCTGGCTCTACAACCAGTACCCGTTCACGAACGACCCCCGGGCCGACCTGCTGCACCCGGACTGGTGGATCACCGAGTGCGCCTGTGTGCCCGCCGCCACCGAGCCGAAACCGGTGATCACCAAGCCGTTCCGGCCGGCCCACTTCTACGACGAGCAGCGGCTCCTGCTCGGGCACACGGTCCGGGCCGGCGACCGGGTCCGGCTCACCGCGCGCGAGGTGCCGACCACCATCGACCTTCTCGACTCCGAGCTGGCCGGCGCCCCGAAGATCGACCTCTCCGGGGTCAACGTCCTGCTCTTCGGCGCCGACCCGACCGGCCGCCGGGACTCCGCGCCGGCCATCGAGAAGGCGATCGCGCATGCCAAGCGGGCACACCGCGGGGTCTACCTGCCGCCCGGCGTCTTCCAGGTGAACCGGCACATCCTGGTCGACGACGTGACGATCACCGGGGCCGGCAACTGGTACACGATCATCAAGGGCCGTGAGGTCGCCCTCGGCGAGCCCGCTCCGGACGGCTCGGTGCACACCGGCGCCGGCTTCTACGGCCGGGACGCGGCCGACGGCGGCAGCCGCAACGTGCACCTGTCCGGGTTCGCGATCCAGGGCGACGTCCGCGAGCGGATCGACACCGACCAGGTCAACGCCATCGGCGGCGCGATGAGCGACTCCAGCGTGGACGGACTCCACATCCAGCACACCAAGGTCGGCCTGTGGTTCGACGGTCCCATGTCGAACACCCGCATCACCGACAACATCATCGTCGACCAGATCGCGGACGGCCTGAACTTCCACACCGGGGTGGTGAACTCGGTGGTGCGCGGCAACTTCGTCCGCAACACCGGCGACGACGCGCTGGCCATGTGGTCGGAGAAGACCGCCGACTCGGGCAACGTCTTCGACCGCAACACCGTCCAGTCGCCGACCCTGGCCAACGGCATCGCGATCTACGGCGGCCACGACACCACCGTGTCGAACAACCTGATCGCCGACCCGGTGCGCGAGGGCAGCGCCCTGCACGCCGGGACCCGGTTCGGCGCCGAGCCGTTCACCGGGCACCTGCGGTTCACCGGCAACACCACGGTGCGGGCCGGGACGTACGAGCTGAACTGGCGGATCGGTCTCGGCGCGATCTGGATGTACGCGCTGGAGGGCAGCATCGGCGCGGACGTCCAGGTGACCGGTGACCACTACCTGGACAGCACGTACAACGCGATCATGCTGGTCACCGAGTGGGGCGTGAAGGACCTCTACTCGATCGACGGCGTGACGTTCAAGGACATCCGGGTCGACGGCACCGGCACCAGCGTGCTCAGCGCCCGTGCCGGCGGATCGGCCTCGTTCGAGAACGTGGACGCCCGCAACGTCGGGGCGGTCGGGGTGAACAACTGCGGCCGGTTCCGGTTCACCCCGGAGGGCTCCGAGTTCGCCCTCACCGACCGCGGCGGCAACGACGGTGGATGGCTCGGGCCGTACGTCCCGAATGTCATCACCTGCGACGACCGTCCGCCGGTGGTCGCTCCGCCGGCACCCTCCCGGTGGTGATCGCAACCCCTGTCGCCCGGCCGTGACGACCACAGAGTGGCGTCACGGCCGCACCGGGTAATACCGGCTGAGCAGTTGGTTTCCCGGGGGAGGGCTTGGGTAGCCTGGTCGGCGCTGCGCGGACCGGAAGATGGGAAACACGTTGAGCCGAACCCTGTTGGTCACCGGTGGCGCCGGATTCGTCGGCAGCTCCTTGATCAGGTCGCTGCTGAACGATTTCCCCGACGCCGTGGTGATCTCGCTGGACAACTACTTCACCGGAACCCCGGAGAACCACGTCCACGACCCCCGGGTCACCTACATCGACGGGCCGACCGCGGACATCGCCAAGATCTGGGCCGGCCGGGGGCTCCCGGCGCCCGAGCTGGTCTTCCACCTCGGTGAGTACTCGCGTATTCCGCAGTCCTTCGACGACCACGACCTGACCTGGGACTTCAACCTCCTCGGCACCAAGGAGGTGGTCAAGTTCACGGCCGGGCACGGCGCGAAGCTGATCTACGCCGGGTCCAGCTCCAAGTTCGGCAACGACGGGGAGGACGAGAACCTCAACCCGTACGCGTGGACCAAGGCGAAGAACATCGAGTACATCAAGAACTACTCGAACTGGTTCGGCCTGGACTACGCGATCGCCTACTTCTACAACGTCTACGGCCCCGGCCAGATCACCCACGGCAAGTACGCCACGGTGATCGGCATATTCGAGCGGCAGTACCTGGCCGGCGAGCCGCTGACCGTCGTCTCCCCGGGCACCCAGACCCGCGACTTCACCCACATCGACGACATCGTCCGTGGCCTGGTGCTGGTGGCCCGCAGCGGCTCCGGTGACGGCTACCTGCTCGGCACCGGCTGCGAGTGGCCGCTGGTCAAGGTCGCCGAGATGTTCGGCACCGGGTTCACGCTGGTCGCGGAGCGGCGCGGCGAGCGTGTCCGGGGCCAGGCCGACATCACCAAGGCGACCGGCCTGGGCTGGCGCCCGGAGCAGCGGCTGGACGAGTACATCGCGGCGTTCACGGCGGCGCACCCGCGCTGAGACGACCCGAGCCGGATCGGATGTATAGCTTGGCCCAGGAGGGGCATCCCGTGCGTCATGCAGAACGGGATCCGGGTAGCAGTCGTGGACGATCATGCCGCCTTCGTGCGCGGCCTGGAGCTGTTGCTTCCTGAGGTGAGCGGCGGCCGGGCCACAGTCGTGGCCACCGCCGGGGACGGGGCGCAGGCGGCCGGCGTGGTCCGTGACGCCGTCCCCGATCTGGTTCTCGTCGACCTGCACATGCCGGCACCCGGTGGCGTCCAGGCGATCACGGCCGTCCGCGCGGCCGCTCCCCGGGCCCGGGTGTTCGCCATGTCCCGCGGCGACGACCCGGAACAGGCTCTAGACGCGCTGCGGGCCGGCGCGGCGGGCTTCCTGCCGAAGACCGGCGAGCCCGCCGAACTGACCCAGCCACTGATGGCCGCGCTGGCGGGCTGGGCCCTGCTGCCCGCACCGCTGCTGAGCATGCTGGTCGAGCGGAGCCGCCCGGCCGGCACGCTGCCGGCCGCCGTCCAGCTCGACGACGACGACCGGCGGCTGCTCCGGCTGATCGCCACCGGCTCGTCGACCAACGAGATCGCGGGGCTGCTGCACGTCTCCGAGCGCACGGTGAAACGCCTGACCGCGGCGCTGCTGCGGAAACTGCGGGTGTCCAGCCGTACCGAGGCGGCCGCGCTGGCGGGCAGCGCCGGCCTGGTGTGAGTCAGCCGGTCGCCCGGGGGCGCGCGGTGACGGCGGACAGCGGCGTCGCCACGTCCTCCAGCGACCTGCCCTCGGCGTCGATGCCGATGACGGCCTCCACGATGCCGCCGACCGCCATCACCGCGGCGCCGATCAGGAAACCGATGAACAGCCGGTTCGGGTCGTCGCCCTCGCCGATCAGCGCGCCGTAGAAGACCGGCCCGATCGCGCCGAAGCACTGCGCGATGGCGAAGAAGACCGCAATGGCCTGGGCCCGGATCTCCAGCGGGAAGATCTCGCTCACCGTGAGGTACGCCGAACTGGCCCCCGCCGACGCGAAGAAGAAGATGACACTCCACGCGATCGTCTGCGTCGTCGCGTTCAGCAGGCCCTCGTTGAAGAGGACCGCGGTGATCGCCAACAGCGCGCCGGACAGCAGATAGGTGCCGGCGATCATCTTCCGCCGGCCCACCGTGTCGAAGAGCCGCCCGATGGTGAGCGGGCCGATCAGGTTGCCCAGCGCGAACGCCACCAGATAGAGCGGCGCGGCCTTCTCGTCGACGCCGTAGAACTTGGTCAGCACCATCGTGTAGGTGAAGAAGATCGCGTTGTACAGGAACGACTGCGTGATCATGAGGGTCGCGCCCAGCGTCGACCGGGCCGGGTAGACCTTGAACAGCACCCGCAACAGCGACAGGTAACCGTGCGGCCTGCTGGGCCGGATGTCGATCGCCTTCGCGTCGTCCACCGGCGCCAGCGTCTGGCCGGACGCCTCGGCGGCCCGCTCGATCCGGGCGATGTTCTCCTCGGCCTCCGCCTCCCGGCCGTGCATGATCAGCCAGCGCGGGCTCTCCGGCAGGTGCCGGCGCAGACCCCAGATCGCCAGGCCGATGACCGGGCCGATCAGGAAGGCGATCCGCCACGCCAAGTTCAGCGACACGTTGTTGAGCAGGATGTACGTCCCGAGCGTGCCGATGATCGCGCCGCCCCAGTAGGTGCCGTTCACCCCGATGTCGACCCGGCCCCGGTACTTGGCCGGCATCATCTCGTCGATCGCGGAGTTGATCGCGGCGTACTCGCCGCCGATACCGGCTCCCGCGATGAATCTGGTGAGATACAGGAAGACCAGTGCCGCAGGGCCGTTACCCCAGGTCAGGGCGGTGAGAGCGTTTCCGCCGAGGTAGACGGCGAGGGTCACGATGAACAGGTTCCGCCGGCCCATCGCATCGGAGAGACGGCCGAAGAAGAGCGCGCCGAACACCTCACCCAGCAGATAGACGGTGGCGATCAACCCGACCTGGGTCGAGCTGAGAGCCAGGGTCTCCTGCTCGGCGAGGACCGGCCCGACCGCGCTGGCCACGGTGATCTCGAGCCCGTCGAGGACCCAGGCCGTACCCAGGGCGAGGACGATCCTGGTGTGGAACGGCGACCAGCTGAGCCGGTCGATGCGAGCGGGGATGAGACTGCGGATGGTTCCCGATCCGGAGGCCGGGGCCGGGGACCCGAGATCATGCGCCATGGACGCACCTCCATATGAGTGATGTGCTCACGGTGTACCCAGCAACCTCACAGCTACCCACACGTATCCCAAGGTCGTCCGTTTACGCCTCATTTCTGCTCGTGGAGCGCCTCACCGGCTCGTATCCGGCCACGTCCGAACCTGATGAAAACGGCGGGCGTACGGCGTACCGGTGAGCGCCGCGACGAGCAGAGGTCGCAGGGTCATTCGCAGTTCACCTGATCGCCCGTGCCGTAGCTGTACTCGTGCCGGCACGAGTCGACGCCGTCGCCGCCGTCGAGGGTGTAGCGGCTGTACGCCTCGAAGCCGCCCCCGTAAAGGGTGTCGTCGCCGGCCTCGCCGTAGACCTTGTCGACGCCGGTCTTGGAGCCGTCGTCGGCGTGCAGTTCGTCGTTGCCGCCGCCGCCGCGGATCACGTCCGCGCCGCTCGAGCCGTTGATGACGTTGGCGCCGCCGTTGCCGGTCAGTACGTCGTCGGCCCAGCCGCCGTACAGGTTCTCGACGTCGGATCCGATGCTGTCCTTCTCGCCGCTGGAGCCGTCGTCGCCGCTCTGCCCGTCGAGGTCGGCGACCACCCGGACCAGCCGGTCGCCGTACGAGACGGTGTCCCTACCGGCGCCGCCGGACAGCTGGTCGTTGCCGAAGTCGGCGGTGAGGTTGTCGTCGCCGTCGCCGCCGAACAGCCGGTCGTTGCCGTCGCCGCCGACCAGGTAGTCGTCGCCGCCCAGACCGTGCAGGGTGTCGTTGCCCTCGCCGCCGTCCAGCCAGTTGGGGCTCCCGTTGGCGGCCAGCCAGTCGTTGCCGTTGCCGCCGCGGAGACCTTCGACATCCGTACCGATGGAGTCGCCCTCGCCGGCCTGGCCGTCGTCGCCGGACTGCCCGTCGGCGTCGGCCGCGACCGCCCTGCTCCGGGCCATGTACTCGACCGCGTCGCTGCCGGGGCCGCCGTGGATGACGTCCCGGGCCGCGCCGTCCCGGCCGCCCTGCCAGAAGCTGTCGGAGCCGTCCTCGCCGTAGAGGACGTCCCGGCCGGTGCCCTCGTCGAACATGTCGTCGCCGGTGCCACCGCGGACCACGTCGTTGCCGGCGCCCGGGTCGATCCGGTCGTTGCCGGAGTCGCCGTGGATGTAGTCGGTGCCGGGTCCGCCGCGCAGGTCGTCGGCGCCGATGCCGCCACGGATGACGTTGACGCCGCCGTCCGGGTAGATGTAGTCGTTGCCGCCGTTGCCGTAGATCGTGTCGTTGCCGCTGCCGCCGAACAGGTTCTCGCCGCGCGGCCCGCCGATGATCTTGTTGGTGCCGCTGCCGGCCCGGATCCACAGGCTCAGGTCGCTCTGGTTCACGACGGTGTCGTTCTTGTCGAACGTGTGGATCGCCCCGCCGGTGGGCGCCCCCGACGTGGTGCACCGCACCCGCGTCTTGTCGCCGCCCACCCGCTTGCAGCCCGCGCCGGGTTTGATCGTGACCCGGTCGTCGATGGTGACCGTGTTGCCGGACCGCGTGATCGTCACGTAGTTGACCCGGTTGGCGGCCGCGCTGAACTTGATCTGCGTCCGGTTCAGCACCTGCGCGGTGCCGACGGCGGCGGCCGAGGCCGGGCCGGCGATCGTCAGACCGGCGAGAACGACGGCGGTGATGGTGCCGGCCCGTAGCGTCTTCATGGAACTCCTGTTCATCGGGCGATGTACCCGCCGTAGCCGACCCCGTTGGGGTCGAGGAACCGGCCGCTGGTCAGGGTGGCGTTGCCGAGGCCCCGGTAGCCGCCGAGGAAGCGGGTGACCGTTCCCGATCCGTAGCCGGGATGGTCACCGGCGACCTGCTCGGAGGGGGCGCTCACCAGCGCGTCGATACCGCCGGAGCCGTTCAGGTCGAGCAGCGCGACGTTCGCCCCGAACCGGTCGCCGCGCTCGGCGCCGTCCGGCACTCCCGCCGACGACTGGGTGAGGGTCTGCGACTTGGCGCCGGTCAGGCCCTTGGCCGAACCGCGCAGCAGCACGACGGCGCCCGCGTCGTTGTTCTCCCCGGGCACACCGACCAGCACGTCGGCACGGCCGTCGAGGGTGACGTCGCCGACCGCGATGCTGTCGCCGAACCG
Source organism: Actinoplanes hulinensis (assembly GCF_019429605.1). NCBI lineage: Bacteria > Bacillati > Actinomycetota > Actinomycetes > Micromonosporales > Micromonosporaceae > Actinoplanes > Actinoplanes hulinensis. Next base: position 719,298 of record NZ_JAHXZI010000001.1, on the reverse strand, counting down.
GTCCCCGCCCTCGGCGGCGCCGGCCACGCCCGGGCTGCTCTGGGAGATCGCGATGACGCCCTTGGCGGAGAGCCCGGTGGTACGTCCCGGAACGGTGACGACCATGCCGCCGTAGATCTCGGCGCCCGCCTGTGCCCCGGACACCCCGCAGACGACCTCGCCGTACCCGTCGCCGGTGGTGTCACCGATCGCCAGGGCGGCGCCGACCTCCCAGACCCCGATCTTGCGGACGGTCGTGGCGATCTTGCCGCCGCTGAGCGCGGTGACCTTCTTCAGCGACACACCGGCGGACGTTCCCCAGAACTGGGTGATGGTCCCGCTGCCGTTGTAGCGGCTGTCCGGACGCTCGCCCGGGGCGCCGATGACAAGTTCCTGGTTGCGGTTCTTGTCGATCCGCCCGATCGCGACGGCGAAGCCGAACTTGTCCTGGGCGCCGGGCGACCCGGGAACCCCGGCGGTGTCCTGGCTGATCCAGCGGGCGCCACCGGCGGTGATGCCGCCCGAACCGCCCTTGAGCAAGACGGCCGCTCCGGCCTCCGCCTTGTTCCCGATCCGCTTGCGCGGGATGCCGATGGCCAGCTCGTCCGGCCGTCGCCGGTGATGTCGCCGGCCGCGAGCGAGAAGCCGAACCAGTCACCCTGCACGGAGAGGCCGGGCACGCCGGCGGTGCTCTGGTTGAAGTGCTGGGCCCGGTTCGGCTGGAGTCCGCCCGGCCCACCCGGGACGATCCAGACCGCGCCGGCGACGTACCCCATGTTGCGCAGATCGGCCTCGTTGTAGTCGCCGATCGCGAGGTCGTCGTACCGGTCGCCGTTGAAGTTGCCGGCCGCCATCGAGTAGCCGAAGCCGCCGCCGCCGCTGCCCGGGATCTCGGTCCTGAGCACGTCGCGATGGGCCGCCGACGAGTAGGCGACGGCCACCCCCACGTTGCTGAAGACCGCGACGTCGTCGCGGTTGTCGCCGTCGAAGTCGGCGCGGCTCGTGCCCTTGCCGGTGTAGGGCCTGACGCTGACCGGCGTGCGTTCCAGCAGCAGGGTGACGCCGTCCCGGACGACCTCCGTCACGGTGGGGGAAGCGGCTTCGGCGGCGACCGGAGACGTCAGCACGGTGGCGCCGGCGATCGCCGCGACGAGCACGCTGCGCGTGTACCTCATGGGGTGCTCCTCAGGCTAGGAGCAGCAGATTACCTATCCATGAATCGAAGGGGATCCCCGTTTCCGGCCGCTGTCGATCACGGAACGGCGACGATTCGCAGGCGTCACGACGAACCGGGACCGGATCGTCCTAAATTCCCCGAAAATCCAAGACCATCGAGGGGTACGCCCAGAGCGCACCCGATCCTCAGAGGCCGACCCACCGGCCGGAGGCGGCGGACTCGGTCACCGCGTCGAGGATCTCGGCGGCCGCGATCGCGTCGGCCAGGGTCGCGCCGTGCGGCACCCCCTCGGCGATCGACCGCAGGAACAGCCCCGCCTCGATCACCTTGAGGTCGTCGTACCCCAGCGGGATGCCGGCCCCCGGCTGGAAGTCGCCGTGTGCGCCGTCGCCCGGGCCCACGAAGACGGTCGCGTCGCCGATCCGCAGCTCACCCATCCGCCGGAAGTCCCAGGACAGCACCCCCTCGGTGCCGTGCACGGTGAACCCGTACCGGTTCTGCTCCCCGGCCGCCACCCGGCTGGCCTCCAGCGTGACCCGGGCCCCGGAACGCATCCGCAGCAGCGCCCCGAACCAGTCCTCGTTCTCGACCGGGCCGGGCTCACCCGTACCCCGCTGGTGTCCGGAGGTGGCGCCCGCCGGCCGCGGGCGTTCGGCGATGTGGACAGCCGTGTCGGCGACCAGCGCGGACACCTCACCGAGCAGGTGGCGGACCAGGTCGGCGGCGTGCGAACCCAGGTCGCCGAGCACCCCGTTGCCGCCGCGGGCCCGCTCGAACCGCCAGCTCAGTGCGGCGTCCGGGTCGGCCGCGTAGTCGCTGAAGAAGCGGAACCCGGCGTGCGTCACCCGGCCGATCCCGCCGGCCCGCAGGATCTCCCGGGCCCGGGCCACGGCCGGCGCGTGCCGGTAGTTGAAGCCGACCGCGACCCGCACGTCCCCGGTGACGGCGCGGGCGTCGGCGGCGCTCAGGCCGACCGGCTTCTCGATCCAGAGGTGCCGTCCGGACGCGGCGAACGCGGCGCCGATCTCCCGGTGCAGGAAGTTCGGCGCGGTCACGCTGACCGCCGCGATCCGCGGGTCGCCGAGCAGCGCACGCCAGTCCGTGGTGGCGGTGGCGAACCCGTACACCCCGGCGGCCTCGGCGGCCCGGCCCGGCACGTCGTCGGCGACCGCGATCAGCTCCGGCCGGGGCAGCTCCGGGTAGTGATGGCCGACCCGCGCCCACGCCCGGGTGTGCGCCCGGCCCATCCAGCCGAACCCGATCACCGCGACGCCGATCGATCCCATCCCGGTCATCGTAGGTGTGGTCCGGGTGGCAGGTCGACGGCTCCGTGCGGTTAGGTGGGAGTGGTGAGTTCGACCTGTGACCGGGACGATTCGCTTGCGTAACGACGAACCGGGCCCGGATCAACCTTTCGGTTGATCAACATCAAACGATCCCCGCCGTAGGCTGCGCTGAACCGCAACATGCTTGCCTATACGGGGTTCCCATGCGATACACGCGCGCCGCGCTCGCCGGCGTGGTCCTGGTCGGCGCCACCGCGCTCGGCTTCCAGCTGACCGTCGGCACGGCGTCCGCGGACACCGGCCGTGCGCTGGCGGTCTCGTCGATCGGCGACATCGTCGTCGACCCGGTGCGCCAGCGCCTCTTCCTGAGCGACCCGTCCACCGGTGAGATCGTCGCGACCGACTATGCCGGTGAGGTGACGGCACGGAAGGCCGACCTGCCCGGCGTACGGGGCCTCACGCTCTCCGCCGACTCGAACACCCTCTACGCCGCGGTCGACGGATCGGGCGCGATCGTCGCCTTCTCGGCCGGCGAGCTGGCCGAGACGGCCCGCTATCCCCTGGGCGAGAATGTCCACCCGGAGGACGTGGCCGTCTCCGGCGACCGCATCTGGTTCGGGTACGACGCGGGCGCCGCCGACAGCATCGGAAACTTCGGGTCGATCGACGCCTCGGGCATGGTCGCGCTGCATGAGCCGTCCGGCGGCACATGGCTGTACAAGTCCGCACCCAGGGTGTTCGCGAACTCCTCGAGGCTCTTCGTTGCGCCCGGTCCGGGGCAGGGATATCCGCACGCTGAGAACGTCCACCTCTACGACGTCTCATCCGGGGCGACCACGCCCAGCTTCTCGCGCCAGGGGGTCGGCGCCACCGTTCAGGACGCCGCCTTCGCGGGGGACGGCTCACGGTTGGTCTACGCCGGTGACGGGGTTTGGAGCTACGGCCTCACCGAGAGCCGCCACGACCGGCTGGTGTCCGGCTCCTACCAGGAGGTCGACATCGCGGCTCAGGGTCTTGTCGCGTTCGGGCAGGACAGACATGTCACGGTTCATGGCCACGGCGCGACCCTGTGGAGCGCCGCCCTTCCGTACAAGCTGGCGCCCGGCGGTCTGATCTGGGAGCCCGGCGCCGACCGGCTTCTCGCGGTGACCCGGAACGGGAGCGAGTACGCCCTGCACACCCTGACCGAGCCGCCGCCCTCGCCGACACCCAGCCAGGTGACGGTCCCGGCCGACGGCGAACTCGCCGTGACCGGGCCCACCTCGGTCGTCAACGGCCGGCCGTTGACCCTCACCGGCACCACGAAGAACCTTCCGATCGGGCACACCCTCCAGGTGACCCGCCAGGATGAGCGGCTGACCGGCGCGGCGCCCGAGGTGGTCGGGAACCCGGTCATCGACAGCACCGGGGCGTTCACCTTCACCGAGACGCCGCCGTACCTGGGCACCTTCCTCTACCGGGTCAGCTACGACGGCTCCTTCGAGAAGACCGTGCGGGTCGGGGTCACCCAGTTCACCCCGGCGCTGAGCCTGGACAGGAACGGGACGACGTACGGGTACAAGGCGACGGCGACCCTGACCGCGACGCTCGGCAAGACCCACACGAACCGGACCGTCGAGATCTGGGCCGAGAATCCCTACCTGACGCAGCTGATCAAGCGGGCGACCGTGAACAGCGCCGGCAAGGTGAGCGTGAACTACGTCCTGGAGTACAACACCACGTTTACCGTGAAGTTCACCGGTGACGCGGAGTACGCCGCCCGCTCGGTGCAGTCCCGGGTCTACACCAGGGTCAGCGTGCTGCTCGGGGTCAGCAAGCACTACAAGACCAGGAAGATCGGGAACACGAAGTACTACCACTTCCGGACGACGAAGGACCCGAACTTCGTCATCGGGATGCCCCGCCACCAGGGTCGCTACCAGCACACCGTGATCCAGCGGTACAAGGGTGGCAAGTGGACGAACTATCGGTCCGGCTACTTCCCGCTTGACCGGTACGGAAAGTCCTACCTGCGGTTCGCCGGCACCTACCCGGCCGGTTCCAAATGGCGGGTCCGGGCCGAGTACATCTGGAACGGCAACGACGGCGACATGGTGAACGCCACCACGTACGGCGCCTGGAAGTACTTCACCTACACGAAGTAGCGCGGGAACTAGAGTGATCGCTCGTGACGGTCTTTCAGATCGGGGAGGCGGCTGACCTGCTCGGGGTCAGTCCGGACACGATGCGCCGCTGGGTCGACGCCGGGCGGCTCGCGGCGGGCCGGGACGAGCACGGGCGCCGGGTGATCGACGGGGTGGAGCTGGCCGCCTTCGTCCGCGCCCAGGCCGCCGAGCCGGACGGCCGCTCCGACGAGTCGTCGGCCCGCAACCGGCTGCGCGGCATCGTGACCGCGGTCGTCAAGGACACCGTGATGGCCCAGGTCGACATCCAGGCCGGCCCGTTCCGGCTGGTGTCGCTGATGAGCCGGGAGGCGGTCGACGAACTCGATCTCCAGGTGGGATCGATCGCGGTCGCCGTCATCAAGTCGACGACCGTGGTGGTCGAGCGGGCTCCGAAGGGGCGTCATTGAGGACGCGCGTCCCCGTACCCCTGCTTGTTCCCGCGATCCTGGGTCTGCTCTTTCTGATCCTGCCGCTGGTGGGGCTGCTCGCCCGGACACCGTGGGCCACCCTGTTCGAGCGGCTGACCGAGCCGGGTGTGGTGGCGGCGCTGCGGCTGTCGCTGCTCACCTCGACCGTGGCGACCGTGTTCTGCCTGGTGCTCGGGGTGCCGCTGGCCTGGCTGCTGGCCCGGGTCGAGTTTCCCGGGCGGCGACTGGTCCGGGCACTGATCACCGTGCCGCTGGTGCTGCCGCCGGTGGTCGGGGGCATCGCGCTGCTGCTGGCGCTGGGCCGGCGCGGTCTGGTCGGGCAGTGGCTGGACCAGACGTTCGGGATCAGCCTGCCGTTCACCACGGCGGGCGTGGTGGTGGCCGAGTCGTTCGTGGCGCTGCCGTTCCTGGTCATCGCGGTGGAGGGGGCGCTGCGCGGCGCCGACAGCCGGTACGAGGAGGCCGCCGCGACGCTCGGCTCGAACCGCTGGACGACCTTCACGCATGTGACGTTGCCGCTGGTGGCACCGGGGATCGCGGCCGGGGCGGTGCTCTGCTGGGCGCGAGCGCTGGGGGAGTTCGGCGCCACGATCACCTTCGCCGGGAACTATCCGGGGATCACGCAGACCATGCCGCTCGCGGTCTACCAGACCATGGAGAGCGGCGACCTGGAGGGCGCCGTCGTGCTCAGCCTGATCCTGCTGATCGTCTCGGTCGCCATCCTGGCCGGGCTCCGCGACCGCTGGCTGACCGCGCCATGAGCCTTCTGGACGCGCGTCTCGTCGCCGAGCGCGGCGTCTTCCGGCTGGACATCGGGCTGCGGATCGAGCCGGGCGAGACGGTCGCGCTGCTCGGCCCGAACGGCGCGGGAAAGACCACGGCGCTGCGCGCGCTCGCCGGGCTGACCCCACTCTCCGGCGGTCACCTCACCCTCGGCGGCGAGGATCTACGGGGTACGCCCACCGAGCGCCGCCCGATCGGGGTGGTGTTCCAGGACTACCTGCTGTTCCCGCACCTCAGCGCCCGGGACAACGTGGCGTTCGGCCCGCGCCGGCACGGCCTGGACCGGAAGGCCGCGCACGCCGTGGCGGATCGCTGGCTGGGCCGGGTCGGGCTGGCCGAGCACGGTCGCCGCAAGCCCCGGCAGCTCTCCGGCGGGCAGGCGCAGCGGGTGGCGCTGGCCCGGGCACTGGCCGTCGACCCGGTCCTGCTGCTGCTCGACGAGCCGCTCGCCGCCCTGGACGCCCGGACCCGGCTGGAGACCCGCGGCGAGCTGCGCCGGCACCTGGCCGAGCACCCGGGCGCCACGCTGATCGTCACGCACGATCCGCTGGACGCCCTGGTCCTGGCCGACCGGCTGGTCATCGTCGAGCACGGCCGGGTGGTGCAGGAGGGCGACGCGGCGACCATCACGGCCCGCCCGCGTACCGATTACGTGGCCCGGCTCGTGGGACTCAACCTGTACCGCGGCCGGGGCGGCGGGCACACCGTCGAACTGTCCGACGGGTTCGTCCTGACCAGCACCGACATCGTGCACGGCGACGCCTTCGTGGCCTTCCCGCCGGCCGCGGTCGCCCTGCACCCGCACCAGCCGGACGGGAGCCCGCGCAACACCTGGCCGGCCGTGATCGCCGACGTCCAGCAGCACGGCGACAGCCTGCGGGTACGCCTGGACGGCCCGATCTCGGTGGCCGCCGACATCACGCCCGCGGCCGCCGCGCAGATGGGTCTCACCCCCGGGCAGGAGCTGTGGGTGGCGGTCAAGGCCGCGGAGACCCGCGCCTACCCCGCCTCCGGGTAGTCACCGCCGGCCGTACCGCCGGGATGCGAGGTTCCGCCGGCGGTCCTGCTGGGTTCCGGGGCGGCCCTCGACGTACTCCCAGGTGTCCAGCACGGTCGGCCCGTACGGGCCGGCCTGCTGGATCGCCGGCTCGGCGGCCGGACGGTAGCCGCAGCGGCGCGCCACCGACGTGCTCGCCGTGTTGCCGCGGTCGATCCGCAACAGCAGCCGCCGTAGCCCCAGGGTGTCGAACGCGTACCCGGTGAGCAGCGAGAGCGCGGCCGACGCCAGGCCCCGCCGCCGGTACGGCCGCCCGACCAGATAGCCCAGCTCCGCCTCGTGCGGCTCGGACCGCACGTTGAACAGCAGCACCTCACCGAGTGGCGGCCCGCCGTCGGTGGTGATCGCGAGCTGGATCCGGCTGCCGCCGACCCGGCCCTGACGGGCCCGCCGCAGGTACGCGAGACCGGACTCCACATCGAACGGCGACGGCATCAGCGTCCAGCGGGCGATGTCCGGTTCGTCCAGCAGAGCGACCAGGTCGTCGAGGTCGTCGGGGCTCCATTCGCGCAGCACGACACCGCTACCCGCCAGCCTGAGCGGGTACGGCAACGGGCTGACGGTCACCCCTGAATCGTGCCGTTAAGAACGCCTTTGCGGCTAGTGGCGATCGAAAGGAGGCCCCTGAACAGTTCCTTACCGTCCACCGGTCGGATCACCGATACCGCTCTTGAGGAGGATGGGCGCATGGTGATCGCGCTACAGCCGCTCGGTGGTGATCTCCAGACCGGCCGTGCGGAGGCGGTCGACCAGTGCGTCACCGATCCCGGTCGCGGGGGTGAGCACGCCGCCGGGTGACTCCGGCAGACGGTCCCGGTCGAGGGCCAGCGCCAGGGCGGACTCACCGAGCATCACGGCGGTCGCCGCGTACCCCGGATCGCCTTTGGCCTTGACCCGTGCGCGATAGCGCGCCCCCGACGAGGTCGTGGTGAAGATGTCCATGGTGAAGTGACCGTTGCGCCGGGCGTTCTCGTCCGGCCCGGTGCCCGGCGCCGGCAGGATCCGGTCCAGCAGGAACCGGACCGGCGGCAGCGCGAAGCCGATCACCAGGCCGTTCAGCGCGCCCTTGACGGCCAGTGCGGCGGCCGGGCCGCTCACCCGCATCGCCTCGCGGTAGCGGAAGCGGGGGCCGTACGCCCAGCCGCGCAGCGCGTTGCTGCGCCGGACCACCCGGGTGTTGTAGGACGCCATCACGAACGGCGCGAGGTGACCGCGCACGCTCGCGTCCACGTCGGAGCCTCGCAGCGTCACCATGTCCGGCTGGCGCCCGAGATCGGGTTCGGCCTCCCGGTCCGGGCTCAGCGAGTACGGGCTCGCACCCACCCGGCGCAGACGGCGGTCCTTCTTCATGACGTCGACCTGGTGCCGCATCGAGTCGATGGTGCCGCCGCTGAATCCGCCGCGCAGCCGCGTCACGACGAGCGTGGTGTCGGTCAGTTCCCCGGCGTCGTCCGCGCGTACCGCGGCATGCAGGACGTGCACCCCGATGTCGGACGGGATCGAGTCGAAGCCGCAGGAGTGCACGATCCGTGCGCCGGTGCGCTGCGCCGTCGCATGGTTCTCGTCGATGCTGTCCCGGGCGAACAGCACCTCACCGGTGAGGTCCACGTAGTCGGTGCCGGTGACGGCGCACGCGCGGGCGAGCGGCCGGCCGTATTTCGCGTAGGGGCCGACGGTCGTCAGCACCACCCGGGCGCGCCCGGCCATCGTGGTCAGCGCCGGTTCGTCGTCGGCGTCGGCGACCACGATCGGCCAGTCGACGCCGAGTTCACCCGCGACCTTCTCCAGTTTCGCGCGCGAGCGGCCGGCCAGCGCGATCCGGGTGCCGGCGGGCGCGTGTTCGGCCAGGTGGCGCGCGGTCAGCACGCCGACGAAACCGGTGGCGCCGTAGACGATGACGTCCAGTTCGCGTTGTGGATCGTTCATGGCCGCAGATTGTGCACCCTCCGTGCAGTACACGCGAGCCGTTCGTGTGTTCGCGCGGTCGGCGCGCCGAGATCAACCCGTTATACATACAAAAATGATCAAAGACGCTAATTTGTGACCTGGAACAACTCCATCGCCGCTGCTCGGCCATGCCCGCCGGGCGCGGCGGATACGCAGCCCGCCATGCGGGCACCGTGGCCGGAACGCCGAGTCCTGCCGCTGGTCACGGTCCAGACGACATCGAACGGCAAGGAGCGGGGGACCCAAGAGTTCCTCGGCGCTGACGCGCCTCGGGGTGAAGCCGCCACACCGGCGGCCGGGCACCTCTGCCCGAACCCGACAGCTGACCTCGTAGGCGTGGAGGACAAGCTCATGGTTCAGACCAGGAAACAGTTCCAGCGGGCAGTCGGCCTCGTCGCCGCGAGCCTGGCCGGTGGGGTGGCCCTCGCCGGGCCGGCCGCCCCCGCACAGGCCTCGATCAACTGGGAGGCCATCGCCAATTGCGAATCCGGCGGTAACTGGCGCATCAACACCGGAAACGGGTACTACGGCGGTCTGCAGTTCAGCCGCAGCACCTGGCGCGCCTACGGCGGTGGCCGGTACGCGAACACCGCGAACGGGGCCAGTAAATCCGAGCAGATCCGCGTCGCCGAGCGGGTGCTCCGGGGCCAGGGCATCAGGGCCTGGCCGCACTGCGGGCCCCGGCACGGCTTCCGGCCGGCCGCGTCCCGCAAGACCCGGGTCGTCCGGTCCCTCTCTCTCCGGTCCTCGACCACCGGCACCTACGTGGTACGCCGCGGCGACACACTGACTCGGATCGCGGCCCGGAACGACGTGCCAGGCGGGTGGCAGGCCCTCTACCGGGCCAACGCGGGGGTCCTGGACAGCCCGCACCGGCTGCGGGTGGGGCAGCGCTTGAAGGTCTGAAAGTGGGCCCGGCGCGATTTGAACGCGCGACCTACCGCTTAGGAGGCGGTTGCTCTATCCACTGAGCTACGAGCCCGACGCCCTGAGGGTACCAGCAGGCGGGGCCCGGGTCGGCGCGGCCGACCCGGGCCCCGGAGGGACTGCAACCGGCCTCAGGCCAGGTCGAACCGGTCCAGGTTCATGACCTTGACCCACGCCTCGACGAAGTCGGTGACCAGCTTCTCCTTGGCGTCGTCGCTGCCGTAGACCTCGGCCTGCGCCCGCAGGATCGAGTTCGAGCCGAAGATCAGGTCAGCCCGGGTGGCGGTCCACCTGACCTCGCCGGTCCGGCGGTCGCGACCCTCGAAGGTCTCGCCCTCGGAGTCGGTGGCCGACCAGGTGAGGCCGAAGTCGAGCAGGTTGGCGAAGAAGTCGTTGGTCAGCACGCCCGGCGTCGCGGTGAAGACGCCGTGCTGCGAGCCACCGGTGTTCGCGCCGAGCACCCGCAGGCCGCCGACCAGCACGGTCAGCTCCGGCGCGGTCAGCGTGAGCAGCTGCGCCTTGTCGACCAGCAGCGCCTCGGTCGGGCGGCGGTGGCCCTTCGCGAGGTAGTTGCGGAATCCGTCGTGGGTGGGCTCCAGCACCGCGAACGACTCGGCGTCGGTCTGCTCCTCGGTCGCGTCGGTACGACCCGGGGTGAACGGCACCTCGATGTCGAAACCGCCGTCCTTGGCGGCCTTCTCCACGGCGGCCGTGCCGGCCAGCACGATCAGGTCGGCCAGCGAGATCCTCGTGGCGCCACCGGCCGCGTTGAACTCGGCCCGGATGCCCTCGAGCACGCCCAGCACCTTGCTGAGCTGGGCCGGGTCGTTGGCCTCCCACTGGTTCTGCGGGGCCAGGCGGATCCGCGCGCCGTTCGCGCCACCGCGCTTGTCGGTGCCACGGAACGTCGACGCCGACGCCCACGCGGTCGCGACCAGCTCGGAGACCGACAGGCTGGAGGCGAGGACGGCGGCCTTCAGCGAGGCGACCTCCGCCGCGCCGACCAGCTCGTGGTCCACGGCCGGCAGCGGGTCCTGCCAGATCAGCGGCTCGGAGGGGACCTCCGGGCCGAGGTAGCGGGCGATCGGGCCCATGTCACGGTGGGTCAGCTTGAACCAGGCCTTGGCGAAGGCCCGGCCGAACTCCTCCGGGTCGTCGTGGAACCGCTTCGAGATCGGGCCGTAGACCGGGTCGAAGCGGAGCGCCAGGTCCGAGGTCAGCATCCGCGGCTCCTGCCGCTTCGCCGGGTCGAACGCGTGCGGCACCAGGTCGGAGCCGGCGCCGTTCTTCGGGCGCCACTGGTGCGCGCCGGCCGGCGACTGGGTGAGCTCCCACTCGTACGCGAAGAGGATGTGGAAGAACTCGTTGTCCCAGCGGGTCGGGTGGTAGGTCCAGGTGACCTCCAGACCACTGGTGATCGCGTCGGCGCCCACGCCGGTGCCGTAGCTGCTCTTCCAGCCCGTGCCCTGCGCCTCGATCGGGGCGGCCTCCGGCTCCGGCCCGACGTGCTCGGCCGGGCCGGCGCCGTGGGTCTTGCCGAAGGTGTGGCCGCCGGCGATGAGCGCCACGGTCTCCTCGTCGTTCATGCCCATCCGGCCGAACGTGTCGCGGATGTCGCGGGCCGAGGCCAGCGGGTCCGGGTTGCCGTTCGGGCCCTCCGGGTTGACGTAGATCAGGCCCATCTGTACGGCGCCGAACGGCTTGGCCAGATCACGGTCGCCGCTGTACCGGTTGTCGCCCAGCCAGGTGTCCTCGGAACCCCAGTTGATGTCCTCGGGCTCCCAGACGTCCGCGCGGCCGCCGCCGAAGCCGAAGGTCTCGAAGCCCATCCTCTCCAGGGCCACGTTGCCGGCCAGGATCATCAGGTCGGCCCACGAGATGTTCTTGCCGTACTTCTTCTTGACCGGCCAGAGCAGCAGGCGGGCCTTGTCCAGGTTGCCGTTGTCCGGCCAGCTGTTGAGCGGGGCGAAGCGCTGCTCGCCGCCGCCCGCGCCGCCGCGGCCGTCGAAGGTCCGGTAGGTGCCGGCGCTGTGCCAGGCCATCCGGATCATGAGCGGGCCGTAGTGACCGAAGTCGGCCGGCCACCAGTCCTGCGACTCGGTCATGATCGCGGCGATGTCCGCCTTCAGAGCCGCCAGGTCGAGGCTCTTGAACGCCGCGGCGTAGTCGAAGTCACCACCCAGCGGGTTGTGCGCCGGCGGGTTGTGGTGCAGGGCGCTCAGGTCGAGCTGGTTGGGCCACCAGTCGCGGTTCGCCCGGCCGCCGTGGGAGCCGGAGCCGCCGTGCGCGACCGGGCAGCCTCCCTGGGTGGCCTTGCTCTCGAGTCGTTCCTGGGCGGCGAGTTCGTCTGCCACGAAATCCTCCGGGTAGCGAGCGGTGGGTCGCGACGAGTCTGCCCTGCTTTTCTGGAACGAGTCAAGAAAAGGACGTAGCGTTCCATCTCTCGCGGTGAAGTTCCCGGGTCACTCACGGTAGCTTTGCGAACCCTTATGGTGACGGCCTGCACGTTCTCTTTGCTGTTGCGTGACAGTGGACCCACATTTTCGCGACCGTACAAAAGCGAACAATGAACAGCTCGAAAATCCTCCTCCAGGGCCACCTTGCCATGCCCTACCGTTACCTTCCTGAGAATCTTTCGTCACCAGCGGTACCTACGCTGCGGCGGATCAACTTCCTTCGGAGGGTCAACCTCGATGCGTTCCTACATACGCAGCGTGGGTGACGCCGGACGGCATCTCCCAGTACCGAGAACCCCTGCGGGGTTCCGTGCGCTGGGTGCCGCCGTCCTGGCGACCACGCTCGGTCTCAGCCTTACCGGCCCCGTCTCCGCCGCGACGGACGCGCCGTTCATCAGCGAGATCCACTACGACAACGCGGGCGCCGACAGCGGCGAGGCCGTTGAGATCGAAGCCCCGGTCGGATTCGACCTGAGTGGCTGGAAGCTCTACCTCTACAACGGCAGCGACGGCGCCACCTACTCACCGACGACCACGCTCAGTGGAGTCGTCGCGGCCTCCGGTGTGCAGACCATCGCCATCGCCGGCCTCCAGAACGGCGCCCCGGACGGCATCGCGCTGGTCAAGCCGGACGGCACGGTCGCCGAGTTCCTCAGCTACGAGGGTGTCCTCACCGCCACCAACGGTCCGGCCGCCGGCCAGGCCAGCGTCGACATCGGAGTGTCCGAGCCGGGCACCGAGCCCGCCGGGCAGTCGCTGCAGAAGATCGACGGCGTCTGGAAGGTTTCGGCCACCAGCACCTTCGGCACCCGCAACACGGCCACCCCCGAGGAGCCGGAAGAGCCGGAGGAACCCGGGACCGGCTGTGCCGTCCCGGTCACCCACACGATCGCCGAGGTGCAGGGCACCGGCGCCGCCACCGGCCTGGCCGGCTCGACCGTCACCGTCGAGGGCGTCGTCACGGCCGACCACCGGACCGGCGGCTACAACGGCGTCTACGTGCAGACGGCCGGCAGCGGCGGGGACCGTCCGGTCGCCGCGGGCACCGCGTCCGACGGCATCTTCGTCTACCTGACCTCGACCACCGCGAACCACCCGTCGGTGGCCGTCGGCGACCGGATCCGGGTCACCGGCACGGTCAGCGAGTACAACGGGCTGACCCAGATCAGCATCGCCGCGAAGGCCGACGTGCAGGTCTGCGCCACCGGCGCGACCCTGCCCACCCCGGTTCCGCTGGCCCTGCCGCTGGACGACGCCGCCCGCGAGTCCGCCGAGGGCATGCTGGTCGCCCCGGTCGGCACCTACTCGGTCTCGGACGTCTACAACACCAACCGGTACGGCGAGATCGTCCTCGCGGCCGGTGGCGCCCCGGCCCGCATCCCGACCGACGCGGCCCGGCCCGGCAGCGACGCCGCGGCCCAGCTCAAGGCCGCCAACAAGGCCGGCCGCGTGCTGCTCGACGACGGCCGGACCACCAACCTGTCCACGGCCGGCGTGGCCCCGCCGTACATCTCGGCCACCGAGCCGCTGCGGGTCGGCGACACCGTGGAGAAGTTCGGCGCGAGCGTGCTGAGCTACGGCTTCAGCGAGTGGCGTTTCCAGCCGGCCACCCCGGTCGACGCGAGCACCCCGGCGGCCGCCCGCACCTCGTTCAAGGCCACCAACCCGCGGACCGCCGCCCCGGCGAACGTCGGCGGTGACATCAAGGTCGCCAGCTTCAACGTGCTGAACTACTTCGTCCACTTCGGTGGCGAGGCGCGTGGCGCGACCGACGCGGCGGCGTTCGCCAAGCAGGAAGCGAAGATCGTCAAGGCGATCACCGCCCTGGACGCCGACGTGGTCGCCCTCATGGAGATCGAGAACTCGGTCCGCTTCGAGGCGACCGAGACCCAACTGGCGCTGAAGACCCTGGTCGCCGCCCTGAACGAGGCCGACGGCGCGGGCACCTGGGACTACGTCCGGTCGCCGGCCGAGCTGCCGGGCGCGGCCCAGCAGGACTACATCACCAGCGCGATCATCTTCAAGCCCGGTTCGGTGACGCCGAAGGGCGCCTCCCGGTCGGTCAACGACGAGACGGTGTGGGGCAACGCCCGCGAGCCGATCGCGCAGACCTTCACCTCGGGCGCCATCGACTTCACCGTGGTCGCGAACCACTTCAAGTCGAAGAGCGCCTCGGTCACCCCGACCGGTGACAACGTCGACACCGGCGACGGGCAGGGCGCCTACAACGGCGACCGGAAGCGGCAGGCGCAGGCGCTGGCCACCTTCGTCGAGGGCCTCGGCACCGACAAGGTGATCCTGCTCGGTGACTTCAACTCGTACGGCCAGGAGGATCCGCTCCAGGTCCTGTACGACAAGGGCTTCACCGACGCGCACCCCGCGGACAAGTTCTCCTACGTCTTCGGCGGTGAGTCCGGCTCGCTCGACCACGCCCTGGTCACCGACTCGCTGAAGAGCCGCGTCACCGGCGTCGACATCTGGAACATCAACTCCGTCGAGTCGTTCGCCTTCGAGTACGACGGCTACGCGCCGTTCTACGCGGAGAACGCGTACCGCTCCAGCGACCACGACCCGGTGGTCGTCGGCGTGGAGACCGGCCTGACCGGCCCAGTCGACCTCCAGCTGCTGAGCATCAACGACTTCCACGGCCGGCTCGAGTCGCCGTCCACCGTCAACGGCCAGGCCGTCGGTGGCGCCGCTCAGCTGGTCGGGCTGGTCGACCAGCTGCGGGCCGCGAACCCGAACACCGCGTGGATCTCCAACGGTGACAACATCGGCGCGTCGACCTTCATCTCCGCGATCGACAACGACAACCCGACCATCGACGCCCTGAACGCCGGTGGCCTGGCCGTCTCCACGGTCGGCAACCACGAGTTCGACAAGGGCCTCGCCGACCTGGTCGGCCGGGTCAGCGACCGGGCGGACTTCCCGCTGCTCGGCGCGAACGTGTACAAGGACGGCAAGCGCGTCCTGCAGGCCTACGACGTGCAGAACCTGGGCGGGGTGAAGGTCGGCTACATCGGTGTCGTCACCGAGCAGACCGCCTCGCTGGTCAGCCCGGCCGGCATCGCCGGCGTCGAGTTCCACGACCCGGTCGCCGAGGCGAACGCCCTCGCCGCGCAGCTCTCCGACGGCGACGAGGCCAACGGCGAGGCCGACGTGCTCGTCCTGCTCGCCCACGAGGGCGCGCCGACCGAGCACATCGGCTCGGCCGAGGACCTGGCGGCGGACCCGGTGTTCGGCCCGTTCACCCGGGTGAGCGCCGAGATCGACGCCATCTTCAGCGGTCACACCCACCAGCCGTACGCCTTCCAGATCCCGGTTCCGGGCGTGCCCGGCAAGACCCGTCCGGTCGTCCAGGCCGAGGACTACGGCGAAAAGCTGGGTAAGGTCGTCCTGACCTACGACCCGGCCACCGATGAGGTCACCGCCTCCACCTCCGAGCTGATCACGGTGACCGGCTACCCGTCCAACACCGCGGTCGCGGGCATCGTCGCCGCGGCCAAGACGAACGCCACCGAGCTGGGCAAGCAGCAGCTCGGCAAGATCTCCGGCGACATCAAGCGGGCCTACACCGCCGCGGGCGCCGAGGACCGTGGCGCCGAGTCGGTGCTCGGCAACCTGATCGCCGACGTCCAGCTGGACCAGACCAGGGACGCCGGCCGTGGCGGCGCACAGATCGCCTTCATGAACCCGGGTGGCCTGCGGGCCGACCTGCTGTACGGCACCGACGGCACGATCACCTACTCGCAGGCGTTCGCGGTTCAGCCGTTCGCCAACGACGTGGTGACCCAGACCCTCACCGGCGCCCAGATCAAGCAGGTGCTGGAGGAGCAGTGGCAGCCCGCCGGGGCCTCCCGTCCGGTGCTGCACCTCGGCTCGTCGAAGGGGCTCACCTACTCCTACGACGTGAACCAGGCGCGCGGCTCGAAGATCATCGCGTCGACGCTCAAGCTGAACGGGGTCACCCTCGACCCGAACGGCACCTACCGGGTCACGTCGAACTCGTTCCTCGCCACCGGCGGTGACAACTTCACCACCCTCGGCAAGGGCATGAACAAGGTGACGACCGGCGACAACGACCTCACCATGCTGGTCAACTACTTCGCCGCGCACACGCCGATCACCGCGGACACCACGCCGCGCAGCACGGCGGGCGTCCTGGACGCCACCGCCCCGACGGGCGCCTACGCCCTGAACACGGCGGCGCTCTGGCCCGGTCAGGCGGTGACGCTGACCGAGACCGCGCTGGACGACGACGTCAGCGACAACGCGAAGATCACCCGGGTGGTGAACTGGGGCGACGGCAGCGCGGCCGAGACCCTGGCCGCCGGCACGACCACGGCGACCCACCGGTACGCCGCGGCCGGCGGCTACCAGGTGACCGTGACCCTCACCGACGAGGTGGGCAACAGCGGCCCGGCGACCTTCACCGGCGCGTCCCTCGTCACCGTGGCGGCGCAGGCCGGCCGGTACACGCTGGACCCGAAGGCGATCTGGGCGTCGCAGTCGGCCACCCTGGGCCTCAGCGGCGTCACCGGCGCCACCGAGATCTCGGTCGACTGGGGTGACGGCACCACCACTCGCTCCTCGGTGAACAACGCGACCGTGTCGCACGCGTACACCAGGGCCGGTCTGTTCACGGTCAAGGCCACGCCGGTCAACCCGGCGGGCAACGGCACCACGGTGACCGTCGGCAGGATCCTGGTCGCCCAGGACTTCTTCGCCCCGGAGATCCGCCTGAACGAGCCGCGCAACGAGGAGCGGATCTCGTCCTGGCAGACCCTCACCGGCTCGGCGTACGACCTGGGCACCGGTGTCGCGACCGCGAACGCCAAGCTGGTCCAGGAGCGGTCCGGTAAGTGGTACTACTACGCCGCCGGCACGTGGACCCGGGCGACCTCGGAGCGGGACGCCCAGGCGAGGGCCGCGGTGGTCAGCGCCGTCCCGGACGCCAAGGGCGACTGGAGCATCGCGCTCACCGGCGTCGGCAAGGGCAAGCTGGTGATCAGCTACTGGGCTGAGGACAGGGTCGGCAACGACTCGAAGGTCCGCGTCCACACCGCTCGCATCACCAGGTAGCACGACCTGAGGAAAGGCCCCCGCCGAGTGGCGGGGGCCTTTTCGCGTTTATTCCAATCAATACAAACCATTGATGTTCGTTGACGTAACCGATCCGGGATCGCGAGAGTTAACTATATCTCCGATAGAACTTAGGGGTTAAGTCATGCTCATCAAGAGAGCCGGTGCGGTGCTGCTCGGCGCTGTCACCGTGACCGCCATCGGCACTGCCGTGCCCGCGGCCGCCACGCCGGCCACCGATTCCGTGCTGACCTGGTACGACGCCACCGCGGCGGCGATCACCGCCGGTGGAGCCGCCACCCAGGTGACCAACGGCCGTACCTGGGCGATCGGCTGGCTCGCCGCGGCCCGGGCGCAGAACGGCTCCCACGCGAACGCCTACCAGCGCGCGGCCCTGGCCGGAGCGGTCCACCAGACCCTGATCACGCTGACCCCCACCCAGGCCGCCGCGGCCGACACCGTGCTCGCCGCCGATCTCGCCACCATCCCGGACGGGCCGGACAAGGACCGGGGACTCGCCGCCGGACGGGACGAGGCCGCCGACCTGATCGCCGAGCGGGCCGGGGACGGGCTCGACCCGGCCTCGGTGAACACGACGTACCCGGTGCCGGCCGCCGCGCCCGGGATCTGGCAGCCCACCCCGCCGGCCTACGCCCCGGCCACCCAGTACGGCAACCGGGTGGCCCGCCCGTTCGCCCTGCGCGGCGCCGGCCAGTTCCGTCCGGCCCCGCCCCCGGCGCTCGGCTCGGCCCGGTACCGGCGGGACATCGCCGAGGTGAAGGCGTACGGCGCGGCGGACAGCACGGCCCGCACCCAGGCGCAGACCGACACCGCCACCTTCTGGCTCGGCTCGTCGTACGTGCTCTACACCCCGATCCTGCGGGCCGCCGTCGAGCAGTCCCGTGGCCCGGTCGCCGAGCGCACCCGGCTCGTCGCCCTGTTCCACGTCGCCTCGGTCGACACCCAGATCGCCACGTCCGACGCCAAGTACGCGTACCGGCTGTGGCGCCCGGTCACCGCGATCCGGGCCGGCGGCGACGCGGAGTGGCTGCCGCTGCACGCCACCCCGGCGCACCCGGACTACCCGAGTGGGCACAACACGTACTCCGGCTCGGCCGAGCAGATCCTGACCGTGCTGTTCGGTCCGAAGGCGCGCAGCGCGTACACCGTCCCGAGCCCGTCGGCGCCCGGTGTGACCCGCACCTACACCGACTGGAGGGTGCCGAGCCTGGAGAACGTGGACGCCCGCGTCTGGTCCGGTATCCACACCCGCTCGGCCGATGAGATCGGCATCGAACTCGGTAAGGACGTGGCCGCGAACACCATCCGCAACGCCCGGGCCCTCCTCGCCGGATAACTCTTCCGCTACGGATTCGGCTGGCGCCCAGGCGCCAGCCGTATCACGTCAGGTAGCCGGTATTTTGATCACCGGCGAAATGGGAGGGTCGGATGAGCGTCCGAACGAGTCGGCACTCGTGGATCGTTCTTGCCGTGGGGCTGGTGATTCTGGCTCTCGGCGTCGTCCTCCTGATGAACGGCACGGCCGGGTGCGGGCCGGCCGAAACACGCGTCGGCAACCAATGTGTCACTGTGGGTGATGAGACCGGTCTGGCGCGCCCGCTGGAGCACTCGGTCGGCCGGCTCGCCGGGATGCTCACCATCGGCCTCGGCGTCCTGGTGGGTGCGGCCGGGGTCTACCTCACCTTCTTCGCGGACCGGTCGGTCAGCCCGGCCACCGGGGTGGGCGACCGGATCGAGCTGGCCCGCCGCGAGGGCTGGCGCTTCCTCGACGTCGACCCCGACCTGCTGGCGGACTGGAGCGACACCCCCGACTTCGGCGAGGACCAGCCGGCGTACGCGGTCCTGCGCGGCGTTCACGACGACCTCGAGTTCGTGGTCTTCGACTACCGCAAGCCGGACAGCGGCGAGCTCGCCACCGCGTGGATCGTCTACCTGCCGGAAGCGTCGCGGGCCTTCGTCAAGTGGGCGACCGCTCAGGAGCCGCTCTACCGGCGCCCGCTCAACATGGTGGGGGTGCGGGCGGACGCGATCGTCGACATCGGTCGCCAGGTGCACCGGTCCACCGAGCCGGAGAGCGTTCTGCGCCAGGTCCGGGCACTGGCTGAGATCATCCGTCGCTTCGAGGGGCAGGCCGCTGCCAGCTCCTGACCTCCCGCCGCCTGCGCAGCCGGTGGGCCGCGGCGCCGGTGGTGACCGCCGCCCAGACGGTCGCGATGGACGCGACGATCCACCAGCCCACCACGGCCAGCACGATGGCGACGGTGGTGACGAGGGCGGACAGGATGAACAGTGGTAGCGGAGGGAAGCCGGTCGGTGACACGCTGAAGTTTCCGCCGCCCATTCGGGCACAGAAGTCGGGATCATCCCGTCGGAGCTGGCGTTCCAGCTGCGCCAGCCGCCGACTGTCCTCTTTGCTGAGCATGTCCGCTACCTTCCGGTCCGCCGAGCCGGTGAAGCATGGATCGAGATGGGGCGATCCCGATCAGAGCCCATTGTTACCTCTGAGTTGCCTCTGTGATACGTCTGCGTGTGCCGAATTTTGGTCCCGGTCCGCTCCGGACAGTGGGACCAACCGGACTCTTGCCGCATCGGGTACAACGTCCCGCGGTCCCGGGGATGACGGCCGGTCCAGGGCAAACCGCGACGTACGGCGGCGGATGACCTTATGGTTGGCTATCGTGATCGTGTTTGGGCCGGGGCAACCCGGCCCTTGTCAGGTGGAGGGCGGCATGGGCGGCGCCGGCCGAAGTGATCCGGACGTGCCGGGCTTGATCGACGTCACGGATCTCCCGGTGGACCGCCTTATCGCGGACGGCGATTCCGTGCTCGCCAACGCCATCCGGCGCTTGTTGATCGAATTCGACGGTGCGCGGGAAGTTCTTTCCGCCTTCGACAACTTCGCCGGCGATCCACCGGACGCCGCGAGCGCCGCCTCCGAGCGATAGCCTCGGTCTCCTCCGTCGCCCGGCGCACCGAACCGGAGGTGGCGGCCAGACAGGCGATCGCCTGCAAGGTCGATTCGCCGCTGAGCTCCCCGGTCAGAAACAGGATCAGGACCGTCACCACGACCGCCACGAAGGCCAGTTCGTTCGCGACCCGGTCCGCGCCGGGCCTTTGGTGATCACGCATTTGCCGACCCTCCTCGACGATCTTTCCGCCTGAACCAATCCTCGATCCTCCGGAATGCGCGAGAACGGATCCTGGCATTCATCGCCACAAGTTGACGGTTGGCGTACGCCCGTTTCTCGTGAAATCCTGTCTGACACAACTTGACGATTATTGGCAGCGTCGGAGCGTGACTCGTGGCGGTTCAGATGCCCGGGCCAGATCAATTACTCCCGGGTCCACTCCGGGATCTGGTTCTCGCCCTGCACGAGCTGTATCGCAGTGCCGGAAAACCGGGCGTCCGAATGATCAGCAACGATGTCAGAATCCGTGGGGACCTCGCCGACACCGTCAGCCACGAAACGGTGAGCGCCATGCTCCGCGGCGACGGGCTCCCCAAGTGGGTGAAGCTGGACTGCGTCGTCCGGGTGCTGGCCGCCCGCTCGGTGGACCGCCGTGATGCGCAGGAGGTGGTTCGCGGCTTCCTGCAGCTGTGGCTGCGGGCCTCGGACGACTCCGACCCGGCCCGCCGGGCGGTGGAGGCGCCGGTCCTCCTGGTCGAGGCGCCGGCCGGGGAGCCCGGCGGCGAGGAGCCTCCCGAGACCGTCCGGCCGCGCGTCCTCCCGGAACGCAACCGGGACTTCACCGGCCGGGACCTGATCCTCGACGAGGTCCGGCGCCGGTTGCGCGAGGGCCGGTCGCTGCCGGTCATCCTGTACGGCCTGGGCGGCGCCGGAAAGACCCAGGTGGCGGTGGAGTACCTGTACCGCTGGGCGGTCCCGGAGAACGGCCTGGTCTGGTGGGTGCCGGCGCACGACCCGATACCGGCCCGCAAGGCCCTGGCCGACCTGGGCAAGCGGCTCAACCTGCCGGCGAACCGGGACCTGGAGCAGACCGTCCGGTCGGTGATCAGCGAACTGGAGCGCGGCCGGGTCTCCTGGCACCTGGTCTTCGACAACGCGGAGCTCTCCGACGCGCTGCTGGCGCTGCTGCCGTCCTCGGCTCGCGGCCAGGTGCTGATCACCTCCCGCGACCCGAACTGGGCGAACGTCGGCACCGCCATCGAGGTCCGGCCGTTCGACCGGGCCGAGAGCATCCAGTTTTTGCGCCGCCGCGGCCGGGAGATCGACGGCGCCGACGCGGACCGCCTCGCCGACCGGCTCGGCGACCTGCCGCTGGCCCTGGAACAGGTGGCCGCGGTGCAGGCCGCCACCCAGATGCCGGTCGCCGAGCTGATGCAGCTCTTCGACGAGCACATGCAGGAGCTGCTGGGCACCGGCCGGCCGCAGCACTACACCGACACGGTGGTGGCCTTCGTCCGGATCGCGGTCGACGGCCTGCGCACCGAGGCGCCGAGCGCCGCCCAGCTGCTGGAGCTCTTCGCCTACCTGGGCACCGAGCCGGTCTCGGTCACCCTGCTGCGCAGCGGGCAGGACGCCCCGGTCACCGCGCCGCTGGCCCGGGCCCTCAGCGATCCGATCCAGATGGCCCGCACCATCCGGGCCCTGCGACGGTACGGTCTGGCCACCGTCGAGCAGCAGACCCGGCGGATCACCGTGCACCGCCTGGTTCAGGTGGCGCTTCGGGAGGCGCTCGACGCGACCGCCCGCGAGCGGGGCCGGGCCAATGCCGAGCTGTTGCTGGCCGCCGCGAACCCGGGCGCCCCGGAGGACATGCGGGCCTGGGACCTGTACGCGGAGATCTCCCCGCACGTGATCCCGGCCGGGCTGATCGGCTCCGCCCATCTGCCGGCCCGCCGTCTCGTCGTCGACCAGATCCGCTATCAGAACCGGGCCGGTGACTACGCGGGCAGCCTGCGTCTCGCCGACCTGGCCATCGCGGCCTGGACCCCGGCCGACGCGAACGGCGCGGACGGGCCGGTCGAGGAACTGGCCATGCGGGCCACCTTCGAGCGGGCCGAGACGTTGCGCGCGCTGGGCCGCTACGACGAGTCCCGCGAGCTGAGCATCGTCTCCTGGAACCGGCTCCGGGAGAGCACCGAGTACGGCGCCCGGCACCACTTCACGCTGCGTGCCGCCCGTACCGTCGCGGCGCACCACCGGATCAACGGCGCCTACCGGAAGGCGCTGGAGGTCGACGAGGAGACGCTGGCGCACTGCCGGGCCGCCGACCCGGAGGACGAGGAACGCATCCTGCACCAGATGCACAACGTCGCGGTGAACCGGCGCCTGCTGGGCGACCACCGGAGCGCCTTCACGATCGACGAGGAGGTGCTGCGCCGACGGCGGGAGATGTTCGGTGACCGGGACGCCCGGACGCTGCTGTCGATCGGCAACCTGGCCCGCGACCATCTCGGCCTGGGGCACTACCAGCAGGCGTACGACCTCCAGCAGGAGGTGCTGCCGGTGTTCCGCGCCCGGATGGGCACCCGGCACCAGCAGGTGCTGATGAGCGTCCGTACGGTCGTGGTGGCGCTGCGCAAACTCGGCCGGCACGCCGAGGCCCTGCGCCTGGCCCGGGAGAACTACGAGGTCAGCCTCACCCAGCTGGGCACCGACCACGAGCACACGCTGGCCGCCATGATGAGCCTCGCCAACGCCGGCTGCACTCTGGCGGTCGCCGAGCACCGGCCGCCGGACGACGCCCTGGAGCTCGCCGAGCTGGCCGTCACGCGGTACCGGCGGGTGTTCGGGCGGTTCAACCCGGTCACCCTCGCGGCCGAGGTCAACCACGCGATCATCCTGCGGGCGCTGGGCGATCAGCGGGCTCTCGAGATGGACCGGATGACCCTGACCGAGTTACAGGAGCGATTGGGGGATGAACACCCGTACACCCTTTGTGCGGCGGTTGATTTCGCCACGGATCTGTCTCTTGATCAACAATTCGACGACTCTCGTGACCTGCTTCGTCGTACCCTCGAAGTGTCTCAGCGGGTGCGCGGAAATGATCACCCGGATACGCTCGCCTGCGCCGTGAATCTGGCCTTGGAGTTGAAACAGTCAGGCGCGTTGGGGAGCGCTCAAGTGCTGCTTGACACTACACTTGGCAGCCTCCGCCGGGTTCTCGGACCACACCATCCGAGCACGGTCAATGCTGCACTCGGGGTGCGCGCGGAGTGTGACATCGAGCCGCCGCCGACCTGATCGCGGTGGCGGGCGAGGAGGCGAGGATGGCCGCAGATCCCGGGGTGGCCGGGAGTGGCGACGCGCTGCCCATGGCACTGGTCGACGTCACCGGCATACCACTGGATCAGCTGCTTCCCTCGACCGATTCGGTGCTGGCGAATTCGCTGTCCGCACTGGTCGCGGAGATGAGCGGAAATCGGGAGATCCTAGCCGCCTTCTCGAATTTCGCGCCCGATGAACCGAGCCCCTTCTGAGGCGCCGCTCCCGGATTGGCCGCACCGGGCTCTGGACGTCCCGCGACTGATCGCGGAGGGCTGGTCACCGCGCCCATTTCGGGATTACGTGATAAAGGTCCACCAGCGCTGCAATCTGGCCTGCGACTACTGCTACATGTACACGATGTCCGACCAGAGCTGGCGGACCCGCCCCGCGGTCATGCCACCCGAAGTGGTGCGGGCGGCCGCCGGCCGGATCCGTGAGCACGCCCGGGCGCACAGGCTGGACGGCGTGCGCCTCATCCTGCACGGCGGCGAGCCCCTCCTGGCCGGCCGGGAGGGGCTGCGATCGATCGTCGGCACGCTGCGCTCGGCGCTCGCCGGGACGTGCGCCGTCGACTTCGGATTGCAGACCAACGGTGTCCTGCTCGACGAGGCGATGCTCGGTGAGCTGCGATCGCTCGGCGTCGCGATCGGGGTCAGCCTGGACGGGCCGCCCGCCGACAACGACCGGCACCGGCGCCGGGCCGACGGCCGGGGCAGCTACGCCGCGGTGCACCGGGCGCTCACCCTGCTGGACCGGCCGGGGAACCGGTCCGCGTACGCGGGTCTGTTGTGCACCATCGACCCGGACACCGATCCGCTGGAGTGCTACCGCACCCTGCTGGGCTACCACCCGCCGGCGATCGACCTCCTGTTCCCGCACGCCAACTGGGAGCAGCCGCCCCGGCGCGTCACGGAGAACGACACCCGGTACGCCGACTGGCTCGTCACGATCTTCGACGAGTGGTACGGCGCCGAGCGCCAGGCCACCCGGATCCGCCTGTTCGAAGCGGTGATCAACCTGCTTCTGGGCGGCGGCAGCCGCAGCGAACAGGTGGGACTCAGCCCGGTGGCGGTCGCGGTCATCGAGTCGGACGGGGCCGTCGAGCAGGAGGACTCCCTCAAATCGGCGTACGACGGGGCGTGCTCCACCGGCGCCAACGTGCTCACCCACGAGCTGGACGCGGCCCTCACCCACCCCGGGATCGTCGCCCGGCAGATCGGGGAACGGGCGCTCGCCGACGCCTGCCGGCCGTGTGAGCTGCGCCGGGTCTGCGGCGCCGGCCACTACGCGCACCGGTACCGCCGCGGCGACGGTTTCCGGAACCCGTCGGTGTACTGCGCCGATCTGACCCGGCTCATCACCCACGTCCACCGCCGGGTCGCCGCCGACCTGGCCCGGCTCACCGGGGCACCGCAGTGACGACCAGGTGGCATCAGCTCACGTCCGCCCAGTTCGCCGGGCTGGCCGGGGGATACGGCGGGGCCGGCCCGGTCGCCGCACTGGCCCACGCCCAGCTCAGCAAGCACCTACTGCTGATCAAGTTCATCGCGACCGCATGGAGCGGCGACCGGGCGTACCGGGACCGGGCCGTCGAGACCCTCACCCGGGCGCAGGCCGCCGGCCCGGAGCGGTTCGCCCACCTGCTCACCGATCCGCTGATCGGGGCCTGGGCGGCCGGGACCACCCGGCGGCTGCGTGGCGCGGTCCGGTCCGAGGTGCCGCTCGGCGTCGACTGCAACCACCTGTCCGCGGTGGCCGCCGCCGCGGCCGCGGCCATCGGGGTGGACGCCGACCTGGTGGTGCACGTCTCCGGTGGTGGCGTCACACTGCCCGGCCTCGGGCGGGCGCTGACCACCGCACCGGAGCACACCCCGCTCGCCGCGACCGTCCGGCGGGGCCGGGTGACCGTCCAGGGGCAGGCCGGCTGGCAGACCCTGCGGACCCTGACCGGCTCGGCGGAGCGGGGCGGACTGCGCGTGGCCCTGGACGACCTGGGGGCGTACCGGGGTGGGCACCACGCTCCGCCCGCCGACCGGCTGGACGACGCGGAGCTGCGGCGCTGGCAGGACACCTTCGTGGCCGGGTGGACGCTGATCGCCCGGTACGACCCGGTGCGGGCCGGTGAGCTGACCGCCGGACTGCGGACCCTGGTGCCGCTGGCGATCCTCGACGGCCACTCGGCCCGCAGCGCCACCATCCGGGACGCCTTCGGCGCGTTCGGGCTGACCCGCCCGGCCACGCCGGCCGACTTCGCGGTCATGCTGGTCCACGAGTTCCAGCACTCCAAACTCTCCGGTGTCCTGGACATCCAGCCGCTCACCGACGCCACCTCGGCCGACCTGCACTTCGCGCCGTGGCGGACCGATCCCCGGCCGGTCGGCGGCCTGCTCCAGGGGGTGTACGCCTTCCTCGGCATCGGCCAGTTCTGGGAGCGGCTGCTCGGCGTGCCGGAGTTCGCCGGCCGGGCCGCGGACGAGCTGGCCCTGGTCCGCGAGCAGGTGCGCTGGGGACTGCGCGGCCTGGAGGTGGGCGCGCTGCTGCCGGCCGGGGCGCGGTTCACCGCCGGCATGCGGGCCGCCCTGGAGACCCTGGACACCCGAAGGCTGCCGGACCGGGCGGTAGGCCGCGCCGAGCAGGCCGTGCGGGGCAACCACGAGGCCTGGCGGCTGCGGAACGCGGAGACGCTACGTCGGTGACGGCTCCAGGTCGCACTCGGCCCGCCGGCCCCGGGCCCGGTCCAGAGTGTCCGGGTGATCCGGCCCGAGAACCGCGGCCATCAGGCTGATGGTGCGTTCCAGCAGCCGCCGGCCGGACTCCTCGTCGCCGGTGGCCATCCGGTCGAACGCCACGTTTCCCGCGCACGCCAGGGTGTGCGGATGCTCCTCGCCCCGCTGGCCGGTGAGGTCGGCCAGGGTGCTCTCGGACAGCTCCCGGGCGCCGGGCGCGTTGCCCCGCAGCGCCAAGTCGTTGGAGAGGTTGCTGATCGTCCGCAGCGTGTACGTGTGGTGCGGCCCGAACACCTCCCGGAACCCGGTGGCGGCGCCCTCGTCCAGCACCTGCGCCGCCTCGAAGTCGCCCAGGGCACGCAGCAGCAGCGCCATGTTCACCTCGGCGGCCAGCGTGAACGGGTGCCGGGCGCCGAAGTCCCGCCGGTACGCCTCCAGCGCCCCGGTCGCGAGATCGTGCGCCTGGCCGATCTCGCCGACCGTACGCATCGCGTTGGCCAGGGTCATCGCCGCGGCGAGGCTGTGCTCGTGCCTCGGCCCGAGCCGGGACCGGGTGCCCTCGTAGCAGTTCCGCGCGCTGATCACGGCCTCCGCGAACCGGCCCAGCCGGATCATGGCGATGGCCTGGGTACGGGAGGCGAGCAGCACGTACGTGTGCCGGGGACCGAACTCCGCCCGCAGGTCCGGCACCACCTGGCTGACCAGGTCCAGCGCCTCCTGATGCCGGCCCATCGCCAGCAGGTCGCGCGCCACGTTGGCCCGGCAGTGCAGGGTCTGGTAGCGGTTCGGGCCGGTCCGGCTCCACTGCTGGACCAGGCCGGTGTCGATCCGGTGCGCCTCCTCCACGTCGCCGAGCATGCGCAGATTCACCGCCACGCTCTGGAGCACCCGCAGCGTGTAGAGGTCGTCCTCGCCGAACACCCGCCGATGCCGTTCCAGGTTCTCCCGGTCGACCGCGAGCGCGGCCCGGTAGTCGCCGAGGACCCGCAGGTCGAGCGCCACACTGTTCGCCGTGACCAGGGTGTACTCGTGGTCGACGCCGAACGCCGGACTGCCGCGCAGTACGGCGTACACCTCCTCGGTGAGCTCTCGGGCCCGCGAGCTCTCGCCGAGCGACCGCAGCGCGTTCGCCAGGTGCCGGGTGGCCAGCATGGTCAGCGCGCCCTGCGGGCCGATGTCCGGGCCCTCGCCGGCCCGCCACACCGGGATCGCCATCTCGGCGAGCCGGCGGCTGTTCTCGTAGTCGCCGACCAGGTAGAGGTAGCGCATCTGGTCCTGCACCACCATCCGGGCCTGCGGGAAGTCGGCGGCCACCAGGTTCGCCGGGACGATGTGCGGGCCGATCTCGGCGTGCGTGGCCCAGCCCTGCTGGCCGTCCGGGTCGCCCGGGTTGGCGTGCGCCAGGATGAGCTGCACGTTGCGCCGGCTGTGCTCGCGCTGCTCCTCGTCGAGGCTCTCCCTCAGCACCAACTGCATCAGCCGGTGCACCTGGATCTTCTTGTCCAGGTCCACCCGGGCGAGGCCGAGCCGCCGGACCGCCCGGATCGCCCGGCCCATCTCGATCGGCTCGCGCAGGGTGGTGCGCAGCGGCTCGGACAGCGGCGCCTCCCGGCCGGTGCGCAGCAGCTCCTGGGAGAGCGGCTCGGCGCCGAGGAACGCGAACAGCTCGAACAGTTGCGCCGTGCCGGGGCTGGACTCCCGCAACCGCTCCACGGCCAGCGCCAGGAACGCGGCCACCGTGGTCGGGTAGTACGTCGGCTTGCCCTCGGAGAGCAGCTCCCGGACGTGCGCGTCGAACAGTTCGAGGTATTCGGAGACGGGCATGCTGGTCTCGGCGTGCCACGTCGCCGCCTGTTCCAGGGCGAGCGGCAGGTCACCGAGCTTCTCGGCGAGACGGTCCGCCTCCTCGGCCGAGATGTCCTTCGCCCGTTTCCGGATCAGCTCGATGCTCTCCGGGCGTTCGAAGACGTCCACCTCGACGGCGTCGCCGAGCCGGGTCCACTCCTGGTTGCGTGACGTGACGATGACGTGCCCGCCGGTCACCGGGACGAAGCGGGCCAGCTCGTCCGGCTGGTCGGCGTTGTCGTAGACCAGCAGCCAGCGCAGCGGCGTGGAGGCAAGCGTGTCGAGAACGGTGGCCGCGGTCTGCTGGAGGCTGTCGCTCTCCGGCAGCCGCAGCCGTTTGCTCAGCTCGGCCAGGGAGGACAGCACCGTGGTCGGCTGCTCGGCGGGAATCCACCAGATCAGGTCGTAGCCGCTGATGTAACGGTAGACGTACTCCACCGCGAGCTGGGTCTTGCCGACACCGCCGAGCCCGTGCAGCGCCTGCGGGAGCACCGAGATCTTCGACTTCGTCACCAGCGCCTCGTTGAGGGCGCGCAGCATCGCCTCACGGCCGGTGAAGTCCGGGTTCTGCGCGGGCACACTGCCCCAGATGGGCCGGCGGTCCGGCGGGTCGTCGTCGGCGTCGTCCGGGGGCGGCGGCAGGATCGCCCGGTTCGGCTCCGGCTCGGGCACGACCACGGGCGGCGGCTCGACCGGCTCCGGCGCGAGCGCGGCGGCCTCCTGCTCGCGACGGCTCGCGATGCACAGCCCGCGGACCGTGGCCTGGCTGAGCCCGATCCCGCCCGCCACCAGATCGATCCAGCGGTGCAGGTCCAGGGCCTGGGCCGGTTCGACCAGGTGGGCCAGGCGGTCCACGTACGTCAACAGCAGCGGCGCCCCACCGGTCCGGGCCGGTGCGGTCTCCAGCCGGCGCACCAGGACCGCCGGATCGCCGGTCAGCGCGGCGATCTCCCGCTCCCGGCGGCCGGCCACCCCGGCCGCCGTGGCCAGGTGCTGCGAGCCCACCCCGGCGAGCAGGTTCAGCAGCGACTCGCGGTCGGCCGGCGCGAGCAGGACCTCCCGCTCCAGCTCCTCGGTCAGACGCTCCAGCTCGCGGACCGCGGGACCCTCGCCCAGCATGTCGTAGACCACCCGGACGAAGGTGCGCAGGCCGCCGGAGCGGGCCAGCATGGCGCCGAGCAGGGACCACACGTCGTGCCGCGCGTCGGGGTAACGGGACGCCTGCAACGGGCGGCCGAGCCGTGCTTCCAGCTCCGCGACGTAGCGATTCCGCTCACCCGGATCACGCATGCTCGGAATGTCGAGCAGAGCGTCGAGCAGTCGTTGCCGGTCGTCCAGGGTGAATTGCCGATCAAGCACGTCACGGCCCTCATTCGCGGTCGGCGAGGCTTAATCGTACGACGACGCGAGAGGCCCGATAATGCCGCTTTCACATTGACGTTCATGATCGTAATTCAATGGCGCCGCCGACCTTCCACACCGGAATGATCGGCGGCCACCTGTTCAGAGCGCGCGGCGCTTGGCCGACGCGGTGGCCAGCCGCTCCAGGACCGCCACCGTGGCGTCCCAGCCCATGCAGGCGTCGGTCACCGACTGGCCGTAGGTCAGCTCGCCGCCCAGGTCCTGCCGGCCCGGCTCCAGGAAGCTCTCCAGCATCACGCCGCTGATCGCGCGCTGGCCGGACTCCATCTGCCGCGCGATGTCCTCGGCCACGATCGGCTGCCGCTTGTGGTCCTTGTTGCTGTTGCCGTGCGAGCAGTCGATCACCAGGCGCTCCGGCAGGCCCGCCTTGCGCAGCAGCGCGAGCGACGACTCGACGTCCTCGGCGCTGTAGTTCGGCTTGCCGCCACCGCCGCGCAGCACCAGATGGCAGTCCGGGTTGCCGGTGGTATGCAGGATCGCCGGGGTGCCCGAGTAGTCGATGCCCGGGAAGACGTGCGACGCCTCGGCGGCCTGGATCGCGTCGACCGCCGTGGAGACGCTGCCGTCGGGGCGGTTCTTCATGCCGATCGGCATCGACAGGCCGGACGACAGCTGCCGGTGCACCTGCGACTCGACGGTCCGGGCGCCGATCGCACCCCATGCCACGGTGTCCGCGATGTACTGCGGGGTGATCGGGTCGAGGAACTCGACGGCCACCGGCAGCCCTCGCCGCACGACCTCGAGCAGCAGCTTGCGGGCGATTTGCAGGCCGGTGCCGACGTCACCCGAGCCGTCCAGGCCCGGGTCCATGATCAGGCCCTTCCAGCCGACCGTGGAACGCGGCTTCTCGAAGTACACCCGCATCACGATCAGCAGGTCCTCGCTGAGCCGCTCCGCCTCTTTCCGCAGAAGGGAAGCGTATTCGCCGGCGGCGACCGGGTCGTGCACCGAACACGGGCCGACGACCACGATCAGGCGCTGATCTCGGCCGTTGAGCACGTCCTCCACCTGCTTGCGGCCGGCCAGCACGGTGTCGTGCAACTCGGACGTCAGCGGCAGCTCGTGGTGGAGCAGCGCCGGGCTCATCAGCGGGACGACCTTCTCGATCCGCTGGTCTCGGACCCGCTGCACCTCTGGGGCGGTCATGGTGATCTCTCTCCTTCGACCGGCCCTGGTCAGAGCCGGTTTGCTCGGGGCAAACAAAAAGGCAGCGACATCGTCGCTGCCTTGCCGGCTCTGGCGGGTGTCTCAGGTCATGCGGTCATGGCCGAGGCACCGGCTTGAGCCGGCCTCGTAAACCAATAGAACGACCACATCCGAGACATGCCCGCCAGCATAGCCACCTCAGCGCGCCGGTTGCAGCATCTCCGGTCTCTGTTCAGCTGTTGGGACGACAGGAGGTGGGCCGAGCGGCAGCATCACCGTGAAGACGGTCTGGCCGGGACGGCTCTGCACACCCACCTTGCCCCGGTGCGACGTGACCACGGCGTGCACGATCGACAGGCCGAGACCGGTGCTGCCGGCCGCGCGGGACCGCGAGCTGTCGCCCCGGGCGAACCGTTCGAAGATGCGCGGAACCACGTCCGGCTGGATGCCCGGGCCGTTGTCGATGACCTGGATCACCGCGGCGTCCCGCACCGAGCCCACCTTGACCGTCACGGTCGCGCCCTCCGGCGTGTGGGTCCGGGCGTTGGCCAGCAGGTTCGCGACCACCTGATGCAGGCGGGCGCCGTCGCCGACCACGGTGACCGGCTCGTCCGGCAGGTCGAGCTGCCAGTAGTGGCCGGGACCGGCGGCGTGCGCGTCGCTCGTGGCGTCGACGGCCAGCATGGTGAGGTCCACCGGATCCTGGGCGAGCGGGCGGCCGGCGTCCAGACGGGCCAGCAGCAGCAGGTCCTCGACCAGGGCGGTCATCCGCTTGGCCTCCGACTCCACCCGGTTCAGCACGTGCGCGATCTCGTCCGGCACGACCTGCCGGCTGCGGCGGGACAGTTCGGCGTAGCCGCGGATCGCGGCGAGCGGGGTGCGCAGCTCATGGCTGGCGTCCGCGACGAACTGCCGGACCTGCATCTCGGAGGCGTGCCGCGCCTCCAGAGCGTTGCCGACGTGGTCGAGCATGCGGTTCAGTGCGGCGCCGACCTGGCCGACCTCGGTGCGCGGGTCGGTGTCCGGCTCGGGCACTCGCTGCGCGAGCCGCACCTCGCCGGCGTCGAGCTTGAGCTCGGAGACGCGGGTCGCGGTCGCTGCCACTCGATCGAGAGGCTTGAGGGTACGGCGGACGATGAGCGCCCCACCCCAGCCCGCGATCAGCAGCGAACCCACGATGACACAGCCGGTGAAGATCGCGACGGTGACGAGCGTGTTGTTGACGTCCTCCAGCGAGATGCCGAGGTAGACGATCTCCCCGTCGATCTCCTTGGCCATCACCCGGTATTCGGGCAGGTAGCCGCCGAGATCGACGTCGGCCGTCTGCCCTTCCGGAACCTCGCGCTGGAGGGTGGCGACCATCTGCGCGGAGAGCCGGGCGAACTTGTTGTCACCCGGCCGGTCCGACTCGGTCGCGCTGTCCTTCGGCTGGACCAGGCCACCGACCGCTTCACCGCCGTCCGGGATCACCACGACGATGGAATCGGTCCCCATCGCCCCGGTCGGTCCGTCGACGATGGCCTGGCTGAGCGTCTTGAACCTCCCGGAGCCGGGCATCCCCTGTCCCGGTCCCGGACCACTGATCCGTTTCCCCAGCTCGCCCAGATCGTCGTCGAGCTGGTCGTGCAGGGACTTGTGGAGATAGAGCTCGGCGGTGCCGCCGACGACCAGCCCCAGCACCGAGAGCAGCGCGATCATGATGGCGACGATGCGGGTGCGCAGCGACCAGCCCGCGGGACCGCGCCGGCGGGACGGCCGGGAGGGGGTCGAGGCGGCGGTGCTCATGGATCAGTCGGCCGGCTTGAGCACGTAACCTGCGCCGCGCATGGTGTGGATCATCGGCGCGCGACCGGCGTCGATCTTCTTCCGCAGGTACGAGATGTAGAGCTCGACCACGTTCGCCTGTCCACCGAAGTCGTAGTTCCAGACCCGGTCCAGGATCTGCGGCTTGCTCAGCACCCGCCGCGGGTTGCGCATGAGGTAGCGGAGCAGCTCGAACTCGGTGGCGGTGAGCGTGACCAGGTCGCCGCCCCGGCGGACCTCGTGCGAGTCCTCGTCGAGGGTCAGGTCACCGACGACCAGCTGCGACTCCGTACGCATCGGGGCGTGTCCCATCCGTCGCATCAGACCGCGCAGCCGGGCCACCACCTCCTCCAGGCTGAACGGCTTGGTGACGTAGTCGTCGCCGCCCGCGGTGAGGCCGGTGATCCGGTCCTCGACCGAATCCTTGGCGGTGAGGAACAGCACCGGCACCTCGGGTGTCTCGCCGCGCAGCCGGCGCAGCACCTCGAGCCCGTCGATGTCGGGGAGCATCATGTCCAGCACGACGGCGTCCGGGCGGAAGTCGCGCGCGGTGCGGACGGCCGTCATGCCGTCGCCCGCGCTGCGCACATCCCAGCCCTCGTAGCGCAACGCCATCGAGAGCAGCTCGGCCAGCGTCGGTTCGTCGTCCACCACGAGCACCCGGACCGGGGTCCCGTCGGGCCGCCGAAGCTCGGTGCCGGGTTCTGCGTTCGCCATCGTCATGCCCCTACTGTGGTGCCCCACGCTCGGTGCCGCCTTTTGGTTCCCTGTGAAGCGCCTGTGCCTCTGCCACGTGACGTCATGGTGTTCGGCATGAGGGTTCGGGTCCATGAGGATCCTGGCGAGCGGAGTGGCGTGATCGAAGTGGCGTACAAAAGTCACATAATGGACTAATGGGACTAGTTGGTCGGATAGCGGCCGCGTTCTCCGCGATCCTCTTCCTGCTCCTCTGCCTCGCGCCGTCAGCCCGTGCCGAGCTGCCCGAGCAGCGCCGCCCGGAGACCACCGGCTCGGTGCCCGAACTGCCCGGTGGGGGAGTCAGCCCGATGCTGCTCGCCGCGCTCGGCGGCTATCTGCTCACCGGCGGCCTCGCCCTGCTGCTGCTCCGGCGTTGATCAATCCTCGGTCCCCCACCTGGGCATTCCCGGTTGTCAGGGAGCGGTAGCCCGGGGAACACTCGATGTTGGCGCGATGTTGTGCGAGCGTGGGTCAAAGCGGCGGCGCGAGTGTGGGGAGCGTTCACGTGGATCTTCTCGAGGACTACCGCAGGGCCACCTTCTTCTTCGAGTCCGGCGATCCGCTCGGCGCCGCCCGGCTGCTCGAACCGATCGTCGAGGCCGAGCCGCACAACACCGCGGTCCGGCTGCTGCTGGCCCGGGCCTACTTCAACTCGGCCCAGCTGAACGGGGCGGAGGCGCAGCTACGGGTGCTGATCGAGCATGATCCCTCCGACCACTACGCGCACCACGTGCTCGGCCGGACCCTGGAGCGGGCCGGCCGTTTTCGTGAGGCGTTACCGCACCTGCGGCTGGCCTCCGCCATGAAGACACAGACCGACTACCAGGAGGCGCTGCGCCGGGTCGAGACCTGGCTCGGCAAGAACAGCGCGGCGTAGGGTCTCGATCGTGAAGCTGAAGCTGGACCTGCACGACATCTTCAACAAGGGGCACGAGATCGACCGCGCGCTGCGGGGGATCATCGACGAGGCCATCCAGAAGAAGGCCACCCTCGTCGAGATCATCCCGGGCAAGGGCAGCGGCGCCCTGAAGAAGAAGGTCATCCGCTTCCTCGACCAGAAAGAGATCAAGCAGCTCTATCACCGGGTCGAGAAGGACGGCGACAACTGGGGGCGTCTCTTCGTGCACTTCCGATTCGACGCCCCCACCGGCCGCAGGGGCCGGGGCCGCTAGAGGGTGTAGGTCTTCGCCACGGCGACCATCTCGCTGCTGTGCGAGCCGAGCACGCCGACATCCGCCGGCCGCGGCCGGAAGCCGGGCATCGTGGCGAGGTCGTCGCTGGCGTCCATCACCCGGAACCCGACCGGGCCACTCGCCCGTACGGTCAGGCTGACCTCGACCCCGTTCTCCGGCGGCGCGTGGAAGACGAAGCCCGGCGTGGGGTCGATCGGCCGGCCACCCACCGTGATCGCGGTGACCTCGGCGCCGACCACGTGCAGGGTGGCGAACCGGACCGCCCGCTGCGGATCGAGCAGCAGTCGCATGGTGCGCAGGCCGCCCGAGGTGCTCTCCGAGAGCAGCGTGAGCGCCGGCGCCGGCAGGGTCGCCGCGGGAGCCGGTCCGCCGCGTAGCTTCTCGTCGCCGAAAGCCGGCAGGGTGGCGGACACCTCGGCGGGCTCACCGGTCACGTACTGGGACGTCCACTCCTGCGGCTCGGCCTCCTCGCTGAGCCATCGGGCGGTGCCGGTGTCGGCGTCCAGGGCGTACATCAGATGGGTGAGCGACGGGTGCTCCTCGTCGAAGCGGTCCACCGCCAGACCGGTCGCCGTGCAGCCGATCACCGCCACGACCGCGATCAGTGACGGTACGGCGCCGAGCCGGCGGGCCTTCAGCGCGTCCAGTCCGCGGGCGCCCGACTCCACCGGGTGCAGCAGGTCCAGCACCGGCAGCAGGGCCAGGCCCAGCAGCACGGTCAGGAACGCGCCCACCCCGGCCATCGGCATGCCGAGCGCCGGGAACAGCATCAGCACGGTCGGCAGCAGGATGACGACCGGGACCAGCGCGCCGACGATCAGGACGGCGACGGCGAGCCACGGGCGGGCGCGCATCGCGAGCAGGGCGGAGACCGCGACGGCCAGTGCCGGGAGCGCGGCCAGGTAGGAGCCGCCCGGGGTGAACGCGGCCAGCACCATCCCGAGGACGGCGAGCCAGGTCAGGCCACCGACGGCCAGTGCCGCCGGACCGACACGGCGGCGCAGCAGGGCGTACCAGATCAGGACGGTGGCGGCGGCCAGGGCGATCACCGCGAGGCGGTACCACATCGGACGGTACGGGTCGATCGGCAGGCCGCCGTACTCCGGCCGGATCGTCTTCAGCAGCGCCCACAGGCCCTGGGCCAGCAGCGGCGCCACGATGATCGGCAGCACGGCGAGCGGAATCGCGACGAGCACCCGGCGGCGGACGAACCAGCCCAGCGCGACCACCGCGATCAGGGCCGCCGCGGCCATCGGCCACACCAGCCCGCCCGGGTAGCGGATCAGCAGGCCCGGCACCGGGAAGTAGGTGGCGTCCCCGGTGTTGCTCAACGTGGTCAGATCCTGGGCGCCGAACTCCCGTACCAGAGCCAGCGCGTTGTCCCCGTGATGCTGGAGGCTGTCCCGGTTCATCGCCGACGGCTTGTCGGTCGGCGCGTGGTAGACCGCGGCGCCGTCGATGTAGGCGGTGTTGAGGCCCAGGAAGTCCGACTCGCGGAACGGCGTGAAGTCGGTGTCGTTCGGCAGCAGCCGGTAGATCTCCACGGCGAAGGACGTGCCGACCGGGTACGGCACCCGGGCGTACGTCTCCACGAGCCGCGCGTTGCCCGCCGACGTCTCGAACATGATCGCCGGGCCGCTGCTGCCCCGCGCCTCCAGGTTCAGCGCCACCCCGCCGTCCCGGGCCAGCGGGTGCTGGTCGACGAACGCCTTGGCCCCGCAGAGACATGCCTCCTCGGCGTCGGTGAGCACCAGCACCACGTCGTTGCGCGGCTTCTCCCCGCTGGTCAGCGCCCGTGCCGTCTCCAGGATCGTGGCGGTGCCCGCGCCGTCGTCGTTCGCGCCCGGGGCGATCTGCGCCGAGTCGTAGTGCGCGATCAGGAAGATCCGCCCGGTCGAGGCGGACCCGGGGATCAGCGTGACCACGTTCCGCACCCGGGCCAGGCCGGTCCCGCCCGCCGAGGAGGAGAGGCCGGCGCCCTGCACCGACACCACGTCCTGCACCTCGGGCGCCAGGCCCAGACCACGCAGCCTGTCGATCAGGTACTCGCGTACCCGGTCGTTGGCGGCACTGCCGGCCGGGTGCGGTGTGGACGCGATCGCGCGTACGTCCTCGAAGGCCCTCGCCGCGCTGAAGTCGCTTGCCGGCGCCGATGTCGCCCGCTCCGCGGGCGGTTGAACGGAACGAACCGCGGCCAGGCCGGCCAGCCCGAGAACGGCCAGGACGGCGGCGGCGGCGAGGCCGCGACGCATCGGCCGGGCGAGAGCTGTGTCACTCATGGGGACATCTGACCATCCGGGTACGCCTGACGGGTACCCCGAAGATCCATTGGCGCGTGCAATAGCGTGTTCCGGGTGACTACGCCGCTTGACCCAGCCGCCGTCATCGCGGAGTTCATCGACCGGGTGTCGCCCTACAATCCGACGCCGGACGCTGACCCCGTCGCCGTTCTCGGTGTGCGCACAGCCTTCGGTGAGGATGTCTTTACCGTCAGTGACCACGTGATCCGGGCGATGTGCCGGGCCCTGGAGTCCTATCGGGACCCCGAGGACCGGGGAAATTGTGCCAAATGCGGAGGACTCCACCTGGACGAGAACCTGCACTGCCGGGACTGCGGACAACTGCACGGCATCCTCGGTCAGGTGATCGCCGAACACGCCAGGCGGGTCGCCGCCGACTCCGGCCCGTCTCCCTCGCCCTCCTCCGGCGACCCGCACCGATGACCGAAGTTGTGCCGCGGGGCCGGTTGGTACACGATTTGCGGGTCACCTATGCGTCGAGTGGGGAATCGGAATGACGGAGCGGTCGCTCGCGTCCCGCAGGTACGCGGCGGACCAGCTGGAACGGCTACGGATCCTGCTCGTCGAGGACGACGAGGGCGATGCCTTCCTGGTCCGTGAGCTGCTCGCCGAAGCCGAGGCCCCGTTCGAACTGACCGTCGCCAGCAGCCTGCGCGAGGCCCGCGAGCGGCTGACCGGAGTCGAGTGCGTCCTCCTCGACCTGGGCCTTCCCGACGCCGAGGGCATCGACGGCCTGCGCAAGCTGCTCGCCGTCGCCGGAGGCGCCGCGGTCTGCGTGCTCACCGGCCGCTCCGACGAGCACCTCGGGGTGCAGGCGGTCGCCGAGGGCGCCCAGGACTACCTGGTCAAAGGCCAGGTCGACGGCGTGTTGCTGATCCGGTCGCTGCGCTACGCGGTGGAGCGGAAACGCGCCGACGAGAACGCCCGGCGGCTGCGCGAGGCCGAACTGCGCGAAGCCGAGTCGGCCCGTCTGGAACGCGGTCTGCTGCCCAAGCCACTCAAGCGGGACGACTTCGGCCTCGGGGTCGAGCCGTTCTACCGGTCCGGCCGGGCCATGGGCCTGCTCGGTGGCGACTTCTACGACGTGGTGCAGGTCGGCGACGACCGGCTGCACGTGATCGTCGGCGACGTCTGTGGGCACGGCGTGGACGAGGCGGCGCTCGGCGTCGAACTGCGGGTCGCCTGGCGGGCCCTGGTGCTCGCCGGAGTGCCGGAAGAGCAGGTGCTGCCCTCACTCGAACAGGTGCTGATGTCCGAGCGGCGGGCCCGGGAGGTGTTCGCCACGGTCGCGTCGGCGGTCATCGACCTTCCAAGAAACAGAGCGACGGTACGGGTGGCCGGCCACCCGCCGCCCGTCGTGCTCTCCGGAGGGCGGGCCGCGCCGGTCGCCGTGCGTACCGGGATCGTGCTCGGGGTACGTCCCACTCCCACCCCCGCGACCGAGCTGGAGTTCGACAGCCATGACTGGTCCCTGCTGATGTACACCGACGGCCTGATCGAGGGGCGTACCGGAGGTAGCGACGAGCGGCTCGACGTCGACGGCCTGTGCCAGCTGCTGGCCGAGCCGGAGGCGCGTGCCAAACCGCTGCCCGAGCTGCCCGAATGGCTGGTGGCCCGGGCCGACCGCGACAACGGCGGCCCGCTCACCGACGACGTCGCGATGCTGCTCATCTCCCGGGGCGCCGGCAGATGAGGACCAGGATGCGCGCCTGGCCCCTGCGGATCCGGATCGTGGCGCTCTGCGGCGCCGCCGGGCTGCTGCTCGGCGGGCTCGGTGTGGTCGCCGCTGTCACGGCGGCCGCCAACAGCCGGCAGGTCGACGACATCCTCGACCGGGCCAGCCCGATGCGGGCCGCCGGCGAGACGCTGAACACCGCGCTCGTCGACCAGGAGACCGGCGTCCGGGGCTACGCCATCACCGGGCAGGAACACAACCTCGAGCCGTACCGGAACGGGCTGGCGCAGGAGAACCTCCAGATCAGCCGGATCGAGAGCTACCTGAATCCGGAGGACGGCGAGATCCGCGCCGCTCTCGAAGTGGTCGAGGAACGCGCCGCGGCCTGGCGGGCCGAGGTGGCCGAACCGCTCATCCGGACCGTCCAGAACTCCGGCACCGAAGCGGCCCAGGAACGGGTCGAGGCGTCGGACACCCGCGAATTCGACGAGGTCCGCGCGGCCGTCCAGGTGATGCAGGACCACATCCAGGAACTGCGGGCCCGTTCGGCGGACGCCGCCCGCGACTCCAGCCAGGCGCTGGTCGCCATTCAGATCGCCGCCGCGGTGATCATCCTGTTCACCGGCGCCTGCCTGCTGCTCCTGCTGGACCGCCTGGTCAGCCGGCCGATCCTGGACCTCGCCGGCCAGGTGCGACAGGTCGCGGCCGGTGACTACGACCGGCACATCGAGAGCCGCTACAGCTCACCCGACCTGGCCGGCCTCGCCGACGACGTCGACCGGATGCGGCAGCAGATCGCCAGCGAGCTGAGCGAGGTCCGGGAGGCGCGCCAGCAGGTCGAATGGATCAACCAGCAGTTGCAGTCGCAGGCCGAGGAACTGACCCGGTCCAATCGCGACCTGGAGCAGTTCGCCTACGTGGCCTCGCACGACCTCCAGGAGCCGCTGCGCAAGGTGGCCAGCTTCTGCCAGCTCCTCCAGCGGCGGTACGCGGGACAGATGGACGAGCGCGCCGACCAGTACATCGCCTTCGCGGTCGACGGGGCGCAGCGCATGCAGCGGCTCATCAACGACCTGCTCGCCTTCTCCCGGATCGGCCGGCTCACCACCGGGTTCACCGACGTCGACCTGAACAAGGTGCTCGCCGAGGTGAAGTCGCAGCTCGAGCCGCGGGCCGGTGAGGGCGCGGAGATCAGTTGGAGCGGACTGCCCATGGTGGAGGGTGAGGAGCCGTTGCTCACCACCCTCTTCGTCAACCTGATCGGCAACTCGCTCAAGTTCCGCCGGCCCGACGTGCCGCCGGTCGTGCGGATCACCGCCCAGCCCCAGGGCCGTGAGTGGCATGTCAACGTGCGGGAC
Organism: Actinoplanes hulinensis; assembly: GCF_019429605.1. Classification (NCBI taxonomy): domain Bacteria; kingdom Bacillati; phylum Actinomycetota; class Actinomycetes; order Micromonosporales; family Micromonosporaceae; genus Actinoplanes; species Actinoplanes hulinensis. The sequence goes on along the minus strand of NZ_JAHXZI010000001.1, from coordinate 679,551 downwards.
AACGGCATCGGCATCGAGGCCGAGTTCGCCGACAAGGTGTTCGTGATCTTCCAGCGGCTGCACGCCCGGGACGCGTACGAGGGGACCGGCATCGGATTGGCGATCGTCAAGAAGATCGTCGAATACCATGGCGGGCGGGTCTGGCTGGACGTCGACGTCGCCGAGGGTGCGTCGATCAACTTCACGCTCCCGGCACTGCCAGGCGCCGAGGCGCTCGAGAGCGCGCAAGACGTGGGGACCACATGAGCTCAATGCCGCGCTCGTGGCATCGCCCGGGCTCGTGGCATCGGCGGAGCTAAGCGGAGGTGGCGACATGAGCACGGAGAGAGAACCGGGCACACCGATCGAGGTGTTGCTCGTCGAGGACGACCCCGGTGACGTGCTGATGACACAGGAGGCGTTCGAGGAGCACAAGGTCCGCAACCGGCTGACCGTGGTCTCCGACGGCGCCGAGGCGCTCGCCTACCTGCGGCAGGAGGGCCCGTTCGCCGACGCGGTGCGGCCCGACCTCATCCTTCTCGACCTCAACCTGCCGAAGCGGGACGGCCGTGAGGTGCTCGCCGAGATCAAGAAGGACGACGATCTGGGCCGCATCCCGGTCGTCGTGCTCACCACCTCCTCGGCGGACGAGGACATCCTGCGCAGCTACCAGCTCCACGCGAACGCGTACGTCACCAAGCCGGTCGACTTCGAGCGGTTCATCGCGGTGATCCGGCAGATCGACGAGTTCTTCGTCAGCGTCGTGAAGTTGCCGCCGCGTGCCTGATCAGGTTCTCGATCAGGTCGCTGAGCTGGTTCGTGAGGTCGCGCACACCGTCGTCCTGCCGCGCTTCCGGCGCCTGGCCGACGACGAGGTGCAGCAGAAGGCGCCCGGTGACCTTGTCACCATCGCCGACCAGGAGTCCGAGCGGGCACTGACCCGCGGGCTCACCGCCCTGCTGCCCGGCTCGGTGGTGGTCGGCGAGGAGGCCGTGGCGGCCGACCCCACGGTCCGGGACCGGCTCGGCGGCAGCGGCGCCGTGTGGATCGTCGATCCGGTCGACGGAACCAACAACTTCGCCGCCGGGAAGACGCCGTTCTGCGTGATGGTCGCCCTGCTGCGGGGCGGGGAGACCTGCGCGGCGTGGATCCTCGACGTGATCGGTGATCACCTGACGGTGGCCGAGGCGGGTTCCGGCGCCTACCGGGACGGCGTACGCGTGAAGACCCGCGCCGACGACCCGGGCGCGGCCGCGTTGCGGGGCGTGATCTCCCACAAGTACCTGCCGGACCACCTGCGGGACCGGGTCCGTGCCAACGCCGTGGCCCTCGGCGGTCACACCTCCGGCCGGCACTGCGCCGGGTACGAGTACCCGGCCGTCGCCACCGACGAACAGCAGTTCGCGATGTTCTGGCGGATCCTCCCGTGGGATCACGTGCCCGGCACCCTGATCGTCCGCGAGGCCGGCGGTGTGACCCGCCACCTGGACGGCGCCGACTACCGCCCCATCGACCGCCGGCGCGGCCTGCTGGTCGCCGGCAACGAGGACATCTGGCAGACCGTCCACGGCACCCTCTTCCCGGACGGACCCCCACCGACCGACCCCACCTGACGGCTTGTGCGTGGCCGGCCGTTTCCGCGTCGCCGCGCCATTTGCGGGTGTCTCGTTCGGCGGGTCGCTCATTCGGCGGTACGGGACCTCTTTCGGGTGAGGGGACGGTCACAGCCGGCGGGAGCCCGTGGGCGGGTCCGGGGATCTAGGGTGCGGGCATGTCCTCGTACCTCGATGAGCTTTTCGGCCTGGGCGGGCGGACCGCGGTGGTGACCGGCGGCAGCTCCGGGATCGGGCGCGCGATGGCGCTCGCCCTGGGCCGTGCCGGCGCGCGGATCGTGCTGGTGGCCCGGCGCGAAGCGCCGATGGCCGAGGTGGTCGCCGAGTTGCGCGGCCACGGCGCCGACGCCCACGCGGTCTCCGCGGACCTCGCCGACCGGGCTGCCGTCAAGGCCGTCATCAGCAAGATCATTGAGGGGTACGGCGAGCCCGACATCCTGGTCAATTCGGCTGGGATCAACCTGCGGCCGCCGCTCGGCGAGCTCACCGACGACGTCTGGGACGTCACTCTCGCCGCCAACCTGACCGCTCCGTTCCTCCTGGGCCAGGCGTTCGGCCCGGCGATGGCCCGGAGAGGCTGGGGCCGGATCATAAATGTCGTCTCCCAGCAGGCCTTCCGGGCGTACGGCAACAGCGGCGCCTACGGAGCGGCGAAGGCGGGGCTCGTCGGCCTCACCCGTTCGCAGGCCGAGGCGTGGTCGCAACACGGCGTCTGCTGCAACGCGATCGCCCCCGGAGTGGTCCACACGCCACTGACCGACGTCGTTTTCGCCGATCCCACGAAAGTGGCGGCACACGCCCGCCGTACGATGATCGGTCGCAACGGAGTTCCGGAAGATTTCGCCGGGTGTGTCGTATTCCTGGCGAGTGAGTCCGGTCAGGCGGTAACCGGTCAGACGCTCTTCGTCGACGGTGGATACTCGGCTACCTGATCGATCTCCCTTTCGTCTGCTCCGACACGGTAAAGTACCGGCGCTTACGACTTGGAGGTTCCTGTGGCGGTCAGTCTCCCGCGCCGGTGTACCGCCCTGCTCGCGATCCTCGCCGCCGCGTTCGCGGTGGTCATCGCGCTGCCGGCGCCCCCGGCGTCGGCCGACCCCGAGGGCGGCACCAAGAAGCTGCGCGCCACGCTAGAGGCCGCGGCCAAGGGCTACGACCAGGCGAAGACGAAGCTGGCCGGCTCCAAGAAGCGGCAGAAGCAGCTGACCGAGGCGCTGAAGCGCTCCGAGGAGAACGCGAAGGCCCTCACCGGCCAGGTCAACGCGGTCGCCAACCGCGCCTACCAGATGGGCCGGATCAACACGGTCACCCTTCTGCTCAACAGCTCCGATTCGGGCAGCTTCATCGAGCGGGTGCAGAGCCTCGACATGCTCGCCCAGATGGACGGCGGCACCCTGGCCGGCTACCGGACCGAGATCGAGAACTCGAAACGGGCCAAGATCGCCCTCGAATCCGAGATCAAGGAGCAGCAGCGCCAGGTCAACGTGATGGCCAAGAGGAAGCGGGATGCCGAGGTCGCGCTGGCCGAGGTCGGCGGTGGGGCGGCCGGCGGTTTCGTCGACCCGAACTCCCCGGCGGCCGAACCGGCGCCGCGCAACTCCGACGGCTCCTGGCCGAAGGAGTCGTGCACGGTCGACGACCCGACCTCCGGCGGCTGCATCACGCCGCGGACGCTGCACGCCTACAAGCAGGCACAGGTGGCCGGGTTCAAGCGCTACACGGTGTGCTTCAGCGAGCGGTCGTCGGGTGAGCACCCCAAGGGCAGGGCCTGCGACCATTCGGCAGCCTCGGGCGGTTTCGAGAACGTGGCGGCCACCGGTGGCGACAAGTCGTACGGCGACCGGCTCGCGGCGTTCTACGTGAAGAACGCGGACGAGCTCGGCGTCATGTACGTGATCTGGTACCGCCAGATCTGGATGCCGAGCACCGGCTGGCGTGCCTACAGCGCGAGTGGTGGCCCCGCGGCGGTACACACCAACCACGTACACCTCTCCATGCTCTGAGGCCCCGGTAGCATCGCGGCGGTGGAGAAGCAGCCGCGAGCCCTGCCCTCGGCCCTGGCCACCGCCCTCGCTTTCGGCGCGAGCGGAGCCGTTCTGGTCCTGGAGATCGTCGCCCTCCGCCTGGTCGGGCCGTACGTCGGTGTGACCCTCCAGGTCAGCAGCTCGGTGATCGGCGTCGCGCTGGCCGCCATCGCCTACGGCGCCTGGGTGGGCGGCCGCCTCGCCGACAGGTTCGACCCGCGGACCCTGCTCGCCCCGGCGCTGATCCTCGGCGCGATCGGGACGGCGCTCACCCTGCCGATGGTCCGCTGGGGTGGCGAGCTGTTGCGTGGCGGCGCCGCCCCGGCCGTGCTGATGCTCGCCACACTGGCCGTCTTCCCGCCCGCCCTGGTGCTCTCCGCGATCGCCCCCATGGTGGTGAAGCTGCAACTCGGCGATCTGCGGCGGGCCGGTTCGGTGGTGGGCCGGCTGTCCAGCATCGGCACCCTCGGCGCGATCACCGCGACGTTGGTGACCGGTTTCGTCTTCGTCGCGGCCATGCCGAGCAGCGTGATCATCCTCAGCCTGGCGGTGCTGCTCGCGGTCAGCGGTGTGGCGCTCGGCTGGTGGCTGCGCCGCGACCTGCCCGGCAATTCCCGGATCCGGGCATCGCTCGCCGCGGTGGGGCTCGCCGGAGCCGGGCTCGGCGCGGTCTCGCCCACGCCCTGCGATGTGGAGACGGCCTACCACTGCGCGAGCGTGGTCCAGGATCCGGCGCGCGAGGGAGGCCGGACCCTGATCCTCAATTCGGCCCGGCACTCGTACGTCGACCTGACCGACCCCACGCACCTCGAGTTCGACTACGTGCAGTGGATCGGCGCCGTCACCGACGTGCTGGAACCGCCCGGCGCCCCGATCGACGCTCTGCACCTGGGCGGTGGCGGGTTCACCGTCCCGAACTATCTCCACGCCACCCGACCAGGCAGCGATCAGCTCGTCCTGGAGCTCGACGGCGGGCTGGTCGGTCTGGACGAGCGGGAACTCGGCCTGACCACCGGCTCTGATCTGCGGGTCCGGGTCGGTGACGCCCGTGTCGGGCTCGCCGAGCGACCGGACGCCGCCTACGACCTGGTGGTCGGGGACGCCTTCGGGCACCTGGTGGTGCCGTGGCACCTGGCCACCCGGGAGATGGCCGACGACATCGCCCGGGTCCTGCGCCCCGGCGGCGTCTACGCCCAGAACGTGATCGACTACCCGCCGAACCGCTTCATCCGCGCCGAGGTGGCCACCGTGGCGGCCGCCTTCCCGCACGTCGCCCTGATCGCCCCACCGGACGCCATCGCCGGCAGGCGCGGCGACAACTTCGTCATTCTGGCCTCCCACGACCCGCTGCCAATCGACGCGCTCAGGGCTCCGCTCGCCCGGCTCGGCGCGCCGCCCGCCCTGCTGGCCGGCGCCGAGCTGGCCGGCTTCGTCGGCGACGCCCGTATCCTCACCGACGACTACGCTCCGGTCGACCAACTCCTCGCCGGCTGACCCGCCCGCCTCCCGGAATCGGTCGGCGAGGGTTTCCGAGTGGGTTTCGGTGTGCGGCACCGGTCCGCCGGTCACTCGGGCGAGAATCGGCGCATGGGGCGTACGGAGCGAAACGGTCATGATGGATCGCCCCGTCTCGCGGGCCGGTACCGCCTGATCGAGAAGCTCGGCACCGGTGGAATGTCGGTGGTCTGGCGCGGCTACGACGAGATCCTCGGCCGCGACGTCGCCGTGAAGGTTCTCGAACCCGGGCTGGCCGAGGATCGCACCTTCCGTGACCGACTGCGCCAGGAGGCCCTGGCCGCGGCCCGGCTCTGTCACCCGCACATCACCGGCATCCACGACTTCGGCGAGGCCCCGATCTCGGACCGGCTGACCGTCCCCTACGTCGTCATGGAGCTCAACGACGGCGAGTCCTTCGGCTCCCGGCTCGGCCGGCAGGGTGCGCTGGAATGGCGGGAAGCCGTCATGATCGTCACCGAGGTGGCCTCCGCGCTGGCCACCGCCCACGCCCGCGGTGTCGTGCACCGGGACGTCACCCCGGCGAACGTGATGCTCACCGGGGCTGGCGCGAAGATCGTCGACTTCGGGATCTCCGCGGTGGTGGGCCAGCGGGACGCGGCCCCGGACGGCAGCCTGCTCGGAACTCCGGCCTACCTCGCCCCGGAACGCCTCGGTGGCTCCTCGGTGTCCCCGGCCACCGACGTCTACGCCCTCGGTCTGCTGCTCTACCGCGGGCTCACCGGCCGGATGCCGTGGCCCGCAGAGAGCACCACCGAGGCCCTGCGCGCCCACCTCTACGCCGATCCCGAGCCGATCCCGGACCTTCCTGGGATGCCGCCCGTCATCGCCGAACTGTGCCTGCGCTGTCTGGCCAAGAGCCCCGCCGATCGCCCTGCCGCCGCCGAGGTGGCCCGAGGGCTGGCCGCGACCGTCGGCCTGCGCCCGATCATTCCGCCGCTGCGCCCCGGCGAGCGGCCGGCGGTCCGGGCGGTGGTGGCCGTGCCGTTGGCCCGTGACCGATCCGGGATACGCCGTGGGGTCCGCGCCTACCTCAGGTCGCCCGCCACCTTGCGGCTCCGGGCCGGCCTGCGCCTGCGGACCGTCCTCCGGCTCGGCTCGGTACGCCCTCTTGGCGGCGGTCTCTTCGTCGGCGGCCGCCGGAGCCGTGCCCTGACGCCCCCGGAACGCCTGCGGGACCGCCGATCGGCGATCGCCGCCCTGGCCACCGTGGTCCTGCTCGCCTCCGGACTGCTCAACTGGTCCGCGCGGCGGGAGGTGGCCGAGCCCGACCGGACGAGCACCACCGCCACCGGCACCGGCGTCCCCGCGGTCGACCGGCCTAGCCGGGTCCGTTGCACCGTCCGCTACCAGGTACGGCGTGACTCCGGCGGCTACTTCGAGGCGAGACTGAGCGTGATCACCACCGAGACGTCCGGCTGGCGGGTCGAGTTCTCCTACCCCGGCGGCCAGCGGCTCGCCGCCACACCTCGGGCGGTGACCCAGCAGGGCCGTCGCGTGGTGCTGACCGGCCGCGGCCGAAGCCGGGTGGTCACCCTGCACGGCGGTTACCGGCAGCGGAACCCGCTGCCGCTCTCCTTCGCGCTGAACGGGCAACCGTGCCGCGCCGAGGTCACGGGCTTGACCGGGCCGGCCCCACCCGGGAGCGAATCGGTCAACACGACGACGATAGAGGAACGCGCGCCCGAGCCGAAGACCAGCCAGCAACGCAAACGCGTCCCGTCCCGGCGCGGCGGAGCGCCTCGACCGGGAACCGGCGCCGCTCCGGCACCGGCCGCCAAGCGCGCCACCGGCTTCTCGCTGGCGCTGTGACGGTTCGCCGCTCCGCTGACGCTCCGTCGATAGGGTCGAGGTCATGACAAGACTCGCAGTGGTCACCGGTGGCGGAACCGGGATCGGCAAGGCGACAGCCGGGATGCTCGCCGGTGAGGGATTCGACGTGATCATCGTCGGGCGCCGGGCCGAGGTGCTCACCGATGCGGTGAAGTGGATCGGACCGCAGGCCACCGCCGTGACCGCGGATGTCTCGGACCCGGCCCAGGTGCCCGCGGTGGTCGAGGCGGTGGCCGGGCGGACAGTGGACGTGCTGGTCAACAACGCGGGAGCGTACATCTCCGGTGACGAGGACACCCTCGACGGCGTGGCGGCCCGCTGGCGCGCCAACCTCGACTCGAACGTGCTCTCCGCGGTCCTCACGACCACCGCGCTCCTTCCGCGTCTCCGCCGGCCGGGCGGCAAGATCATCCTCACCAGTTCGATCGCCGCCCAGCGGGGCGGCGGCGGGCCCTACTCCGCGGCCAAGGCCGCACTGCACGGCTACGGGCTGGATCTGGCCACCTCCCTCGGTGCCGAAGGCATCACGGCGAACGTCATCTCGCCGGGCTACATAACCGACAGTGAGTTCTTCGACGGCCGGATGACCCCGGAAGGACATCAGATGCGCGTCGACGCCTCCCTGGTGAAGCGGGCCGGTGTCCCGGACGACATCGCCGAGACGGTCCGCTGGCTGGTCGGCCCGGGTGGTGGGTTCGTCACCGGCCAGATCATCAACGTCAACGGAGGCACCGTCCTGGGGCGGTAGCGGACGGCGGTGGGCCGCTCACGCCGCACCGCCGGTGAAGCGGCCCTCGCCGGGACGATTGGCCCGGAACCGCAGCGCCGACCAGCGCTCGTCGATCGCCACCTGCCCGCACGGGCGCATGTCGAAATCGGCGACGACGGGCCAGAGCGAGTCCCGGTTGATGTCGGCCTTGTTGCCCTTCAAATAGGCGATCCAGAATGCGGCCGGCTTGTCCAGGTCGGCGCGGTTCTGGTCCAGCTGCTCCCGGACGGCCTCGGCATCCGCCACGAACAGCACGGCCGTGCTCGCCGTCGCCAGCGTGCCGGCCTCGCGCACACCCTCCGGCATGGGGGTGAGCAGCGGAAGCCGGGCCGGTTCGTTGAGCCAGACGGTCGAATGCGGCTTTATCAGCAGTTTCTCGGCGATCGTTTTGGACATGTCATCGAGACTTTCATCAGTACGGCGAGCGGTCGGCGTCTTCTCCGAACCACCCCCACGGGCGTGACCAGGGGTAGGAATCCGTCGGCCGCGGCCGCCCGGCTCACGCCGGGCCGGCCGCGGCTCGTCCAGCCGTTCGGCGGGCCGGGCCGGCCGCAGCCGGCCCGGCCTGGTGGTGGCCGGGGCCCCGCCTCCGCCGGGCGGACCCCGCTCCGTGCCGGGACGGCCCGCTGAGACCTCCCCCATGACATCCGCATGGCGACCCCCGATCGATCCGCTTGAACGACCAGGAGCATGGCCCGGATCGGCGAGGCGCCGCTCGAATCGTGTCCTCGGCCTGTGGACAACTCCGTACTGTGGATAACTCGGGAAGGGCCACGGCGGGCTGATAGACATGCCGGGTGACTGAGACGACGCGGATGGCGGCTGGCGAGGCCGAGCGGGCGGTCGTGCGAGAGCGCGCCGAGGAGGTGCTCCGCCGGCTCGCCGGGGAGCATGCGGTGCTGCGGGAGGACCAGTGGCGGGCCATCGAGGCGCTCACCGTGGACCGACGGCGGGTCCTGTGCGTGCAGCGCACCGGGTGGGGCAAATCGGCGGTCTACTTCGTGGCCACCGCCCTGCTCCGGTCGGGAGACAGCCCAGCCGGGCCGACGGTCATCGTCTCCCCGCTGCTCGCCCTGATGCGCAACCAGGTCGACTCGGCCGCCCGCGCCGGGATCCGGGCGCGCACCATCAACTCGGCGAACCTCGACGAGTGGAGCCTGATCGAGCACGAGATCCGTGCCGGTGAGGTGGATGTGTTGTTGATCAGCCCGGAGCGGCTCAACAACCCGGACTTCCGCGACAACGTCCTGCCCGGCCTGGCGGGGAGCACCGGTCTCCTGGTGGTCGACGAGGCACACTGCGTCTCCGACTGGGGCCACGACTTCCGCCCCGACTACCGGCGGCTCCGCACCTTCCTGGCCGGCCTGCCGACGCGGACGCCGGTGTTGGCCACCACGGCCACCGCCAATGCGCGGGTCACCGCCGACGTCGCCGACCAGCTCGGTGACGCGCTGGTGCTGCGCGGCCCGCTGGAGCGAGACTCGCTGAGGCTCGCCGTGCTGCGCCTGGAGAACCCGGCACACCGCCTGGCCTGGCTCGCCGATCACCTGGAGCGGCTGCCCGGCTCCGGCATCGTCTACACGCTGACGGTCGCCGCGGCCACCGAGACCGCCGACTTCCTGCGGTCCCGCGGCTTCGAGGTGGCGTCCTACACCGGCCAGGTGGAGGACGCCGAGCGCCGGGCCGCCGAGCAGGACCTGCTGACCAACAAGATCAAGGCGCTGGTCGCGACCTCGGCCCTCGGGATGGGCTTCGACAAACCCGACCTCGGGTTCGTCGTCCACCTCGGCGCGCCGCCCTCGCCGATCGCCTACTACCAGCAGGTCGGCCGGGCCGGCCGCGCGGTCGAGCACGCCGAGGTGGTGCTGCTGCCCGGCCAGGAGGACTCGGCGATCTGGCGCTATTTCGCCTCGCTGGCGTTCCCGCCGGAGGACCAGGTGCGAGCGGTCCTGGCCCGCCTCTCGCCGGACCAGCCGATGTCCACACAGGCGCTGGAGCCGCTGGTCGACCTCCGCCGCACCAGACTGGAGCTGATGCTCAAGGTCCTCGACGTGGACGGCGCGGTGCGCCGCACGCGCGGGGGCTGGCTCACCACCGGAGAGCCGTGGACCTACGACGAGGCCAGGCTCCGAAGGGTCGCCGAGGCACGCGAGGCCGAGCAGAAGACCATGATCGAGTACGCGGTGACGCCCACCTGCCGCATGGAGTTCCTCCGCCGCTGCCTGGACGATCCCGGGGCGGCGGCATGCGGCCGGTGCGACAACTGTGCCGGGCCGTTGTTCGATGCCGAGGTGTCCGCGCCATCGCTCGCCGCGGCGGAGGCCTTCCTGGGTCGCCCCGGCACCGAGATCGCGCCGAAGAAGATGTGGCCCACCGGCCTGGCCGCCGTCGGCGTCAACCTCAAAGGCCGGATCGGTCCCGCTGAGCAGATCGAGCCGGGCCGTGCCGTCGGCCGCCTGTCGGACCTCGGCTGGGGCGGCCGGCTGCGGGCCGCGGTCTCACCCGAGTCGCCGGACGCGCCGATCACCGCGGACCTGGCCGGTGCCGTGGTCGAGGTTCTCAAGGCCTGGGCCAGGGGGGATGACGCCTGGCAGCAGCGCCCGGCCGCCGTCGTCTCCGTTTATTCACAGCGTCATCCACAACTTATCCACAGCCTCGCCGAGCACATCGCCACCGTCGGCCGCCTGCCGATGCTCGGCATGCTGGAGTCGACGACGTCCCCGGACGCCAGCGGTCACCGCGGCAACAGCGCTCAGCGGGTCCGCGCACTGCACGACGCTTTCACCGTCCCACCAGAGATCGCCGCCGACCTGGCCGCCCTGTCCGGCCCCGTCCTGCTGGTCGACGACCTGGTCGATTCCGGCTGGACGATGGCTCTCGCCGGCCGGGCTCTCCGGAAGGCGGGCGCCCCAGGCATCCTGCCCTTGGCCCTGGCCGTAGCGGGTTGACCGGGCCGCGCCGCATGGGCCCGGCGGTAGCGGGTTGACCGGGCCGCACCGCATGGGCCCGGCGGTAGCGGGTTGACCGGGCCGCACCGCATGGGCCCGGCCGTGGCGGGTTGACCGGGCCGCACCTCATAGGCCGGCCGTAGCGGGTGTGCACGCCGGTCGGTCCGGTGGGCGGCGGCATAGGCGTGCTGCCCAGGGCATTCAGGCCGTGTGCTGGTACTGCCGCGGGTCGCTCTGCTCCGGCAAGCAGGCGGTCCGCGGCCCCAGCGAGTAAACGGGCCCGCGATGCAGCCGGTGGGACGGCGGGGCGTCAGGCTCTGCCGAGGATCGGGTTTCCGGTGGGGCGGCGGTCGATCTCCATGAAACGGTGTGCGCCTTCGAGTTCGGCGAAGCCGGAGCGGCGGTAGACCTCTTGAGCGTCCCTAGTGGCCAGGAGGAAACGTTGGACACCCCGCTCGGAGAGGTCGGCCAGAATCGAGTCGATCAGCCATTTGCCCAGGCCGCGACCTCGGTGAGTGCCGTCGATGAAGACATCGCAGATCCAGGCGAAGGTGGCGCCGTCGGTGACGGCCCGGGCGAAGCCCACCTGCTCGGCGCCGGCGAAGATCGCATACGGTAGGGAGCCGTCGATGGAGCGGGCCACCAGATCGTAGGAGCGGCCGACCGCCCAGTAGGACTCCTCGGCGAGCCAACGGTGCACCCGGGTGAAGTCGACCCGTTTCGGGTCGGCGGTCAGTACATATCCGCCGTGAATCAGATCCTCCATCAACTCCTCCTTCGTTACGGTTCCGCAAGGGGCCGGTCGCATGGTGTCACAGCGGTTGATGAGCCGATCCGCCGAGCCGGGTGTCGTCCACCGGGGAAGGCCGACCGAAAGCGAGGACCAGTCGATCGACCGCGGCGGCCAGACGGGCCAGCCAGCGTCCGGGGCTGCCGCCGCCGGGTGGCGGTGCGTCGAGCACCCAGTTCGGGATCTCGGAGGGGGCCGGCAGACGGGCCGCGCCCTCGGCGCTGAGCACCAGGCGGCGCAGGCGGCGGGACAGGCACATCCCGTCCAGTTCGGCCAGGAGCACGGCGTCGTAGACGTCCTTCATCGCGGAGACGCCCTCGGTGCCCTGGTCGACGGTCAGCCAGTGCAGCTTCCAGGCGAGGGAGAGCTCGCGGCTCGCCGTCCACGCCATGGTCGGCGGCAGCCCGTCGGCACGCCGGATGGGTGTGCGGACCACCGCATCCGCCATCACCTCGTCGTAGGCCAGGTCGATCCGGGCGCTCCCGATCTCGCCGCCCGGCGCCGTCCACGGGATCACCATGCGGGCACGGCTGCCGGCGACCATGCGAATGTTCGAATACTCCGACCACGAGACGGTGTAGTCCCAGGTCGCCTCGTGCGCGATCCGGCTCGCGTCGAGGACCACCCCGCCGGACGCCCGGGGGTGTGCGGCCAGCAGCTTTTCGAGGCGGTCGTGGACCGGATCGGGGGCCTCGTCCGGTTGGGCCCCGGCCACCCAGCTCGCATGATCCGGAGACGACGCGGACTGCGGGCCGTCGGTGTCGAACTCCTGGAACGTCCAGGGCAGGTGACGGGCGGCCGCCGGCCAGTGGTGGGGGACATCGACGCGATCCAGCACCGGGTACGGATCCAGGTAGTCCACGGGCACCGCGTCGGGCGGCCACACCACCCAGTCGATGTCGCCCGGTGGGCGGGCCGCGTCGCCCACCCACGACGGCATGGTCATGCTGCCGCGCAGCACCAGACACTCCGCCCACGGCTGCTCGGCGACCACCCCGAGGATGTGATCGAGAGCGGCCCGGTGCGCGGTCATGCCGGGGTGCCCGACGGGTCGGCGAACCAGCCACCGTCGAGGCCCGGGTTGTCGTCTACCAGCACGTACTCCTCCTCGACCTCGGCCACCTCTACGCCCGCGCGAGCGATGGCGGCGAGTAACCCGGCCAGCGCCGTGGCCGCCTCCGGCCGGCCGGCCCGGTAGCACCGCTGAGTGACGAACCTCTCCTGCACGCCATCGGGCCGTGTCCGCCGGGCATTGCGCGACAGGTGGGCGCCGTGCCGGACGGCCAGCTCACGAACCGGCTCCAGCGGGGCTCCGGCGGGCAGCAGCACCTTGACGTGATGCTCGAAGTAGAGGTCGGGCCGTGCGTCGGCCGCGGTGAGGGGCGCCTCGCCGCCGGACGCGGCGGCCTCGACCTTGAGCCGGGTGACCGGGAGGCCGGCCGCCCGCAGGGTGGCCGCGACCCGGCGGGCGTCCGCCTCCGCCGAGACCGGTGTGCCGTCGGACAGCCAGCTCAGCATCGGCTGGCTGGTGTGGTCGCCGCGATCGAGCAGGATGCGGGTGTATCGCACGCCCCTAGCCGCAGCCCAGGATCGAAGCTGCTCGTCGTCGGCCTCGGCCACGACCGTCAGATGGATCTCGTATCGGCTCACGCGCGCACGCTAACGGCGGGGTGTGACATCTCCGGGGCGCGGAATCGGTGGACGGTAGGCTCACGGGGGAGCCGGCGGGGTTTCGGCGACAGGCGGAAGGGGTCCCATCATGGCGGTCACCAGCACCTACACCGTGAAAGGCATGACCTGTTCGCACTGCGTGCAGTCGGTGACCCAGGAGCTGTCCGCACTGCCAGGCGTCACCGGCGTGCAGGTCGATCTCGCCTCCGGCGGGGTCACGGTCGCCAGCGAGACCCCGCTCGCCGAGCAGGCGGTGCGGGAGGCGGTCGACGAGGCCGGCTACGAGCTCGCGGATGCCTGACGAGACGCAGGCCACCCCGGTCGGGCGCAAGCCGGCCGAGCAGCGTCACCCATCAGAATCAATGCCCATAAAAGCCGAAAAATCGGAAATCGAGGGTACGCGAGAGCCACGCCCCGACCCCAGCACGCCGCCGAGCGCCGCCCCACCGGCCGACGAGGACCGGAACGCCCCACCGGCCGACGAGGACCGGAACGGGCGGGTGGACACCGGCGCGCCGCGTCTCGGCCTGGTGGGTGGGGGAGACGGCTCTTCCGCGACGCCCGGATTCCGGTTCGCGGCCATCGGTGCGCTGCTGATCGTCGTGCTCTTCGCGGGCTACGGGCTGGGCCGGCTCAACGGCGGCACCACCGGCACGACGGCGACCCCGGCCACCACGCAACCCACCCCGACGGCGTCCGCCTTCGACGAGAGCCGACCGCACACCCACGGCACCACCGCACCGATCGGCGCGACCGGGCAGGGCGCCGCCGTCGGTGGCCTCTCGCTCAGCGGCAACGGCCTCACCCTGACCCCGCTGGTCACCACCTTCCAGGGCGGCCGTCCGCAGCGGCTGGACTTCACGATCAACGGCCCGGGCGGCGCGCCGGTCACCACGTACGCCGTCGTGCACGACAAGCCGCTGCACCTCATCGTGATCCGCCGTGACCTGACCGGCTTCCAGCATCTACACCCGGTGATGGCGGCCGACGGCACGTGGAGTGTCGACCTCACCCTCGCCGAACCCGGCGTCTACCGCATGATCGCCGACTTCACCGCGGTGGTCGGCGGTGAGCGGCTGGTGTCCACGCTGGGCAGCGACCTGACGGTCGCCGGGAGCTACACGCCGGTCACCCTGCCCGATCCGGCGCGGGCCACGACCGCCGACGGCCACCAGGTGGGGTACGAGGGCACGCCCGTCACCGAGTCCACCCAGCCGCTGCTGATGACCGTCACCGACGCGGCCGGCCGGCCGGTGACGGTCGAGCCGTACCTGGGCGCCTTCGGTCACCTGGTGGTGCTGCGCCAGGGTGACCTCGGCTACGTCCACGTGCATCCGGAGACGCGACTGGTCGACGGCAAGGTCAAGTTCTGGCTGGCCGCCCCGAGCCCCGGCACCTACCGGATGTTCTTCGACTTCCAGGTCGCCGGGAAGGTTTCCACGGCGGCCTGGACCGTGGTGGTCAGCTGAGCATCCGGGAGAGCGCCGGCGTCACGCCCCACTGGCCGGTCAGCGAGTCGTACTCGGCCCGCTGCTCGTCGGTGGGCGCCGCGCCGGTCCGCCGGGCCCGCAGCATGAGGTTGCGCGGGGTGTGCGCCGAGTCGATGAACTCGACCACGTCCACCCGATAGCCGCGCAACCGCAGCAGGGCGGCCCGCAGCGAGTCGGTCAGCACGTCGGCGAACCTCTCCCGCAGGATCGCGTGGCGGGTCATCTCCCCGTACGGCGAAGGGGTTGCACTGCCTTTGATCTGCGCCGCGATGTCGTGGTGGCAGCACGGGGCGGCCAGCACCCACCGGGCCTCCCAGCCGACCGCCCGGGCCAGCGCCTGGTCGGTGGCCGTGTCGCAGGCGTGCAGGGCGAGCACCAGGTCCGGCTGGAACGGCAGCTCGGCCTCCTCGATCGTCCCGGCCACGAACGTCACGTCCGCCGCGCAGCCGAGTTCGGCGGCGACCGCGCTGTTGCGGACCCTCTGGTCCTCCCGGACATCGACCCCCACGACCTGGACGTGCGCGCCCCGGCCGGACAGATATCGATAGGCCGCGAAGGTGAGGTAGGCGTTGCCGCAGCCGAGGTCGACGACGCGCAGCGGGCTCGGCAGCTCGTCGGGCAGGGTCGCGGCGAGCGCGCGCAGGAAGGCGTCGATCTGGCGGCGCTTCGCCGCGGTGCCGCCGACCACCGAGAACAGCGGGTCGCCCGGATCGAGCAGCCACTGCTTGGCCCGATCGTGGCCCTCGGCGGCACGCGGCGTGGCGACGGCTCCGGCCCGGTGCACCTGCGCGTCGCCCTTCTTGGTGATCCGCACCTGCACGGTGGCCGAATCGGTCTCCACGTGCCAGTTGCCGAACGGCTCGGCCAGTAGCTCGTCGACCGCGGCGGCGGCCTCCGGGCCGGGCGCGACGTTCCGCGTGAACGGCCGAGCGCCGTCATCAGTGACGATCTGTAGTTTCCGCCCGTGCTTGAGAGTTACCGGCCGCACCTGGGCCCGGGTCACCGAGGGTACGTGCCCGCGGCGCCGGCCGGCCGCGACGGCCCGGGTGAGGCCCGGTGCGAGCAGGAGCTCCCGCACCTCGGCGAGGACTGTTTCGAGCGGTTCTGGCATGGAATCCATTCTGCCCGGCGCCCGGGATGTCCCCGCGGGGCTGTGGATCTCGCGCGGCGCGGTTAGGTTGATCGATGTAGAAGAAGAAGACGAGGTGCCCCCACATGTCGTTCCTCGCCGATTCCTCCGCGCCCACGCTGCTCACCGCCCGTCTGCGGGAGGCCACCAGACAGGAGCACGCCGCGGCGCGGCACAGCCCGTTCATCGATGGGATAGCCTCCGGGCGCCTGCCGATGGCCGCGTACGCCGAACTGCTGGCCCAGTACTGGTTCGTCTACGAGTCACTGGAGCTGGCCGCCGGCGCGATGGCCGACGACCCGGTGGCCCGGCGGTTCGTCTACCCGGAGCTGTACCGGATGCCGTCGCTCGAGTCCGACCTGCGGTTCCTTTTCGGGCCGCGCTGGCAGAGCCGGATCGCCGCGCTCCCGGCCACGACCACCTACTGCACCCGGATCCGCAGTGCCGCGTTCGACCGGGCCACCGGGTATGTGGCCCATCACTGCACCCGCTACCTGGGCGACCTCTCCGGCGGGCAGTGGCTGGGGCAGGCGGTCGTCGGGGCGTACGGGTTCCGCCGTCACGGATACCGGTTCTTCGTGTTCGAGGGCGTCGACCCGCCGCTGTTCCGGGCCCGCTACCGGGAGCGGCTCAATGCCGTCCCGTGGAGCCGAGCCGAACAGGACGCCTTCGTCAACGAGGTGTCCGCCGCGTTCCGCCTGAACATCGACCTGCTGGCCGAGCTGTGGGAGAGCTGGACCTGACGGTGGATCTTGAACGACCGGCCACCGCATCCGGTGGTCAATCGTCCAAGATCCGGCCAGGAAGGGTCAGGCCTCCGAGGCGGCGTCCGAGGACGCGGTGGTGCGGGTGGTACGGCGACGGCGCCGCCGAGGAGCGTCGCCCTCGTCCGGCGAGTCCGCTGCGGCGGCCTCGGGAGCCGGAGCGGACTCCGTCGCCGGAGCGGCCGCGTCACCCTCGGAGAAGATCACCGAGGTGGCGGTCGTCCGGCGGCGACGCGTCCGGGCACGAGGAGCGGCCTCTTCCGAGCCGGTGACCGTGCCCTGCGCCTCGGAAACGGCGGAGGGCGCCTCGGAAACGGCGGAGGGCGCCTCGGAAACGGCGGAGGGCGCCTCGGAAACGGCGGAGGGCGCCTCGGAAACGGCGGAGGGCGCTTCGGGAGTGCTGGCGGGCGTACCGGAAGCGCCGGACGGCGTACCGGGAAGGGGCTCGGAATCCTCGCCCACCCGCCGCCGGCGACGCTGCCGCTGGGGCCGCTCGCCACCGTCACCGGACGGCGAAGCCGCACCGGCGCTCTCGGGCGACGGCCCGGAGTCGCCACCGCGTGAGCGCCCACGACCGCGGTCACGGTCACGGTCACGGTCACGGCCGCGGCCGTTACCGCGCCGCCCACCGCCGCCGAGATCCTCCTCGACCTCGGCCGACAGCCCGGCCCGGCTGCGCTCGGCGGTCGGCAGCGTGCCCGAGACGTCGGTCGGGATCTCCAGGTCGGCGTAGAGCGCGGGCGACGTGTGGTACGTCTCCGGCGGCTCCGGCATGCTGAGGCCGAGCGACTTGTCGATCAGCACCCAGCGCGGCATGTCCTCCCAGTCCACGAAGGTGACCGCGACACCGGTGGCGCCCGCCCGGCCGGTGCGGCCGATGCGGTGCGTGTAGGTCTCCGGGTCCTCCGGGCAGTCGTAGTTGATCACGTGGGTGACGCCCGAGACGTCCAGCCCGCGGGCCGCCACGTCGGTCGCCACCAGCACGTCGATCTTGCCGCTGCGGAACGCCCGCAGAGCCCGCTCGCGCGCGCCCTGACCCAGGTCACCGTGGACGGCGGCGACCGCGAACCCGCGGAAGTCGAGGTCCTCGGCCACCCGGTCGGCGGCCCGCTTGGTACGCGTGAAGATCATCGTGAGGGACCGCTCGCGCGCCTGGAGGATGCGCGCCACCATCTCCAGCTTGTTCAGCGGGTGGGTGCGGTAGACGACCTGCTTGGTGAGCGGCGACGGGCCGCTCTCGGTGGTGTGCCCGGCGTGGATGGTGACCGGGTTGCGCAGGAACCGCCGGGACAGGGCGACGATCGGGTCCGGCATGGTGGCCGAGAACAGCATGGTCTGCCGCTGCTCCGGGATCATCGCCAGGATCTTCTCGACGTCCTCCAGGAAGCCCAGGTCGAGCATCCGGTCGGCCTCGTCGAGCACCAGGGCCTGGATCGAGCTCAGCTTCAGCTGCTTCTGCTTGCACAGGTCGAGCAGGCGGCCGGGGGTGCCGACCAGGATCTCGACGCCCTTCTTGAGCGCCTCGACCTGAGGCTCGTACGCCACCCCGCCGTAGATCGGCAGAACCCGGACACCCCGGGTGCTGCCCGCCGCGGCGAGGTCGCGGGCCACCTGGAGACCCAGCTCACGGGTGGGGACGACGATCAGGGCCTGGGGCTGCCCGGTGGCGCCCTCGGAAGGGGCGGTGACCCGCTCCAGCAGTGGTAGACCGAAGCCGAGGGTCTTGCCGGTGCCGGTGGGAGCCTGGCCGATCAGGTCGGTGCCGCGCAGCGCGATCGGAAGTGCGTACTCCTGGATCGCGAACGCGTGAGTGATGCCCGCCTTGGCCAGGGCCTCCACTGTTTCGGCGCGAACGCCCAGCTCAGCGAAGGTGGGGCTGTCGGGACGGACCGGCGCGCGGGTGGTGACGGGGACTAGAGCTTGCTCATTGTCGGTCATGAAGTTTTACGGGTGCCCTCTCGTGGTGCGCCCGTCGAAAAGCTCTGGGGCGCGGTCTCGTATAGGCGCGGGCCGCACGCTCGAAAGCGGGCCACACGCTGGCCGTCGACTCGACAGATCGACGGCGACTCAGGCCACTCTACCCGACCTGCTAGCAGACGCATCCAAGAGAGAGTTACGGGAGGGCACCCTGAGACCAGGGTGCCCTCCCGTGATGAAACTCAGCGAGTGGTGAAGCCGAACGGGCGGTGTGACGCCTCGGCGATCTCCACGTAGGCCACCTTGGTGATCGGGATGATCACCTTGCGGCCCTTCTCGTCGGTGAGTGTCAGGACGCCGTCCTTGGCCAGAGCCTCCGTTACGGCCTGCTCGACCTCCGCCGGAGTCTGAGCGCTCTCCAGCACAAGCTCACGCGGCGACTGTTGCACGCCGATCTTGACCTCCACGGAGCCCCTCCTCAAGAAATCCGTCTACCCGATCGAAAGGCTATCCGATTTCCGCAGGAGTACCGGCCGTTGAACCACCCTGCAGCGGGAAGCTGGCGATCCCACGCCAGATCAGCGCTGCTACGAGCGCTTCGGCTTCAGCTTTGGGCGTACGCCGGCCGTTCGCGAGCCAGAACTGCGCGGCCTGTCCGGCCGCCCCGGCGAGGCCGGAGGCGAGCAGTTCGGCCTGGTCCGGCCGGAGCCCGGTGTCCGAGATGATGGTGTCGGTCACGGCCGCGATGCAGCCCTGCTCGACCCGCTCCACCCGCTGGCGGACCTGGGGGTCGTTGCGCAGGTCCGACTCGAAGACGAGCCGGAACGCCTCGCTCTCGTGATCCATGAAGTCGAAGTACGCCCGGACGGCGCCCTTCACCCGGTCCTTGTTGTCGGGGGACGCCAGCATGGCCCCGCGCACCTTGGCGATTATCGCGTCGCAGTGCGTGTCCAGCAGGGCCAGGTAGAGCTCCAGCTTGCCGGGGAAGTGTTGGTAGAGAACGGGCTTCGAGACGCCCGCCCGCTCCGCGATGTCGTCCATCGCGGCGGCGTGGTAGCCGTGCGCGACGAAGATCTGCTGCGCGGCGGCGAGCAACTGCTTGCGTCGCGCCGATCGGGGCAGGCGGGTGGGTCGTGCGGTCTGTTGCCCGCCGGACGCAGCGGTCATTTCTGTGAACCTCCAGGGGGTCGGTCCCCGCGGTTTGGCTTCCTGGATTGCCCGGATCGGCTCATGTCGCGGTCGTGCGGGCAATTGTCGCGACGCTGCAACTTATCGCCACTGCAACGACACGGTAGCCTCAGCGGGGGCGAGCGAGGAGCACGCGGTGGATGAATCAGGGCATTCCGGAGAAGCCGGAGCCTCAACGGGTGGCAACGGCGCCGACTCGCATGACCGCAACCGGGTGAACGGCTGGGCGAGCACCGACAGTCCGTGGGCCAACAATGGAGCCGCATTGGAGCAGGGAGTGGACACGCCACCATGGCGGCGTCCGTCGGATGGGCGAACCTTCGGCCGGCAGCAGTTCCCGCCGGAACGGCCCTTCGGGGCCGCGCCGTCGTCGGCCGTTCCGGCGCCCCAGCCGGGTCCCGAGATTCCCCCGCCAGGGGACACCGCTCCGTGGCCGGACCGCAACCGCCTTGCTGACATCCTCGGCCACCGGCGGCCCCCCGCGCCGTCGTCCGGAGCGCCCGGCCCGAGCAGCGCGCCCCCGTTTCCGTACGAGGGCGATCTCGACGACTCGTACCGCGATCCGGGACCGCAGCGCAGCTCCGCGCCGCTGACCCGGCCCGACTGGGCTCCCGACTCGCCGGCGCCGGTCTCCTCCGAGCCGCCCCGCTCCCGGCACGCCCTGGTCACCGACACGCTCGCCCAGGGACTGCCCCAGTTCGACGCCCCGGCGACCGACGGGGACCCGGCGACGGCCCGTTCGGCGTACGATGCGTCGAGCTTCCCGCACCACCCGTCCTATGCACCGCCCCCCGCGTTCCCGGGTCTCCCGGAGCCGGCCTCCACGGCCGGCGCCGAGGGTGAGCCGAGCGGGACACTGCCCCAGCGCGTCCCGGCCCAGCCGGACGTCCCGAGAGTTCCGGAGCCGCCCTCCGTGGAGCCATCGGCCGAAGCGCCCGCCCTGGCGCGCATCGCGACGCACCTGCGCCGCGGTGACGTCGTGCCGGCACAGGAGCGTCAGGAGGGCTTCGACGTCCAGGACATCCTCGCCGCGGTCCGCGAGGTCGACGGCGTGCGTGACGCCTCGCTGCGGGCCACCCCGGCGGGGGCGCACAGCCTCCGGCTGGACCTGTCCGACGGCGCCGACCCGGCCGAGGTGAGCCGCCAGGTGGCCCGCCTCCTCCAGGACCGGATGGGCCTCGACGCGGCCATGCCCGGTGACCCGCCGGCCGCCCTGCGCCCGCCGTCGAACCCGTCCCGGACCCCGCTGCTGCCCACCCAGCCGACCCGGCCGGGCCGGGCCGCCGCCCCGGTGTCGTCGATGCCCGCGCCCGCACCTGTGCCGATACCGGTCGCGCCGGTGGCCCCGGTCGCGCCGGTGTCCGCCATGCCGCGGATCCCGGTCGAGGAGCCCCGGCCGCGGGTGGTGAACGCGGGCGCCTCGCTGGTGCCCGCCGACGCCTCCAAGCCACGCCCGCTGGACCCGGGCGACAACCCGGGCCCCCGCGTGATCATCGAGAACGTGCACGTCAACACGTTCGGTGCGGATGCCACCGTCGAGGTGCGGCTGCGCGCCGGCGGGCGGACCGCCTCCGGCGTGGCGACCGGCCCGGCCGTCGACGGCTACCTGCTGCGTCTCTGCGCCACGGCCACCGCCGGCGCTGTCGACGACCTGCTCTCCACCTCCCAGCACCGGGACGGCCCGGCCCGCTGCTTCGTCGAGCACGCCTCCGCCGTCGCGTTCGGCCCGATGCAGGTCGCCGTGGTGGTGCTGCTGCTGTCCTGCGGCGGCGGCTGGGTCGAGCAACTGGCCGGTTCCGCCGTGGTGACCGGCGACGACCGGCACGCCATGGTCCGCGCCACACTGGCGGCGGTCAATCGGCGTCTTGAGGCACTCTTGGCTTGATGAAGGGTGCGGTGCTGGCCGACGACAGTGCGCTGTTGCCGGCGGATGTGGTTCCGCCTCCGTGGCCCGCGCGCCGGGTCACGGTCGGCGGCGCGATGCTGCATGTCCGCGACACGCCGGCCCAGAGCCCCGGCGCCGAGCCCGCCGTCTACGTGCACGGGCTCGGCGGCTCCGCACAGAACTTCACCGATCTCGCCGGGCTGCTCGCCGACCGGCTCGACGGCCAGGCGCTCGACCTGCCCGGTTTCGGTTACAGCGACCCGAGCCCGCGCTACTCCATCGCGGCCTTCGCGGCCACCGTGATCGACTACCTGGAGCACGCCGGTCGCGGCCCGGTCCACCTGATCGGCAATTCGCTCGGCGGCTCCATCTCGGTGCGGGTCGCGGCCCTGCGGCCGGACCTGGTGCGCACGCTCACGTTGATCTCCCCGGCCATGCCGTTCCTGGACCCACGACGGACCGCGCAGGGCCCGGTGCTGCCGCTGCTCGCGATGCCCGCCGCCGAGCGCCTGATGGCCTGGGCGCTCACCCGGGTCACCGCCGAGCAGATGGCCGAGCAGGTCCTGGCCGCCTGCTTCGGCGACACCACGAAGGTGCATCCGCAGCGCCGCGCCGAGGCGCTGGAGGAGATCCAGCTCCGCTACACGGTCGCCCACTACCCGAAGGCCTATCTGGGCACGCTGCGTGGCCTGGTGAGCAGCTTCCTCCGGGCGTACCTCCCGGGAGCCGACTCGCAGTGGCGCCTCGCCGCCCGCATCCAGGCGCCCACCCTGGTCATCGGCGGCCTCAACGACCGCCTGGTCGATCCCCGCGTGCCCGCCCAGGTCGCCAAGGTCGTTCCGGACGGTCGCCTGCTGATCCTGCCCGGCGTCGGTCACGTCGCCCAGATGGAGGTCCCGCGTCTGGTCGCCCGAGGGATCGTCGGCCTGCTCGACGACACCCGATGACCCTCCCGGCCCGCTGAGCCCCCCTCCGATGATTTCGCCTGCCGCCCCGCCCCGTGAGTCGCGGACCCCTTCCGGCGCGGACCGTTGGCGGCAGTCCTGGTTGATCGTCCTGCTCGCCACCGCGGTGCTGTTCGGGGCCGTCGCGATCGGCCGGCAGCTCTTCGCCGGCACCACCCCGGCCGGCCACCCGGTGGCGGCGGCCTCTCCCGCCGAGTTGGTCGTTCCCGTACCGTCCGAGGTTCCGTCGATCGCGCCGGGCAGCCCGCCCCCGGCCGTCCCGGCCGATTCCACCGCTGCCGAGACGCCGGTGTTCCCGGCCGGCGGCGTGATGCGGATCGACGGCCCGGTCCCGGCCGAGGGGTCCGGCGACTTCCAGTACGCGGGCGGTCACAGCCCCGTCTACGGAACGCGGGGCCCGGTGCGCCGCTTCAAGGTGGCCGTGGAGAAGGGCAGTGGCGAGGACGTGCCCGCCTTCGCCGCGCAGGTGGTCGCCACCCTCTCCGACGAGCGCGGCTGGACCGGTTCCGGCAGGCTGCGGATGCAGATGGTCGACGGCGCCGAGAAGGCGGATTTCACGGTCTACCTCGCCACCCGGGAGACCGCGGAGCTGATGTGCGAACGGGGTGGCACCAACATCCGGATCGGCGGGGTGCCGTTCACGTCGTGCCGGGCCACCGGGAAGGTCATCCTCAACCTGGACCGCTGGCGTGAGTCGGCCCGCCCCTACCTGGAGTCCGGCGCCGACCTGGCCGCGTACCGGCAGTACGTGATCAACCATGAGGTCGGGCACGAGCTGGGCCACCGGCACGAGGGCTGTCCCAAGGCGGGCGGCCCGGCCCCGGTGATGGTCCAGCAGACCCTCACGCTTCGTGGCTGCAAGCCGTACTCGTGGCCACGCCGCAACGACGAGGACCTGACCGGCCCGTCGCTCTGACGCTGTTCCGGTACGGAAATCCGAAAGTCCTGTGACAGACGGTGAGTCGTGGCAGGCTGGCGCTTGCTATGGCAAACGCGACAAATGGCCCCAATGATCCGGACGCTGGCACCGGTCGGCGTGGCCGGGCCGAGCGTTCCCGCGCCGAGGCGGATCCCACGGCGCCCCCGGCCATGCCCGCCGCCACCCCGGCCCGCCGGACACGCTCCGTGGCCGCCACGGCCAAGCCCACCGCGGACCGGCCCGCCAGGCCCCGCCGCACCCCGCCGCTGCCCGCCATGCCGGATCCGGCGGAAGCGGGAGCGCCGGATCCGGCGGAACCTCCGGCCATGACCCGCGGCATCGTCGAGCTCGCGGCCGAACGCCTCGCCGCCTCGCAGGCGGCCCGCGACCCGGAGCCGGAGCCGGAGCCGGTCACCCCCGCCACCGACGACCCGATGGCGGCGCCCGGTGTCCACGCGAATTCGCGGACGGCCGGAACCCGCCGATCGAGCCGGTCGACCGGTTCCGGCATCCGTGCCGTCCCCGGCGGCACCCGGCCCGGCACGGGCAACCGGCCACCGCCGGCGTCCCGCCCACCGACCGGCCCGCCGGAAGCCGTCCGCCCGCAGCCGGGCCTGTCCGGCGAGGACGGTCGGCTCGAGACGCCCGGCGCCCCGGCACGACCCGAGCCTCAGGACGAACCCGCGACCGTCGAGCGTCCCGGCGCCCACCGGGCCGAGACTCTCCCCGACCTGCCCGGCACCGGCCTGGAACCGCATGCCGGCCTCGCCGGTGTGGAGCCCAACGCCGAGTCGAACCTCCGGTATCCGCGGACGCGGAACCGCCCCGGGCTGCCGCCCAGTGTCCGCCTGCCCGCTGAGCTGCCGGACAACCTGTGGCCCCCGTCCGCCTTGATGGACCCGAGCCTCGCCGGGAATCTCCACGTGCCGGTGCTGGTGCCCCCGCGGGCGGAGGAGCCGTCCCCGGACGAGCGGCGCCGGCCCACGGCCGAGACGCTCCGGGACGAGGAACGCGAACCCGGCTTCCTGCCGTCCGTGCTGGCGCGGGGCGGCGACGACACCGGACACGTGCCCGTGCACTCCCGGGACGACGACGCTCCGGCCCGGCATGCGACACCCCTGCGCCGGATCCTGCGCCGCCGGAGGGCCGTGCTCGTCGCGTACCTCTTGATCGTCGTCGTGGTGTTGATCGCCGGCCATCAGCTTCGCGACCGGGACGAACCACTCGTTCCCGGGCAGGAGGCCGCGCAGCGCGCGGCCGAACCCGCGGGTGTCGGCCCGGCGCTCGGTCCGGTGCCGCCGGAGACCAGGGCCGAGCCGGTCGAACCGGCCGCGCCGGCCACGGGGGAGGCCGAGCAGGCCATCGGGGAGGACGACGAGCCGAAGGCGAAGGCGGGCGATTTCCGGTACGCGCGTGGCCGCGGCCCGATGCTGGGCACCGACGGCGAGTTGTACCGCTTCCGGGTGGCGGTCGAGAAGATCGTCGATGACACGTCGGCCAGGGAGTTCGCCGAGGCCGTCGACGGGACGCTGGGCGATGACCGGAGCTGGGTCAACGACGGCCGGCTGCGGCTGCGGCGGGTGGCGAACGGCGGTGACGACGTGGACTTCACGATCTTCCTGGCGTCGGGGGCCACCTCGGAGGAGATGTGCGCGGCAGGCGGCCTGGCCACCGAGGGGTACACCTCGTGCCGGATCCCCGGTCAGGTGATCATTAACGCGGACCGGTGGGCCGACGCGACACCCGACTTCGAGGGCCGGCTGGAGCAGTACCGGGAGTACACGATCAACCATGAGGTCGGCCACGAGCTCGGGCACGGGCACGAGAAGTGCCCCGGTGAGGGCGAGAAGGCCCCGGTGATGATGCAGCAGACCTTCGGTTTGAAGGGCTGCACCCCGAACTCCTGGCCCTACCTGGACGGCGAGCGGTACGCCGGTGAGCCGGTAGCCTGAGATATTCCGCGATCCCGCATGTCGGGCCCGTGTCCAACGTCATGGATCAGCGCCCGCGAATCGAGCAACAATGGGCGGCGATCCTTACCACCGAACCCGGGGAGTGAATTGTGGCTCTGCCCCCGCTCGTCGAGCCGGCCGCCGAGCTGAGCGTCGACGAGATCCGCCGCTATTCGCGTCACCTGATCATCCCCGATGTCGGGATGGACGGGCAGAAGCGGCTCAAGAACGCCAAGGTCCTCGCCGTGGGCGCGGGCGGCCTCGGCTCGCCGACGTTGCTCTACCTGGCCGCGGCCGGTGTGGGCACTCTCGGCATCATCGACTTCGACACCGTCGACGAGTCCAACCTCCAGCGCCAGATCATCCACGGCGTCTCCGACGTCGGCACGCCCAAGGCCGAGTCCGCGGCCCGCAGCATCGCCGAGGTCAACCCGCTGGTGAACGTGATCATTCACAACACCGCGCTGGACCGCGACAACGTCAAGGAGATCTTCTCCCAGTACGACCTGATCGTCGACGGCACCGACAACTTCGCGACCCGTTACATGGTCAACGACGCCGCGGTGCTGCTCGGTAAGCCGTACGTCTGGGGTTCGATCTACCGCTTCGACGGTCAGGCGTCGGTGTTCTGGGAGGAGCACGGTCCCTGCTACCGCTGCCTCTACCCGGAGCCCCCGCCGCCCGGCATGGTGCCGAGCTGCGCCGAGGGCGGCGTCCTCGGCGTGCTGTGCGCGTCGATCGGCTCGATCCAGGTCAACGAGGCGATCAAGCTGATCACGGGCATCGGTGAGCCGCTCGTCGGCCGGCTGATGGTCTACGACGCCCTCGAGATGTCCTACCGCAAGATCAAGGTTCGGAAGGACCCGAACTGCGCGCTCTGCGGTGAGAACCCGACGGTCACCGACCTGCTCGAGGACTACGAGGACTTCTGCGGCGCGGTCTCCGAGGAGGCGGTGGAGGCGATCACCGGCTCCACGATCAGCGTCCGCGAGCTCAAGGACTGGCAGGACAGCGGCAAGGACATCTTCCTGGTCGACGTCCGCGAGCCGGCCGAGTGGGAGATCAACCGCATCCCCGGCGCGGTGCTGATCCCGAAGGGCGAGATCCTCTCCGGCGAGTCGCTGGCGAAGTTTCCGCAGGACAAGCAGATCGTCCTGCACTGCAAGTCGGGCGTGCGCTCGGCCGAGGCCCTCGCCGCGCTCAAGGCGGCCGGCTTCAAGGACGCCGTGCACGTCCAGGGCGGCATCGTCTCCTGGGTCAACACGATCGACCCGTCGCTGCCGTCGTACTGAGCGGACATCCTTCACACTGAGGAGTCATGATCTTGGCTCCTCAGTGTGAGGCTGGGGTGACAGAACCGGACCATTGCGACAGATGGTCGAACGTGTCAGCGAATCACAGATTCGGCGGGTAGTTTCGTGACCGTGGTCGATATCGATGCCGCGATCGGTTACGTCATGGCCCATGGTGACCCGGTCGAGCGCGCGCGCCTGTCATATCTGCGGACCGGTCAGCCGGCTACTCCGGAGATCATCGACCGGCTGTCCGGCGGGCAGATGGTGGAGGGTGGCTGGCCCGCGTCGGCCGACGGCCAGGTCCCCTCGGTCGACGCCAGTTGCTTCCGTCTCAGCGAGCTCGACGACCTCGGTGGCCTGCGGGCCGGCCCGGTCGCGGAGCGCGCGTTGCACTGGCTCGCCGGTGCCCAGCGCCCCGACGGCACCTGGCAGGAGCACGAGTCGCTGGCCGGCGAGGCCCCGGCCTGGGCGATGCCCGGCGATCCGGAGGCCACCCTCTACCTGACCTCGGTGGTCGGCTTCTGGCTGACCGCGGCGGCTGTCGAGACCGACCCCTACCAGACGCGCGGGCGCTACAACGATGTGCTCGCCCGCGCGGCCGGCTTCGTCGCCTCCCAGTTGCGGCCGGACGGCTCCTGGCCGTCGTTCCTGGCGGCCGGCTGGCACGCCGCCGCGCTGCTCCACCAGCAGCAGTATTTCTACGAGTCGTCCCGGGTGCAGATCGTCCTCGGCGAGCGGCTGCCCGACATGGCCCCGGCCGACGTCGCCGCGATGGCGGCCGCTCTGCGCCGGGTCAACCTCGGCGACGACTGGCTGCTGCGGAACGCGCGCAAGCGCCTGGGGGAGACCCAGCGGTCGGACGGCGGCTGGGACAGCAACGAGGGCCCGATCTTCGACGTCAACGTCACCCTGACCGCCCTGCGCGCCTGCCGCTGAACCCCGTCGGCATGATCACTGCCGACGTCGAGCTGAGCAGACCATGACAGCGGAGAGTAGTTTCGCCCTGATAGCAGAGCGTTAGCTTTACCGGGCTCAGCTCCGGATGTGGCCGTTGCCGGTCACGATGTACTTCGTCGAGGTCAGCTCTGGCAGACCCATCGGGCCACGGGCGTGCAGCTTCTGCGTGCTGATGCCGATCTCCGCGCCGAAGCCGAACTCGCCGCCGTCGGTGAACCGGGTCGACGCGTTCACCATCACCGCGGCCGCGTCGACACCGGCCACGAACCGCCTGGTCGCGGCGACCGACTCGCTGACGATGGCCTCGGTGTGTCCGGTGCCGTACCGGCGGATGTGGTCGAGCGCGTCCTCCAGCGTGTCGACCACGGCGACCGACATGTCCAGGGACAGGAACTCCGTACCCCAGTCCTCCTCGGTGGCCGGGACCACCGCGTCGCTGTAGCCGGCCACCCGCGGGTCGCCGTGCACGGTGACGCCGGCGGCGGCCAGCTCGTCCAGGACCAGGGGCAGGAACGAGTCGGCGATCTCCGCGTTCACCAGCAGCGACTCCGCCGAGTTGCACACCGAGCAGCGGTGCACCTTCGAGTTGAGCACGATGGCGAGGGCCTTCTCCAGGTCGGCGGCGGCGTCCACGTACACATGGCAGTTGCCCACCCCGGTCTCGATCACCGGCACCGTCGACTGCTCCACCACGGTCTTGATCAGCGAGGCGCCGCCGCGCGGGATCAGCACGTCGACCAGGCCGCGGGCCCGCATCAGCTCCTTCACCGAGTCGCGGGTGGTGGCGTCGAGCAGCTGAATGGTGTCGGCCGGCAGGCCCGCGTCGGCGACCGCCTTGCGCAGCACCGAGACGATCGCCGCGTTCGACGAGAAGGCCGAGCCGGAGCCGCGCAGCAGGGCCGCGTTGCCGGACTTGAGGCAGATGCCGGCGGCATCGGCCGTCACGTTCGGCCGGCCCTCGTAGATCATGCCGACCACGCCGAACGGCACCCGGACCTGCCGCAACTCCAGACCGTTCGCCAGGGTCGAGCCGCGCACCACGTCACCGATCGGGTCCGGCAGGGCAGCGAGCTGGCGCAGGCCGTCGGCCATCGCGGCGATCCGCTCCGGCGTCAGCACCAGCCTGTCGATCATCGCCTCGGAGGTGCCGTTCTCCCGCGCGGTCGCCACGTCGACACCGTTGGCGTGCACGATGTCGCCGGTCCGCTCGACCAGCCGGTCGGCCATCAGCAGCAGAGCCCGGTCCTTCTCCGCACGGGTGGCCGCGGCCAGGTCGAATGAGGCGATCCGGGCCGCGGAGGCCTGCTCCAGCACGCTCATGGCAAACCTTTCAAAGATCAGACCCGATGAGGGGTACGGCTAAAGCAGCACCAGATCGTCCCGGTGCACGACTTCTCGTTCATATCCCGGTCCGAGCTCCGCGGCCAACTCGGGTGTGGACCGTCCGAGCAGCGCCGGAAGCTCGATGGCGTCGTAGTTGACCAGGCCGCGCGCCACCGGTGTCCCGGACCCGGCGTCCACCAGATCCACCGGGTCGCCGGCCGCGAAGGACCCGTCGACCGCGGTGATCCCGGCCGGGAGCAGCGACTTGCGGCGGGCCACCACGGCCGCGACCGCGCCCTCGTCGAGGTGCAGGCGGCCGCGCGGCGCGGTGGCGTGGGCCAGCCAGAACAGCCGGGCCGCCGGACGGGAGGCGGAAGCCTGGAAGAGGGTGCCGACGTCCTCGCCCGCCAGCGCCGCCCCGGCCAGCGGGGCGGCGGTCAGCACCACCGGGATGCCGAACCCGGTGGCGATCCGGGCGGCCTCCACCTTGGTCACCATGCCGCCGGTGCCGACCCCGGATCTCCCGGCCGAGCCGATCGCGATGCCCTCGAGATCGTTGTCGTCGCGGACCAGCGAGATCTTCCGGGACGCGGGGTCCGACGGGTTGCCGGTGTAGAGCGCGTCCACGTCGGAGAGCAGCACCAGCAGGTCGGCGTGGGCGAGCGCGGCGACCAGGGCGGCGAGCCGGTCGTTGTCGCCGAACCGGATCTCCTCGGTGGCGACCGTGTCGTTCTCGTTGACGATCGGCAGAGCACCCAGGTCGAGCAGCTTGCGCAACGTCCGGTACGCGTTGCGATAGTGCGCCCGCCGGGTCACGTCGTCGACGGTGAGCAGCACCTGCCCGACGGTCAGCCCGTGCCGGGCGAACCCCGCCGCATACCGCCCGATCAGCAGACCCTGGCCGACCGATGCGGCGGCCTGCTGGGTGGCCAGGTCACGCGGTCGGCGGCGCAGTTGCAGCGGGGCCAGCCCGGCGGCGATCGCGCCGCTGGACACCAGCACCACCTCACGCCCGCCGGTCGCCAGCGCGCCCAGCACGTCGACCAGGGCGTCGACCCGTTGCTCGTCGATGCCGCCCGTCGCGGTGGTCAGCGAGGACGACCCCACCTTCACCACTATCCGGCGCGCACCGGTCACCACTTCCCGCACCCGGCCCATTGTGCTCGGCAGGCCGGTGTCGATCGTTGTCAGATCCCATATCGTGGCGGGTGATGACACCGCAGGAGTACGTCGAAGAGGTCCTGACCCTGGTGGAGAGCATCCCCGAGGGACGGGTCATGTCGTACGGCGCGATCGCCGAGGCCCTGGCCGACCGGTCCGGCCGCAACTCTCCCCGCCAGGTCGGCCGGATCATGGCGCTGCACGGCGGCGGTGTCCCGTGGCACCGGGTGTGCGGCGGTGGCGGCCGGCTCCCACCCGGTCATGAGGCGCGGGCCAGGGCGCTGCTGACGG
This sequence comes from Actinoplanes hulinensis, assembly GCF_019429605.1. NCBI lineage: Bacteria > Bacillati > Actinomycetota > Actinomycetes > Micromonosporales > Micromonosporaceae > Actinoplanes > Actinoplanes hulinensis. Next base: position 649,173 of record NZ_JAHXZI010000001.1, on the reverse strand, counting down.
CCGAGGGCGTGCCGATGCGCGGCGACCGGGTGCTGATGGCCGACGCCGGCTGGATGCCCTGGTGACGGGCCGGTCCGCGCCGGGTGCGCGGGTGCGGCGAGGTGTGCGGTGAAAGCGGGTTCGCCGAGCCGTACAGCGTGGAGCGCGGCCCGCTATCGCGCCGCCCATCAGCTGCTCGAAGGCGGTTCGATCTTCGCGGACGCTCTGGCCGTACCGATGCTGGGTGAAGCGGAGGCGGATCTCCTGGCCGACGCCCCACGCCGCGGCATGCGGTTGTTCATCGCGGCCCGGCACCGGTTCGCGGAGGACGCGCTGGCCGCTGCCGTGGATCGTGGCGTGCGGCAGGTGGTGGTGCTGGGCGCGGGCCTGGACACGTTCGCCTACCGCAACCCGCACCCGGGTCTGGCGGTGATCGAAGTGGATCATCCGGATACGCGGGAGTGGAAGCGGGAACGGCTGGCCGCGGCGGGCATCGCCGTGCCGGACACGGTGCGTCACATCGGTGTCGACTTCGAGAAGGAGTCACTGGCCGGCCGGCTGCCGCTGGACGGTCCGGCCTTCTTCCTCTGGCTGGGCGTGGTGCCCTACCTGACCGCCGAGGGGTTCGCCGCGACGCTGGACGTCACGGCCGGGCACGAGGTGGTCTTCGACTACGCGCAGTCACCCGATCGGATGGTCGGTGAACGGCGCGCCCATCTGGAGGCACGCGCCGAACGGGTCGCGCGGCTGGGCGAGCCGTGGCTCAACTACTTCGAGCCCGAGGAGATCGCCGCCGACCTGCGCGGGCGCGGTTTCACGCGGATCGAGGACCTGGGCCCGGCAGCGCTGGCGGCGCGCTATTTCGGCCGCCCGGACGTGCCGCCGGAGACGCCCGGTGGCCACGTCCTGCACGCCTCATAGCGTGGCCGGGGACGCCCGGTGGCCACGGCTTGCGCGCCCCATAGCGTCGCCGGGGACGCCCGGTGGCCACGGCTTGCGCGCCCCATAGCGTCGCCGGGGACGCCCGGCGGGCATGGCTTGCACGCCTCATAGCGTCGCCGCGGATGCCCGGCCGGCCCGATCCGCGCGTCTCACAGCGTGAACCCGGCCAGGGTCGCCGCGGCGCGCAGCTGGTAGTCGAAGAAGCCCCGCCGGTCCTCCTCGACCGAGTTCTTGAGCTGGCCGAACAGCTCGAAGCTGATGGCGCCGCAGATCTGGAAGAACGCGGCGATGGTGTCGGCGATGACGCGCGGCGGCACCCCGGGATGGTAGGCGGCTGCGATCGGCTCGAGCTCTTCGGTGAAACGCCCGGTCAGCGGTGGTCGCTCGACAATCACCCCGCTCTCGTACGCCTCCGCGATCGTCCGGCCGAGAAGTAGCAGCACCCGGGTCGCCGGCACGACGGTGTCCGTGGGGGCGGCGTATCCCGGGACCGGACTGCCGTAGATCAGCGCCCATTCGTGCGGGTTGGCGACCGCCCACTCCCGTGCCGCGTGCCCGGCGGCCAGCCACCGCTCCAGCGGACTGTCCGCGCCGGCCGCCGCCTGCTCGGCCGCCTCGCCGACCGCGTCGTACGCGTCGATGATCAGTGCCGTGAGCAGGTCGTCCCGGCTCGCGAAGTACCGATAGACGGCCGACGAGGCCATGCCGAGGTCGCGGGCGACCGCACGCAACGACAGGTTGGCCCCGTCGGTGGCCAGGTGGCGGCGGGCCACCGACTTGATCTCTTCGGTCATCTCGGCCCGGACCCGGGCCCGCAGGTTGGCGGCGCTCATGCGGACCAGTGTGCCACAACGAGAGCAGTGCTCTTGCCTTTCATCGAATCTCATGCGACTGTTGTTCTCGACAGAGAGCACTGCTCGCAAAGGAGAACGCCATGCACCTCGTCGTCGGTTCCGGCCCCATCGGCTCCTCGGTCGCCCGCCTGCTGGCCGAGCGTGGCGAGACCGTCCGGATCGTCACCCGCAGCGGCGGCGGCCCGGAGCATCCGCTGATCGAGCGGGTCGCCGCCGACGCGTCGGACGCGCACCGCCTCACTGAGCTGGCCGCCGGCGCCGCGGTCGTCTACAACTGCGCGAACCCGAAGTACACCGAGTGGGCCACCAAGTGGTTCCCGATGAACAACGCGATGATCGCCGCGGCCGAGTCGGCCGGCGCGGTCTACGCCATCACCGGGAATCTGTATGGCTACGGCCCGCAGCCCGGCGGCCTGATGACCGAGAGCACCCCGCCGGCCGCGACCGGTCGCAAGGGCCGGATCCGCAGCCGGATGTGGCAGGACGCGCTGGCTTCCGGGGTCCGCACCGTCGAGGCCCGCGGCTCCGACTACCTGGGCGCGGGCGCGGCGGGCATCTTCTCCGCCGTCCTGCTCCCGGCCATGAACGCGGGCCGCACCGCCTGGGCGCCGGCCGACGTCGACGTGCCGCACACCTTCACCTACACCGGCGACATGGCCCGCGCCCTGGTCGAGCTGGCCGCCGACGAGCGGGCGTGGGGCAGGGCGTGGCACGTGCCGTCCCCGGCCGCGATCACCATCCGCGAACTGGCCGACCGCTACGCCGTGATGACCGGCCAGCCCAAGATCAAAATCCGCAAGCTGCCGCGCTTCGTGATGCGGACCGCCGGCCTGGCCGTCCCGATCGCCCGCGAGCTGGCCGAGATGGACTACCAGTTCTATGCGCCGTTCATCCTCGACTCGTCCCTCACCGAGCGCACCTTCGGCCTGACCGCCACCCCGATCGAGGTGGCCCTCCGCGAAACCGCCGCCGACGCCGAAGCCATCGCCGCCCGCCGCATGTGACCACGGCAGCTCAACGCCACCCCACCGCCGGTCCCGCGCGGCCGCGCTACCGCCGCCCGCGACCGGGGCGGGTTGCCGCAGCCCCGGTCGCCGCGGTGCCCGGTCAGAGCAGTAGGCCCACTCCACCGCGGTGCCCGGTCAGAGCAGCAGGCCCACTCCACCGCGGCGTGGATCGCCGGCCGCCCCGGCCCGGCCCACCGCCGTCACTCCGCCGAAGTAGTGGTTGATCTCCGGCCACTCGACGATCTGCCAGCCGGCGTCCGCCAGCGCCGCGAGTTCCGCGGGCGGGCAGCCGGCTTCGGCGTGCACGGTGTCCTCGACGACGTGGAATCGCGGCCGCGCGATCGCCTCCGGCACACTCAGCCCGTCGACCAGCACCCCGAGCAGCGTGTCGACCAGTGCGGTACGGATCCGCGACGCCCCCGCCGACCCCGCCGCCACGGCCAGCCCACCGTCCGGGGCGATCACCGCGAGCGGGCACATGTACGACGACATCCGCCGCCCCGGCACCAGATCGTCGGTGAGCAGTTCACCCTCCCCGAGCATCGAATTCAGGTTGATGCCGAGGCCGGGCAGCCACACCCCGGCGCCGAGGCCCAGCGTCGTGGTGATGACGCAGGCGTTCCCCTCGGGGTCCACCACCGACACGTTGGTGGTGTCACCGAGCCGCTGCTTACCCCGGTTGAGCAGCGCGGACGCCACCCCCGGAGCCCGTCCGGGGCGGGACAGGTCGTCCGGCAACGCCCCGATCGTGTCGACCGTCCGGTTCAGGTCGTGCCGGGCGTGCACCCGGTACCCGGCCATCGTGGCGTGGTCCACCGGCGTCTCGTACACCCGGTACTCGGCCAGGTCGGCCGGCCCGATCGTGCCGCCGGCCGCCCGGACCGTCTCCACCAGCACGTCGGCGTACGTCCCGGTGTAGAACACCTCCGGCCCGTCACCGGCGAGGGCGTCCATCGCGGTTGCCAGCCCCGGGTGGAAGAGCAGTTCGTCGCCCTGGAGCAGCCGTCCACCCGGCTGGTAGAGCTCCGCCCCCTCGCCGTACGCCAGCGCCGGCGCACACGACTCCAGCGTGCGTGCGTGCGCGGCGGGCAGCAGCACCCCGGTCCGCGCCAGCCCCGCGGCCGGCGCCACCACCTCCGGCCACGGCAACCGGCCCCAGCGCCGGTGCACCTCGCCCAGCCCGGCCGGAATCCCGGGGACCGCCACGCTCGCCCCGCCGATCGAGTAGGTCTGTGGCAGCCCACCGAAGAACACGTCGACCGCCACCATCGCCTCCGGCTTCCGGTCGCCGTCCAGGCCGGGCACCGCCACGAAGAAATCGAGGCAGGTGACCGCGCCGGTGCTCGCCTCGAAATAGGTGGCGAAACCACCGCCGCCGAGCCCCGTGTAGACCGTTTCGGCGACACAACAGGCCAGGACGGCACCCACCGCCGCGTCGGCGGCCGACCCTCCGGCCTGCAGAATCCGGACTCCCGTGCGTGCGGTCGCCGGGTGACTGGCGGCGACGCCGGCCGCAACGCTTTTCATGCGGCGAGCGTAGGAGAAACCGCCCGATCTTGGTTACGATGCGCGTCGATGACGGCCAGTGGTCCCCCTCCCGAGGTAACCCGGACGAGTGTTCTTCCCCGCGGCGTTTTGGCTGGGTATGCACTCGGATCGGTGGTGACGGGCGCCTTCGGCACGGTGCCCGGTTTGCTTCTTCTGCCTTATCTGACCGACACGCTCGGTGTTGCCGCGGGTGTCGCCGGATTGCTGGTCCTCCTTCCGAAGGCTTGGGACGTCATCGTGAACCCGGTGGCCGGCCGGATCTCCGACCGCACCGGCGCCCGCCGGCCGTTCATGCTCGTGGCCGGCCTGCTGCTGGGCCTCCTCTTCGCGGCGATCTTCGCGGCGCCGTTCCCCGGCGGGGGCGTCTCCGGCGTCTACGTCGCCTTCGCCTTCCTCGCGGCCGCCACCGCCTTCGCCTTCTTCCAGGTGCCCTACGTGGCGATGCCGGCCGAGCTGACCGACGGCTACGCCGAGCGCACCCGGCTGATGACCTGGCGGGTCGCCGTCCTGGCGCTGACCATCCTGGTCTCCGGCGCACTCGCGCCACTGGTGGTCGACCTGACCGGCGGCGGCCGTGAGGGCCACCGGTGGTCCGGCGCGTTCATCGGCTCACTCATCGTCGCGGGCACGCTCGCCACCTTCTTCGGTACGCGTGGAGCACTCACCCACACGGCCACCGCCGCCGAGCCGAGTCTCCGCGCCCAACTGCGCGTGGCGGCCGGCAACGCCCCCTTCCTCGCTCTGCTGGTCTGCTGGGTCGTGCAGGCGGCCGGTATCGGCACCATGCTGGCCGGCGTCAAGTACTTCGCCGACCACGTGATCGTCCAGGAGGCCGGAGCGACCTTCCTCTTCGCCGCCTTCGTCGGCCCGGCCCTGCTGGTCATGCCGCTCTGGACGGCGATCGGGAAGCGGCACGGCAAACTCCGCTCGCTCGTCGCCGCGTCGCTGCTCTTCGCCGCCGGCGCCCTGGTCCTGCTCGCCGCCCCGGCTCTGCCCGGCGTCGCGGTCTATCTCATCGTCGCGCTGGTCGGCGCCGGCTACGCGGGTCAGCAGGTGTTCGCGATGGCGATGCTGCCGGACTGCATCGCCTACGACACCGAGCGCACCGGCCGCCGCCAGGCCGGCGTCTTCACCGGTCTGTGGACCGCGGGGGAGACCCTCGGGCTGGCGCTCGGCCCCGGTATCTACGCATTGATCCTCCAGATCTTCGGCTACGTCTCGTCGGCCACCGGCGAGTCGGCCGTGCAGAGCGACACGGCGCGGCTCGGCGTGCTGCTGGGTTTCACGGTCGTCCCGGCCCTGCTGGTCGGCGCGGCCGTGCTGTTGCTGCGACGCTACGACGACCGGACCGGCGCGGCCGGTGGGCCTGTGGACAACTCGCCGGTGTGGACAACCGAGAAGTAGGCGCCCCGGGAGGGGTAGCGTCGCGGGCATGATCAATGCGCTGCCGGAGAAGGGCGTGCCGAGCGAGCAGATCCTCGCCGAGTTGCGTGAGCTGCGCGGTGGTGACCTGCCGACACACGGCGGCCGCCTCTTCGCCTATGTCTACGACCCCGCTCTGGACGGCGTGGACGACCTGGCCCGGGTCGCCCACGCCACGTCCGCGCACGTCAACGGCCTCGACCCGACCGCCTTCCCCTCCCTGCTGGCGACGGAGAACGCCCTGGTCGCCGCGGCCGCCACGGTGCTCCACGGCGGCCCGGCGACGGTCGGCAGCGTGACCAGCGGCGGGACGGAGTCGCTGATCCTGGCGGTCAAGGCGGCCCGCGACGCCCATCCCGAGATCGCCGGACCACGCCTGGTCGTCCCGGCCACGGCACACGCGGCTTTCGCGAAGGCCGCGCACTACCTGCGGGTGGAGCTCGACACCGTGCCGGTGAAGGACCTGCGGGCCGACCCGGTGGCGATGGCCGCCGCGATCACCCCGGAGACCGTGCTGGTCGCGGCCTCCGCTCCGAGCTACGCGCACGGCGTGGTCGATCCGATCCCCGAGCTGGCGGCCATCGCCGCCGAGCGTGGGGTGCGATTCCACGTGGACGCGTGCTTCGGCGGCTGGATCCTGCCCTATCTGCGGCGGCTCGGCGCCGACCTGCCCGATTTCGACCTCTCCGTGCCCGGCGTCACGAGCATCTCGGTCGACCTGCACAAATACGCGTATGCTCCGAAGGGCGTCTCGATCCTGCTGCACCGGGACGAGGCGCTGCGCCGCCCGCAGTATTTCGCCTACGCCGACTGGCCCGGCTACACCATGATCAACCCGGTGATCTCGTCCACCCGCTCGGGCGGCCCGATCGCCGCGGCCTTCGCCACGCTGCGTTCCATCGGCGACACCGGCTACCTGGAGCTGGCCACCCGCACCCGCGAGGCGGTCGCGATGCTGGCCGCCGCGGTCGAGGCGACCGACGGCGTCCGCCTCTACGCCCCACCCGAGACCAGCGTGGTCTGCCTGGCCGCCGACGGCGTCGATCTGTTCGTGCTGGCCGACGAGTTGGCGGTCCGAGGTTGGCACACCCAGCCCCAGATGGCCTATGCCGACCTCCCGCCGACCATCCACCTCACGGTGACCGCGGCCGTCCGCGCGACCGCCGCCGACTTCGCCCCCGACCTGACCGCGGCGGTCGAGGCGGCCAGGGCCCGGGGTCCGATCGAGCTGCCCGAGCTGCCCTCGCTCACCCCCGAGATGATCACCCCGGAGCTGATCGCCTCCCTGGCCGAGGGCCTGGGCCTGGCCGGCGGCGACTTCACCCAGATGGCCATGGTGAATTCCATCCTCAACGCCGCGTCTCCCGCACTCCGGGAAGCTCTGCTTACCGGCTTTTTGAGCTTCCTCCAGCGGCCAATGACGCAATGACGCATACATTGCGTCAAGTAGGCTGAAGTGATGCTGTTTCCTACGCCCGCCCTGAGCGCTGCCGACCAGGAGGTCCTGGCCGGTATCGAGGGGATGCGTCGTTCGTCGAGTCGGGAGGCCTGGACGAGCGGATGGTCTCCGCACTGCACGACGTCGCGGTGGTCGGCCGCATCCGCCGGGCGCGCTACGAGCACGCCGAAGGACTGACCCTCCAGCAGGCGCAACGCGATCTTCGGGACCTGGCCGCCGCTGGTCTGCTGGTGCCGGTCGGCCGGACCCGGGCGCGCTACTACACCGAAGGACCGGACCCCCCGGAGCGGGTGCTCGAGGTGGCGCGCACGCCGATGACGCTCAGCGAGCCGTACCCGGATGCAGTAGGTTGACGCCGTGGCCCTTCCTGGAGTGCTCGGAGAACCCATCCGGTTCGTGCTGAACTGGGGGCGCCGCTATTCGCTCTGGGTGTTCAACTTCGGGCTGGCCTGCTGTGCGATCGAGTTCATCGCGTCGAGCATGGCGCGGCACGACTTTATGCGGCTCGGGGTGATCCCGTTCGCGCACGGGCCGCGCCAGGCCGACCTCATGGTGGTCTCCGGCACGGTCACCGACAAGATGGCGCCGGCCATCAAGCGGCTCTACGACCAGATGCCCGAGCCGAAGTATGTGATCTCCTTCGGCTCCTGCTCGAACTGCGGTGGGCCGTATTGGGATTCGTATTCGGTCACCAAGGGCGTCGACCAGATCATCCCGGTCGACGTCTACGTGCCCGGCTGCCCGCCCCGGCCGGAGGCGCTGTTGCACGGCATCCTGCGCCTCCAGGAGAAGATCGCCGCCGAGCGGTCCGGCCCGGGCGGCGTCCACCGGCCCGATCCGCTGGCGCTGACCGCCCCGGTCGTCCGCCCGCCGCAAGACGCGCGGTGAGGCCGCGGCTGTAAATCCCTTAGCAAGATGTCCGTCAATGCCTTGCGGTTGGTCGGGCTCGGGCTGGCAGGCTGAACCCCGTTCGTGTGGAAGCACCGATCGGGGGTTCCATGGCACGCGTTCTCCGCAGCACGCTGGGCGCGATAATCGCGACCGCGCTGGCGCTGACCTCACCCAACTGGGCCACACCGGCCGCGGCGCGGGGTGCCGCGACACCCAATGCCGTCGTCACCTGGCACATCCACGCCCAGACCGCCATCTACGACGTCGGCCGGCAGACGCCGAACGCGGCGGCCCGAAGTTTCGCGATGGTGCAGGGTGCCGTCTTCGACGCGGTCAACGCGATCGCCGGCGCCCCCTACCAGCCGTATCTGATGTCACCCCGGAGCCGGCGCGGCGATTCGGTTCCCGCGGCGGTCGCCGCCTCGGCGTACCGGGTGCTGGTCTCGCTCTTCCCGGCCCAGGCCGACGCGTTGCGCGCGCGGTACGACGAAGAGCTGGCCAAGATCCCGGACGGTCGCGCGAAGCGCAGTGGAACAGCCGTCGGCGAGGCCACGGCGGCTGCGATGATCGCCGACCGCACCGGCGACGGCGCCTTCGACACCAGCGTGACCTGGCCGGTCAGCGAGGTCCCGGGCGAATACCGGCTCACGCCGCCGGGCTTCGTGCAGTCCGGCGCCTGGTACGCCTTCCTCAAGCCGTTCGTGGTCCGCGACCCTACCCGCTACCGGGTCTCCGGTCCGCCCCCGTTGGCGAGCGCCGGCTACGCCCGCCAGTTGAACGAGGTGAAGTCCCTCGGTTCGGCCACCAGCACGTCCCGCACGCCGGACCAGACCGAGGCGGCGATCTGGTGGGACGACTTCCACATGGTCGAGTGGGAGATGCGGCGGGTGCTGGCCACCGATCAGCGGCTCGGCAACCTGGCGACGGCCCGTCTGTTCGCCCAGACCGATATCGCCACCGTCGATGCCCTGATCTCCTGCTACCAGCAGAAACGCCACTGGAACCTGTGGCGCCCGGTGACCGCGATCCCGCTGGCCGACACCGACGGCAACCCGGCCACGACCGCCGACCCGGCGTGGCAGCCGCTGCGGGTGACCGCGCCGTCGCCGGAGTGGCCGTCCGGGCACACCTGCTACACCTCGGCCACGATGGTCAGTTTCCGGGCCTTCTTCGGCCGGGACCGGCTGCCGTTCCACGCCTACAGCCCGGCCTCCGGCACCACCCGCCACTTCGACAGTTTCGCGAAGGCACAGGCTGAGGTGCAGCTGGCCCGGATCTGGGCGGGTGTGCACTACCGCGGCGCCACCGTCCTCGGCGACCAACTGGGCACGGCCGCCACCCGCGAGGTGATCCGGAACTTCGCCCCGATGAAGAACTAGCCGAGGATCTCCCGCGCGCCCTGGCGCAGCAGCGAGGCGGCCACCGAGGTCCCGAGCACCACCGGGTCGGTGGCCCACTCGTGCGCGTCCAGCACGGTCTTGCCGTCCAGGCTGATCACCCGGGCCCGCAGGCTGATCCGCCCGTCCGGCTCGGTGCGCGCGTAGCCACCGATCGGCGAATGGCAGCTGCCCTGGAGGATGTGCAGCATGGTCCGCTCGGCCTCGGTCTCCCGCCCGGTCCGCAGGTCGGCGAGAAGCTCCGCGATCTCCAGCGCCGCCTCGTCGTCCTGCCGGCACTGCAGCACGAGAGTCCCGCTGCCGACGGCGGGCACGAACGTGTCGACGTCGATCGTGTGCCCGACACGTGAAGGCATGTCGATCCGGTGCAGGCCGGAGACCGCGAGGAGCAGCGCGTCGTACTCTCCCGCGTCGAGCCGGGCCAGGCGGGAGTTGGCGTTCCCGCGGATCGGCACCGGGGTCAGGTGCGGCCAGTGCAGGGCGAGCTGGGCGATGCGGCGGACGGCCGACGTGCCGATGCGCGCCCCGGCCGGCAGTTCGTCGATGCTCAGCCCTCCGGGGTGGACCAGGCAGTCCCGTACGTCGTCCCGGCTCAGGTAGGCGGCGAACACGGTGCCCGCGGGCGCCGGCCGGTCGCCCGGGACGTCCTTGACGCAGTGCACGGCCAGGTCGGCCCGCCCGTCCAGCAGCGCCTGGTCGACCTCCTTGGTGAAGGCGCCCTTGCCGCCGAGTTCGGAGAGCGCCCCCTGCCATCGGTCGCCGCTGGTGGTGAGGGGCACCACCTCGACGGTCACCTCTGGTCGCCGCTCGGCGAGCATCCGGCGGACGCGCTCGACCTGAGCGAGGGCCATCGGTGAGGATCGGGTGCCGATACGCAGCAGGCGTGATGCGGGCATAGCGGAAAGGGTAGCGGCTGACGGTGGATCGGTGAGTAGCGTGACCCGCATGGGTTCTCAGTCGCGAGCAGACTTCATCATCGATGTCCTCATCCGCGAGTTCGGTGAGCCGATGGCGCTCGATCCGCCCGCGTTCCGCCGCAAGTTCCGGAAGATGGCGGCCTCGCCGTTCGCGTTCTACCGCGGCAGTGCCTCGCTGTTCTACGCCGACCTGACCGGTGACCACCGGGACGACAGCTTCCTCGACGAGCGGACCAGCCGGGTCTGGATCCACGGTGACCTGCACGCCGAGAACTTCGGCACCTACATGAACTCGTCCGGGCGCCTGGTCTTCAACGTCAACGACTTCGACGAGGCGTACGTCGGCCCGTACAGCTGGGATCTGAAGCGCTTCGCGGCGAGTGTCGCGCTGATCGGGTATTCGAAGGCGCTGTCCGACGACGACATCACGGCGCTGGTGACAACGTTCGCGCGGGCGTACCTGATCGAGTTGCGGGCCATCGCCCAAGGGGGTGACGACGCGATCGGCTCGATCACCCTGGAGAACGCGACCGGTGTGCTGCGGCGGGTGCTCCAGCAGGCACGGCTCAACACCCGGGTCGACCTGCTCGGCGAGCAGACCACGATCGACGACTTCGACCGCCGGTTCTCGATGGGCGACGGCGTCTACGAGGTGGACACGGTCACCCACGCCAAGGTCCGGGAGGCGTTCGACCGCTATCTGGGCACCCTGCCGCAGGGCACCCGGCCGGTGGCGATGCACATCAAGGACATCAAGCTCCGCAAGGGCGTCGGGATCGGCTCGGCCGGGCTGCCGTCGTACAACCTGCTGCTCGAAGGGCACACCGAGGCCCTCGAGAACGACGTGATCATCTACATGAAGCAGGCGCAGGTCCCGGCCGTCGCCCGGTGGATCGACGACGAGCGGGTGCGCGGCTACTTCAAGCACCAGGGCCACCGGACGAGTGAGTCGCAGCGGGCCCTCCAGGCGCACGCCGACCCGTGGCTGGGCTTCACCGAGCTGGACGGGGTGGGGCAGCTGGTCGCCGAGGTCTCCCCGTACGCCGCGGATCTCGACTGGTCCGAGGTGAGCGAGCCGGAGGAACTGACCGGGGTGATCGCCGACCTGGGCCGCGCGGTGGCCCGGATGCACTCGGTCGCCGACGACGAGTCCAGCCACGACCTGGTCGACTTCTCCACCGAGGAGGCGATCGTCGCGGTCGTCGACAAGGATGAGGCCGGGTTCGTCCGGCACCTGGTGGAATTCGCGCACCGGTACGGTGACCAGGCCCGCGAGGACCACCAGGACTTCGTCGACGTGTTCCGCAACGGCCGCCTCCCCGGCCTGTGAGCAACGAAACGCCGGTGACCCGCTACTTGGGGACGAACTGGACGGCCAAGTCGGTCGAGGACCCCGCGGTGTGGTCGTAGGAGATCCGGTAGTAGAGATCGCCGCTGCCCCGGGTCGATTCGAAGTCGTACCGCTTCGGCGGCCAGTGGCACGGCACCCGCACGGTGTCGACCGCCTTCCCGGACTTCTTCAAGATCTCGACCACGAGCGTGCCGTGCCCGGTGCAGGCGGCGAGGATCCGGAAGTCGGTGCCGACGTGGCTGGGCAGGTCGTCCTTCCAGCCACGCGGGCCCGCGGTTTTGCCGCCACCAACCCCGAAGCCCTTGTCGGACGTAAGGTTCAATGCGTTCCTCGCGTTCGCCCGGCTGTCCGTCACGGTCAGCGGCTCACCGGTGTCGCTGGTGAGCCGGAAGGCGAACCCGGCGGAACGGGGAGCGGTCGCGTTTTCCACGATCTTGTAGTCGATGCCGATGACGCCCCCCATCTCGAAGTCGGTCCGCACCGGCTCCGGCCGTTCCGAGCAGGGCACCTTGAGCCGGGCCAGCTCGATGGGCTCGGTCAGTTGGCTCTCGCTGCCCGGATTGCCCATGACGGCGAGTGTGATCTTCCCGGTCCCGGCGCAGGCGGCGTGCAGGGTCAGCACGCCGAAGTAGACGGCGCTCGACGCCGACCAGTTCGGCGTCACCTCGGCGGCCTTCTCGACGGCCGTCGGCATCGTGGACGTGCCGAGCGCGACCTTGGCGGTCTGCGTCAGCTGCACCGGGTCGGCGGGAGGCAACGGCGGGGGCGCCGGTTTCCGGACGAACACCCCACCGACGACCGCGAGCACCACGACGGCGGCGAGACCGACGGCCCGTCGGCGGCGGCGGATCCGTACCGTGCGGCGGGCCGCCTCGGCGCCCGGCGGGCGGATCGCCTGGATCGCCGTCGGGCGGGTCCGCGCGAAGATCTCCTCGAGCTGGTCAGACATGGGTCACCCCCTCCGCATCGGCGCCGAGCAACCCGGCGAGCGTGCCGCGCGCCCGGTGCAGCCAGGACTTGACCGTCCCCTGGGCCACACCTTCCCGCTCGGCGATCTCCGCGATCGTCAGGTCGCCCAGGTAGTGCAGCACCATGGCGCGCCGCTGGGCGGCCGGCAGTTCGGCCAGGGCGGCGACCAGCGCCACCCACTCACCGGTCGGCCCGGGCAGCTGCGGCTCGTCGGTGCGCTGCTTACGCAGGAAGTTCAGGGCGGTACCGGCCCGGCGCCACCGGCTCACCGCCAGGTTCCAGGCGGTACGGCGGACCCAGGCGGCCGGATCGTCGTACCGGGAGATCGTGGACCACCGGGGCAGGGCCCGGCAGAACGCCTCCTGTACGACGTCCTGGGCCTCCTGGCGGTCACCGAAGTACGCGTACAGCTGCACGGTCAGCCGTGTGTAGTGCGCGGCGTAGACCTCATCGAACGTCGGTGGATCGTGGTGCACGGCGGCCGGCGTCTCCGATCGTTGGTCGGCGATGGCTGTCACGGCGACTACACGCGCGTGCCCGGCGGAAGGTTGCGGAAGCCGCCCGGATCATAGGATGAGCGGCATGACGCCCGAAGAGGTCGGTGAGCGCCTGGTCGCCCTGCTGGCGACGGACGATCCGGAGACGGGCCCGGTGACGGCCGAGATCTCCGGCGGCGGACCGGGCCACGCCCGTGCGGTGGTGGACGTGCCGGCCGGCCGCTGGTGGTTCGCGGCCGAGGTGGCCCGTGATCCCGGGGCTCTGGGCTGCGACTTCTTCGACTGGCTGTCGGCCGTGGACGAGGTGGACGGCGGCTTCTCGGTGCTGGCCCACCTGTGGTCCACCCGCCGCCGGCACGGGCTGCTGCTGCGCACCCGGGTGCCACGGGAGCATCCGGAGGTGGAGTCTCTGGTGGACCTCTACCCGGGCGCCGAGTGGCACGAGCGGGAGACGTACGAGATGTTCGGCATCTCCTTCGCCCGGCATCCCGGCCTGCGCCCGCTGCTGCTGCCCCCGGAGTTCGAGGGGCACCCGCTGCGCAAGGACTTCGTGCTGGCCGCCCGGGTGGCCAAGCCGTGGCCGGGCGCCAAGGAGCCGGGTGAGTCGGAGGGCGGCACGGCCAAGCGCGCCCCGATGCGCCCACCCGGCGTCCCCGCACCGAACGAGTGGGGTCCGCAGAAGAGCGAGAAGGAGGAGAAGCCGTGATGGAGCTCCTCCTCCGGGTCGGCGCCGTGATGGCCGCCTTCCTGGTTCTGCCGCTGGTCATCGGCCAGGCCGAGCACAAGGTGATGGCCCACATGCAGGGACGGGTCGGCCCGATGTACGCCGGCGCCTTCCACGGCTGGGCACAGCTGGTCGCCGACGGGGTGAAGTTCGTCCAGAAGGAGGACATCACTCCACGCGAGGCGGATCGGACCGTGTTCCGGCTGGCCCCGATCGTGGCGCTCTTCCCGTACCTCATCGTGATCTTGACTTTGCCGCTCGGCCCGAACCTGGTCGCGCAGAGCTTGGACATCGGGTTGTTCCTGGTCCTGGCCGTGCTCGGGATCGGCGTGGTGGCCGTGCTGATGTCCGCGTGGGCCTCGGCGAACAAGTACAGCCTGCTCGGCGGCGTCCGCGGCGCCGCCCAGCTGCTCGGCTACGAGCTGCCGCTGGTCCTGGCCGCGGCGAGCGTCGCGATGGCGGCCGGCACGCTGAGCCTGCCCGGCATCGTCGAGGCGTGGCGGCCCTGGTGGCTGATCTGGCAGGCGCCGGCCGCGCTGGTGTTCTTCATCGCCGGGCTGGCCGAGATCCGGCGCCCTCCCTTCGACATGCCGATCGCCGACTCCGAGCTGGTCTTCGGCTACATGACCGAGTACACCGGGCTGCGTTTCGCGTTCTTCCTGCTGGCCGAGTACGTCGGCATCGTCGTGATCGCCGGTCTGACCACGGTCCTGTTCCTGGGCGGCTGGCACGGGCCGTTCGCGGAGCAGCTGGGCTGGCTGTGGACGCTGCTGAAGGTCGCCGCCCTCTCCTTCGTGATCATCTGGTTCCGGGTCACCTACCCCCGCCTGCGCGAGGACCAGTTGCAGCGCCTCTGCTGGCTGATCCTGGTCCCGGTCTCGCTCGCCCAGCTCGTCCTGACCGTCGCGGTGAAGTCCCTGCTTTAAAAGGATCTGAAACGCCGGGGCAAGGTCGCGCCGGAAAGGCCGAGCGGGCAGGATGTTCCCTTGTGAGTGAGAACGGCGACCGCAACGTGCCCGGCAAGGGCCTGCTCGACGGGCTCGCCGTAACGCTGAAGACCCTGACACGGCGATCCGGCACCCAGCAGTACCCGGACGTGCAACCCGATCTGCCACCGCGCTCCCGCGGCGTGATCGCGCTGTCCGAGGAGAACTGCACGGTTTGCATGCTCTGCGCCCGTGAGTGCCCCGACTGGTGCATCTACATCGACTCGCACAAGGAGGAGGTCGTCGTCCCGGGCGCCGCGCGCGCCCGCCAGCGCAACGTGCTGGACCGGTTCGACATCGACTTCTCCCTCTGCATGTACTGCGGCATCTGCATCGAGGTCTGCCCGTTCGACGCGCTGCACTGGACCCCCGAGTTCGAGTACGCGGAGACCGACGTCCTCTCCCTGCTGCACGACAAGACCCGGCTGGGGGAGTGGATGCGCACGGTGCCTCCGCCGCCGGCCCACGACGTGCTCGGCGAGCCGTCCAAGGAGGAGGCCACGGCGGCGCGCAAGGCCGCGGGCCCGGGCGCGGCCACTGCCGCCAAGACCGCAAGACCAGCGACGGTACGCCCACCGCGCGCCGAAACTCCGGAGGCCGGGAAGTGACCGTCGCCGACGTGCTGCTGCTGGCCCTCGGCACGGTCGCCGTCGGCTCCGGCGCACTCGTCGTCACCAGCGCCCACCTGGTCCGCTCCGGCCTCTACCTGGTGGTGAGCCTGGGCGCGATCGCCGGCCTCTACCTGGTCCTCGGCGCCGAGCTGGTGGCCTGGGTGCAGGTCCTGGTCTACGTCGGCGCGGTCGTGGTGCTGCTGCTGTTCGCGGTGATGCTGACCCGCGCCCCGATCGGCCCGTCACCCGACCTGGACCGGCCCGCCCTCCCGGCCGTCCTGATCGGCGGTGGCCTCGGCGCCGGCCTGGCGGTGCTGTTCGCCGACGCGTTCCGCTGGGTCCGCTACCCGGAGGCGGATCCGGGCACCGCCGAGCGGGTCGGCGAGCAGATCTTCGGCGCCTGGGTGCTGCCCTTCGAGGTGATCTCGATCCTGCTGCTGTCCGCCCTGGTCGGCGCGATCGTCCTGTCCCGGCCGGACGTCGGCGCCCGACCCACCCCGGAGGCCTGATGCACGTCGTCATCCCGTACGTGGTGGCCGCCCTGCTGTTCGGCCTGGGCGTCTACGGCGTGCTCCGCAGACGCAACGCGATCCTGGTGCTGATGGCCGTCGAGCTGATGCTCAACGCGGTCAACCTGATCCTGGTCACCGCGGACGTCTCGCTGCGTTCCGCGCTCACCGGTGTGGCGGTCGAGTCCTGGGCCCGCCCGGGCGCGGCCGTGCCCGGCACCGGCGGCGTCCTGGCCCTGTTCGTGATCGTGCTGGCCGCCGCCGAGGTGGGCGTCGGGCTGGCGATCGTCCTCCAGTTCTACCGGATGCGTAAGGCGGTCGTGGTCGACGACGTGCGGCTGGACGGCGACGAGGAGCGGGTGGCCGGGTGAGCATCGACGTTGCCGGGCCGCTGCTTCCCCTCGTACCCCTGATCGTGGGTTTGATCGGTCTCGTCCTGCCGCCGGGCGACGGTGGCCGGGCCCGCCGGCGTCTCGCCGCCGGACTCGGTGTGGCCGGCGCCGCGGTGGCCTGCCTGCTCGCGTTCCGCCTGGTCCTGGATCCGGCGCAGCCGTCGACGGACCCGTTCTCCGATCCGTGGGACACCGGCTTCCCCCTGGCCGATTTCGGTTACCTGGAGGTGCGGTTCAGCACTCTGGTGGACGCCGCGGCCGCCTATGTCGCGGTGGCCGTCACGGTGGTCGCCCTGTTCGTCCAGATCTACTCGATCGCCTACCTGCACGACGACCGCCGGTACGCGCCCTACGCCGCACAGATCAGCCTCTTCACCGGCGCGATGCTGCTGGTCGTCACGAGCAGCGACCTGATCCTCATGCTGTTCGGCTGGGAGGTGATGGGCGCCTGCTCCTACCTGCTGATCGGCCACGACCGGCGGTTGCCGGAGGCGCCGGCCGCCGCGGTGAAGGCCTTCCTGGTCACCCGGGTCGGTGACGTCGGCTTCCTGCTCGGCATCGCCGTCCTGATCGCCGACGCCGACAGCACCTACCTCGGCGACGTGCTCACCCACGACTATTCGGCCGTCACGCTGACCGCCGCCCTGCTGCTGATCCTCGCCGGGGTGGCCGGCAAGAGCGCCCAGTTCCCGCTGCACACCTGGCTCCCGGACGCGATGGCCGGCCCGACCCCGATCTCCGCGCTGATCCACGCCGCCACCATGGTCGCGGCCGGCGTCTACGTGGTGTTCCGGCTCTACCCGCTCTACCGGCAGTCCCCGGCCGCACTGGCCACCCTCGCCGTGATGGCCGCGATCACCATCCTCATCGGGGCGCTCTCGGCGATGGCCCAGGACGACCTGAAACGGGTGCTGGCCTGGTCGACCGTGTCGCAGATCGGGTACATGACCGGCGCCCTGGCCGTCGGCTCGCCCGCCGCCGCCCTGTTCCACCTGCTCACCCACGCCGCGTTCAAGGCACTGCTGTTCCTCGCGGCGGGCGCGGTGATCCACGCGGTCGGCACCAACCTGATGTCCCGGATGGGCGGCCTGCGCACCCACATGCCGGTCACCTTCTGGTCGTTCGTGATCGGCCTGGGCGCGCTCGCCAGCGTGCCGCCGCTCTCCGGCTTCTGGTCGAAGGAGAACGTGCTGACCGCCGCCGCCCACGCCACCGAGGGCGGCGAGACGGCGCCCGCCTGGGCCGCGTGGGTGGTCTGGCTGGCCGCGCTGCTCTCGGTCGGGATCACCGCGTGGTACGCGACCCGCCTCCTGCTGCGCACGTTCTTCGGTGTCTCCCGGGCGTACGGTCCGGACGGCCCGGACTGGGAGATCGGCTTCGGCGACGGCGGCTACCGGGCCCCGGCCGTCCCGCACGATCCGCCCGCACTGATGCGCTGGCCGCTGATCCTGCTCGCGATCCCGGCCGCGCTGCTCGGGCTGGCCGCCTTCGCCCCCGGCTTCCGGACCGCATTGGAGCTGGAGGATCCGCACCTCGGCGTGACCGTGGCCCTGCCGATGCTGCTGCTCGCGGCCGGCGCCGGGACCGCGTGGTGGCTCTGGCGGGCGGCGCCCGGTGCCGACCCGGCTCTCGTCCTCGGCCGTGCCGAGCCGTTCCTGGCCGCCGGGTTCCGCCTCGACGAGGTCCAGAACCGCTTCGTGGTCCGCCCGGTCAAGGCGCTCGCCCGCGTGGTGACCGCGTTCGACACGAACGACGTGGACGCCGTCGTCATGGCCACCGGAACCGGCACCCGGAGCGCCGGTGAACTGCTGAAACAGGCGCACCGGCGACCGCTGCCGGCCGCCGCGGTCGCGGTCTGCGCCGCCGCCCTGGTGCTGGGGGCCGTCGCCTGGTGGGGGGCCGTGGCATGAACAACCTGCTGATCGCGCTGCTCGTGGTGCCCGCGCTGGGGGCCGTCGTCGTCGCGTTGCTGCCCGACCGGCGGGCCCGGCTCGTCTCCACCGGCTTCGCCGCCGTCACGTTCGTGCTCTCGGTGCTGCCGATCCTGGCCCGCCCGAACGAGTACACCTGGTTCGCCTACCAGCCCGGCGACGGCCCGCCGATGGTGCCGTGGGCCGAGGTCCACCTGCCCTGGGTGCCCGCCCTCGGGCTGGAGTTCCACCTCGGCGTGGACGGGATCTCGTACCCCCTGATCGTCCTGACCGGGCTGCTGACCCTGCTCTGCTGCGCGTACAACCGGAAGGGCCGCGCCCTGGCCGCGCTCCTGCTGGTTCTGGAGGTCGGCGTCCTCGGCACCTTCCTGGCCCTGGACCTGATCCTGTTCTTCCTGTTCTTCGAGGTCGTCCTCCTGCCGATGTACGCGGTGATCGCCGGCTGGGGCGGACCGAACCGCCGGGCGGCGGCCCGCAAGTTCGTCCTCTACACGCTGGCCGGCTCGGTCCTGCTGCTGCTCGGCGTGCTGCTCGTGGTGACGTCGGCCGGCACCGGCGACCTGGTCACCCTGACCGGCGCCGCCGAGCTCAGCAAGGACACCCAGCGCGTGGCCTTCGTCCTGCTGGCTCTCGCGTTCGCGGTGAAGGCCCCGCTCTGGCCGCTGCACACCTGGCTGCCCGACGCGCACACCGAGGCCCCCACGGTCGGGTCGGTGATCCTGGCCGGCGTGCTGCTCAAGATGGGCACGTACGGCATGATCCGGGTCGGCGTCGGCGCGGCCCCGGAGGGCGCGGCCTGGGCCTCGCCGGCCCTCGGCGCCCTGGCCGTGGTCGCGATCGTCGCCGGCGCGCTGATCTGCCTGCGCCAGACCGAGCTGAAACGCCTGATCGCCTACTCCAGCGTCGGCCACATGGGGTTCGTGCTGCTCGGCATCGCCACCATGTCGATCACCGGCGTCCAGGCCGCCCTGGTCGGCAACGTCGCCCACGGCCTGATCACCGGCCTGCTGTTCTTCCTCGCCGGGACGATCAAGGACCGTACCGGGACGGGCTCCCTCGACCTGATCGGTGGCCTCCGGGAGACCGCCCCGCGCCTGGCCGGGCTGCTCGGCTTCGCCGCCATCGCCTCGCTCGGCCTGCCCGGCCTGGCCGGGTTCTGGGGCGAGGCGTTCGCGGTGATCGCCGCGGTCAAGCGCGGCGGCCCGTTCTGGCTCACCCTGGCGGCCGTCGCCGCGGTCGGCGGCGCCCTGACCGCCGCCTACTTCCTGCGCCTGCTGCGCCGGGTGACGCACGGCCCGGCCACCCCGGCGGTGGCCGCGGCGAGCCCGGCCGTCACCCGGATCGAGTGGCTGGCCTGGACCCCGCTGATCCTGCTGACGCTGGCCGTCGGGGTGGTCCCGGCCCTGGTCCTCAACGACACCGTCGTGCCGCTCGCCAACCTGCTGGGAGTGAAGCTGTGACCAGCCAGGCCGTCGACCACGTCGCGCTGCTGCCGCTGTACGCCGCGGCCGGCACCGCGATCCTGGCCCTGCTCGCCGACCTGTTCGCCGGGAAGCGCGCGGTGACGATCACGGCCACCCTGCTCGGCACCCTCGCCACCGGGGTGACCGCCCTGGCCGTGGGCCCGTGGGCCGCCACCTTCTGTGTCCCGGGCGGCTGCTCCTGGGTGCCGTCCTGGCCGGCCGCGGTGACCGCCGCGCTGTTCGCCGGCCTGACCGCCGGGGTCCTCGCCCTCTCGGTTCCCGCGCTGCGCCTCGGCGCCGCCCCGGCCGGTGAGTTCTGCTTCCTGCTGGCCTGCTCGATGACCGGCGGCGTCACCGTCGCCTACGCGGGTGACCTGCTCACCCTGATCGTCGGTCTGGAGACCCTCACCCTCCCGCTGTACGTGCTGGTCGGCCTCCGCAGGTTCGCCCCCGGCGAGCGGACCACCACCGACGCGGCGTCCGCCTCGGTCACGTTCTTCCTGATCAGCGTCATCTCGACGGCGATCGCCCTGCTCGGGATCGCCCTCAACTACGCCGCCACCGGAGCCGTGCACCTGGGCATGCTGGGTCCCGCCCCGGCCCCGTTCGCCGCCCTGGCCGGGGTCGGCGCCGCGCTGCTGGTGATCGGCCTGGCCTTCAAGGTGGCCGCCGTGCCGCTGCACGCCTGGGCGCCGGC
This sequence comes from Actinoplanes hulinensis, assembly GCF_019429605.1. NCBI lineage: Bacteria > Bacillati > Actinomycetota > Actinomycetes > Micromonosporales > Micromonosporaceae > Actinoplanes > Actinoplanes hulinensis. The sequence continues at coordinate 628,627 of NZ_JAHXZI010000001.1, read as the reverse complement.
CACCTACGACGGCGCCCCGGTGCCGATCGCCGCGTACCTGTCGACCGCCTCGAAGCTGGGTGGTGTGCTGGCCCTGGCCGCGGTGGCCGCCCGGCTGGACACCAGCGCCGTGGTCGCGGTCCTGGCCGTGCTGACCATGACCGTCGGCAACCTGGTGGCGCTCCGCCAGACCCGCATGGTGCGGCTGCTCGCCTGGTCGTCGATGGCCCAGGCCGGCTACATCCTGGCCGCCCTGGCTCTCGGCGCCCCCGGTGTTCCGGCGGCCCTGGCGTACGCCGTGTTCTTCATGGTCCTGGAGCTGATCGCCTTCGGTGTGGTGGTGGCCCTGCGCCCGGCCGCAGCGGACGGCGGCACCCTCGACGACTTCCGTGGCGCGGCCCGCCGGCACCCGTGGCCGGGCGCGGCTCTCGTGCTGGCGCTGGCCGGTCTGGCCGGTCTCCCGCCGGGTCTGGCCGGCCTGTTCGCCAAGGTGTCCGTGGTCGAGGCCCTGGTGGCCGAGGACTGGATCTGGCTGGCCGCGGTGGTCGTGATCAACGCGGTGATCGCCCTGGCCTACTACGTCCGGGTCGGCGCCCTGCTCTACACCGCCCCCGCCGAGGACACCGAACACCGCACGGTGAGCCGCCCGGTGGCCGCCGTCCTGGTCGCCACCACGATCGTGGCCGTCATCCTCGGCTTCTCCCCGCAGATTCTCTTCGGCGTTCTCTGATCTCCTTGACAGCGGATGATCGAATACGGTCTAACCTCTGTAGATCGCGGGGAGAACAATGTCGCTGTTCAGGAAATCGATCACCGTCGCCGGTGTGGCCGCCGCGGTCGTGGCGCTCGCGTCGGCGCCCGCCTATGCCGCCGCGGGCGGGACCGTCAGCACGACCGCCGGCATCGATGTCATCTTCACCGCGGCCCGGGGCGCGGCCAATGACGTCGTCGTGACCCACTCGGGCCGGACCGTGACGGTCGACGACCGGGTGGCATTGAAGGCCGGCAAGGGCTGTTCCAAAGTCCGTGGCGACGCCACGAAGGTGCGCTGCACCGTGCGCGCGGACTGGGACCTCTTCGTCGCCGACCTCGGTGACCGGAGCGACCGGTTCGTCAACAAGAGCGCCGCCCGGCTGTTCGTCGAGGGCGGCACCGGCAACGACCGGATCACCGGTGGCTCGAACGGTGACTACCTCGCCGGCAACAGCGGCAAGGACGTGATCAGCGGTCGCGGGGGCAACGACCAGGTGGTCGGCGGGAGCGGGGCCGACACCCTCTACGGCGGCGCGGGCAACGACGGGGTCGGTGGCGGCACCGGCAGCGACGTGCTCAAGGGCGGAGCCGGAGACGACTCGCTCGGCGGCTACACCGGCAACGACGTCCTGTACGGCAACTCCGGCGCCGACCGTCTCGACGGTGGCGCCAACGGCGGGCGCGGCGACACCTGCGTGGACAGCGCGACGACCGCACGGGCCGGCTGCGAGCACTGATCTCCGGAGAATGCGGGAGCAGGCCGCGCTGACCCGTCGTTGGTGACGCGCGCGACAACGGCCGATCTTTCAAGTTTGTGAACCGACCGCCGACGTTAGCCTCGAAACTCGTTTCGCTCGTTACCGTCGGCAGTCGGAGGCCAGCTCGTGACCGCATTGCGTCAGTATCTTGGCGTATGGCACCTACCGGGCGCGAAGGTCCTTCTGGTGGTCGGCATCCTGGCCCGCCTCGGTATCGGGATGACCCCGCTGGCCCTGCTCCTGCTCGTCGAGCAGGCCACCGGACGGTACGCGGCAGCCGGTCTCGCCGGTGGCGTCTACGCGCTGGCCGGCGCCGCGGTCAGCCCGTTCGCCGGCCGCCTCGCCGACCGGATCGGCCCGGCCCCGATCCTGCTGGCCACCGCGATCCTGCACCCGCTGGCGCTGGCCGCCCTGCTGCTGGCGAGCCGGGGCGGCGCCGACGCCCTGGAGTGGATCTTCGTGGCGTCGGCGGCAGCTGGCGCCACCTACCCGCCGTTGACCGCGGCGATCCGTCGCGCCTGGACCGACATGACGTCCCCCGGCACCGGCCGGCACCAACTGCGCTCGGCCGCCATCGCCGCCGAGACCTCGCTGTTCGAGCTGGTCTTCGTGCTCGGCCCGATGCTGGTGGCGGTCCTCATGGTGATCTCCGGGCAGCCCGAGTCGGCGCTGATCAGCGCGGCCGTCGCCACCCTCGCCGGTACGGCGTGGATAGCCCGCCTCCCGGTGATGCGGCACCGCGGCGGCCACGACCCGGCGGCCGCCGCGAAGGGCCTTGGCCCGCTGCGGTCCGGCGGTTTCCCGGCGCTGCTGCTGTGTGTCGGCGCGCTCGGCGTCGCGTTCGGCGCGGCCGGCGTGATCGTCCCGGCGTACGCCGCACAGCACGGCGGCGGCGCGTCCCTCGGCGGGGTGCTGCTCGGCGTCTGGGGCATCGGCAGCGCGATCGGCGGCATCTGGTTCGGCACCCGCCGCCCGGCGATGACCCTGTCCCGCCAGTTCGCCTGGCTGCTGGCCGCGGTGTCGATGAGTTTCCTGCTGCTGGCGTTCATGCCGAGCCCGCTCTGGCTGGGCACGGCACTGGTGTTCGGCGGCGCCACCGTCGCGCCCGCCCTGACCGTGGAGAACAGCCTGGTCGGCCGGATCGCCCCGGCCGGGATGATGAACGAGGCGTACACCTGGATGATCACCGTCTCGGTCAGCGGCAGCGCGGCCGGCGGCGCCGTGGCCGGTGCGATCGTCGACCAGCCGGGCGGTCTGCCCTGGTCGTTCGTGTTCGCCGCGGTGGTTCTGCTGCTCGCCGCCGGCGTCGCCGCGATCCCCGAGGGGTCGATGGCCCGCGCCGACCGGCACGCCACCGAGCGACTCGCCGCCGAACCGGTGTGAGCGTCGCGCGATAGCCTGGCGACAGGCTTGGTGTGACGAGGGGGGCGGCTGTGTCCAAAGAGGTCGAGAGCATGCGCGCGGCGGATTCGGACCGCCAGCAGATCGCCGACCAGCTGAAGGCCGCGCTCGACGAGGGCCGCCTCTCCCTGCACGAGTACGACGAGCGCATCGGCGCCGCCTACGCCGCCCGCACGTACGCGGAATTGCTCGTGATCGTCAAGGATCTGCCCCGCCCCGGCGTCAGCGCCGCCGAGGTGCGCGCCCAGGCGCGGAAGGCCGCCCGTCGCCTGCCGACCGCTCTGCTCGTTCTCTGGACCATCTGGGGTGCGCTCGCCGCGGTCAACGTGGTGATCTACGCCCTGGTCGCGGTCTCCATCACCGAGTTCGTCTACCCGTGGCCGATCTGGCTGCTGGTTCCGGGCGTAGCGCTCGGTGCGGTGACCGCCGGAGTGCAAGTGATCCGCAATCAGAAACGGGGAGACTGAGTCCCGCATGACCGCACCGACCCGCGTTCCGCTCTCCGTGCTCGACCTGGCCACGGTCCGCGAAGGGCACGGCAGCGCCGACGCGCTGCGCGGCACCATCGAGATCGCCAAGGCCGCCGACGAACTCGGCTACCGCCGGTTCTGGGTCGCCGAGCACCACAACATGCCGGCCGTCGCCTCCACCTCGCCGCCGGTGCTGATCGGCGCCGTGGCCGCGCACACCCGGCAGATCCGGGTCGGCTCCGGCGGCGTGATGCTGCCCAACCACATGCCGTTCGTGGTGGCCGAGCAGTTCGCCCTGCTGGAGGCGCTCTACCCGGGCCGGGTCGACCTGGGCATCGGACGCGCCCCCGGCACCGACCAGGCGACCGCGGCGGCCCTGCGCGGGGTCTCGCCCTACCTGACCGTGGAGCAGTTCCCGGAGCATCTGCGCACCCTGCTGGGCCTGCTCGGCGACGAGCGGATGCCGACCGAGCGGCTCACCGCCACACCCGCCGCGGAAAGCTTCCCCGAGGTGTGGATGCTCGGCTCGTCGACCTACGGGGCCCAGGTGGCGGCCGCGCTCGGGCTGCCGTTCTGCTACGCGTACCACTTCGCCGCGAGCTCGGACGTCGACGGCGCCCTCCGCCTCTACCGCAACGGGTTCCAGCCGTCCCCGCGCTGTCCCCGGCCCTGGGCGATGGTCAGCGCCTCCGTGCTGGCGGCCGAGACAGCCGAGGAGGCCCGCTTCCTGGCCGGTCCCAGCCGGGTGATGGCCCTCAGCCTGCGCACCGGCCGGCTCGGCCCGATGATCTCCCCCGAAGCGGCGGCCGAACGCGAACTGTCCGACCTGGACCGCGCCGTGCTCGAATCGCTGCCCGGCACCCAGTACGCGGGCACCGTCGAGGAGGTCGTCTCCAGCCTCGACACGCTGGTCGCCCGGACCGGCGCCGACGAACTCATCCTGGCCGGAGCGGTCCACGACCCGGCCACCCGCGTCGACAGCCTGGCCCGGATCGCCAAGGCATGGGGCCCGGTCGCCGGATGACCTGGCACCTGACCTCCGACGTGGAGACCTTCGCCGCCACGGCGAACCCTGTGAGCAACGCCCTCTACCCCAGGCTGGGCTACCGGCCGACAGAAGACCGAGCGGTGGTGGAATTCTCCTCATGACCAGTGGCATCGTCCTCTCCCTGAACGTCGGCGGCTCCGAACCCAACCCGGCGAAGAAGGACTCCGGCCGGACCGGCATAGGCAAGCGCCCGGTGGACCACCCGGTAGCGGTCCGCCGCCCCGGCCCGAAGACCAGCGGCCTGCACAGCGGCGTGGTAGGCGACTTCATCGGCGACACCCAACATCACGGCGGCGACGACCAGGCGGTGTACGCGTACGCCGTCGAGGACTACGCCTGGTGGTCCGCAGAGCTGTCCCGCGACCTGCCCCCCGGCCTGTTCGGCGAGAACCTGACCACCCAGGGCCTGGACCTCTACAACGCCGTACTGGGCGAACAGTGGCGGGTAGGCGACACGGTGATCCTGGAGACCACCTTCGGCCGCATCCCGTGCTCCACTTTCCAGCACCGCATGGCCGAGCCCCGCTGGATCAAGCGCTTCGCCGACTCCAACCGCACCGGCGCCTACCTCCGCATCCTCCAGGAGGGCGACATCCATCCGGGCGCCCCCATCGAGGTGATCCACCGCCCCACCCACGGCCTGACCCTCGCCGAGGCCTTCGACATCTACATGCACACCCCGGAAAACCTGTCCCGCCTCCTGGTAGCCGAAGCCCTACCCCCCGATCTCCGAGCCGAGATCGAAAAGCGCCTGACCCCCGCACCCTCCTGACGAACCCAAGAAGTCGGAACGGCCGGGCGCCGCGCATTCGCGGCGCCCGGCCGTTCGCTTAGAGGTTCCGGTCGCCGTAAAGGCGTTTCTGCGTCTCCGCCACGAGCCGGGCTTGCTCCTCCTCGTCGGCCTGCGCCCGCCATCGCAGAGAGGTCTCTTGGGCTTTCATCAGCGGTTCCGCGTAGGCGGAGCTGCGGGCGACGTCCCGGAAGCTGATCCGCCCTTCGAGTACATCCCGGGCCATCTCAGCCAGTTCGGGGCCTGCGCCGCCGTCCCGCGGCGTGGCCAGAGTCCGCTTCACCTCCTCCGCGGCCTCGCGGCTTCCGGCCATCCGTTCAAGTTCCTGGTCGACGGGATCGTCACTCAACTCATGCCCCCCGAGCGGTGTACGCGGCGGCGGGAAGCTTGCTAGATCACAACGAGAACGGCCCCGGTCAGCGTTTTCGCTGTTACCGGGGCCGTTTCTCAAGCCTGTGGCGGGTAGAGGATTCGAACCTCTGTAGCTTTCGCGACGGATTTACAGTGTGCCGATCATCTGCCTCTGACCAGCCGGAACAGTCCTGATAGTCGACGCACCGACACGGATGCGACAACAGGCCGTGTAAGCGGCTGGAGACGTTGCTGCCTCGCCGCTTCGCAGTAGGTGGTGTCGGGGAGCTTTCCCTGTCAGCGACGGACGAGAGACCGGGTGTCGAGTTCAAACCGGAACGGCTGCTCGGCGGTCAGGCTCGCGCCGGTCTTCACGACGGTCTCCTCGACGTAGTGCTGGCCATCGAGACGGTTGAATCGCAGCGTCAGCGAATCCGGCGCCTCGTGCTCGACCAGGAGGTACCACCCGATGCCGGCAGCAGCATAGAGCTGCATCTTGAGCACGCGGTCCATGGCGGCGTTGCTCGGCGACACGATCTCACCGATCAGAAGTACTCGGGAAGCATCCGCCGTGACGCCCTCCTCGTCCTGGTCCACCACAACCAGGTCCGGAATGACGATGCGGCCGGTGTGCAACCGGATGTTGATCGCCTCGTATACGAAGAGCCCGGCCGGCTCGGCGCCTTCCTCCAGCGCGTTCGCCAGGCGGCGGGAGAGGCGCTGATGGCTCATGCTCGGCGCGGGGCTCACCACCAGGCTCCCATCGATGAGCTCGATCCGGTCCGTCGTCTCGCCGAGCGCAAAATACTCGTCCTCAGTCCATGGACCGACGTGGTCAACCACTCCCACGCTCATCGACGACGTCACCTCCAGCAGCGGCTCATAAAAGATGCTTCCGTCCACGGTACGGCAACTCAAGCAGCACGGCGTCCCCGGAAAGCTGCACGCTGGCGTGAGGTAGGAGGAGATCCGGGGCGGTGACCATGCCACCCGAATGCCGCAGGGCGAGCACACCTATGACACCGCAGTAATCGCCATCCGTATCAGCGCGGTGTATTCCTATGCCGAGATCCGGCCGTACATCGCCAAGTTGGCTCAAGTCAGCCCAGCACGCTTAGATGCGTGGATGGCAGTCGCCCAAGCGGCACGGGTCTAGAACGTAGGCTGGTTGGGAAGTTCGGTATTCGTCAGGTCTTAGCGCGTAGGTTTCAGACGGCTATTCCTTAGCGAGTCGCCGGGCCAACATCTCGATGATCTCCACATCTTCTTCGTCGAGCTGATCAAGCGCCGAGCTGAGTTGTAGCGCGCGAGCTGAGATCTTGCTATCCGGATACACGTGGTACCAGTCCGCCGCGATCATCGCCTCAACATTTTCGACGGTCGTTCCGAATAGCTTCGCGATGCCCGCGAGCGTTTCAGGCGCAGGCGGCCCAACACGGTTGCTTCCAGGGCCCTTTCACGCTTGATACGGGGCCACCGATGCAACCGGACAAGCCGTCGTTGGGGTGTACCGCCGAATTGATCCTTTCTGGATCAAGGCGCCGCGCAAGCGCGGCGCTGGCCGGACGCGCTCGGCCTGCTGGCGGGCTCCGCCCGGCATCGGCCGGCGCACCGGCCGATTCTGGACTCTGCTCCAGGCCGTGACGATCGCTGTCGCGGTCAGCCGCTGTCGTTGCTTCCGGCGATCGCTGCCGCACCGCTTCGCGGCTTGCCCTCGCATCAGGTGGTCACCGTGGTCGGACTCGCCGAACGGGTAGGGGCGAGCAGCTCCGCCCGGAAGGGTGTCGGCTCAGAGGTCCTGGTCGCCGTAGAGGCGTTTCTGTGTCTCCGCCACGAGCCGGGCTTGCTCCTCCTCGTCGGCCTGCGCCCGCCATCGCAGAAGAGCTTCCTGGGCCTTCATCAGTGGTTCCGCGTAGGCGGAGCTGCGGGCGACGTCCCGGAAGCTGATCCGCCCTTCGAGTACATCCCGGGCCATCTCAGCCAGTTCGGGGCCTGCGCCGCCGTCCCGCAGCGTGACCAGAGTCCGCTTCACCTCCTCCGCGGCCTCGCGGCTTCCGGCCATCCGTTCAAGTTCCTGGTCGACGGGATCGTCACTCAACTCATGCCCCCGGAGTGGTGTACGCAGCGGCGGGAAGCTTGATGTCGGACAGGTCGCCGCCGCGGTAGGCGATGGTCATGGGGACAGCGAAGATGGCCATGATGGCGGTTCCGCCAGCGTTGATTTTGAGCGAGGCATCGTTGATGAGCTTGGCTATCCGAACCGCCTGTACGCCGGCGACGGCGTAGCCCGCGACTGCTCCGGCCCCGGTAGCTGATAGAGCGGCCCCGGCGCCCGCAGCGGCAAGGCCGATCAGCCAGGCATCGACGATCGCCTGGAGGATGTTGCCGAGCTGGCTGGCCAACTGCCACGCACCGAGTGCCGCCTTCTGGTAGTCATCCTCGATCTGGCGGAAGTCGTGCTGGGACCCACTGATACCGGCGGCGAGGTTGGAGAAGTAGAGATATGCGGCATCGGCGGCGTTGCCGTCCCAGCTGTCGTCGACCTGGAGCATCCCCTGCTGAACATTGATGCCTAGCTCGGCCATGCAGTCTGCGAGGTGGCCCATCGCCTCACCGAACTTCCAGACCGCTTCCCAGTCCCCGCTGACGGCTTCCATGAATGAGCCGATGACGTCGAAGCCGGTTGCTGCTTCGATGCCCTTGTTGATCCATGCCGTCGGGCTGGCGTAGTTCAAGAGGTCGATCGGGTTCAGGAACCCATTGCTCAAGCTCTCGTCCGGCAAACCAGGCGGGACGAGGTTGGCGCCCGGATCACTCATCTTCCTGTCCTCTCATCGGCGATCAGCCGCGGAACAGCGGGTAACGGTGTACCGGTGGACAAGACGCGTCCAGCTCGGCCGCCGAGCGCTCGTCGGTGTTCACGTAGGTGTCGGCGGCAGCCCGCAGGGCTGACTGCGAACCGGCGCCGAGATCCCCGAGCCGGGCGAAGAGGTCATGTAGCTGGCCCATCAGCTGCCGATGGCCGGGAGCGACGAAGCCGATCAGCCCTTGGTCGAGGATCGTGAAGCTGCCGTGGGCCGAGACGTACCGGTCGGCCTCTTCGGCGACGCGTTCCACGTCGCCGAGCTTGCGCGCGTACTCCGCACCTGGAAGGGATCAACTCGGAAGGTCATAGCGGCGTGATCCTGTTCGTGATGACGACCGCCAGGACCATCAGGCCCGTTCCGGCGACCGCGAGGAGCAGGCTTCGCCGCCAGAGCCGCGTGGTCTCGGCGATGTCGCTGACCCGGTGCAGGTTGACCGCGTCGATGATCGAGTAGGTGAACGCGGCCGCAGGTAGGAGCAGGATCGGCCAGCCGATGAGCGGAATGGGGCTGCCCGAGGCGGTGGAGACCACGACGCCGAACAGCACCAGCAGATAGATCCCGGCAAGGAAGATCGCCAGCTTGCCGGCGCTGCGCTGCATATCAAGTCTCGGATTGTCCACAGCCGTCCTCTCCGGTGACTACCTGGATCCGAGGGCTACCAACTTGGTTAGGCAAGTTGAGACCCGTAACCGCCATCGATGCGACCGGCGTTGTTCTCCTGTACCGGCCTCACTCGGTTTCGGTTCAACCGGCCGCAGGCTTCGGGAGGGAGTTGTGCCTGGTCAAGATCGAGGTACACAGGGGTCTCGGGTAGGTCAGGGTGGTCCCGTTCGAGTGACTCCCCGCGGGGCCGGTCCCGGCGTTGGCGATCGGGCTTGCGTCCATGAGGCTGGGCCAGCCTGCCGCCGTACCCGTCCTATGTCTGTGAGGTGTTCGATGACGGTCGGCCGCCGGTGCGCGGATCGTCTCGGCGGGCGGTCAGGAGAGGGGCAGGAATGGCCTCTAAGGATCTCCGCGTGTTCCCGTCATGTTCCCGTGGAGGGTCGTAGACGGCCGGATCTTGCCGGACTCGCTAGATCACAACGAGAACGGCCCCGGTCAGCGTTTCCGCTGGTACCGGGGCCGTTTCCCTAGCCTGTGGCGGGTAGAGGATTCGAACCTCTGTAGCTTTCGCGACGGATTTACAGACCGAACCGGTCACTGCCTCTGACGTGCTGAAACACCCACTCGCAAGCGGCCGTTGCCGGGTATTTGCCGTGGCGGTCGCCAGACACCTTGCCGAGACCTGATCGGATCTTCACATCTCTACGACCGGACATTGGTACCCCATAGCGGGCGCATCAGCATGCGGGCGGCGTCCGATGCTTCGAGGCGGACGAAGTCGTTCCCGCCGTTCCAGTACAGGCAGTCGATGCCGTAGGTGTGTAGCAATCGAATGTCAGGGGAAGCCGGCCGCGAGGGGAACAATGCGGTGAGTCGATGCACAGCGACTGTCGTGTTGACGGCGTAGTCGAGCAACTGGCCGAGGGCTTCGCGGATGTATCGGTGCTCGGCGCTGCGCTTTGCCTCGATGATGTCGCTGTCATCGTTTAGGTAGAGGTCGGTGAAGCCAACCGCTGACTTGAGTCGATGGTTGCCAGTGCTACCGAGGCTTTCTCGGTAGCGGGCGACGAGTCGGGCTTCGGCCCGGCGGACAAGGACCGTGCCCGCAGTTCGTTCGTAACTGGTGGAGTCGACGTGGACCTGTTCGGCATCGACCACCTCATCGGCACCCAACGCGGCGAGGAGGTCGATCTCGGCTAGACGGTCCTCAGCCGCGAGGTCGGCCTCGGTGGTTACCCCAAGTCCGGCGATTACGGCGGCTGATTTGGCCGAATCGAGCAGGCGAGCCGACTGGAAGATGTCCTTCTCTGCCGAGGCGACCCACGCACGCAGCTCGGGATACCGGACGTCACCTATGCGCTGGAAGGCGGTCAGCGTATAGACGTTGAGCCATCCAGTGTCACCAGTTTTCGGCGGCCACAGGGTGTCCGCCAGCTGTGGGTTGCGGAACCGGTAGCCCATAATTCCAACAGCTTGGACGCGGTTGTCTCCGGTGAAGACGACGACGTCGCCGTCCCGAAGACGGTCGATGACCGAGTTGTGGTGCTCCAAGGCTCCCCAAAATCGTGCCGAACCGTCGGGGTGCCGGGCGAGTAGAGCCTCGGTATCCGTGGTGGAGAGCAAACCGAACAGGCGTGGCACGGTGAAGTCGATCGGCTGGGCAAGGGTGTCGTGGAAGCGGCGCCGGGTTGCCGGGTTGCCGTAGCTGGGAGCGATGAGGACCAGGGGATCACGATATTCGTCGATCGCCTTCAAGGCTGCGGGTGTTTCAACGTCGCTTAGCGCCATGGCGGCAAGATAGACGCTGAGTATGACATCAGCTTGCCCCGTAGGCGTTAGGGCGAACTGGATGGCGGCAGGAACAGGGACGACCGGGCTGCTACGGGCTCTGCGCCTGATTAGGTGCTGCGCGTCCGCCCGCACTCTATGCCCGTGCTGACTGTTCGATCGGCACGGGCATGCAGAGTTGCTTACTCAGGCATCAGCTCGGCAAGTCGCCGAAGAAGGATGTTCGTCTGCTGCTCCATCAGCCCAGCTCGCTCGTGGCTGAGGGCATCAAAATGACCGTGGGCGGCCTGGTTGCGGAGACCGGCGGCTGCTTCCAAGTCCTTCACGTCCTGGACGGAGAGAATTCCTGCCCCGCGGACCGCTCCGATAAGCCGGTTCATCGTTGGCTGGGCCGGAATCGAGACGTTGCGTCCATCCGCAACCGCGCGCAAGGCGATTTCCAGGGCAGCTCCACACAGAACGATTGGTGCTGCTGGATGAACGCTGCGGTCCTCCAAGAGCGCCCGCACTTGTCCCATGACGTCTGTACTAACGATGCCCACCTCGGCTCGGGCGCGTGCACCCGCGATTTCGGCTATCCCCGCTTCGACCTGGTCAGCCCACATACGCAGGATGTCACCGAGATCCCGCGCCTTTTGCGCATCAGTTTGACCTTGGGCCTGATATGCCTCAGTGGCACGCTCTGTCCAGGCGCTGTCATGGACTGCGTACGTCTTCAGGAAATCCAACGCGGCGATTGATCGCGCTTGAATCCGACTCCCGGCTTCATGGTCAACGGCGGTCCAGTAGTTGACGCCGCCCCCGTAGGCCTCTGCTAGCTCCATGTCTTTGCCGAGGTCGTCGGCCAAGCGGCGTGCGTAGGTGAGGATCTGCTGGCTCTGGAGCACTGGTGAAGTCTCACTTCCACGAGAAACGAACCTGTGGCCGTGGGCAGCGTTCCGCCGCCGGCTGCTGAGCCAGCTCGCTATCCCGTCGGCCATCGATCACACACCGTGTTAGTCCTTCACGCCCTGGTCGTCAAGGTGGAACACACGATGTATGAACGACCTTGACCACCAGGGCGTGAAGGACTACGGCTCTGCCTGGGCATCCCAGATGGCATGCCGATGGCGCGAGTGGCTCTCGCGGCTTCTACTCGCCGCTTTCGTTGACGGCGAGGGCGAGGGTTGCGTCATCGCTGCGCTTGTTTCGCGGCCAGCGCTGGCCGAGCGGGTCGCTAGCTTCCGCAGCTCGCACCTTGCGGAGGACCGCTTCCGGGCCGTGCTTTTCAGCAAGGTCGAGAAGCTCGTCCCACGTCATCTCGCCGAACGGAACCACGATGCGAGCTGCGCCGTCGGTCAGCACGGCAAAACGCCGAACATCGCCGGTTGCGACTCGGCCTACGGTCGCCTGGTCCGCTGCCGCTGGATCAGCGGCAGCAATCCAGTACCCGCCCGGCCGATTTCTCATGGCCAACTCTGCGTGCTTCATCCGGATCATGGCTTCGTTCTTTAATGCTGTACCAATGGGATATTCATCGGCAGCTCTGCGCTCGGCTGTTGCTGTTTGGCTAACCCGATCATCAGAAACCGTCTTGATTCCGTAAGTCGAATCTAGAACGACTGAGACATCACCTAAGACAAGATATTCGGTCCACCCGTCATCCTGAATGCGCACCATAGCGACAGCTGCTGAGGGGGTGCCGGAGTGCGAGAGGTCGCACCAAGAATGTAGACCTGCAACCCGCTCGATCCCTGCCGATAAGACTTGTTGAAGAGGCAGGGTCGAATCGCTTGCACCTTCCGACAACGCCGCGCCGAGGTGAGCTGCGTACCATGCGATGCCATGGCTACAGCCTGTGCCGGTTCGGGCGGTTGCACCGTCCAGCACGACAAAAAGGTGCGGTGACGCGGAGTACCAGTCCTCGTTGTCGCCGTCCGAACCTGATGCAAGCGAGGCAACCGCAGTGCGCATGAGCCGTCAGCCCTCGTGTTTGAAGAGTGGTGTCACTCGCTCGGTAGACGTGATTTTCCGGTGATCCTTCGCGTCGAATCGACACAGAATAACTGTCGAGAACCTGCGAGACTTGAGTTCCCTGTACAGCTCCGGAAGATTCTCGGCTACATACCGAGCTGTCCCGAGAGTTCCTTGCGCGTGCGTTCCCGCGATGTACAGGAACGATCCTTTACCGTCAGGCCGCGGTAGGCGGCCAAGGTAGCCGTAATCGGCGCGCTCGCCTTCGTCGCGAGGTGACCGATACTCCTTCCCGGTGTCCGGCTCCCTAATGAACCATCCCCTGTCGTCTTCGACGTAGCGAAGATGTGGGTCGGCCTCCATAACCTGACTCAAGAACGGGAGCAGGCGGGGGTTCGTCAACACGATGAGGTTCGGGCGGTTGAGGTGAACGTGGCCGGGTGGCGGGACGACCTCATAGGCGGCATCTAGTCCGACGGTGCGTGCAAGTTCGGCAAGGATCTCGTACGCGCCAAACGCCTCAGCGGACAGGACGGCGCCGGGGTCGCTTCGGCCGATCTCGAACTTGCCGCCGATCGCCAGCGTGACCTTGCCTGTACCCAGGAAGGCCCGCTCCGGGCGGGTGCCGGCCGAAAGTAGCTGCGACACCCGAGAGCGGGACATGTCGAGCATGTCGGCGAGCTGGGACTGAGTCATGTTGCCGGCGAGCAGCTCTTCGAGCGCTCCGCGGCGTACGCGGGACAGCTCTGCGATCGCTGCTTGGTGTTCATCGATCAGCTTGTGGGCGGTGAGCGCACGCTCGCGCGCATCGGCAAGGGCTTCGACGTCCGCTAGGTCCTTCAACGCTGGGCTCTCCCATCCCTGTCAAGGGGGCTAATCCTAGCGCAGCCCAGTTCAGAGGGGCTATCAACGTCGATTCTGCGTACCGGGCTGAACCATCGTTGTTTAGGGGGCTTGACGGCGGGGTGGGCGGTGGTGTTACCTCGATGTAGGCCCCTCAACGACACAGTCAAGGGGGGTGGACGGTCGATGTCTTCGACCGTCGTACCTACGTCTCAAAGGAGTCAGTCCCCGTGAAAGCGAGTCGTCTGCAAGCCGAACCGTCGTCGGAGGATCTGGCCGCGATCGAGGCCGAATGGCCGTTGATCGAGGCGGAGATGCTCCTGGTGGCCGCGGAGATCGCCTGGGCCATCGCTGCCGAGCGCGGCGGACCGTCGCCGATGGACTGGAAGCGCCTGCGTCGGGCCGAATCCCAGGTGGTCCGTGTCGCCGCCGAGCTGGCGCGCACCGTGACAACTCCGGTTGCGCCCGCTGGCCGTAAGGCGGTGGCGTGATGACCGCCGCGACCACGACCCGCAGCGCTTACCCGCGTGCGGTGGAGGATCTCCTCCCGCATGCCCGCGACCTGGCCGAGAAGCTCGGCGAGACGCCGAGCCGGAACATGCTGATGAAGACCTTCCGCGTCGGTCGTGACAAGGCGAACGCGCTGCTGGCGCACCTGACCACGACGCCGCTCCCCCCGTTCGCAGACGACGCCGTGCCCGCGGCCGAGGAGCAGGTGGCGCTACCTCACGCCATCGGCCCCGAAGACACGGCCGAGGTCGGCGCCGGACCGGCGATGCTGCCTGCCGTCGCGATCGAGGACGAGGCGTTCCGGCTGCTCGACTCCCACCGGCCCGCCGAGGCACCGGTGGTGAACGAGGCCGCCGTGCCGGACGAGAAGCCGCGCCGCCGGCCGGTGACCTGGCCGGTCCTGATCCTGTGCCTGCCCGCGTTCGTCGCGATCTGGGGCGGCTGGGTGGAGATGGGTGAGCTGACCGGCTTCGGCATGGTCACGCTGCTGCCCGGGATCTCGGACTTTCAGATCAACTCGGCGATCACGCTGCCCATCGGCGTCGAGACCTACGCGGCGTACGCGCTCTATGTCTGGCTGTCCGGCACGGTCACCGGTCCGGCGCTCACGTTCTCGAAGTGGTCGGCGCTCGGCTCGCTGCTGCTGGGTGCGCTAGGCCAGATCGCCTATCACCTGATGGCCGCCGCCGAGTGGACCACGGCCCCGTGGCCGATCACCGCCGCCGTTGCCTGCATCCCGGTCGCCGTGCTCGGCATGGGCGCCGCTCTCGCGCACCTGATGCACAAGACCAAGTAGCTCCGCCCGGCGACACGGCCCATGGCCTCGCAAACCCGTGCCGCGCCGCCGGCCTCCCCATCCAGTCACCAGACCTTCCGGAGGTCACCAGTATGTCCGATCGCCAACTGCGCACGCAGCACGCCGAGGTCGTCGGCCGCAACCGTGAGCAGCGGCTCGCCACGATGGCCGAGGCCCAGCGCCAGGCCGACCAGCGCCGCGAGCGCACCACCGCCCGGCAGGCCGCCCGCGACGCCGCCGACGAGATGTGACGGCCCCCGGTCATGCGGCGCCGACACAACGACCAGCACTCGGAGGTTACGGCGATGCTCGCCGCGGTCGCTTCCGAGTCGCTGCCCTACACCGATCCTCGGGCTGGCTACCCCGCGGCGGTCGCTTACCAGGCCGCCCGCACGCCTGAATCCGCAGCCGCGCCGACCGCCACCCGGCAGGCCACTGACCCCGACGAGATGTGACCGGAGGTAACGCCCTGATGAGCGAGGAAGAGATCGAGATCAACGCGGCCTACGCCGAGCTGCAAAACCTGCGGGCCGAGCTGGCCGCGCTGCACAACTGGGCGGATCGGGTGCTCGACAACGAGAACACCGACCGGCAGTACATCGCCGAGCACCTGTCGACCGCCTGCGGGGTTCTCGCGTTCGGCGGCCCGATGCCGAGGCGACCCTACGACGACATCGACGAGTTCTGAGAGAGGGGGCGACCGATGAACCTCACCACGAAGATGCTGGTCCGCGCCGCGGGCGCCGGACTGCTGCTGACCTCGCTGGGATGGCTGCTGGCCCGGCACACATCGCACCTGCTCACCGGTGCCGGCCTGATCCTCGCCGGACTCGGCCTGACCTTCGGCCCGCTGTGGTGGCGGCTGCGGTCGGGCGGCAAGGGTTCGGCCGGGGCGATCGGCCGGTGGGACCGGCACGCCCGCCGTAACGCCGGTACCGCCTCGCGGTGGGACGTGTTCCGCACGTCGTCCGGGTGGGCGATGCGCCGTAAGGCTGCCGTGATCCGTCCGTCGCTGGCCGGGATGCGCTGGTGGGAGCGGTGGCGGGTGCCGCTGCGCTCGTACGCCGTCCCGCTGGCCCGCACCGGCGGCCAGACGGTCTGGACCACCGGTGAGGAGTCAACCCTGCGGATCGGCCGGCCGGGCACCGGCAAGTCCGCGGAGATGGCCTGCCGGGTGATCGACGCCCCGGGCGGGGTGGTGGTCACCTCGACCGCCGCCGACCTGTACGAACTGACCGCGCCGCTGCGGGCCGACCGTGGCCCGGTGCGGGTGTTCAACCCCGGAGGCCTCGGCGGGATCGCCTCGTCGCTGCGCTGGTCGCCGCTGTTCGGCTGCGAGGACCCGGCGACCGCTCACCGGCGGGCCGCGGACCTGATGGGACCCTCGCAGCCCGGCAGCGAGGGCGAGCGGTGGGCGATCCAGGCCCGGCGCGTGCTGGCGGTGTGGCTGCACGCCGCCGCGCTCGGCTACCACCGGATGACCGACCTCGCCGCGTGGGTAGCTGACCCGGACACCGCCCGCGAGACGATCCTGACCGCGCTCAAGACCTCGCCGCGGGCCGCGGCGATGATGCAGGCCGCCGCCCAGAGCATCGACATGAGCGTCCGTACCCGCGACGGCGTGATGCTGGCCATGGCCCCGGCTCTGGCGTGGACGACGCTGCCGGACGCCGCGGCGGTGGGGGATCCCGACCCGGCCGCGACCTGGTTCACGGTCGACGAACTCACCGACCGGCGCGGGGCGCTGTACCTGCTCGGCGACGACGACGGCACCGTCGGCCCGCTGGTCGCCGCCCTGGTCGCCGAGGTCACCTACCAGGCCCGGCACACCGCCGCGGCCCGGCCCGGCGGCCGGCTCGATCCCGGCCTGACGCTGGTCCTCGACGAGGTCGCGCTCGTCTGCCCGACCCCGCTCGACAAGTGGATGGCCGAGCTGCGCAAACGCTCGATCACCATCCACGCCGCGTGCCAGGGACTCGGGCAGCTTCGCGCCCGGTGGGCCGACGACGGCGCGTCGATGATCCTGAACAGTGCGGCCGCGGTGCTGGTGTTCGGCGGCTGCAAGGACGCCGACGACCTGCGGGCGTTCGGCGACCTCGCTGGCGAGCGGGAAGAGGTCACCGCCACCCGCGACGCGTCCGGCCGGGTCACCTCGACCACCACCCGCCGGGTGCCGGTCATGCCCCCGGCGATGCTCGCCGGCCTGCCGAACTTCCAGGCCCTGTTGATCCGGCACGGGATGCGGGTCGTGCTCGTGCACACCCCGATCGCCTGGAAACGCCGCGACGTGCGCCGCGCCAACCGCGAGACATCGCACCCCCGCACCGTCCGCCGGCCCGGCCTCGCCCGGCTTCGGCGGGCCGCCCGAACCACCGCCTGACCTGACCGATCCGAAAGGAACCCCTCCGGTGAACCAGCCCAACCCGCAGCCCGAGCGCATGGCCGCCCGGACCCTCACCCAGATCGCCCTCGACCAGCTCGCCGAACTGGAAATGCTCCGCGACCCCTGCCGGGACCAGATGTTCGGCGCCGACGTCACCCGGTACTACAACCGGCCCGATACGCCCAGCCACCAAGCCCAGGCCAAGGTCGACCTGCAGCGCATCGAGACGCTCACCCTCACCACCGGCCTGTACGCCCAGCTCGCCGCCGTCACCGCCCAGCTCGAACACAACGAGATCCAGGCCGCCGCACAGGCCGAGCACAACGACGCGCCCGCCGCACAGCACTGCCCCGACCGGCCGCGCAGAGACCACGACACCGACGAGTTCTGAGGAGCCTGGCCCATGCGAGAGCACACCGACACCTTCGAGGCCCTGGCCCGGCGCTGCGAGGCCGGCGCCCGCGAACTGGAGCACGAGGCCGACAACGCCGCCGAGGTGCTGGCCGGCCGCTGCGGCGGCGACCAGATCGACCCGCAGCAGTGGGCAGCCAAGCAGCACGCCGCTGCGCAGGCCGCCCGTGAGTACGCCGCCGAGCTGCGCGCCGAGGCCGGCGACGACCCGACGGTCCGGATGGACCCGGCCCGGCGGACGCAGGCCGAGCGGGTCGCGAAGGCCGCCGAGATGGGCGGCTACCTGGTAGACGGCCGACCGCTGGCCGAGCGCACCGCCCAGTCCGGCATGTACGGCACCGAGACCGAACGCGTGGCGTGGGAGGCCGGGACGCACCCGGCGCAGGTCAAGGCCGCCGAGATCGAGGCGACCGGCCGGTTCACCTACGTCGCCGAGACGATCGAGGGTATCGATCAGGTGCCGCTCTGGCAGCTCGGCGGCACCACCGCCGAGCAGGTCAGCACCCCGCACCCCGAGCGCACCGACAGCGACACCGACGAGTTCTAGATCCGCCCGGCGGCGCGGCCCATGGCCTCGCAAACCCGTACCGCGCCGCCGGCCCTCCCCGCCCCACACCACGACGCAAGGAGAACGCACCACATGTCCACACCACCCATTCCCAGCACCGACCAGGGTCGTGCGCTGCTGGCCGACCCCGGCGCGACCGCCGATGCGGTCGCCGAGGCCCTCCACTACCCCGAGGTGCACGTATTCGAGCTGCCCACCCGGCCCGTAGCCCCGGGGCTGATCAGCGGATCGGAGGCCCGCCCGTGAGCACCACGCCGCACCTCGACCCCGACGAATTCGACCCGACCACCGCCGACGCCGACACGACCGGTGCCGAGGTCGTCGACCTGGAGCAGGCCCGTACCCGCCGGGCCGGAAACACCCCCGACACCGGCGGCCTCGTCGAGCCGGACGACCTCGACGACGCCGAGGACGGCCCGGTTCCCGTCGACAGCCTCGCGGCACAGCGTCGGCCGCGGTTCTCGCTGACGGCGTTCCGCGACGCCGAGCGGGTGGCCATCATCCCGTCGTGGTTGCGCTCCGGCGCCGAGTTCGGCCGCAACGCCGCGTGGGCTGCCGGGTTCGGCGTGCACGCGCTCGGGTTCCACGCGTTCCGGCTGCCGGTGTACGCGGTGAAGCTGACCGTGCGGGCGCCGCGTGGGTTCGGCCGGGTTTGCAAGGGCTACAGCCGGTGGCTATGGGACCTCGAAGGTGAGCCGGTGCGTCAGTCCGTCGTCCGGGCTGCGATCGCCAAGCCGGAAGAGGCCAAGATGTACGACCGGCTGTCCAACAAGCGCGACCGGCGGGTCCGCTGGCGCGGCATGATCACCCTCTTTCTGGCGGTCGTGCTCGCGTCGGCCGTGGGCGCGCTGCTGCTCGCACCGGCCACGGCTCAGTACTCGGCCCTCGCCGCGCTGCTGGCGGTGTTCGGCTACCTCGGCAGCCCGGCGGACAAGCCGCTGATCGGCACGGCTGTGGTGCGCCACGATGCCGCGCCGCTGACCTCGATCGAGGTGTTCACCGCCCTGGCATCGCTGGGCATCGCGGGCATCAACGCCGCGATCCGCCGCGGGGACAACGGCAAGTCGTGGTTCCCCGCGCCCATCGGGCGGGAGAACGGCGTGGGCTGGCACTGCTCGGTCGAGCTGCCGCGCGGCGTGGTCGCCTCGGCCGTGGTCGAGAAGCGCGAGGAACTGGCCGCCGCCCTGACCCGGCCGCTCGGGTGTGTGTGGCCCTCGGTCAACGCCGACGTACACCCCGGCCGGCTGGAACTGTTCGTCGCAGACAAGGACATGTCCAGCGCCAAGCGGCGGCCGTTCCCGCTGCTCAAGTCCGGCACGGTGAACCTGTTCAAGCCGCAGCCGTTCGGCACCGACCCGCGCGGCGCGCTGGTCACCATCACGCTCATGTTCGCCTCGATGATCATCGGTGCGCTGCCGCGGTTCGGCAAGACGTTCGCGCTGCGTCTGGCGCTGCTGATCGCCTGTCTAGATGTGCGGTCGTGGATCCTGGCGTTCGACCTCAAGGGCACCGGCGACCTCAGCCCGTTGGAGCCGGTTTGTCACGCCTACCGGGCCGGCGACGATGACGAGGACATCGAGTACCTGGTCACCTCGCTACGGGAGGTCCACGCCGAGATGCGGCGCCGGACCAAGGTGATCCGCGAACTGCCGCGCGACCTGTGCCCGGAGAACAAGGTCACCGACGAACTGGCCAGCAACCGCAAGCTCGGCCTGCACCCGATCGCGATCGCCATCGACGAGTGCCAGCGCGGTTTCGAGCACCCGAAGTACGGCGCCGAGATTGAGAGCATCTGCGAGGACCTGACCCGCCGCGGCCCGGCGCTCGGGATCATGCTCAAGCTCGCCACCCAGCGTCCGGACGCCAAGAGCCTGCCCACCGGGATCAGCGCGAACGCCGTGCTGCGGTTGTGTCTCAAGGTCATGGGCCAGACCGAGAACGACATGGTGCTCGGTACGTCGATGTACAAGAACGGTATCCGCGCCACCATGTTCTCCCGCCGCGACAAGGGGATCGGCTTCCTCGCCGGTGAGGGTGACGAGCCGGTCATCGTCAAGACGTTCGAGATCGATGGCCCGGCGGCCGAGGTCATCGTGGCCCGTGCCCGCGCCGCGCGGGAGCGGTACGGCAACATCACCGGCCACGCCGCCGGGGTCGTGCTCGACACCACGGCGGTACGCCGGGACACGATCCTGGAAGACGTCGCCGCGGTCATGGCCGAGGCCGAGCCGAAGCTGTGGTCCACCGTGATCGTCAAGCGGCTCACCGCGCTGCGGCCCGACGTCTACACCGGCTTCACCGCCGACCAACTCCGGGAAGCCCTCAAGGTCCACGGCCTGACCACGAAACAGTGTTGGGGCGAGGACACCGACACCGGCGAGACCGGTAACCGCAAGGGCTTCCACCGCGCCGACATCATCGCTGCCATCACCAAGCGTGACCGCGGCAACGGCAACGGCAAGACCAAGTAGCCCGAGATTCGCCGCTAGGTCTAGCGGCTACCCCCGCTAGACCTAGCGGCACCGCTAGCGCCACAAAGAACCCCTGATCAGCGCCCTAGCCCCTAGCGGCGCCGACCCCGCACACCCTGAAAACGGCTCTGGAGGCACTTCCGTGACCACCATCGTGCTGCTAGCTATCCTCACCGCCCTCGGTTACACAGCGTTCTACAGCATCAACTGCGCGATCTTCCCGTTCGGCCGCTGCCGGCGACGGCGCTGCGACGGCGGACGCGTCTACTCCCGCGTCAACCGCAAGGTCTTCCGCGAATGCCGCCGCTGCGAAGGCACCGGCAAACGCGTCCGCATCGGCCGCCGCGTCTACGAGTACCTGCGCGGCGAGCGAGAGGCAGGCAACCGATGAGCATCCGGACCATGGCCCGCATCCACCGGGCAGCCACCGACCACACCGACTGGTGCGTTCGCGACCACACCTGCGGTCTCGACACCCACCGCGGCCGCCCGATCACCATCGCCCCGGACATCGGCGGCCGGGCCGTCGTCACCCGCGTTCGTGCCGGTGACCGCGACTACGCCGAGATCACTCTGCGGGTGCCGCTTCACCGCAGCGAACGCGTCGCTGGCGAGCAGGTCACCACGATCCTGCACCACCTGCGCAGCCTTTTCGCCGCCGTCGTCGCGCTGCGGCCCGGCACCCTCGCCGGCCGCCCGGCACGCCGGGGGATCGGTTCGGGGAGGGTCGCATGAACCTCCGCGACCTCGCCGCCCGGCTCGATCCGAACTGTCGCGCCATCGAGGGGCATCAGAACGCGATCCGCCTGATCGAGGAACGGATGAGCGGCTACACCGACCCGCGCGACCTCGCCGCCTGCGCCGACTTGCTCGGCACCCACTACGGCCGGATCGCCGACACCCTCGACCGCTCCCCGATCACCCGCCTGATCACCGGCTCCACCTCCGAGGACGCCCACCAGCGCGCCGCCGAATACCTCAACGAAGAGTGCTGGCACACCGCCCACGCCGAGGCCCGGGGATCCGACGCACCTCGCCGCGCGGACGCCTCCCTGTCGGCGCGCGACATGGAACCGGACGAATGGATCTCCGGCGACGCCGCCCGATGGACTCCCCGCCAGGCCGATGACGAGCGGGAGGACACGCCGTGAACCTTTACGACGACAACGACGGCCGGTTCCCCGACGACGCCGACGTCAAGGTGCGGTACCCGCTCACCGACCGCCAGGTAGACGCAGGCCGCACGGTCTGGCCGTGGGTCACCGGCTACATCGTCGGCCAGTGCGGCCCCGACGAGTGGGACGTCTGCGTCGACGGTGCCGACCCTGTCGACCACGACGTGGACGGCGAACCGCTGTACCCGCTCGTGTTCCGCGACGCCTCTGAACTGCACCTTACCGAGCCCGGCCGCGCCGCCGACCTCATCGCCGAACAGGAGGACGCAGCATGACCACCACCCACACCGCGGTCGACGCCGGCCGGCAGGCCCTTGCCGCCGACCTGCACGCCCTGGCCGACTTCCTCGCCGAGCACCCCGAGGCACCCACCAACGGCGGCGCCGCGGTCCACTACAGCGTCTTCGCCGCGACCGAGCAGGCCGCCCTCGCCCGACTGGCCGAGATCGCCCGCGCCCTCGGTGTGGAGGTCACCGACAACGGCCGTGGTCACTTCTACGCCCGCCGTCGGTTCGGTTCGGCCGTCTACGAGGCCACCTACATCACCGAAGCCGTGATGGCTGAGCACTACGCGCTGACCAGCTACACCGGCAGCGTCCGCGTCGACCGGCCGGAGGTGACGGCGTGAAGATCCGCCTGATGGGCGACGGCGATCAGGTCGCCGCCATGGTCGCCGCGCTGGAGAACGCCCCCGAGCTGCGTATCACCAAGGTGTCCCGGCCGTATGCCAACCGGCGTGAGCCCGAGCAGATGCGCATCTACCTCGACGCCGAGTTCACCATTGACCCCCGCCGGCCCGGCGGCTGCCCGGACTGCGTCTGCGACCCCGACATCTGCCGGGCCGATGAGCAGGGCGAGCACTGCATGGACGTGTCCTGCTGTGCCTGCCTGCACGGCTGCCCGACCGACGAACACGACATGACCCGTCCGGCCCCGCTCGCCGGGGTGGCCTGATGACGGCGCTGCGTGCGGGTTCGCTCTGCTCCGGTTACGGCGGGCTGGAGCTGGGCGCCGCGGTGGCCCTCGGCCCGATCGAGCCGGTCTGGCACGGCGAGTTCGACTCCGCGCCCTCGGCCGTGCTCGCCGCCCGCTGGCCGGGCGTGCCGAACCTCGGCGACATCGCCGCCGTCACCGCCGCCGGCGGGTGGGCCGGGCTCGGCCCGATCGATGTGCTGCTGGCCGGTTACCCGTGTCAGCCGTTCAGCTACGCCGGCCCCCGGGGAGGACTCGATGACCCACGCAACCGCTGGCCCGACGTCTGGGCAGCCATTCGCGCACTTCGACCCCGTCTCGTCGTCCTGGAGAACGTCCGCGGGCATCTGGGCCTCGGCTTCGACGTCGTCACCGCTTCGCTGGCCGCCATCGGGTACGTGGGACGCTGGCGCTGCGTACGCGCTTCCGACACCGGAGCGGCCCACCAGCGCGAAAGGCTCTTCGCCGTCGCGTGGCCGCAAGAGGAAGCCGCTCCGCGGCTGCGAGGAACCGACCCTGCTGGACCTGTGACCGGCCTGCCGCTGCTGCCCACCCCGAAGGCCAGCGACGCCCGGCGCAACGGATCGCCGGGCGAGCAGGCCCGCAAGTCGCCCGGCCTGTCAGCCGTCGAGCACCTGCTCCCCACGCCGG
This sequence comes from Actinoplanes hulinensis, assembly GCF_019429605.1. Lineage (NCBI taxonomy): Bacteria > Bacillati > Actinomycetota > Actinomycetes > Micromonosporales > Micromonosporaceae > Actinoplanes > Actinoplanes hulinensis. The sequence goes on along the minus strand of NZ_JAHXZI010000001.1, from coordinate 605,086 downwards.
TCTCCACCCTCGGCCGGGGCTCCGGGTTCCCGTCGCCAGCGACGGCTGCCGCCCGGCTGCACGATCCCGATCGGACGTTCGGCCTGGACGACGCGATAGCGCTGCTGCCCACACCGAAAGCGACCGACACCGGCACCGAAGGTCGGCGGGCCGGCGAGGGCTTCCGGCCGCCGCTGTCACAGGTCGTGTTCGACCAGGTCAACCGGCTCCTACCCACCCCGCGCGCCACCGACGGCGTCAAAGGCGGGCCGAACCAGCGCGGCAGCGCCGGGGACCTCGCGCTGCCGGCCGCCGTGCAGCCCGACCGTTGGGGCGCCTACGCGCCGGCCATCGCCCGGTGGGAGCAGGTGATCGGCCGACCGGCACCGGAACCGACCATCGCCGGGCGCAACCGCCGGCAGCTCTCGCCCCGGTTCGTCGAGTGGCTGATGGGCCTGCCCGCCGGGTGGGTCACCGACGTACTCGACAAGCGCACCGACGCGTTGCGGGTGCTCGGCAACGGCGTGGTCCCGCAGGCCGCCGACCTCGCGGTGCGGCTGCTGCTGACCGAACCGGTCGCCCCGGCACACGTGCAACCCGACCTCGCCGCACCCCTGGCCGCCTGACCTACCCGTTCTGACCTGGAAGGAGCCGACCGTGACCCAGCACGCCGCGTACGACCTGGCCGCCGAGCAGGCCCTCATCGGCGCCGCCCTGCTCGCACCAAACTTGATGACCGACCTCGCCGTCACCCTGGCCCCGTCGGACTTCGGCCGCCCGGCACATGCGGTGCTGTGGGAAGCGATGTGCGCCATGCACGCCGCCCAGATCCCGACCGACCCGATCACCGTGACCGCCCACCTTGCCGAGACCGGAGACCTCGGCAAGGTGGGCGGCGCCCCCTATCTGCACACCCTCGTCTCCCAGGTCCCGACTGCGGCGAACGCCGGTCACTACGCGGGCATCGTGGCCGGACACGCGAAACGCCGCAAGGTCGCCGACCTCGGTAACCAGCTCGCCCAGCTCGCCACCTCCGGCGCCGACCCCGCCGAGATCGTGGCGACCGGCCGCGCCCTGCTCGACGACGCCGACACCGGCACCGGCTGGTCGCCCCTGATCCCGCTCGGCAAGGGCCGCCACCTCCCGGTGTTTCCCGCCGACCTGCTCCCGGCGTGGCTCGGCGACCACGTGCGCGCCGTCGCCGAGTTCACCCAAACCCCGATCGACCTCGCCGGAAGTCTCGCCCTCGCGTGCCTGTCCACCGCTGCCGGTGGCCGGGCTGAGGTCGAGGTGCGTGGGTCGTGGCGGGAACCGACCAACCTCTACATCGTCGTCGTGCTCCCGCCTGGCTCTCGCAAGAGCGCGGTGTTCGCCGCGATGATCCCGCCGATCATGGCCGCCGAAAAGACCCTGATCGAGAAGGTCATGCCGGTCATCATCGAGGCCGAACTGACCGCCAAGGTCACCGGCAAGGCCGCCGAACGCGCCGCCCTGGCCGCAGCCTCTGCCGAGGGCGCCCAGCGCGACACCCTGATCGCCGAGGCCACCGCCGCCGCGATGAACGCCGAAGCGGTCGCCGTGCCGGCCAAGCCGCAACTCGTCGCGGACGACGTGACCAGCGAAAAGGCTCAGTCGATCCTCGCCGACCAGGGCGGCCGGCTCGCCGTGCTGTCGCCGGAGGGCGGGATCTTCGCGACCATCGCCGGCCGCTACTCCGGCACCCCCAACCTGGAAGTGTTCTTGAAAGGTCACGCCGGGGACATGCTCCGCGTCGACCGGCGCTCCCGCGACGCCGAACACGTCGAGAATCCCGCCCTAACCATGGGTCTGGCCGTACAGCCGGAGATCTTGCGCGACATCGCCCAGATGCCGGGGTTCCGGGGCAAGGGCCTGCTCGCCCGGATCCTGTTCGCCGTCCCGGAGAACACCGTCGGCCGCCGCAAGGTCGGCGCTGACCCCGTGCCCGAGAAGGTCGCCACCTGCTACGCGGCCAACCTGCACGCCCTGGTGCTCACCCTCGCCGAGTGGACCGACCCCGCCGTCCTGCCGCTCACCCCCGAGGCCAACGAGTACGTGCTGGAGATCGAGCGAACTGTCGAGCCGCAGCTCGGCCCGGGCGGCGCGTGGGCGCACATCGTGGACTGGGGCAGCAAATACACCGGCGCCGTCGTCCGCATCGCTGGCCTGCTCCACCTCGCCGAGCATCTCCGCGACGGATGGGGCAAGCCCGTCGAGGTCGAGACCGTGCAGCGGGCTGACGCGATCGGCGAGTACTACGCCGCTCACGCCCTCGCGGCGTTCGACGACATGGGCGCCGACCAGCACACCCGCAACGCCCGCACCATCCTGACGTGGGTCGAACGCGGCGCCGTCACCACCTTCACCAAGCGCGAGGTGTTCCGGGCACTCAAGTCCTCCCAGCTCCCGACCGCCGGCGACTTCGACCCGCCGCTCGGCGTGCTCGAAGCCCACGGCTACCTCCGCCAGCTCGACATCCCGGCGCCGAAGCGCACCGGCGGCCGACCGCCGTCACCGACCTACCTTGTCCATCCGGACGTGCACCGACCGGCCGCCACCGTGCACCCGCTCGACACCCGGAGGGCCGCGTGATGCCCCTGCCAGAACTGCCACAACCGCCACAACCCCCTACCGCCAGAGGTTCTGGCAGTTGTGGCAGTTCTGGCAGGGCCACATCGGCCCGACTCGCACCGGCGCCTCGGCGAGGGCGCCGGACAACCGCCCCGCTGAGAGCCTCCGAGGCTTCCGGATGTATCCATTCATACCGGTGCAACTCAAATCATGGCTCAGCGTGGCCTACAGCGGGCCGCTCTCCGCCGTTCTCCGACTGACGGCTAGCGACCCCTCCACGTCAGACCCTCGGCCGTCGAACGGCGGTCGTCACCCCGCTCAGCCCGCAAGACCCTGCCCTGCCAAGGGAGGCCGGACCCCGATGGCGCGCAACTTCCTAACCCTGGCTGACTTTCTGACCGAGCTGGACGTGCCCAAGTCGACCTTCTTCCGCTGGAAGGCCCTCGGCCAGGCACCCCGTACCTACAAGCTGCCGAACGGGCAGCTCCGCATCCGCCGCACCGACTTCGACGCCTGGCTGTCGAGCCGTGAGGAGCCGCAACCCGCATGAACACCACCTACGACGTGCGTCTCTGGGCCATCCGCGAACACGTGGGCAAGGACCGCAAGACCGGCAAGCCGCGCAGTACTTACCGGGTGCGGTGGGTGGTCGCCGGCCAGGACTTCGGCCAGACCTTCCAGACCAGGGCACTCGCCGAGAGCTTCCGGTCGAAGCTGGTCACGGCGCAACGTGAAGGCATCGCGTTCGACGTGGCGAGCGGCCTGCCCGAGCCGATGGCCCGGGAGCTGAACAGCCGCTCGTGGTACGAGCACGCTGTGGCCTACGTCGATGTCAAGTGGCCGCGAGCTTCGGCGAAGCACCGCAAGGGCATCGCCGAGAGCTTGACCGGAGCAACGATGACCCTATTCGCCACCGACCGAGGCGCGCCCCCGGACAACGTGATCAGGCGGGCGCTGCACACCTATGTGTTCAACAAGTCCCGGCGGGACGAGGGGCCGCCGCCGGAAGACCTGGCCGCCGCCGTCGCGTGGGCGGAGCGCAACACGGTCAAGTTGTCGGCCCTGGCCGACGCGGCGCTGATCCGCAAGGTTCTCGACGGCCTCGCCGTCCTGTTGAAGGGCGGTGCCGCCTCGGCGAGCACGGTCGCCCGCAAGCGGGCCGTGTTCAGCGGTGCTCTGCGGTACGCCGTCGAGCTGGGCCACCTCGACTCGCACCCGATGGAAAAGGTGAGCTGGACCGCGCCGAAGAACACGGACGAGATCGACCGGCAAGTGGTCGCCAACCCGAAGCAGGCTCGCGCCCTGCTCGCCGCAGTCGACGCGACCATGCCAGAGCTGACCGCGTTCTTCGGCTGCATGTACTACGCCGCCCTGCGCCCCGAAGAGGTCTTGCACCTGCGGGAGGACGAGTACGAGAGGCCGAAGCGCAAGGGCGGATGGGGATGGCTGCACCTCACCGGGGCAACGGTGGCAGTAGGCAACGGATGGGGGGATATGGACGGCACGATCGAACACCGGGCGCTCAAGCACCGGGGACGCAACGCGACACGCGATGTCCCCGCGGCCCCGGCGCTCTGCGCTCTGCTCGATCGGCACCTCGCCGAGTACCCCGCCGGAGTGAACGGCCGGATGTTCGTCACCCGGCGCGGCCCCGGCGGGAAGTACCGACCCACGGCCGGCAAGCCACTGACGAACAACGCCTACGGGACGGCATGGCGGAAGGCCCGAGAGAAGACGCTCACGCCCGCACAGCAGCGATCCCCGCTGGCCCGCCGACCGTACGACCTCCGACACGCGGCCGTATCCCTCTGGTTGAACGCCGGAGTCTCGGCACCCCAGGTCGCCGAGTGGGCCGGGCACAGCGTGCACGTCCTGATGAAGGTCTACGCGAAGTGCATCGACGGCCAGCAGGAGGCAGCAAAGAGGCGGATCGAGAACGCTTTGAAGGACGAGGAGCAGGTGGCCGACGACCCCGAAGGATCTTGACCAAACTTTGCCGCGCATTTGCCGTGACGACTGAGATCGAACGGCTTTGAGTTGGACTCAGTGGGACCGACGAGAACGGCCCCGGTTCAGCGTTTCCGCTGGTACCGGGGCCGTTTTCCTAGCCTGTGGCGGGTAGAGGATTCGAACCTCTGTAGCTTTCGCGACGGATTTACAGTCCGCTCCCATTGGCCGCTCGGGCAACCCGCCTGGGCTACCGCCGCGGTTTCCCGCGGCAGCGGACACAACAATAGCCGTACCGCGGCTCGGTTCAACAACCGGGTACGGTCGGCATGTCGCGGACTTCCCGGGAGCCCGCTGTAAGCATCGACAAGCATCCAGCCGCAGGAGTCTGATCATGGCAGCCAACCCGTCGTTCGACATCGTCAGCAAGGTCGACCGGCAGGAGGTCGACAACGCTTTCAACCAGGCGGAGAAGGAACTCGGCACCCGGTTCGACTTCCGGGGCACCGGGACGGGTCTCGCCAAGTCGGGGGAGGCGTTCACGATCACCTCGGAGACGGAGGAGCGGGCGACGGCCGCGCTCGATGTCTTCAAGGAGAAGCTGGTGAAGCGGAACATCTCGCTGAAGAGCCTGGACGCCGGCGAGCCGCGCCAGTCCGGCAAGACCTTCAAGATCGACCTCAAGGTGGTCGAGGGCATCGAGACCGAGAAGGCCAAGGCGATCAGCAAGAAGATCCGGGACGAGGGCCCGAAGGGTGTGCAGGCCCAGATCCAGGGTGACCAGCTTCGGGTCACGGGTAAGAAGCGTGACGATCTGCAGGCGGTCATCGCTCTGCTGAAGCAGGAGGACTTCGGCGTCGCGTTGCAGTTCACCAACTACCGCTGATCTCAGTGGCCGCCGAGCGGGGTTCGGGCCGAGAACCGGGGCCATGGACCTGACCGACGCCGTTCTCTCGTTCGCCCTGCTCGGCGCGCTGTTGACGATCACTCCCGGCCTGGATACCGCGCTGGTTCTGCGGGCCGCGGTCACGATGGGCCGGGGTCCGGCGTTCGCGACCGCGCTGGGTATCGGCGCGGGGGCGCTGGCCTGGGGCGCGGCCGCCGCGGTGGGGGCGTCCGCGCTGTTGGCGGCGTCGATCGTGGGCTACACGATCCTGCGGGTGGCCGGTGCCGCGTACATGATCTTCCTTGGGGTGCGGATGATCGCCGCCGCGTTGCGCCGTGGTGGCCGCGCCGCGGAGGCCGGGACGGCGAAGATCGTTCCGACGTTCTGGAGCACCTTCGGCCGGGGTTTCCTGACCAACCTGCTGAATCCGAAGGTGGGCGCCTTCTATCTGGCGGTCATCCCGCAGTTCGTGCCGGAGGGCGCCGACCCGCTGGCGACCGGTCTGGTGCTGGCCCTGGTGCACGACGTGGAGGGCCTGCTCTGGTTCGCCGCGATCATCATGGGCGCGCAGGCGGCGCGTGGCTTCCTGGCCCGGCGCGCCGTCCGGCGTACCGTCGACGCCGGAACCGGCGCGGTCCTGCTCGGTTTCGGCGTCCGGCTGGGGTTGTCCAGCCAGTAGACAATGTCCGTGGGCGGGAGGCGAGCGCGTGATCGATCCGGTGGTGGACGAGTCCTGGCTGCTGGATCACCGTGTGGTCCTGGCCGACGTGCGGTGGTATCTGGACGGCCGTTCCGGCCGGGAGGCCTACGAGCGCGGCCATCTGCCCGGCGCGGTCTTCATCGATCTGGACACCGCGCTGGCCCGGCACGCGTCGCCGGCCGAGGGCCGGCATCCGCTTCCGGATCCGGAGACTTTCGCGGCTGCGATGGCGGCGGCCGGGATCGGCGATCAAGATCAAGTGATCGGGTACGACGACGCCGGCGGAGTCGTGGCGGCCCGGCTGGTGTGGATGCTCCGGTCGATCGGGCACGACGCCGCGCTGCTGGACGGTGGCCTGACGGCCTACCGGGGCGAGCTGACCACCGAGGTTCCGCGGCGCCCCGCCGCGACGTTCACGGCCCGGCCGTGGCCCGCCGATCGGCTGGCCTCGCTGGAGGAGACCGTGGCGGCGCCGGGCGTGGTGCTGGACGCGCGGGACCGTTCCCGGTTCCGCGGCGACACCGAGCCGGTGGATCCGCGTCCGGGTCACATCCCGGGTGCCCACAGTCTCCCCTGCCGGGACAATGTCGACGCCGAGGGCCGTTTCCTGCCGGTGCCGGCGTTGCGCGAGCGCTTCGCCGCGGTGGGCGCGGACGGCACGGGTGACGTCATCTCCTACTGCGGCTCCGGTGTGACCGCCTGCCACAACCTGATCGCCCTGGAGCATGCCGGCCTGGGCGCCGGCCGTCTCTTCCCGGGTTCCTGGTCGCAGTACGCCCACACCGGCCGTCCCGCCGCCACCGGGGACTGATTCAGGCCCGGTCGACGCCGGCCTGATCGTCGATCCACCGCTGGTGGGACTCCCAGGCGGCCTGCTTGCTGGTGCCGAGGGCGGCCCCGATCCGGGTCCAGGAGGCTCCGGCGGCCCGGGCGGAGCGGACCATCGTCTGCCGTCCGTACCCCGCCTTGCGAATGATCACCTCGCTGAGCGCGAGCATCTCGAGGGTCTCGTCGGGGGAGAGGGCGGTCTCGTTCTCCGGGTCCATGGCGGCGAGGGCGTCGCGCATCCGGAGAGCGTCGTAACGATCGGTCGCCGTGGTGAGTGTGTGCCGCCGTTCCAGTTCGTCGGGGGAGGCCATGAAGGCAGTCTTTCGTCAGGCTGTCTTGACGTCAAGCAGCCTTGACGACCTAGTGCGAGCTTGCCTCACTTCTCCGCCTAAATGGGCTATAAAGCCGTCAATTCTTCAGCAGTTGGCGTGAGGGCCTGTTCAGCCGTTCGGCCAGGATTTGCCGGAGCGTCGCCACGACCCGCCGCTGAACGCTGCCTGTCGCACAACTGGTGTGGCACCATCATGTGACCCCCACCCTGATGCGATTCCCCGACTCGAGGAGCACGACTATGTCTGCAAAAAAGCTGGGCCGCTTCGCGGGCTTGGTTTTTGTGCTTGCCGTTGTCTTCGGTGGCGTCACCGTTGGGGCATCGACAGCTGACGAGACGACCAGTGCGGTCCAGACTCAGAACTCGCCGACGCTCGATTGGGTCTGAGGGTCACACACGTTGACGGACTAGGGGCCGATCGGCTAGAGAGGATTCTCGATGGTCGAGCGGTCCCCGGTCCGGCATGGCGGCGCGCAACGGGCGTGGTTGATCACGTGGCCGTTGATGGTGTTCGCGCTCGTTTGCACGGCGGGCTTCTGGGTGGCGGAGCCTGATTGGTACCACGCCTGGCCGGCCGGCCTCGCGTTCTTCGTCGCGTACCTGATCGCCTACCGCGACGTCTTCAACATCGTCATCTGGCGGAGCAGCTTCACCGTCGCGATGACTGACGTGCCGCTCGTCCTGGCACTGTTCTATCTCCCACCGGTGATGGTGATCCTGGTGGTGAGCGGTGCCAACCTGGTGCACCACCTCCGGTCGAATGTCCCGGTCACGAAGCTGTCCTTCAACGTCGCCAAGTCGGCCGCAGGCAACTGTGCGGCCCTGCTGCTGATCGCCTCCTTCGCGCCCATCACGGACGCCGGCCCGCGCACCTGGGCCATCCTGGCCGCTGCCGCTGGCCTCAGCTACCTGGTCGAGCTCCTCAGCCTCGCCGGCGTGTTCACGCTCGTGCAGAGCCCGCGCACCGGCCGGGACGCGCTTCGCGCCGGCTTCTCCGCGATGACCGTCAACACCATCAACATCGTGGTCGGCCTCATCTTCCTGGTCGCGCTCGAGGCGACCGCCTGGTCCGCCATCCTGCTCGCCATCCTGGTCGCCGCCCTGGTGACGGTCCTCCGGTCGTACGCGGAGTTCTTCCGCCGCCACCGGACGCTGGCCGAGGTCTACGAGCTGACCCAGGCGGTCCGGGACGAGAGCGGCCGCAGCGGTCTGCCCGACGTGCTGCTGGGCCGGGTGCGCTCACTGATGCAGTCGGAGTTCGCGACGCTCTGGCTCGCCCCGCAGGGCCGGCATCCGGAGGTGCTGCTGACCGCCCGGGTCGAGCACCGGGGCCTGCTGGACATCGCGCCCATACCGGAGGAGGTCCGCCAGCGGGCGGTCGAGCTGAAGTCGGCGGTCGGTGTCGGCGCCCGCTTCGCCGAGACCGAGGACCTGCGGCCCTGCCTGCGGTCGGCGAAGGTCAAGGACGCCCTGGTCATCCCGTTGCGCTCGGGCCAGGCCATCATCGGCACGCTGGAGGTCGTCAACCGGGTCGGCGACAACCGTACCTTTCGGGAAGCCGACGTGCAGGTGCTTGAGACGATCGCCGCGCACGCCGCGGTCGCGGTGGAGAATTCGCGGTTGGTCGACCGGCTGCGCTACGACGCGTACCACGATCGGCTGACCGGCCTGCCCAACCGGCGCCGGGTGATCGACGCGCTCGCCGAGTCGGTCAAGGTCCGCGCCGAGGACGAGGTCGTCGCGATCATGCTGTTCGACGTCGACGGCCAGCGGAACGTGAACGAGTCGATGGGCCACGCGGCCGGCGACAAACTGCTCGTCGAGGCCGCCGACCGGATCCGCGGCATCGCCGACCCGGGAGCGCTGGTCGGCCGGATCGGTGGGGACGAGTTCGTGGTCACCCTGCGGGCCGCGAGCATCGACGCCACGATCGAGATCGCCACCCGGATGCGGGAGAGCCTGCGTGGCCCGATGGCGGTGGGCTCGCTCACCCTGGACGTGAACACGGCGGTCGGCGTCTCGATCTATCCCGACCACGGCAGCGACCCGGAGACCCTTCTCCAGCGGGCCGAGCTGGCCGCCAACGCGGCCAAGGTCCTGCCGTACGGCGTGCAGCCCTTCCACCCGGCCCTGGAGTCCCGTGCGGTCCGACGTCTGGGCATCGCCGCCGACCTGCGCCGCGCCCTCGACAACGAGCAGTTGGAGGTCTACTTCCAGCCGAAGGTGACGCTCGCCGACCGGCACGTGCTGGGTGTCGAGTGCCTGGCCCGCTGGGTGCACCCGGCGCACGGCGAGGTCGCCCCGGAGGACTTCGTGGCGGTCGCCGAGCACACCGGCCAGCTGGCCCGGCTCACCGAGGTGGTGCTCGTCGCCGGCCTGCGCCGCTGCCGAGCCTGGACCGACGCGGAGCGGCCGCTCGCCATCGCGGTCAACCTCTCCGCCCGGACCCTGCTCGACTCGCACTTCCCGGAGCTGGTCCGGGACCTGTTGGAGGAGCACGGGGTGGATCCCGGCCTGGTCACCTTCGAGGTGTCGGAGCCGGGCATGCTGGGCGACATCGAGCGGGTCCTGCCGTCCCTCTACCGGCTGCGCGATCTGGGCGTGCGCCTCAGCGTCGACGACTTCGGGACGGGCGCCTCGTCGCTGGCCTATCTGCGCCAGTGGCCGGTCCACGAGGTGAAGATCGACGACAGTTTCGTCCAGGGCATGGCCACCGATTCGGGTGACCTCGCGATCGTCCGCGCGGTGATCGGCCTGTCCCGGGAGTTCGGCCTCACCGTGGTCGCCGAGGGTGTGGAGAGCGAGTTGACCCTGGAGTTGCTCGAGGAGATGGGATGCGAGATCGGTCAGGGCTATCTGTTCAGCCGGCCCCTGCCGTTCGAGCGTCTGGAGGCCTGGCTGAGCGCTCAGACCGAGCCGGAGTCCACCCCCACCGGTGAGGTCCGCAGGCTCCGAGCAGTCATCTGACCAGGCGTTTCCCGGTAAAGGGGGTACTGATTTCACCCCCGCCGACAGGCCGTGTAGTCTTACTCCTGCAGCGAGCGAGAGATCGCAAGCCGCAAGCCCCCTTAGCTCAGTCGGCAGAGCGTCTCCATGGTAAGGAGAAGGTCTACGGTTCGATTCCGTAAGGGGGCTCTACCGGGTTCGTTCCGCCTCGTCAGGCGCTGAACTGATGAGCCTGGCTCGGCGGTGTAGCTCAGTCGGTAGAGCAAACGACTCATAATCGTTGTGTCGCCGGTTCAAGTCCGGCCATCGCTACTCTTCTGTAATGCCCCACCGGGGCCCCACTTTGCGAAGCGGCTGACCGAGCGTCTACGCTGGTTCGTCGTCAGTAAGAAACCCGTTAGCAGGAAGGCACCCCGCCGTGGCCAAGGCGACCGACGTCCGTCCGAAGATCACCCTGGCGTGCACGGAGTGCAAGGACCGGAACTACATCACCAAGAAGAACCGGCGTAACGACCCGGACCGCGTCGAGCTGAAGAAGTTCTGCCCGCGCGACGGGAAGCACACCCTGCACCGCGAGACCCGTTGATCTCGGGCAACATCTGATCTTCACACTGCGCCGTCCGGAGTCACTCCGGGCGGCGCAGTGCTGTTTCCGCAGCATCTTCGATATTTGTGCACTCACAGTGCTATTTCTGCGGTGGCCCCGGAGGGTAGTTTGTGGGCATGCCTCTGGACCAATCGTTCGTCGGCCGTAGCTGGCCGCCCACCGAGCCGTACCTGGTCGGTCGGGAGAAGATCCGTGAGTTCGCCCGGGCGATCGGCGCCACCGACGCGGCGTACCACGACCCCGCGGCCGCGCGTGCCCTCGGCTATCCGGACGTGGTGGCCCCGCCCACCTTCCCGGTCGCGATCACCATGGCGGCCAGCCGTCAGGTCGTCGCCGATCCGGCCCTGGGCCTCGACTACACCCGGGTGGTGCACGGCGACCAGCGGTTCGCCTACACCCGTCCGGTGGTCGCCGGGGACGCCCTGGTCTGCGTCAATTCGGTGGACGAGATCATCAGCCGGGGCGGGCACGAGTTCATCACCACCCGGACCGAGGTGACCACCGAGGCCGGCGAGCCGGTGGTGACCGTCTGGTCGAAGCTGGTCCAGCGCGGTGAGGAGCACTGAATGAGCGAGCTTGCGAGTGAATCATCGGGCTCAGTCTTGAACACATGGCGACGCCGGAGCGCAGCGGAGGTGGCGGCATGAGCGCACTGGAGCCGAAGACCTTTCGGGTGACCCGGGCCGATCTGGTCCGCTACGCGGGCGCCTCGGGCGACTTCAACCCCATCCACTGGAGTGAGCGGGTCGCCACGGGCGTCGGGCTGCCCGGCGTCATCGCGCACGGCATGTTCACGATGGCCCTGGTGGGGCGTGCCGTCACCGAGTGGGCCGGCGCGCCGGACGCGGTGGTCGAGTTCAGCGTGCGGTTCAGCCGCCCCGTCCCGGTGCCCGACACCGACGAGGGGACCGAGGTCGTGGTGTCCGCCACGGTCAAGGAGGTCACCGACGAGGGGCACACTCGGCTGAGCCTGACTGCGACATGCAACGGGGACAAGGTACTGTCCTTGGCACAGGCGCTCATCAGTAAGCGGTAGCCCGGGTTGGGGTAATGCCGGGCGTACCGGTACAGTGATGCGCCGTGGGGCTGTGAGTCGAAAGACAGCAGCTCCGCAAAGGGGTGTAGCTCAATTGGCAGAGCAGCGGTCTCCAAAACCGCAGGCTGCAGGTTCAAGTCCTGTCACCCCTGCGCATTTCTCCTCGACGTGCCCGCCCGGTGCGCGGTCCGCACAAATTCCGCGTCCGGTCGAGCTCTGACGGGATTCAAGACCACCGACGACGGAAGTAGGGCGAAGTGGCCGAGAAGGACCGGCCCGGTGACGACGTCCCGGGCGACGACGAGCTGCTCGCCGCCGCCGCCGGTGGCGATGTTCCGGACGACAACGCCGATGACGCGCTGGTGACCGCCGGCGGTGGCACCGCTGTCGCCGAGCGGAGTGACTCGGAAAGCCCCAAGACCAAGAAGTCGGGTCGGCGTTCGGGTCTCTTCGGCCGGGTGGGCGGCTTCTTCCGTGAGGTCGTCAGCGAGCTTCGCAAGGTCATCTGGCCGACCCGTAAAGAGCTGCTCACCTACACCGGTGTGGTGATCGTCTTCGTGGTGGTCATGACCGCCATCGTGGCCGGCCTGGACTACGCGTTCGGTAAGGCGATGCTATGGGCGCTGGGCTGACGTCCAGCGATCCGCGAACCGAAGACTTTTGGAAGTGAGCGAGCGTGCCTGAGTACGACGACGAGACCGCGCAGTTTGCTGACGAGCAGTCGTCGCCGGAGACCGAAGAGCCGGTCGAGGCCGCCGAGCCGGTCGAGGCTCAGGCGCCCGAGGCTGACGAGGACTACGACCCGGTCAAGGAGCTGCGGCAGAAGCTGCGCTACGCCCCCGGCGACTGGTATGTCGTGCACTCCTACGCGGGCTACGAGAACAAGGTCAAGACCAACCTCGAGACCCGGATCACGAGCCTCGACATGGAGGAGTTCATCTTCCAGGTCGAGGTGCCGACCCGCGAAGAGGTCGAGGTCAAGAACGGCAAGCGCAACCAGGTGCAGGCCAAGGTCTTCCCCGGCTACATCCTGGTCCGGATGGACCTGAGCCCGGAGTCCTACTCCTGCGTGCGCAACACGCCCGGTGTGACCGGCTTCGTGGGCGCCACCGACCGGGTCGACCGGCCGGCCCCGCTCTCCCTCGACGAGGTGCTGAAGTGGCTGGCCCCGGCTGTCCAGGCCGAGGAGAAGAAGGCGAAGCCCGAGGTCAAGGTGCTCGACTTCGAGGTGGGCGACTCGGTCACGGTGACCGACGGCGCGTTCGCCTCGCTGCCGGCCTCGATCAGCGAGATCAACGCCGACCAGCAGAAGCTCAAGGTCCTGGTGTCGATCTTCGGCCGGGAGACCCCGGTCGAGCTGAACTTCAACCAGGTCACCAAGATCTGATCGCCGGATCCCCGGCGATATCAGTGGGAGGGGCCGCGCATCCGAAGCGGCCCCGCCATCTACCACAGGAGCAAGAGAAATGGCACAGCGCAGCAAGGTGTACCGCGCCGCCGTCGAGAAGATCGACGTCAACAAGCTCTACGAGCCGAAGGACGCGGTCGCCCTCGCCAAGGAGACCGGCTCCGCCAAGTTCGACGCCACCGTCGAGGTCGCGATGCGCCTCGGTGTCGACCCGCGTAAGGCCGACCAGATGGTCCGCGGCACCGTCAACCTGCCGCACGGCACCGGTAAGACCGCCCGCGTGATCGTGTTCGCCCAGGGCGCGAAGGCCGAGGAGGCCGTCGCGGCCGGCGCCGACGAGGTCGGCACCGACGAGCTCGTCGCCCGGATCCAGGGTGGCTGGCTGGACTTCGACGCCGCGATCGCGACGCCGGACCAGATGGCCAAGATCGGCCGGATCGCCCGGATCCTCGGCCCGCGTGGCCTCATGCCGAACCCGAAGACCGGCACCGTGACCATGGACGTCACCAAGGCCATCAACGAGATCAAGGGCGGCAAGATCACCTTCCGGGTGGACAAGCACTCCAACCTGCACCTGATCATCGGCAAGGCGTCCTTCTCGGCGGAGCAGCTGATCGACAACTACGGCGCGGTCCTCGACGAGGTCCTGCGCTCGAAGCCGTCGGCCGCCAAGGGCAAGTACCTGAAGAAGGTCACCATCACCACCACGATGGGCCCCGGCATCCAGGTCGACCCGAACGTGCAGAAGAACCTGCGCGGCGCGGACGCCACCGCCTGACGGTCGCATCTCTCGAAATCCCCCGGGGACGTCCCCGGGGGATTTCGTGTTTCCGGGCCTGCGTCGAAGGCGGTCTCTGTGGCAGGCTTCCGGCCGTGCGCTTCGACAAAGTCTGGTTCCGGTACGCGCGACGCGCCGACTGGACGCTCCAGGACATCGACGCCGCCGTGGAGCCCGGGCAGACGATCGTGGTGCTCGGCCGCAACGGCGCCGGCAAGTCGACCCTGCTGCAACTCGCCGCGGGGGTGCTCCGCCCGTCCCGCGGCGTGGTCCGCGACCGGCCGGCCGTGGTGGGCTGGGTCCCCGAACGTTTCCCGGCCGCCCAGCCGTTCACCACGATCGGCTACCTGCGATCGATGGCCGAGGTCCGTGGCCTGCCCGCCGCCGGCGCCGACCGGTGGCTCGAGCGGCTCGGCCTCACCGGGCACGCCGAGACCCCGCTGCCGGACCTGTCCAAGGGCACCGCGCAGAAGGTCGGCCTGGCCCAGGCTCTGCTCACCACACCCGGCCTGCTGGTCCTGGACGAGCCCTGGGAGGGTCTCGACGCCCCGTCCCGGCAGCTCATCCCGGAACTCGTCACCGAGGTCACCGGTGCCGGCGGCGCGGTCCTGGTCAGCGATCACCGCGGCGAGATCGCCAACCTGCCGGGCGCGATCCACTGGACCGTCACCGGCCACGGGCTGCACCACACCGGCGAGCCCGAGCCGGACACCGGCGCCGACGAGGTGGTGGTCGAGGTGGTGGCGCGACGGCACGAGGCCGCCGCGACGGTGGACCGGCTCCGTGCCTCCGGTCACCGTGTCCTCGGGGTCCGGGAGCGAGACCCGGCCGGGGTACGGGGAACGAGCTCCTTCCCGGGGCAGAGGGCGATGGGCGTACCCGGAATCGAGAGCACCGAGAGCGAGGGGCGATGATCGCGCTGACCCGGATGCGCCTCGCCGGTTTTCTGCGCGGTGGCCGCGCCGTGGCGCCCCTGATCACCGTGCTGGTGATCCTCTCCGTCCTCTACGGTGGCGGGCCGTCGCTCGCCATGCACGCCTACGCCTACTCGGCGGTCTGCCTGTTCCCGGTCCTGGCCTGGCTCACCAAACTGGTGCTGGACACCGAACCGGACGCTCAGCGCCGGCTGGCCCGCCTCGCGGTCGGCCCGTTCCGGGAGGGTGCCGGCGGCCTGCTCGCGGCCGTGCTCCTCGCCTCGGTGGTGTGCCTGGCCGCGATGCTGGCCCCGTGGCCGTTCGGCGCGATCGCCCCGCCGCGACCCGATACCGCCGAACCGTCGACGCAGACCGGCATCCTGCTCGGGATCTTGGCACACGTGCTGTCGACGGCCGCCGCCGTGACGCTGGGCGCCCTGTCCGGCCGAGCGGTCACCCGGCGGGTCCTGCCCGGTGTCGTGGTCCTGGTGAGCGGCTCGATCCTGGTCATCGTGCTCGGACTGACCGGCTCGATCGCCCCGTGGCTGGTGCCGCCGGTGATGGCCACCGCCCGGGAGATGGGCGGGGACCACCCCCCGAACGCCGCCACCCTGCTGGTCCTGGTCGTCTGGACGGTCCTGTGGTGTGCCGTGGCCCTCGCCGGGTACGCCGGCTTGCGGCGCGCACGCTCGTAGTCCGCCCCGATTTGGCGTTCCGTGACAGGTCCGCGTACTCTCCATCTCGAAGTTCCACCCATAGACCGCTGGTCGCCGCAGCAGCCGTCATCTCGACGGACGCCGTGGCCGAAGGTCCCGCTGAAAGCGGGCGACCCGCGTAGGGAGAACGGTTCGTGATCGTCGACCGCGTGTGAGCGTGTGTTCGAGTCCGCCCCGTGCCCTGCGCCGGGGCGTTTTGCTTTGTACGGACCCTCTCGACCAGTGGCTGAAGCACTGAGAGAGGAGGGACATGGCGGACAAGCCGGTCCGGGCCGACAAGGCTTCGGCTGTTTCCGAGCTCACGGATCACTTCCGTGGTTCGGCGGCCACCGTGTTGACCGAATACCGCGGCCTCACCGTGAAGGAGCTCACCGAGCTCCGGCGGTCGCTGGGCGGCGAGAACAAGTACGCCGTCGCCAAGAACACGCTCGCGAAGCGTGCCGCGGCTGACGCGGGTATCGAGGGCCTCGACGCGCTGTTCACCGGTCCTACCGCGCTCGCCTTCGTGAACGGTGACGTGGTCGAGGCGGCCAAGGGCCTCCGTGCCTTCGCCAAGGCCCACCCCGTTCTCGTCATCAAGGGCGGTGTCTTCGAGGGCAAGGCCATCACGGCGGACGAGGTCAACAAGCTTGCTGACCTCGAGTCCCGTGAGGTTCTGCTGGCCAAGCTGGCCGGCGCCATGAAGGCCAACCTGAGCAAGGCCGCTGCCACCTTCCAGGCGCCCCTCACCAAGACGGTGCGCACGGTCGAGGCTCTGCGGGCGCAGCGCGAGCAGGCCGGTTCCACCGAGGCCTGATGCCTCGCGTGAACCGTTAAACGTCAGAAAACTTAGGAAAGGTTGCCTCACATGGCGAAGATCAGCACCGAAGACCTGCTCGAGGCCTTCAAGGAGATGACCCTCATCGAGCTCTCCGAGTTCGTGAAGGAGTTCGAGAACGTCTTCGACGTCAAGGCTGCCGCTCCGGTCGCCGTTGCCGCCGCCACGGGTGCCGCCCCGGCCGAGGCCGAGGTTGAGAAGGACTCCTTCGACGTCGTCCTCGAGGGCGACGGTGGCAAGAAGATCCAGGTCATCAAGGTCGTGCGTGAGCTGACCGGCCTGGGCCTCAAGGAGGCCAAGGACGCCGTCGAGTCCGCCCCGAAGGCGATCCTCGAGGGTGTCAACAAGGAGAAGGCCGAGGCCGCCAAGGCCAAGCTCGAGGGTGAGGGCGCCAAGGTCACCCTCAAGTGATCTAACGCTCCACAGTGTCATCAGTCGATGGCGGGGATCCGTTCCGGGTCCCCGCCGTCGCTGTTTCTCCAGCCGTCCGCGCAGCTCAACGGCGTGCCGCCGAGCCGTCTTCGCGCCGGGTGGCAAAGACTGTCAAAGTTCGCCATTTGTACGTCGAGGCGCCTCCGGTGTGCCGGGCGGATGACCGCAGGCGTCCGACCCGCGGCACAGCCCTTGACTGTGTGTCGGCGGACAGGCACGCTGACATCAGCAAGTTTCCGCGCTTGCGACAGCCGCCCGCTGGGTAACGGATCTACTGCCGATACCTGTCGGACCGGCACCAGAGGGTTAGTTGCCGCGTTTCTGAGCGGCCCCGTCCCGGCCCTGACCGCAGAGGTCCAGGTCAGCCGCGACGGTGGCATGTTCCGCAGGCCACCTCAGGTGTGGGCTGGACAGCGGTTAGCCAAGCGGCTACACTGCTAGTTTGCGCTGCCTTCTGTCTTGATGCCTCTCGGGATATCCATGTGGATAACTTCCCGGGGGCTCATTGGAGTGCACGCAGACCAGTTGCATCAGCAACTCAGCCGCATAGCAGCACCGGTCCTCGGAAGGACGCATCTTGGCAGCTTCCCGCCCTGCGAAGACCAGCCGTACGTCGAGCGCTTACGCACCCCGCCGGGTCTCTTTCGGCCGGATCACCGAGCAGCTAGAGGTCCCCAACCTCCTCGCACTCCAGACCGAGTCCTTCGACTGGCTGGTCGGCAATGAGGGTTGGCAGGCCCGGACGACGGACGACCCGCACGCCCACTCGGGCCTCGCAGAGATCCTCGAAGAGATCAGTCCCATTGAGGACTTCTCCGGCACCATGTCGCTGTCCTTCTCGTCTCCGCGCTTCGACGAGGTGAAGGCCTCGATCGAGGAGTGCAAAGAGAAGGACCTGACCTACTGTGCCCCGCTGTTCGTGACCGCGGAGTTCACCAACAACACCACTGGCGAGATCAAGAGCCAGACCGTGTTCATGGGTGACTTCCCGATGATGACCCCCAAGGGGACGTTCGTCATCAACGGCACCGAGCGGGTCGTGGTGAGTCAGCTCGTCCGTTCGCCGGGCGTGTACTTCACCAAGGAGCCGGACAAGACCTCCGACCGCGACCTCACCAGCGTCAAGGTCATCCCGAGCCGGGGTGCCTGGCTGGAGTTCGACATCGACAAGCGCGACACCGTCGGTGTCCGTATCGACCGCAAGCGTCGGCAGGCCGTCACCGTCCTGCTGAAGGCGATCGGTTGGTCCGCGGACCAGATCCGTGAGCGCTTCGGCTGGTCCGAGCTGCTCATGACGACGCTGGAGAAGGACCACATCGCCGGGCAGGACGAGGCCCTGCTAGACATCTACCGCAAGCTGCGCCCTGGCGAGCCCCCCACCCGGGAGAACGCGCAGACCCTGCTCGACAACCTCTTCTTCAACCCGAAGCGGTATGACGTCGCCAAGGTCGGCCGGTACAAGTTCAACAAGAAGCTCGAGATCGACGTGCCGATCGTCCGTGGCACGCTCACCGAGGAAGACGTCGTCAAGACCGTCGACTACCTCTGCCGGCTGCACGCCGGTGAGGACGGTTACGAGGCCGACGACATCGACCACTTCGGCAACCGGCGCCTGCGCACGGTCGGCGAGCTCATCCAGAACCAGGTCCGCGTGGGCCTCTCCCGGATGGAGCGGGTCGTCCGCGAGCGGATGACGACCCAGGACGTCGAGGCGATCACGCCGCAGACCCTGATCAACATCCGGCCGGTCGTGGCCGCGATCAAGGAGTTCTTCGGCACCTCGCAGCTGTCGCAGTTCATGGACCAGACGAACCCGCTCGCGGGTCTGACCCACCGTCGCCGTCTGTCGGCGCTCGGCCCGGGTGGTCTGAGCCGTGAGCGGGCCGGCTTCGAGGTCCGCGACGTGCACCCGTCCCACTACGGCCGGATGTGCCCGATCGAGACCCCTGAGGGCCCGAACATCGGTCTGATCGGCGCGCTCTCGACGTTCGCGCGGGTCAACCCGTTCGGCTTCATCGAGACGCCGTACCGGAAGGTCGAGAACGGTGTCGTCAGCGACGAGGTGCACTACCTCACCGCCGACGAGGAAGACCGGTTCATCAAGGCCCAGGCGAACGCCGTGCTGTCCAGCGACGGCACCTTCGCCGAGGACCGCGTCCTGGTCCGCCGTAAGGGCGGTGAGGTCGACTACGTGCCCGGCACCGAGGTCGACTACATGGACGTCTCGCCGCGGCAGATGACCTCCGTCGCGACCGCGATGATCCCCTTCCTCGAGCACGACGACGCGAACCGTGCCCTCATGGGCGCGAACATGCAGCGTCAGGCCGTTCCGCTGGTCAAGGCGGAGTCGCCGCTCGTCGGCACCGGCATGGAGTACCGTGCCGCGGTCGACGCCGGTGACGTGGTCGTCGCCGAGGTCGGCGGTGTCGTCGAGGACCTGTGCGCCGACTACGTGACGGTGCACCAGGACGACGGCCACCGGCGTACCTACCTGCTGCACAAGTTCCGCCGGTCGAACGCGGGCTCCTGCGTCAACCAGAAGCCGATCGTGTTCGAGGGCGACCGCGTCGAGGCCGGCCAGGTCATCGCCGACGGTCCCTGCACCGACGAGGGCGAGATGGCGCTCGGGCGCAACCTGCTCGTCGCCTTCATGTGCTGGGAGGGCCACAACTACGAGGACGCGATCATCCTGTCGCAGCGCCTCGTGCAGCAGGACGTCCTCACCTCGATCCACATCGAGGAGCACGAGGTCGACGCCCGCGACACCAAGCTGGGCCCGGAGGAGATCACCCGCGACATCCCCAACGTCAGCGAGGAGATGCTCGCTGACCTGGACGAGCGCGGCATCATCCGGATCGGCGCCGAGGTCGTCCCCGGCGACATCCTGGTCGGCAAGGTCACCCCGAAGGGTGAGACCGAGCTGACCCCCGAGGAGCGCCTGCTCCGCGCCATCTTCGGTGAGAAGGCCCGGGAGGTCCGGGACACCTCGCTGAAGGTTCCGCACGGCGAGACCGGCACGGTCATCGGCGTCCGGACGTTCTCCCGCGAGGACGGCGACGAGCTGCCCCCGGGTGTCAACGAGCTGGTCCGGGTCTACGTCGCCCAGAAGCGGAAGATCCAGGACGGCGACAAGCTCGCCGGCCGGCACGGCAACAAGGGCGTCATCTCCAAGATCCTGCCGGTCGAGGACATGCCGTTCCTGGAGGACGGCACCCCGGTCGACATCGTGCTCAACCCGCTGGGTGTGCCCTCGCGTATGAACATCGGCCAGGTCCTGGAGACCCACCTCGGGTGGATCGCCAAGACCGGTTGGTCGGTCGAGGGTGAGGACGAGGACTGGAAGCGTCAGCTCCGCTCGATCGAGGCCCACGAGTCCTCCGCCGACAGCAACGTCGCGACCCCGGTCTTCGACGGTGCCCAGGAGGAGGAGATCAAGGGTCTGCTCGAGTCGACGCTGGTCAACCGCGACGGCAAGCGGCTGGTCAACGGCGACGGTAAGGCGCAGCTGTTCGACGGTCGCTCCGGTGAGCCGCTGCCGGACCCGATCTCGGTCGGCTACGTCTACATCCTCAAGCTGAACCACCTGGTCGACGACAAGATCCACGCTCGGTCGACCGGCCCGTACTCGATGATCACGCAGCAGCCGCTGGGTGGTAAGGCGCAGTTCGGTGGCCAGCGGTTCGGCGAGATGGAGTGCTGGGCCATGCAGGCCTACGGGGCGGCCTACGCCCTGCAGGAGCTGCTCACCATCAAGTCCGACGACGTCCTGGGCCGAGTGAAGGTCTACGAGGCCATCGTCAAGGGCGAGAACATCCCGGAGCCGGGAATCCCGGAGTCGTTCAAGGTGCTTCTCAAGGAGCTCCAGTCGCTGTGCCTGAACGTTGAGGTGCTGTCCAGCGACGGTGTGGCGCTCGAGATGCGTGAGACCGACGACGAGGTCTTCCGGGCCGCGGAGGAACTCGGCATCGACCTGTCCCGTCGCCCGAACGAGGGCGTCAGCAGCGTCGAAGAGATCTGACGGAGAGCGTCCTCGGCCGGCCCCGATCACCGGGGCCGGCCGGGGGCGCCCCCGCCGGCCTTGAATTCACCCGAGCAACGAAACACGAGGGATAGTCCAAGTGCTCGACGTCAACTTCTTCGACGAGTTGCGCATCGGCCTTGCTACCGCTGACGACATTCGGCAGTGGTCGCACGGCGAGGTCAAGAAGCCCGAGACGATCAACTACCGCACCCTCAAGCCCGAGAAGGACGGACTCTTCTGCGAGAAGATCTTCGGTCCGCAGCGGGACTGGGAGTGCTACTGCGGTAAGTACAAGCGCGTCCGGTTCAAGGGCATCATCTGTGAGCGCTGTGGCGTCGAGGTGACCCGCTCCAAGGTCCGGCGTGAGCGCATGGGCCACATCGAGCTGGCCGCCTCCGTCACCCACATCTGGTACTTCAAGGGCGTCCCGAGCCGGCTGGGCTATCTGCTCGACCTGGCTCCGAAGGACCTTGAGAAGATCATCTACTTCGCCTCGTACGTGATCACGAGCGTTGACGCCGAGTCGCGTCACCGTGACATGTCCACGATCGAGAACGAGATCTTCGCCGAGAAGCGCCAGTCGGAGAACGGCCGTGACTCGGAGATCGAGAAGCGTGCCGCGAAGCTGGAGCAGGACCTCGCCGAGCTCGAGGCCGAGGGTGCCAAGGCCGACGTTCGCCGCAAGGTCAAGGAAGCCGGCGAGCGCGAGATGCGCCAGATCCGGGACAAGGCGCAGCGCGAGATCGACCGCCTCGACGAGGTGCTCGACACCTTCCGCAAGCTCGACTCGAAGCAGCTGGTCACCGACGAGCTGCTCTACCGCGAGCTGCGTGACCGCTTCGGTGAGTACTTCACCGGCGGCATGGGTGCCGAGGCGATCAAGGCTCTGCTCCAGAACATGGACCTGGACGCCGAGGCGGAGAACCTTCGGGAGATCATCCGCACCGGTAAGGGACAGCGGAAGATCCGGGCGCTCAAGCGGCTCAAGGTCGTCGCGGCGTTCCTGAACACCCGTAACTCGCCGCTCGGCATGGTCCTGGACTGCGTCCCGGTCATCCCGCCGGACCTGCGCCCGATGGTGCAGCTCGACGGTGGCCGGTTCGCGACCTCCGACCTGAACGACCTGTACCGCCGGGTCATCAACCGGAACAACCGCCTCAAGCGTCTGATCGACCTCGGCGCGCCCGAGATCATCGTGAACAACGAGAAGCGGATGCTCCAGGAGGCCGTCGACGCGCTGTTCGACAACGGTCGTCGTGGCCGTCCGGTCACCGGTCCGGGTAACCGCCCGCTGAAGTCGCTCTCCGACATGCTCAAGGGCAAGCAGGGCCGGTTCCGTCAGAACCTGCTCGGCAAGCGGGTCGACTACTCCGGTCGTTCCGTCATCGTCGTCGGCCCCCGGCTCAAGCTGCACCAGTGCGGCCTGCCGAAGCAGATGGCGCTGGAGCTGTTCAAGCCGTTCGTGATGAAGCGCCTGGTGGACCTCAACCACGCGCAGAACATCAAGTCGGCCAAGCGGATGGTCGAGCGGCAGCGCCCGGTCGTGTGGGACGTCCTCGAAGAGGTCATCTCCGAGCACCCGGTTCTGCTGAACCGTGCGCCGACCCTGCACCGCCTCGGCATCCAGGCCTTCGAGCCGCAGCTGGTCGAGGGCAAGGCGATCCAGATCCACCCGCTCGTCTGCACCGCGTTCAACGCGGACTTCGACGGTGACCAGATGGCGGTCCACGTGCCGCTGTCGGCCGAGGCGCAGGCCGAGGCGCGGATCCTGATGCTGTCGTCGAACAACATCCTCAAGCCGGCCGACGGCAAGCCGGTCACCATGCCCACCCAGGACATGGTCATCGGGCTGTACTACCTGACCCACATGACGCCCGGTGCCAAGGGCGAGGGCCGGGTGTTCAGCTCGGACGCCGAGGCGCGGATGGCGTTCGACAACGGCGAGCTGCACCTCCAGGCGCCGGTGAAGATCCGCCTCCGGGACGTCATCGGGGTGGACAACGGGGCCAAGGGCGAGGCCTGGGTCGCGCCGGAGGAGTGGGTCGAGGGTGACCCGGTGCTGGTCGAGACCACGCTGGGCCGCGTCATCTTCAACGAGACGCTGCCCACGGGCTACCGGTACGTGAACTACGAGATCCGCAAGGGTCAGCTGTCGGCGATCGTCAACGACCTCGCCGAGCGCTTCCCCAAGGTCGCCCTGGCCGCGACCCTGGACGCGCTCAAGGAGGCCGGCTTCCACTGGGCCACCTGGTCCGGTGTGACGATCGGCATGGGCGACGTCATCGGTCCTCCGCGCAAGCCGGAGATCCTCGCTCGGTACCAGGTCGAGGCGGACCGCATCGACAAGCAGTACCAGCGTGGTCTGATGACCGGTGAGGAGCGCCGCGGCGAGCTCATCGAGATCTGGACCAAGGCGACCAACGAGATCTCCAAGGAGATGGAGACCGCGCTGCCGCAGGAGAACCCGCTCTGGGTGATGATCAACTCCGGCGCTCGCGGTAACCTCCTCCAGCTCCGGCAGATCGCCGCGATCCGTGGTCTGGTGGCCAACCCCAAGGGCGAGATCATCCCGCGGCCGATCACCTCGTCGTACCGTGAGGGTCTGACCGTTCTGGAGTACTTCATCTCCACGCACGGCGCCCGTAAGGGTCTGGCTGACACCGCCCTGCGTACCGCCGACTCGGGTTACCTGACCCGTCGTCTGGTGGACGTCTCGCAGGACGTGATCATCCGCGAGGAGGACTGCGGCACCGAGCGCGCGATCCCGATGCAGGTGGGCGAGCGCGAGGCGGACGGCACCCTGGTCGTGCACGTGCACGCCGAGACCGGTGTGCACGCCCGTACGCTGGCCGACAACATCGACGACGCCAACGGCGACCGTGTGGTGTCGCGTGGTGAGGACCTCAACTCGATCCTGGTCGACAAGCTGGTCGCGGCCGGCGTCGAGACGGTCCGGGTGCGCAGCGTTCTCACCTGTGAGTCGAAGCTCGGCGTGTGCGCGGCCTGCTACGGCCGTTCGCTGCCGACCGGCAAGTCGGTCGACATCGGCGAGGCCGTCGGCATCATCGCGGCCCAGTCCATCGGTGAGCCCGGCACGCAGCTGACGATGCGTACCTTCCACACCGGTGGTGTCGCGGGTGAGGACATCACCCAGGGTCTGCCGCGTGTGCAGGAGATCTTCGAGGCCCGCGTGCCCAAAGGCAAGGCGCCCATCGCCGACACCCCGGGACGCGTCCGCATCGAGGACGGCGAGCGGTCGCGGAAGATCATCGTGGTGCCGGACGACGGCAGCGACGAGATCGTCTACGACAAGATCTCGAAGCGGGTCAAGCTCCGCGCCCACGACGGCGACCACGTCAACGTCGGCGAGAAGCTCACCGAGGGCACCATCGACCCGCACGAGCTGCTCCGCATCATGGGCCCGCGCGCGGTTCAGGTCCACCTGACCAGTGAGGTCCAGGAGGTCTACCGCTCGCAGGGTGTGCTCATCCACGACAAGCACATCGAGATCATCATCCGCCAGATGCTCAAGCGGGTGACGGTCATCGACTCCGGCGCGACCGAGTTCCTGCCGGGTGTGCTGGTCGACCGGGCGCTCTTCGAGTCGGAGAACCGCCGGCTCGTGGGCGAGGGCGGCGAGCCCGCTGCCGGTCGTCCGGTGCTGATGGGTATCACCAAGGCCTCGCTGGCGACCGACTCCTGGCTCTCGGCGGCCTCCTTCCAGGAGACCACCCGGGTGCTCACCGACGCTGCGATCAACTCGCGCAGCGACTCGCTGGTGGGCCTCAAGGAGAACGTCATCATCGGTAAGCTCATCCCGGCCGGTACCGGTATCTCCAAGTACCGCAACATCCGGGTCGAGCCGACCGAGGAGGCCAAGGCGAAGGTGTACTCGATGACCGGGTACCCGGAGACCGACTACGGGTTCGGGCCGGCCAGCGGGCAGGCCGTGCCGCTGGACGACTTCGACTTCGGGTCGTACCGCTAAGGGTTTCTCCGCATGGGGCGGTCGCGCGAAGCGCGGCCGCCCCATGGGCGTTTCTAGGATGGTGGCGTGACGCTTCCCGTAGTTCCCACCCGTCACCCGATGGACCCCGAGCCGGTGCCGATGACGAAGGCCCGGGCGGTCTTCGCGCTGGGCCTGGTGGGGCTGCTCACCGGGCCGCTGGTGGGTGGGGTGATCCCGGCCACGCTGGCGTTGCTCCTGGCCCGTCAGTCGGCTCGTCAGGCGTACGCGGCGGGGGGTTATCTGACCGGCTCGGCCTGGATCCGGCGGGGCCGCCAGCTCGCCTGGGCCGGGCTCGTGCTGGCCGCGACAGCCCTGGTGGTGGCCTTGATCGCGGGGCTGTTGCACCTGGTGGCGGCGCCGGGCGGGCAGGATTTCGCGCCCGGCACCGACTGACCGGCACGGTTCGGCGCGGCTCGGGTGGGCTGCACGGCCGCTCGTACGGGTGACATGCTTGGCGATATGACGCAGCCCCCGGGTCAGCCCTACCAGCCGTCCTACGGCCCCTCGTACGGTCCTGGGCCCGGCTACGGGGCGCCGTCGCCGTACGGATCTCCCTATGGTTTCCAGCCGCCTCCGCCGCCGGTCTCGGCGGGCTGGCAGCCGGAGCGGCTGGAGCAGGTGACCGGGACCGAATTCGGTCTGGTCCATCTTCAAGTCGCGCCGATCACGTCGGGGCCGGCCATCGGTTCGCTGGCAGCCGGCATCGCCGCGATCGTGATCTCCTTCGCGGCCCTCTGCTTCGGCGTCTCCGGCGCCGAGGCGGGCTGGGGCGGATGGGTCGCTGGCGCGTTCGCGCTGCTCAGCGTCCTGGCGTGCGGGGGAGCGGTGGGTGCCGCGGTGATCGCCAGGCGGCAGATCGCGGGCACCGGTGAACCGTGGCGGGTCCGTTTCACCGGCCGCGGCCTGACCACCGCCGGGATTATCTGCGGCCTGATCGGTGCACTTCTGGCGGTGCTGTCGTTGGCGATGGGGCTGACGTTGCAGTTGTCATGAGCGGACACCGGCTCTCGAGGCCACCGCGGAGCCCGGATCCGGCACCGCGGCGATGGTGTGCTGAGCGACCCGGTACACTGGTATACGGAGATGTCCATCGTGGGAGCCTGGGTTCATTTTGACCTGGGTGCGCAGGGTGGGTAGTCTTTCCCCTCGTGCCCGGGCTCGCCCGGGCAACTCGTGCGTGCACCCGTTTCGGAACGTGCGACGGGTAGAGCACCACGACGGGCAGGGCTCATGAAGGCCCTGTTCACTACAGACAACATCCGGAACGCGTGAACCTTCACGCGCGATGGGACCGTGAGCCGGACGACACGCCCGACCGCGGGTGCCGGACGCTTCCTCAGGGAGGCGGCCGGCACACAGAGGCAGAAATACACGGTGCGGCCGTACAACAGGAAACGGCCGAAGGGAGCGGAGAAACCCGGTGCCCACGATCCAGCAGCTGGTCCGCAAGGGCCGCCAGGCGAAGACGAGCAAGACGAAGACGCCGGCGCTGAAGGGAAGTCCTCAGCGGCGCGGCGTGTGCACGCGCGTGTACACCACCACCCCCAAGAAGCCGAACTCTGCGCTGCGCAAGGTCGCTCGTGTGAAGCTCAGCAGCCAGATCGAGGTCACGGCGTACATCCCGGGCGTCGGTCACAACCTGCAGGAGCACTCGATCGTGCTCGTGCGCGGCGGCCGTGTGAAGGACCTTCCGGGCGTTCGCTACAAGATCGTTCGCGGTTCGCTCGACACCCAGGGTGTCCGGAACCGCAAGCAGGCCCGCAGCCGTTACGGCGCGAAGAAGGAGAAGAGCTGACATGCCGCGTAAGGGACCCGCTCCGCGCCACCCTGTGGTCGCTGACCCGGTGTACAACTCCCCGCTGGTAACGCAGCTGGTCAACAAGATCCTCGTCGGCGGCAAGCGTCAGCTCGCCGAGCGCATCGTGTACGGAGCCCTCGAGGGCTGCCGTGAGAAGAGCGGTGGCACCGACCCGGTGGTCATCCTCAAGCGCGCCATGGACAACGTGAAGCCGACCCTCGAGGTCCGCAGCCGCCGTGTCGGTGGCGCGACCTACCAGGTTCCGGTCGAGGTCCGCACCCCGCGTCAGACCACTCTCGGTCTGCGCTGGCTGGTCCAGTACTCCAAGGCCCGCCGCGAGAAGACCATGATCGACCGCCTGCAGAACGAGCTGCTCGACGCCAGCAACGGCCTCGGTGCCGCGGTGAAGCGTCGCGAGGACACCCACAAGATGGCGGAGTCCAACAAGGCCTTCGCGCACTACCGCTGGTAAGACCCTGCTGCGGGCCCGGCCTCCGGCCGGGCCACGGCAGTCGTACCGGTCCTAGAGACGACGACGAAGAAAAGTAGGGATGGAAGTGGCCGCCGCAGAAGCGCTCGCCAAGGTTCGCAACATCGGCATCATGGCGCACATCGACGCTGGTAAGACCACGACAACCGAGCGCATCCTGTTCTACACCGGCATCACGTACAAGATCGGCGAGGTCCACGAGGGCGGCGCCGTCATGGACTGGATGGAGCAGGAGCAGGAGCGCGGTATCACCATCACTTCCGCCGCCACCAAGTGCGAGTGGAAGGGTCACACGATCCAGATCATCGACACGCCCGGCCACGTCGACTTCACGGTCGAGGTCGAGCGGTCGCTGCGCGTGCTCGACGGCGCGGTGGCGGTCTACGACGGCGTTGCCGGCGTGGAGCCCCAGACCGAGAACGTCTGGCGTCAGGCGGACAAGTACAACGTCCCGCGGATGTGCTTCGTCAACAAGCTGGACCGGACCGGCGCGGACTTCTTCCGCTGCGTGCAGATGATGATCGACCGGCTGAACGCGACGCCGCTCGTGCTCCAGATCCCGATCGGGCTCGAGGGCGACCACATCGGTGTCGTCGACCTGATCGAGATGCGCGCGCTCACCTGGCGTGGTGAGACCCAGAAGGGTGAGGACTACGCGGTCGAGGAGATCCCGGCCGACCTCACCGACCAGGCTGCCGAGTGGCGCGAGAAGCTCATCGAGACCCTGGCCGACGTCGACGACGCGGTGATGGAGAAGTACCTCGAGGGCGAAGAGGTCTCGGTCGACGAGATCCGGGCCGCCATCCGGCGCGCCACGATCGCCAGCAAGGCCAACCCGGTGCTCTGCGGCTCGGCGTTCAAGAACAAGGGTGTGCAGCCGATGCTGGACGCCGTTGTCTCGTTCCTGCCGTCGCCGCTGGACATCCCGGCCATCGAGGGCACCGCGACCGACGGCGAGACGTCGATGCTGCGGAAGCCGTCGAACGACGAGCCCTTCTCGGCGCTGGCCTTCAAGATCCAGACCGACAAGCACCTCGGCAAGCTCACCTACGTCCGGATCTACTCCGGCACGCTCGAGTCCGGTTCCCAGGTGGTCAACTCCACCAAGGACCGCAAGGAGCGGATCGGCAAGATCTACCAGATGCACGCGAACAAGCGTGAGGAGCGCGCCACCGCGCAGGCCGGCGACATCATCGCCGTCCAGGGTCTGAAGCAGACCACCACCGGTGACACGCTCAGCGACCCGGCGAACCCGGTCATCCTGGAGTCGATGACCTTCCCGGAGCCGGTCATCCAGGTCGCCATCGAGCCGAAGACCAAGTCGGACCAGGAGAAGCTGGGCACCGCGATCCAGCGCCTGGCCGAGGAGGACCCGACCTTCCGCGTCTTCAACGACGAGGAAACCGGCCAGACGATCATCGCCGGCATGGGCGAGCTCCACCTGGACATCCTGGTGGACCGCATGCGCCGCGAGTTCAGTGTCGAGGCCAACATCGGCAAGCCGCAGGTGGCGTACCGCGAGACGATCCGCGGCACCGTGGAGAAGCACACGTACGTCCACAAGAAGCAGACCGGTGGTTCCGGCCAGTACGCGAAGGTCGTCGTCAACGTCGAGCCGCTGTCGCTCGAGGCGGACGGCCCCACGTACGAGTTCGTGAACGCGGTGACCGGTGGTCGCATCCCCAAGGAGTTCATCCCCTCGGTGGACGCGGGCGCGCAGGACTCCCTCCAGTACGGCGTCCTCGCCGGCTACCCGCTGGTCGGCGTGAAGTTCACGCTGGTCGACGGTCAGTACCACGAGGTCGACTCGTCCGAGATGGCGTTCAAGATCGCTGGCTCGATGGCGATGAAGGAAGTGGCCCGCAAAGCCGACCCCGCGCTGCTCGAGCCGATGATGGCCGTTGAGGTCACCACCCCTGAGGACAACATGGGTGACGTCATCGGCGACCTCAACTCCCGGCGTGGCATGATCCAGTCGATGGAGGAGCGCCACGGCGCCCGCGTCGTCAAGGCTCTGGTGCCGCTCTCGGAGATGTTCGGCTACGTCGGCGACCTGCGGTCGAAGACTGCCGGCCGGGCTAGCTACAGCATGCTGTTCGACTCCTACGCCGAGGTTCCGCAGAACGTGGCGAAGGAGATCATCGCTAAGGCCACCGGCGCCTGACGCGTTGAGGCACGTGCGGCCTGTCGAGGGCCGCACGTGCACTGGCAGTCGACAGAGTCCTGAGCGCCTTATCGGCGTGCCGGGCGACAAGAAATGATCAGTCCACAGGAGGACACCAGTGGCGAAGGCGAAGTTCGAGCGGACTAAGCCGCACGTCAACATCGGCACCATTGGTCACATCGACCACGGTAAGACGACGCTGACTGCGGCCATCACGAAGGTCCTGCACGACGAGTTCCCGGACCTGAACCCGTACACCCCGTTCGACGAGATCGACAAGGCGCCGGAGGAGAAGGCCCGCGGCATCACGATCTCGATCGCGCACGTCGAGTACCAGACCGCGGCGCGCCACTACGCGCACGTGGACTGCCCCGGCCACGCCGACTACATCAAGAACATGATCACCGGTGCGGCGCAGATGGACGGCGCCATCCTGGTGGTCGCCGCGACCGACGGCCCGATGCCGCAGACCAAGGAGCACGTGCTCCTGGCCCGCCAGGTCGGCGTTCCGTACATCGTCGTCGCCCTGAACAAGAGCGACATGGTCGAGGACGAGGAGCTCCTGGAGCTCGTCGAGCTCGAGGTCCGCGAGCTGCTCAGCACCTACGAGTTCCCGGGCGACGACCTGCCGGTCGTGCGCGTGTCGGCGCTCAAGGCGCTCGAGGGCGACCCGGAGTGGACCGGCAAGCTCATGGAGCTGATGAACGCGGTCGACACCGCGATCCCGCAGCCCGAGCGTGAGACCGAGAAGCCGTTCCTCATGCCGATCGAGGACGTCTTCACGATCACCGGCCGTGGCACCGTGGTGACCGGTCGCGCCGAGCGTGGCATCCTCAAGCCGAACGAGGAGGTCGAGATCGTCGGTATCCGCGAGAAGTCGACCAAGACCGTCTGCACCGGCATCGAGATGTTCCGCAAGCTGCTCGACGAGGCCCGCGCGGGTGAGAACGTCGGTCTGCTGCTCCGCGGCATCAAGCGCGAGGACGTCGAGCGCGGCATGGTCGTCGTGAAGCCGGGCACCACGACTCCGCACACGGAGTTCGAGGGCCAGGTCTACATCCTCTCGAAGGAAGAGGGCGGCCGGCACACCCCGTTCTTCCAGAACTACCGCCCGCAGTTCTACTTCCGTACCACGGACGTCACCGGCGTCGTCACGCTGCCCGAGGGCACCGAGATGGTCATGCCGGGCGACTCCACCTCGATGGCCGTGAAGCTGATCCAGCCGATCGCCATGGAGCAGGGCCTGAAGTTCGCGATCCGTGAGGGTGGCCGCACCGTCGGCGCCGGAACGGTCACGAAGATCATCAACTGACGCTGAGGGTTGTTTGCGACACATTTCCGTCGTGAGCAACCCTCGCTGGTGACCCCGATTAGCAATGGCGGATTCAATCCGGCATACTAGTCAGGTTGCGTCCGCGCGGGGTGGGTGCCTGCTTTGGTAGGGACCCACCCTCGCCGGGTGTCCGGGCGTGTTCCTCTGCCGCCCGCGGACACCTCAGATCCCCGTGATCGACTGAAGTGCTTGCACTTCGCGTGGGCTCCTTATGCCGAGGGGCGCGACACGCCCGACCGCGGGGGTCGGACAACGCAGGATCAACCGTCCTGCGGGCATGCGGAGGTCAACCCGCTTCCGCAGGTAGCGGCATCGAGAGAAGGAAACAGAAGCCACCATGGCGGGACAGAAGATCCGCATCCGGCTCAAGGCCTATGACCACGAGGTCGTCGACTCCTCGGCGCGGAAGATCGTCGAGACGGTGACGCGTACCGGGGCGCAGGTCGCGGGCCCGGTGCCGCTGCCCACGGAGATCAACCGTTTCTGCGTGATCCGTTCGCCGCACAAGTACAAGGACTCGCGCGAGCACTTCGAGATGCGCACGCACAAGCGTCTGATCGACATCATCGACCCGACTCCGAAGACGGTCGACTCGCTCATGCGCCTCGACCTGCCGGCTGGCGTCGACATCGAGATCAAGCTGTAGGGATCGCGACTAATGGACAGGCAAGTTAAGGGGATCCTGGGCGCCAAGCTCGGCATGACCCAGGTCTGGGACAACAACAAGGTCGTCCCGGTGACCGTGGTTCAGGCCGGCCCGTGCGTCGTGACTCAGGTCCGCACCGATGAGAAGGACGGCTACGCGGCTGTCCAGCTGGCGTACGGCGCCATCGACCCGCGCAAGGTGAACAAGCCGGAGAGCGGCCACTTCGAGAAGGCCGGCGTCTCGCCGCGTCGTCACGTCGTGGAGCTGCGCACGGTGGACGCCGGCGAGTACGAGCTCGGCCAGGAGGTCACCGTCGACGCGTTCGCGGTCGGCCAGCCGATCGACGTGACCGGCAAGACCAAGGGCAAGGGCTACGCCGGTGTCATGAAGCGGCACGGCTTCCACGGTCTGCGCGCGAGCCACGGTGTCGAGCGCAAGCACCGCTCCCCGGGTTCGATCGGCGCCTGCGCCACCCCGGGTCGTGTCTTCAAGGGCGTCAAGATGGCCGGTCGCATGGGTGGCAAGCGCTTCACCGTGCAGAACCTGGTCATCCAGGCCGTCGACACCGAGCGCAACCTGATCCTGGTCCGCGGCGCGGTGCCCGGTCCCAAGGGCGCGCTGATCCTGGTCCGTTCCGCGGCGAAGAAGGGCGGTGCCAAGTGAGCTCGGTTGACGTTTTCAACGCTGAGGGCGCGAAGGCCGGCTCGGTCGAGCTCCCCGGCAACGTCTTCGGCGTGGAGCCGAACATCCCGCTGATGCACCAGGTCGTCGTGGCGCAGCTGGCCGCGGCCCGGCAGGGTACGCACAAGGCGAAGACGCGCGGTGAGGTCGCCGGCGGCGGCAAGAAGCCGTACAAGCAGAAGGGCACCGGCCGTGCCCGTCAGGGCTCGATCCGGGCGCCGCAGTTCACCGGTGGTGGCGTCGTGCACGGCCCCGTGCCGCGCGACTACAGCCAGCGGACCCCCAAGAAGATGAAGGCCGCCGCGCTGCGTGGCGCCCTCTCGGACCGGGCGAGCGAGAACCGCGTGCACGTGGTCGAGTCGTTCGTCACCGGCGAGAAGCCGTCGACGAAGACCGCGATCGCGACGCTGCGCAAGATCGCCGAGACCACCAAGGTGCTGGTCGTCCTGGACAGCCAGGACGAGCTGAACTGGGTGTCGCTGCGGAACGAGCCGACCGTTCACCTCATCGAGGCCGGCCAGCTCAACACCTACGACGTGCTGGTCGCCGACGAGGTGGTCTTCACGAAGGCCGCGCTCGACGAGTTCCTGGGCGGGTCCGAGAAGTCCGAGGAGGGCGACAAGTGAGCACGATCGCCGACCCGCGCGACATCATCGTCGCCCCGGTGGTCTCCGAGAAGAGCTACAGCGTTCTCGACCAGAACTGGTACACGTTCGAGGTCCGTCCGGACGCGAACAAGACCCAGATCAAGATCGCGATTCAGCAGATCTTCAACGTCCGCGTGCTGACCGTGAACACGGCGAACCGCGAGGGCAAGCGCAAGCGCACCAAGTCCGGTTGGGGACAGCGCAAGGCGACCAAGCGCGCGATGGTGAAGCTGGCTGACGGTGACCGTATCGAGGCCTTCGGCGGCCCGGTCAGCTAAGGGGTTTGTGAATCATGGCAATCCGTAAGTACAAGCCGACCACGCCGGGCCGTCGTGGCTCCAGCGTCGCCGACTTCGCCGAGATCACCCGGTCCACGCCGGAGAAGTCTCTGCTGGTCCCGCTGCCCAAGAAGGGTGGCCGCAACGTCCACGGTCGCATCACCACGCGACACCAGGGCGGTGGCCACAAGCGGCAGTACCGGCTGATCGACTTCAAGCGGAATGACAAGGACGGCGTGCCGGCCAAGGTCGCTCACATCGAGTACGACCCCAACCGCACCTCCCGTATCGCTCTGCTGCACTACGCCGACGGTGAGAAGCGCTACATCCTCGCGCCGAAGGACCTCAAGCAGGGCGACCGCGTCGAGTCGGGTGTGGGCGCGGACATCAAGCCGGGCAACAACCTGCCCCTGCGCAACATCCCGGTCGGTACGACGATCCACGGTGTGGAGCTTCGTCCCGGCGGTGGCGCCAAGCTGGCCCGTTCGGCCGGCGTCGGCATCCAGCTGCTCGGCCGTGAGGGTGTGTACGCCACGCTGCGTATGCCCTCCGGCGAGATCCGTCGCGTCGACGTCCGCTGCCGGGCGACGATCGGCGAGATCGGCAACGCCGAGCAGTCGAACATCAACTGGGGTAAGGCCGGCCGTATGCGGTGGAAGGGCAAGCGCCCGACCGTCCGTGGTGTCGCCATGAACCCTGTCGACCACCCGCACGGTGGTGGTGAGGGTAAGACCTCCGGTGGTCGTCACCCGGTCAACCCGGCTGGTAAGCCGGAGGGCCGTACCCGCCGCAAGGGCCAGGAGAGCGACAAGCTGATCGTTCGCCGCCGCTACGCCACCCGCAAGCGCGGGTAACGGGAGTTAAAGATGCCTCGCAGCCTCAAAAAGGGCCCGTTCGTCGATGACCACCTGCTCAAGAAGGTGGAAGTCCAGAACGAGAAGAACTCGAAGAACGTCATCAAGACCTGGTCGCGGCGCTCGACGATCATCCCCGACATGCTCGGGCACACGATCGCTGTGCACGACGGGCGCAAGCACGTCCCGGTCTTCGTCACCGAGGCGATGGTCGGGCACAAGCTCGGCGAGTTCGCTCTGACCCGTACGTTCAAGGGTCACGAGAAGGACGACCGCAAGAGCCGTCGTCGCTAAGCAGATACACGGATCTGAGGAATTAGGAGCTACAGCGATGCCAGTCAAGGGCGACGCTCCGGTGCTTCCGGGCGCGCGGGCGGTTGCGCGGCACGTGCGCATCTCGCCGAACAAGGCGCGCCGGGTGATCAACCTCGTTCGTGGTCTGCCCGCGAAGGAGGCGCTGGTCGTCCTGCAGTTCGCGCCGCAGGCCGCTAGCGAGCAGGTCTACAAGGTGCTTGCCAGCGCCGTCGCGAACGCGGAGAACAACGAGCGGCTCGACCCCGACGCCCTCCTCGTCAGCGAGGCGTTCGTCGACGAGGGCCCCACGCTCAAGCGGTTCCGTCCGCGGGCGCAGGGCCGGGCGTACCGGATCCGCAAGCGCACGTGTCACATCACCATCGCGGTCGAGGCGGTCCAGACGGCCCGCCCGGCGAAGAAGGCCGCAGCCAAGAAGGCTGCGCCGAAGGCCGAGTCCCAGAGCACGGAGGGTGCCGAGTAATGGGTCAGAAGGTTCACCCCACCGGGTTCCGTCTCGGCATTTCCACCGACTGGCGAAGCCGCTGGTTCGCGGACAAGCTCTACAAGGACTACATCGGCGAGGACGTCAAGATCCGCCGCATGATGTCCCAGGGCCTCGAGCGTGCCGGCATCTCCAAGGTGGACATCGAGCGCACTCGGGACCGGGTCCGCGTCGACATTCACACCGCCCGGCCGGGCATCGTCATCGGCCGTAAGGGTGCGGAGGCCGACAAGATCCGCGGGAAGCTCGAGAAGCTCACCGGCAAGCAGGTCCAGCTGAACATCCTCGAGGTCAAGAGCCCCGAGTCGGATGCCCAGCTGGTCGCGCAGGGTGTCGCCGAGCAGCTGTCCTCCCGGGTCAGCTTCCGTCGGGCGATGCGCAAGGCGATGCAGTCGGCGATGAAGAACCCGATCTGCAAGGGCATCCGGGTGCAGGTCTCCGGCCGTCTCGGCGGCGCGGAGATGAGCCGCACGGAGTTCTACCGTGAGGGTCGCGTTCCGCTGCACACGCTGCGGGCCAACATCGAGTACGGCTTCTTCGAGGCCCGTACCACGTTCGGCCGCATCGGCGTGAAGGTCTGGATCTACAAGGGCGACGCCGTTCCGGGTCGGGAGGTCGTCGCCGAGGCGCCGGCTCGCCCGCGCCGGGACCGTGCCGACCGCGCCGAGCGTCCGCGTCGTGGCCGTTCCGGTTCGTCCGGCACGACCGCGGGCGGCACCGAGGCCGGCCGGGCCGCGCAGGCCCAGGCGTCCGCCGACAACACCGCCGCTGCTCCGGCTGCGGCTGAAACGCAGCAGGAGGGCTGAGCCATGCTGATGCCGCGTAAGCCCCCGAAGGGCTTCCGCAAGCCGCACCACCCGGACCGCAGTGGCGCGTCCAAGGGCGGCAACCGGGTCGTCTTCGGCGAGTTCGGTATCCAGGCGCTGGAGCCCGCGTACGTGACGAACCGGCAGATCGAGTCGGCGCGTATCGCGATGACCCGCCACATCAAGCGTGGTGGCAAGGTCTGGATCTCGATCTTCCCGGACCAGGCTCTGACCAAGAAGCCGGCTGAGACCCGCATGGGTTCCGGTAAGGGTTCTCCGGAGTGGTGGGTCGCGAACGTCAAGCCGGGTCGCATCCTCTTCGAGATGTCCTTCCCGAACGAGACGGTCGCGCGTGAGGCGATGCGCCGCGCGATCCACAAGCTCCCGATGAAGTGCCGCATCGTGACACGCGAAGTGGGTGAAAGCTGATGGCAGCGGGCGTTAAGGCAGCCGAGCTCCGCGAGCTTCCTGAAGAGGAACTGGTCGCGAAGCTGCGGGAGGCCAAGGCGGAGCTGTTCAACCTTCGTGTGCAGCGCGCGACCGGGCAGCTCGACAATCACCGTCGACTGCAGGTCGTCCGCAAGGACATCGCGAAGATCTACACGATCATGCGTGAGCGCGAGCTGGGGCTCTCGGTCGCGCCGGATGAGGTGACGGCATGAGTGAGAACACCAGCACCGCTCCGCGCGCTCAGCGCAAGGTGCGTGAGGGTCTCGTGGTCGGCGACAAGATGGACAAGACCGTCGTCGTCGAGGTCGAGGACCGCGTCAAGCACGCGCTGTACGGCAAGGTCATCCGCCGTACGCGCAAGCTGAAGGTGCACGACGAGCAGAACTCGGCCGGCGTCGGCGACCGGGTTTCGATCATGGAGACTCGTCCGCTCTCCGCCACCAAGCGGTGGCGCATCGTGGAGATCCTCGAAAAGGCCAAGTGAGTGCGCTGGGCCGGCTCCGGCCGGCCCAGCGGACCATCGTTCCGCCAAGCTTCGGGCCTGCGGCCCGGAGAACTGGCAGACATAGGAGACAGACGTGATCCAGCAGGAGTCGCGACTGCGCGTCGCCGACAACACGGGTGCCCGGGAGATCCTGTGCATCCGGGTGCTCGGTGGCTCCGGTCGCCGTTACGCGAGCATCGGCGACGTCATCGTGGCCACGGTCAAGGACGCCATCCCCGGTGCCGGTGTGAAGAAGGGTGACGTCGTCAAGGCGGTCGTCGTCCGCACCGCCAAGGAGAAGCGCCGTCCGGACGGCTCGTACATCCGTTTCGACGAGAACGCCGCCGTCATCATCAAGGACGGCGGGGACCCCCGCGGTACCCGCATCTTCGGCCCGGTCGGGCGCGAGCTGCGCGACAAGCGGTTCATGAAGATCATCAGCCTGGCGCCGGAGGTGCTCTGACCGTGAAGATCAAGAAGGGCGACACGGTCGTCGTCATCGCCGGCAAGGACAAGGGCGCTAAGGGCAAGGTCATCGCGGCCTACCCGACGCGGGACAAGGTCCTGGTCGAGGGCGTCAACCGCGTCAAGAAGCACGAGCGCATCCGCACGAACCAGCGCGGTTCGAAGACCGGCGGCATCGTCACTCAGGAATCCCCGATCCACATCTCGAACGTGCAGGTGCTGGACGGCGACGGCAAGCCGACCCGGATCGGCTACAAGATTGACGAGAACGGCAACAAGGTCCGGATCGCGCGTACGACCGGTAAGGAACTCTCATGACTGCCGCCACCGAGACCAAGACGCTGCCGCGCCTCAAGCAGAAGTACCGCTCCGAGGTTGCGCCGGCCATCAACGAGCAGTTCAAGTACGGCAACCCCATGCAGATCCCCGGCCTGGTCAAGGTCGTCGTGAACATGGGTGTCGGCGAGGCTGCCCGGGACTCCAAGCTGATCGACGGCGCGGTCCGTGACCTGACCACCATCACCGGCCAGAAGCCGCTGGTGCGGCGGGCGACCAAGTCCATCGCGCAGTTCAAGCTGCGTGAGGGCATGCCGATCGGCGCGAAGGTCACCCTCCGCGGCGACCGGATGTGGGAGTTCCTGGACCGGCTGCTGTCGATCGCGCTGCCGCGTATCCGCGACTTCCGCGGTCTCGACGGCCGGAAGCTGGACGGGCACGGTAACTACACCTTCGGTCTGACCGAGCAGTCGGTGTTCCACGAGATCGACCAGGACCGGATCGATCGGCCGCGGGGCATGGACATCACGGTGGTCACCACCGCCACGACCGACGACGAGGGCCGGGCGCTGCTCAAGCTCCTGGGCTTCCCGTTCAAGGAGAACTGAGCATGGCGAAGAAGGCGCTGATCCTGAAGGCTGCCGCGAAGCCCAAGTTCGCTGTGCGTGCCTACACCCGCTGCCAGAAGTGCGGTCGCCCGCACTCGGTCTACCGCAAGTTCGGCCTGTGCCGGGTCTGCGTGCGGGACATGGCCCACCGTGGTGAGCTCCCCGGCGTGTCCAAGGCCTCCTGGTAACTTCCGTCCTCCGGCCCGCCGTTCGCGGCGGGCCGTCAGGCGGACCCGAATGTAATGCCGCTTCGCCGTAGGCCTGAGCCCGGCTCGGGAACCCCGGCGAGAAAGGTTGACGAATACCCATGACGATGACGGACCCGATCGCAGACATGCTCACGCGTCTGCGTAACGCCAACCAGGCGTACCACGACAAGGTGACGATGCCCTACTCGAAGATCAAGGCGAACATCGCCGAGGTCCTCAAGGCTGAGGGTTACATCGCCTCGTGGACGTCTGAGGAGCCCGAGGAGGGCGCGGTCGGCAAGCGTCTGGTCGTTGAGCTCAAGTACGGCCAGAACCGCGAGCGCAGCCTCGCCGGCATCAAGCGCGTCTCGAAGCCGGGCCTGCGGGTTTACGCCAAGTCCGACGAGCTGCCGCGCGTGCTCGGTGGCCTCGGTGTCGCGATCATTTCGACGTCCCAGGGACTGCTGACCGACAAGCAGGCCCGCAAGCGGAGCGTGGGCGGGGAAGTCCTCGCCTTCGTCTGGTAACTGGAGACTTAGACATGTCGCGAATCGGACGTAAGTCGATCCCGGTCCCGGCCGGCGTCGACGTCAACATCACGGGGCAGACCGTCAAGGTCAAGGGCCCCAAGGGCGAGCTCTCGCACACCGTCGCCGAGCCGATCACGGTCTCGCAGGACGGCGGCGAGCTGGTCGTCAACCGCCCCAACG
Organism: Actinoplanes hulinensis; assembly: GCF_019429605.1. Taxonomy (NCBI): domain Bacteria; kingdom Bacillati; phylum Actinomycetota; class Actinomycetes; order Micromonosporales; family Micromonosporaceae; genus Actinoplanes; species Actinoplanes hulinensis. Next base: position 566,468 of record NZ_JAHXZI010000001.1, on the reverse strand, counting down.
ACGAGCGCAAGGCCAAGGAACTGCACGGCCTTTCTCGTACCCTGGTCGCCAACATGATCATCGGCGTCACCGAGGGCTACAAGAAGACGCTCGAGATCAACGGCACCGGTTACCGCGTGACCGCCAAGGGCAAGGACCTCGAGTTCGCCCTGGGCTTCTCGCACCCGGTCCTGGTTCCGGCGCCGGCGGGCATCACCTTCTCCGTCGAGAAGCCGACCCAGTTCACCGTCACCGGTATCGACAAGCAGCTGGTGGGCGAGGTCTCCGCGAACATTCGCAAGATCCGTCCGCCGGAGCCCTACAAGGGCAAGGGCGTCAAGTACCAGGGCGAGGTCATCCGCCGCAAGGCTGGAAAGGCAGGTAAGAAGTGACCGCCACGCTGCTCAAGCGCCGCAACGGCGGCGGCGTCGCCGCCAAGCGTGCCGTCGGCAAGGCGCGTCGGCACTTCCGGGTCCGCAAGAACGTTCGCGGCACCGCCGAGCGTCCCCGCCTGGTCGTCACCCGCTCCGCGCGGCACATCACCGCGCAGATCATCGACGACCTCAAGGGTCACACCCTGGCGTCGGCCTCCACCCTCGACGCTTCGATCCGGGGCACCGAGGGCGACAAGACCGCGCTGTCCGGCAAGGTCGGTGCGCTGCTCGCGGAGCGGGCCAAGGCCGCGGGGATTTCCAAGGTCGTCTTCGACCGGGGTGGCAACAAGTACGCGGGCCGCATCGCCAAGCTCGCGGACGCCGCTCGCGAAGCCGGACTCGAGTTCTAGGAGGGATTGACCAATGCCTGGTCAGCAGCGCCGAGGCGGCGGGTCCGGCGGTAACACCGAGGGTGGCAACCGCAGGGACAACCGCCGTGAGGGCGGTCGCGGCAACGCGCCCGTCGAGAAGACCCCGCACCTGGAGCGGGTCGTCGCGATCAACCGTGTCGCGAAGGTCGTCAAGGGTGGTCGTCGCTTCAGCTTCACCGCCCTGGTGATCGTCGGCGACGGTGACGGCACCGTCGGTATCGGCTACGGAAAGGCCAAGGAGGTGCCCGCGGCGATCGCCAAGGGCGTCGAGGAGGCCAAGAAGCACTTCTTCAAGGTTCCGCGGATCGGCGCGACCATCCCTCACCCCATCACGGGTGAGGCGGCGGCCGGCGTCGTGCTGCTCAAGCCGGCCTCTGCCGGTACCGGTGTCATCGCCGGTGGCCCGGTGCGTGCCGTGCTCGAGTGCGCGGGTATCCACGACATCCTGTCGAAGAGCCTCGGCTCGTCGAACCCGATCAACATCGTGCACGCGACCGTGGCCGCTCTGAAGGGCCTCGAGTCGCCGGAGATGGTCGCGAAGCGTCGCGGCCTGCCGGTCGAGGATGTGGCGCCTGCCGCCATGCTGGCAGCGCGTGCGGAAGCGGCGGTGCACTGATGGCGCGCTTGAAGGTCACCCAGATCCGGTCCGGTATCGGCCGTAAGCAGAACCAGCGGGAGTCCCTGCGGTCGCTCGGCCTGAAGCGGATCAACGATGTGGTGGTCAAGGAGGACCGTCCCGAGATTCGGGGCATGATCTTCGCCGTGAACCACCTCGTCACTGTCGAGGAGGTCGAGTAAATGGGGATCAAGGTCCACCACCTTCGCCCGGCGCCCGGTGCGAAGACCACCAAGACCCGCGTGGGTCGTGGTGAGGGTTCGAAGGGTAAGACCGCGGGCCGCGGTACCAAGGGCACCGGGGCTCGGAAGAACACCCCGGCGTCGTTCGAGGGTGGGCAGATGCCCATCCACATGCGGCTCCCGAAGATCAAGGGTCTGGGCAACCGGCCCCGCAACAAGGTCGTCTTCCAGGTGGTCAACCTGGACCGGCTGGCCGAGCTGTTCCCGAACGGCGGCGAGATCGGCCCGGCCGAACTCGTCGAGGCCGGCGCGGTCCGCAAGGGCCAGCCGGTCAAGGTTCTGGGCTCGGGCGAGCTGGGCGGCGTGTCGCTGACCATCTCGGCGCACGCGTTCAGCGAGTCGGCCAAGGAGAAGATCGCCGCGGCCGGTGGTTCCGCCACCGAGCTGTAGGACGTGAACGGTAAGAGGCCGCGGTGCCGGGGAAACCCGGCGCCGCGGCCTCTTCCGTTGTTCCGGGAGTGGCGTAAACGGCCCTGTGCGGCGCGTGAGGCCCGGATCGTGCTGTGGACGCCTTGCCCATCGGGTGCGCGGTCAGAGCGCCGTGACGGCCGTCTCAGGCCGTTTGGCCGGAATCTCTGTCGCGTATAGTGGCTGTCTTCGATGGCTTGGGGATGCCGTCCGGCCCGTGCCGTAGGGTGGGGCGGGCATTTCGATCGGGCGCGCAAGCACCCGGTTCAGCCATGAAGCCGGACACTTGTGTTGTACTGGGACATCGGCCGGTGCGATGCCGGTGGTTGCGCTCTCGGCCTTGCTGATACAGTGCTCCGCTGGCGGCCTATACGGCTGCTCAATGATGTGTGCCCGAAGTTCCGGGATACCGCAACCCAGAGTGTGGCGACCACGCAGGAGGATCAGTTGTTGTCCGCCTTCTCGAGCGCGCTTCGGACGCCTGACCTGCGGAAGAAGCTACTCTTCACGGTAGCGATTGTGGGGATCTACCGTTTCGGTGCCACATTGCCCAGTCCGGGCGTGTCGTACTCCAACGTTCAGGCCTGCATCAAGCTCACCGAGTCCGACACGAACGGCGTTCTCAACCTGCTGAACCTGTTCAGCGGTGGCGCGCTTCTGCAGTTGTCCGTGTTCGCGCTGGGCATCATGCCGTACATCACGGCGTCGATCATCCTGCAGCTGCTCACCGTGGTCATCCCGCGGTTGGAGCAGCTCCGCAAGGAGGGTCAGTCCGGCCAGGCGAAGATCACGCAGTACACCCGCTACCTGACGCTCGGCCTTGCCGTGCTCCAGGCGTCGGCGTTCGTGGCGCTCGCCCGTACCGGTCAGCTGTTCAACAACATGTGCGACCAGGACGACCCGGCCTACCAGATCATCCCCGAGAACACCGGCATCCCGATGTGGCTCACCCTGAGCCTGCTCGTGATGACGATGACCGCCGGCACCGGCGTGGTCATGTGGCTCGGCGAGCTGATCACCGACCGCGGCGTCGGCAACGGCATGTCCGTCCTGATCTTCACCTCGATCGCGGCCCGCCTCCCCGGTGAGGGCTGGAGCATCAAGGAGTCCAGCGGCACCGGCAAGTTCTTCCTGGTGATCGGCCTGGTCCTGGTCATCATCGCCCTGGTCGTCTTCATCGAGCAGGCGCAGCGCCGGATCCCGGTCCAGTACGCGAAGCGCATGATCGGCCGCCGGATGTACGGCGGCACCTCCACCTACATCCCGCTCAAGGTGAACCAGGCGGGTGTCGTCCCGGTCATCTTCGCGTCCTCGCTGCTCTACCTGCCGCAGCTCTACCTGCAGTTCTTCGACCAGAACAAGCTCAAGGGCTATCAGGTCTGGATCCAGAACTACCTGGCCAACCCGACCCACTGGCTGTACATCGCGGTCTACTTCCTGCTGATCATCTTCTTCACGTACTTCTACGTGTCGATCACGTTCAACCCGACCGAGGTCGCGGAGAACATGAAGAAGTACGGTGGTTTTGTTCCGGGTATCCGCCCGGGCAAGCCGACCGCCGACTACCTGGACTTCATCCTCAGCCGGATCACCCTGCCGGGTGCGCTGTACCTTGGTCTGATCTCGGTCCTGCCGAACTTCTTCTTCATCTGGCTGAACCAGCAGCAGTACCAGAACTTCCCGTTCGGTGGTACCGCGGTTCTGATCATGGTGGGTGTGGGTCTGGAGACGGTGAAGCAGATCGAGAGCCAGCTCATGCAGCGGAACTACGAAGGGTTCCTCCGGTAGTGGGTACGCGGGGCCGGGGGGCTCTGGCGTCGGTGGGCGTGGTTTCTCAGGACCGAAGCGAGGCGATGTAGGTGCGGCTGGTACTGGTGGGCCCTCCGGGGGCCGGCAAGGGGACCCAGGCTGAGTTCATCGCCGCCCATCTCGCCGTACCGAAGATCTCGACCGGGGACATCTTCCGGGCCAACGTGTCGCAGGGGACGCCGCTGGGCGTCGAGGCCAAGCGCTACATGGACGCCGGGCAGCTGGTCCCGGACGAGGTCACCATCAACATGGTGCGCGACCGGCTCGCCGAGCCGGACGCGAGCGACGGTTTCCTGCTGGACGGCTTCCCGCGAACCGTGCCGCAGGCCTCGGCCCTGGACAAGCTGCTGGCGGACCTGGGCACCGCACTGGACATCGTGATGGAGCTCGTGGTCGACGACGACGAGGTCATCCGGCGGCTGTCCGGCCGGCGTACCTGCCGGGGTTGCGGCAAGATCTGGCACGTCGAGTTCGACCCCACCAGCAAGCCGGACATCTGCGACCGCTGCGGCAGCGAGCTGTTCCAGCGCGACGACGACAAGGCCGAGACGATCGCCAACCGCCTCGTGGAGTACGCCGACAAGACCGCGCCCCTGGTCGACTTCTTCGGCGCCCAGGGCAAGCTGGTGGGCATCGACGCCACCGGCCCGGTGGAGGACGTCACCGTGCGCGCGATCGACGCCCTCCGGTCGTACGGCGGCTGATTCCGCCGACCGATTCACCGAGCCGCCCCGGGGTATCCCGGGGCGGCGGCATTTCTAGGACGAAGAGGGTTAGGCTCACCGCCATGCGCCGCCAAGAGCTGAACATTCAGCTGAAGACTCCCGAGCAGATCGAGAAGATGCGGGCGGCCGGTCTGGTCGTCGCCGCGGCTCTGGACGCGATGCGCGCAGCGGTCGCCCCGGGTGTCTCCACCGCCGACCTGGACGCCATCGCCGAGAAGGTGATCCGGGACGCCGGCGCCGTCCCGTCCTTCAAGGGCTACCACGGCTTCCCCGCGTCGATCTGCGCCTCGGTGAACGAGCAGGTGGTGCACGGGATCCCGAGTGCCGGGCAGGTGCTCCGGGAGGGCGATCTGATCTCGCTGGACTGCGGCGCGGTCCTGGAGGGCTGGCACGGCGACTCGGCGATCACGGTCGGGGTGGGCGAGACCGACCCGGCGCTGCTGCGGATGGCCGAGGTGGCCGAGGACGCGATGTGGGCCGGGATCGCGGCGGCGGCCCGTGGGATCGCCAACGGCCGGGGCAAGCTGACCGACATCTCGTTCAACATCGAGCGGTCGATCCGCAAGGCCGGCCGGTACGGGATCGTCGACGGCTACGGCGGCCACGGCATCGGCACCGAGATGCACCAGGACCCGCACGTGCTGAACCACGGCAAGCCGGGCCGGGGCATCCGCCTCGAGGTGGGCCTGGCCCTGGCGATCGAGCCGATGATCACGATGGGCTCGCCGCGGACCGTGGAGCTGGAGGACGGCTGGACGGTGGTGACCCGGGACAGGTCGCGGGCCGCGCACGTCGAGCACACCATGGCGCTGATGGAGGACGGGGTCTGGGTGACCACGGCGCCGGACGGCGGCCGGGCTCGTCTGGGTGAACTGGTGACCGCCCGGCAGGCATAGATCGCGGTGGCCCGCCCTGGCATGCTGTGACGCATGGGGCATGAGGGGATGCGGGCCGGCGACAGCGACCGGCAGAGGGTCGCCGACCAGCTGAAGGCGGCGCTCGACGAGGGCCGGCTGGATCTGAGCGAGTACGACGACCGCGTCCAGCGGGCCTACGCGGCGCGGACCTACGGGGACCTGGACGGGCTGCTCGACGACCTGCCCGGCACCATCCCGGTGGAGAAGTCGCGGGTCGTACCCCGTGAAGGGGTTTCCGAGCCGGTCGAGAAGCCGGCTTCGAAGCATCAGGGGCGCTCCGGCTTCCCGGGCATGCTGGCGATCTTCGTGGTCTGCACGCTGGTCTGGGCGATGAGCAGTCTGGGGTCGGGGGAGCTCCAGTATTTCTGGCCCGGCTGGGTGTTGATCCCGGTCGTCTTCGCCTTCTTCGCCCAGTTCGGGAAACGACGCCACTAAGGCCGATATGGTCGAGTTGTCCGTCACAAACACGCCCGACAGCGGGTTACGCAACCCTCGGTTTGGCGTCGCTGTTCCGGGCGCGTAGACTGGCTCGCTGGCGCGTAGCGTCCACTCCCTCATGTCCTCAAGCGCTTCGAGGAACCGGGGGAGCCGTGGCTGGTCCGGGTCATTTCGGCCCGGAAACGACGTTGCGCAAGCCTGCCCCAAGAACCCGATGTCAGGTAGCGGAGGACATGCCAAAGAAAGACGGAGCCATCGAGATCGAAGGCCGAGTGATCGAGCCGTTGCCGAACGCCATGTTCCGCGTCGAGCTCGCCAATGGTCACAAGGTCCTGGCACACATCTCCGGGAAGATGCGCCAGCACTACATCCGCATCCTTCCCGAGGACAGGGTCGTCGTCGAGCTGTCGCCGTACGACCTGACCCGTGGGCGCATCGTCTACCGCTACAAGTAACCGAGGGTCGCGGGGTTTTCCCACCCGTCTGACTGAGAGTTAAGGCAAACCGTGAAGGTCAAGCCGAGCGTCAAGCGGATCTGCAACAACTGCCGGGTCATCCGGCGGCACGGCCGGGTCATGGTCATCTGCTCCACCGACCCGCGCCACAAGCAGCGCCAGGGCTGAGTCCCGCGCAGGATCCGCACCACTGAAAAAGCTCGTCCCAGTCGTGGCTGTCCACGGCTGTACCCCCGGTCGGAGGCCGGGGCCCGCCAGGGCAGGTGGGAAGGGACGGGCACAGACCTCCGCGATCACAACGAGGAGTACGCCCAGCAATGGCTCGTCTCGTCGGCGTCGATCTTCCCCGCGAAAAGCGGATGGAGATCGCGCTCACCTACATCTACGGCATCGGCCGTACGCGCGCGGCCGAGGCACTGACCGCGACCGCGATTGACCTGAACAAGCGCGCCAAGGACCTCACGGACGAGGAGCTGGTTCAGCTCCGCGACTACATCGAGGCCAACTTCAAGGTTGAGGGCGACCTGCGCCGCGAGGTCGCCGCGGACATCCGCCGCAAGGTTGAGATCGGCTGCTACGCCGGTATCCGCCACCGCAAGGGTCTGCCCGTCCGGGGCCAGCGGACCCGTACCAACGCTCGTACCCGCAAGGGTCCGAAGCGCACGGTCGCCGGTAAGAAGAAGCCCGGTCGGAAGTAATAGGAGCGCACTGACTTATGCCACCGAAGGCACGCGCTGGGGCCGCTGTAAAGAAGGTCCGGCGCAAGGAACGCAAGAACGTCGCCCACGGGCAGGCGCACATCAAGAGCACCTTCAACAACACCATCGTGTCGATCACCGACCCGACCGGTGCGGTCATCTCCTGGGCCTCGTCCGGGCAGGTGGGCTTCAAGGGCTCCCGCAAGTCGACCCCGTTCGCCGCGCAGCTCGCTGCCGAGGCGGCCGCCCGTCGTGCCATGGAGCACGGCATGCGCAAGGTCGACGTCTTCGTCAAGGGCCCCGGCTCCGGCCGGGAGACCGCCATCCGTTCGCTGCAGGCCGCCGGCCTCGAGGTCGGGCAGATCTCCGACGTCACGCCGCAGCCGCACAACGGATGCCGCCCGCCGAAGCGCCGCCGGGTTTAAGGAGGAGCTGAGATGGCTCGCTACACCGGAGCGGACTGCAAGCGGTGCCGCCGCGAGAAGATGAAGCTGTTCCTCAAGGGCAGCAAGTGCGACGGGCCGAAGTGCCCGTTCGAGTCGCGTCCCTTCCCGCCCGGCCAGCACGGCCGCGGTCGGACCAAGGAGACCGAGTACCTGCTCCAGCACCGTGAGAAGCAGAAGGCGCGCCGCGCGTACGGCGTGCTCGAGAAGCAGTTCCGCGGTTACTACGAGGAGGCTGTCACCAAGCCCGGCAAGACCGGTGAGGTGCTCCTCCAGATCCTCGAGTCCCGCCTCGACAACGTCGTCTACCGGGCCGGCTACGCCGCGTCCCGCGACATGGCCCGGCAGCTGGTCAAGCACGGCCACTTCCTGGTCAACGGCGTCAAGGTGGACATCCCCTCGTACCGGGTGAAGGAAAAGGACATCGTCACCCTGCGCGAGAAGTCGAAGGAGCTCACGCCCTTCGTCGTAGCGCAGGCGCAGGCCGGCTCCCGGCCGGTCCCGGCGTGGCTCGAGCCGATCCCCAGCGAGATGAAGATCCTGGTCCACACGCTTCCGGCCCGCGGTGTCATCGACACCCAGGTCCAGGAGCAGCTGATCGTGGAGCTTTACTCCAAGTAACAGGGTTGCCCGGCGTCTCCTTCGAGGCGCCGGGCAAAACGGACGGCCATCAAATAGCGGGTGGCCCGACAGAAAGAAGAACAGCGTGCTCATCAGCCAGCGGCCGACCCTCTCGGAGGAGTCGCTCAGCGAGACCCGCTCCCGGTTCACCATCGAGCCTCTGGAGCCGGGTTTCGGTTACACCCTCGGTAACTCACTGCGGCGGACCCTGCTGTCGTCCATCCCGGGCGCGGCGGTCACCAGCATCAAGATCGACGGCGTGCTGCACGAGTTCACCACGATCCCCGGTGTCAAGGAGGACGTGGTCGAGCTGGTCATGAACGTCAAGGAACTGACCGTCAGCTCCGAGCACGACGAGCCGGTCAGCATGTACCTGCGCAAGCAGGGCCCGGGCGACGTGACCGCCGGCGACATCCAGCCCCCGGCCGGTGTCTCGGTGCACAACCCCGATCTGAAGCTGGCGACCCTGAACAGCAAGGGCCGGCTGGACATGGAGCTGACCGTCGAGCGCGGTCGTGGCTACGTCACCGCGGCGCAGAACAAGAACGCCGGCGCCGAGATCGGCCGCATCCCGGTCGACTCGATCTACTCGCCGGTGCTCAAGGTCACCTACCGCGTCGAGGCGACCCGTGTCGAGCAGCGCACCGACTTCGACCGCCTGATCATCGACGTCGAGTCGAAGGCGTCGATCTCCCCCCGGACCGCGCTGGCCTCGGCCGGCTCGACCCTCGTCGAGCTCTTCGGCCTGTGCCGTGAGCTGGACGAGACCGCCGAGGGCATCGACATCGGCCCGTCGCCGCAGGACGCGCAGCTCGCTGCCGACCTGGCCCTTCCGATTGAGGAGCTGGACCTCACCGTCCGGTCGTACAACTGCCTCAAGCGCGAGGGCATCAACTCGGTGGGCGAATTGATAGGGCGTACCGAGGCCGACCTTCTGGACATCCGGAACTTCGGCCAGAAGTCGATCGACGAGGTCAAGATGAAGCTCGCCGGAATGGGCCTGGGCCTGAAGGACAGCGCGCCGTCCTTCGACCCCGCGCACGTGGTCGACTCGTTCGGCGACGTGGACTACGACACCGACGACTACCGCGAGACCGAGCAGCTCTAAGAGCTCGGCTGCGCCACATCTCAAGGAGCATCCGAAATGCCCACGCCCACCAAGGGTGCCCGCCTCGGCGGCAGCCCGGCTCACGAGAAGCTCATCCTGGCCAACCTGGCCACCGAGCTCTTCCGGCACGGGAAGATCAAGACCACCGAGTCGAAGGCCAAGCGGCTGCGCCCGCTGGCCGAGCAGCTGGTCACGAAGGCCAAGCGCGGCGACCTGCACGCCCGTCGCCGGGTCCTGGCCACCGTGAAGGACAAGGACGTCGTGTACGCCCTGTTCGAGCAGATCGCTCCGCGATACTCCAACCGCCCCGGTGGGTACACCCGCATCACCAAGATCGGCCCCCGCAAGGGTGACGCCGCCCCCATGGCGGTCATCGAGCTGGTCGAGGAGCTGCAGGTCGCGGCCACCACCGCCGGCCCGTCGAAGGAGGCCCGCAAGGCCGCCGCGCAGCAGGCCAAGGTCGAGGCGCTCGCGCCCGAGGAGGAGGTGCCCGCCAGCACCGACGCCGACCAGGACGCCGAGCCGCCGGTCTCCGCTTCCGGTGACAAGGCCGAGGGCGACGAGCCCAAGGCCTGAGTTCGATCACTGAGAGGCCCGGCACCCACTCTGGGTGCCGGGCCTCTCTCTGCGGGACCATTCATTCGTACGGGCGAGGACGGTAATGACGGAGACGGTTCGGCTGCGCCTGGACGTGTCGTACGACGGCGCCGACTTCTCCGGCTGGGCGGCACAACCGTCACGCCGTACCGTCGCCGGGGTCCTGGTCGAGGCCTTCGCCCGCCTGCTGGGGCCGGAGACGGCGCTCGGGCTCACCGTGGCCGGCCGCACCGACGCGGGGGTGCACGCCACCGGCCAGGTCTGCCACGTGGACCTGCCGGCCGAGCGCTGGACCGAGCTGGAGTCGTCGCTGTTGCGGCGTCTCGCCGCGCTGATGCCGCCGGACGCCCGGGTGCGGGCGCTGGCGCCGGTGCCGGACACCTTCGACGCCCGGTTCTCGGCCACCTTCCGGCGCTACGAGTACCGCGTCGCGGACACCCCGTGGGGTCCGGAGCCGCTGCGGCGCCACGACACCCTCGGCTGGGTGCGCCCGCTCGACCCGGACCGGCTCAACGCCGCGGCGGCCGGGCTGCTGGGCGAGCACGACTTCGCGGCGTTCTGCAAGCGCAAGGAGCACGCCACAACGATCCGGGCGATCAACCGGCTGGACTGGCGCCGCGACCCGGACGGGGTCTGCGTGGCGACCGTGCAGGCCGACGCGTTCTGCCAGGCCATGGTGCGCAGCCTGGTCGGGGCGATGCTCACGGTGGGGGACGGGCGCCGGGACCCGGAGTGGCCGGCCAAGCTGCTCACCCTGCGGCAGCGGTCCAACGACGTGGTGGTGGCCCCGGCACATGGGCTCACCCTGGTGGCGGTCGGCTATCCGGGCGAGGCGGACTACGCCTCCCGCGCCGAGGCGACCCGCCGCCTGCGCGCCTGACCCCGGCTTGGCTGTCAGAGCTGTTTCGTGGGCTCGAGACAGCCCTGAGAGCCAGATGAAGGGGTCAGGCCCGGCGGGACAGGACGGTTTCGCTCAGGTAGACGTCGAGCAGGTCGTGGGTGAGCTGGTCGAGCTGCGGTTCGTCGGCGGGGACCAGGGCGCCGTCCGGGCCGGTGATCACGCAGTACATCAGGTAGTGGCCGCGGGTCCGCCACACCACCGGGGTGCCCGCGCCGGTCGCCTCACCGGACATCTGCGCGAACCCGCCGTCACCCGACTCGACCAGGGAGCGGACCTGGTCGCCGACGGCCGTCGCGCCGGTGGCGTCGGGCAGGTTCAGCATGCCGGCGGTCACCCGGTAGTCGGCGTACGGGACGGTGAGGGCGGCCCGGACCGCTTGCGAGCACCCGTACCGCTGAAGGGTTGAACGCAGGGCGCCGGTGACCGCGATCGTGCAGTCGGCCGTGAGGCCGGTCTCCTGTACGCCGAAGGCGGTGGAGCCGCTGGGGAAGACCTCGGCCTCGGTGAGCGGCTCCGGATCCACCGTGCGTGAGGCGATGAGCTGGTCGATCTCGGCGGCGGCGAGCCGACGGGGGGTGGCGTCACGCTCGTCGGCGACGAACAGGACGCCCAGCATGACGCAGATGCCCAGCACGATGAGCGCGGCCAGACCGCGGGTCAGCAGGTGAGCGGTCCGGTAGGGCTCACGCCAGGCGTGCCGTTGGGACCGCGCCGGCCGTCGATGCCGGCTCGGCGCGGAGAGCCGGATCAGGCCGGGGGTGGCGTGCCGCATCCGCTCAAGCTAGGCGCGCACACTGATCTATGAACGCACACGGTGTCCGCCACCCCGCCGCCGTCGTGTTCACAGTTGCGCGGGAGACTTGGCCGGTGAGCGCCGACCACTACTTCTCCGCCGAGCCGGACGCGCCGATGCGCCGGGGCGAGATCGAGTTCAACGTCGCCGGCCGGGACTACCGTCTGGCCGTCGCCTCCGGGGTCTTCTCGGCCGGCCGGCTCGACCCGGGCACCGCGGTCCTGCTGCGCAAGGCCGGGTTGCCGGGCGCGTCCACCGAGGGTGCCCTGCTCGACCTGGGCTGCGGCTACGGCCCGATCGCGTGCGTGCTGGCCAGCGAGGCGCCGGGCGCCACCGTCTACGCCGTCGACGTCAACGCGCGGGCCCGTGACCTGGCGAGCGAGAACGCCGAACGGCTCGACCTGGCCGGCCGGGTGCTGGTGCGGGCCCCGGAGGAGGTGCCGGCCGACGTCACCTTCACCGAGATCTGGAGCAACCCGCCCACCCACATCGGCAAGGCCGGGTTGCACACGCTGCTGGAGAACTGGCTGCCCCGGCTCGCCCCGGACGGGGTCGCCTGGCTGGTGATCAACCGGAACCTGGGTGGCGACTCGCTGCACTCCTGGCTCGCCGGGCTCGGCTGGACGGTCGAGCGGACGGCCAGCCAGCGGGGATTCCGGGTGCTGCGGGTCACCGGAAAATCGACTGACTGAATCGCTCTGTACAGGGAGGATGCCCGGCATGGGTTACGTGGATGTCGCCGGTGCCGGGTTCGTGCTCCCGGACGGGCGTGAGCTCTTCACCGACGTGTCGTTCCGGGTCGGCGAGGGAGCGAAGGTGGCGCTCGTCGGGCCCAACGGCGCCGGCAAGACCACGCTCATGCGGATGGTGGCGGGTGACATCCCGACCCAGAGCGGCGTGATCGCCCGATCCGGTGGGCTCGGTGTCATGCGGCAGTTCATCGGGATGATCGGCGACGACCGTACCCTGGAGGATCTCGCTCTTTCTCTCGTGCCACCCGCGCTGCGCGCGGCAGGTGAGCGACTGCGCACGGCCACCGCGGCCCTCGACGAGACCGAGAAGACCCAGATCGCGTACGCGAACGCGCTCGCCGGCTGGGGTGAGGTCGGCGGGTACGACGCCGAGGTGCTGTTCGACACGGTGGCGGTGTCCATCCTCGGCCGGCCGTGGGAGGAGACCCGGCACCGGATCGTGCGGACCCTCTCCGGCGGCGAGCAGAAACGGTTCGCCCTCGACCTGCTGCTCCGCGGCGCCGACGAGGTGCTGCTGCTGGACGAGCCGGACAACTTCCTCGACGTGCCCGCCAAACGCTGGCTGGAGCAGCGGCTGCGCGAGTCGAACAAGTCGGTGCTGTACGTCTCGCACGACCGGGAGCTGCTGGCCCAGACCGCGGACCGGGTGGTCGCCGTCGAGGGTGGCGGCGCGTGGACCCATCCGGCCGGGTTCGCCTCCTGGCACGAGGCACGTGGGCACCGGCACGAGCGGCTCGAGGAGAACCGGCGGCGCTGGGACGAGGAGCACGAGAAGCTCAAGGAACTCGTGCTCACGCTGCGGAACAAGGCGGCCTTCAACGACGGGCTGGCCTCGCGCTACCAGGCCGCGCAGACCCGGCTCCGCAAGTTCGAGGAGGCCGGGCCGCCGCCACTGCCGCCCAAGGACCAGGCCGTGAAGATGAACCTTCGCGGTGGGCGTACTGGGAAGCGGGCGGTCATCTGCGAGCGGCTCGAGCTGGAGAACCTGACGTTCCCGTTCGACGTGGAGATCTGGTACGGCGACCGGGTCGCGGTGCTGGGCGCCAACGGCACCGGCAAGTCGCACTTCCTGCGGCTGCTCGCGGCCGGCGGCAGCGACCCGGATCTGGAGCACAAGCCGGTGGACGGGGCGCCGCTGGCGTACGTGGCACACGACGGGGTGGCGAGGCTCGGCGCGCGGGTCCGGCCCGGGCACTTCTCGCAGACCCACGACCGGCCGGAGCTGGTGGAGAAGACGCTGGTCGAGATCCTGTGGCGGGGCGACGAGCACCGGTCCGGGATGGATCGGGCCGGCGCCATGAAGGCGCTCAACCGGTACGAGCTGGCGGCCCAGGGGGACCAGCGGTTCGGCACGCTCTCCGGTGGGCAGCAGGCCCGGTTCCTGGTGCTGCTGCTGGAGCTGTCGGGGGCCACCCTGCTGCTGCTCGACGAGCCCACCGACAACCTGGACCTGGCCTCGGCGGAGGCGCTGGAGGAGGGGCTGAGGGCGTTCGACGGCACGGTGATGGCTGTCACGCACGACCGCTGGTTCACCAGGTCCTTCGACCGTTTCCTGCTGTTCAGGGGCGACAACGAAGTTGTGGAGGTTCCTGAACCGGTCTGGGACGTTCGCTAGTTTTCCTGTGACGGACCGGTTAGGGTCCGGTTACGACCAACCCACGGGAGTCCGGGCACCGGGCTGAGAGGGGGGCTGATGCGGCCCCCGACCGTCGAACCTGATCCGGGTCATGCCGGCGCAGGGAGGAGTGCTTCATGCGCATCGCCTTTCCCCGTATCCATGTCATAACAGACACATTGGATGTCGTGCGCGGTGTCGCGGGGCTCGATGACATCGCGGTGCAGATCCGGGTGAAGACCAACGACGCCCAGGCGTACGAGCTGGCCGTCGCCGCCGTCGCGATCTGTCGCCCGGCCGGCACGATGGTGCTGGTCAACGACCGGGTCGGGGTGGCTCTCGCGGCGGGCGCGGACGGCGTCCACGTCGGCGCCGACGACCTGCCGGTCGAGGTCGTCCGGCGGATCCTCGGGCCGGCCGCGATCGTCGGCGCCACCTGCCGGACACCCGCGGCCGCGCGGGCGGCCGTCGCCGCCGGAGCGAGCTACCTCGGTGCCGGGCCGGCGTTCCACACCTCCACGAAGGACGGGCTGCCACCACCGCTCGGGCCGGCCGCGATCGCCGCGGTCGCCGAGGCGGTTCCGGGTACGCCGGTCCTCGCGATCGGTGGGATCACCGCTGACCGGGTGCCGCTTCTCGCGGTGCACGGTGTGGCGGCGGTCTCCGCCTTCGCGGCGGACCCGAAAGGAGCGGCGGCCGAGTTCCTGCAGGCGCTGTCATGAGCGTCCGGATCGCCGTCGTCGGGGGCGGCATCATCGGGCTCGCCATCGCCGCCGAACTGCTCGACCGTGGGGCCGACGTCACCGTCTACGACCCGGCGCCCGCCGGGACGGACGGGGCCTGGCACGTCGCGGCCGGGATGCTCGCGCCCGGTGGTGAGTCGGCCTTCGAATACCCGCATCTCACCCGCCTGCTGGAGGCCTCCGGCGAGTTGTGGCCGTCGTTCGCGGCGCGGCTCGGTGACGTCGGCTACGACGAGGCGGGCACCCTCTCGGTGGCGCTCACCGCCGATGACGTGGTCGATTGCGCGCGGGAGTGGAAGCACCAGAAACTGGCCCGGCTCAGCGGCTCCCAGCTGCGGGATCTCGAGCCGGCGCTGTCGCCGCGGGTGCGGGCCGGGGTCTTCGCGCCGACCGAGATCCAGGTCGATCCGCGCAAGGTGGTCGCGGCGCTGCGCTCTTCTTTGGAAGGGCGCGTCTATGCACAGCATATTTCTGATCTATCCGAGTTGGATGAAGACCTGACCGTGGTCGCGGCAGGCTGCGGGACCGCCACCCTCACCGGGTTACCGATCCGGCCGGTGAAGGGCCAGGTCCTGCGCCTGCGCGGCGAACCCGGCCTGCTCCGCCACGTGATCGACGGCGCGGCCGACGGACGGCACGTCTACCTGGTCCCGCGCGCCGACGGCGAGGTCGTGGTCGGCGCCACCCAGGAGGAGCGCGCCGACCGGCAGATCACCGCGGGCGGTGTGCACGACCTGCTGCGGGCCGCCCTCGACCTGGTGCCCGGCCTGGCCGAGCACGAGATCACCGAATGGACCGTGGGTCACCGGCCGGGCAGCCCGGACAACGCGCCGCTGCTCGGGTTCCTCGACGACAGCCGCCGCACCGTGGTCGCGGCCGGCCACCACCGCAACGGGATCCTGCTCGCCCCGATCACCGCACGACTCATCGCCGACCTGGTGTTCACCGGCTCGGCGGACCCACTGCTGGAAGCGTTCGCGCCCGGGAGGTTCGGATGAAGTTGACGATCAACGGCCAGACCCAGGACCGGTCCGGCACCTGCTCGGTGGCGACCCTGGTCGCCGAGATCATCGCGGCCCAGCGCGGGGTCGCCGTGGCGGTCAACGGGACGGTCGTGCCGCGGTCGGTGTGGGGGCAGGTCGACCTCGCCGACGGCGACCGGATCGAGGTCCTCACCGCGGCGCAGGGAGGGTGACGATGTTCCTTCCGGAGAACGGGCTGATCCTCGGCACCGGCGGGGCGAACAGTCTCGCCGCACTGGAGGAGGCCGTCGTCGCGTCCGAGACCACGCTCGTCACCGTGGCGCTGCGCCGGGTCGACGCGGCCGGGCCCGGACTGCTGCCGATGCTCGACCGGCTCGGCGTACGGGTGCTGCCCAACACGGCCGGCTGCTACACCAGCGGGGACGCGGTCAAGACCGCGCAGATGGCCCGGGAGGCGTTCGAGACCGAGCTGATCAAGCTGGAGGTGATCGGCGACGAGCGGACCCTGCTGCCGGACGGTGTGGAACTGCTCAAGGCCGCGGAGATCCTGGTGGCGGACGGGTTCACGGTCCTGCCGTACACCAGTGACGACCCGATCCTGGCCCGCCGCCTGGCCGACGCCGGGTGCGCCGCCGTCATGCCGGCCGGTTCGCCGATCGGCTCCGGGCTGGGCATCTCCAACCCGCACCACATCGAGTTGATCGTGCAGAGCGTCGACGTGCCGGTGGTTCTCGACGCCGGGATCGGCACCGCCTCGGACGCCGCCCTCGCCATGGAGCTCGGCTGCGACGCGGTCCTGATCGCCAGCGCCATCACCCGCTCCGACGACCCGGCGGCGATGGCCGCGGCGATGCGGCACGCGGTCACGGCCGGCCGGCTCGCCCGCGCCGCCGGGCGGATCCCACGCCGCTTCCACGCACTGGCGTCCACCCAGGACGACGGGATCGCCGAATGGTGACCCCCGGCGGGCTCGTCGTGCTCACCGATCGGCGGTCCGCCGCCGGGCCGTTGCCCCAGGTGGTCGCGGCGGCGGTTCGCGGTGGCGCGGCGTGGGTCGTTCTGCGTGAGCGCGATCTCCGGTACGCCGAACGCGCGGCCCTGGCAGCCGAGTTGCGATCGTCGCTGCCCCCGGGCCGGTTGATCGTCGCCGGCCCGGACCCGTTGGGCGGCGACGCCGTGCACCTGGCCGGTGGCGATCCGCTGCCGTCCGGGATCCCGCTGGTGGGCCGCTCCTGGCACGGGACCGAGTCGCTGTCCGGTGTGGACTACGTGACGGTCTCGCCGGTCTACCTCACCGAGTCCAAACCGGGGTACGGTCCCGCGCTCGGGGCCACGGGGGCCGCCGAGCTGCGTGCGCCGGTGCCCTGGCTGGCGCTCGGCGGGATCGACTCGCCGTCGCGGGCGGCCGACTGTGCGGCGGCCGGAGCGGCGGGGATCGCGGTGATGGGCGCGCTCATGCGGTCACCCGACCCCGAGTCGACGGCCCGGGAACTGGCGACGGCGTTCGCCGCCCCGGTCGGCACCGGCCGCGGGGGTGGGTGGTGACTCCGCCGGTGGTGTTGACGATCGCCGGGTCGGACTCCGGCGGGGGTGCCGGGATCCAGGCGGACCTGAAGACGTTCGCGGCGCTGGGGGCCTTCGGGACGTCGGTGATCACGGCGATCACGGCGCAGAACACGCTCGGCGTCACGGCCATCCATCCGGTGCCCGCCGAGATCGTCGCCGCGCAACTCGACGCCGTGCTGTCGGACCTGCCGGTGGCCGCCGTGAAGGTCGGGATGATCTCCGACCCGGCGGTGGCCAAGGTGATCGCCGCCCGTGCGGCGGAGCTGCCGAACCTCGTCGTCGATCCGGTTCTGGTGGCCACCGCGGGCAGCCGGCTCGGTGAGGTGGATGTGGTCGGGGTGCTCACGGCGTACCCCTGCGTCCTGACACCGAACCGGCACGAAGCCGGCGCCCTCCTCGGAAGGGTGATCGAGACGGCCGAGGAGATGGTGTCGGCGGCGGCCGAGCTCGCGGCGCGCGGACCGCGCGCCGTCGTGGTCACCGGAAGTGAGCTGGCGCTCGACGTCCTGCATCACGCGGGGCAGACCACCCCGCTCCGCGGGGAGCCGGTGGCGACCGTGAACAACCACGGCTCGGGCTGCACGTTCTCGTCGGCGATCGCGGTGCGGCTGGCGGCCGGCGATCCGGTTCCGGAGGCGGTCGCGGCGGCCAAGGAGTACGTGAATCGCGGCCTGCGGGGTGGCGCTCAGTGGCGGCTCGGGGCGGGACCCGGGCCGCTGGACCACTTCGGCTGGTCCGTCTAGATCTTCCGGCCGGGGCGGCGGTCGAGGATGCCTGCTGCCATGTGATGCCGGTTTTGTACTACTTTGGGAGGTCTCGTGAGGCGCAAGGTCTACGTGGAAGGTCCCCGCCCGGACATCCGGGTGCCGTTCACCGAGGTGGTGCTCACCGGCGACCACCCGCCGGTGCGGCTCTACGACACATCCGGTCCCGGCAGTGAACCCGCGGTCGGGCTGCCGCCGCTCCGGAAACCCTGGCAGACCGGCCGCACCCAGCTCGCCAGCGCGCGAGCCGGGGTCGTCACGCCGGAGATGGAGTACGTCGCGGTCCGCGAGGGCGTCGCACCGGAGGTCGTCCGGGACGAGATCGCGGCCGGGCGGGCCGTGCTGCCGGCCAACCGGAACCATCCCGAGTCCGAGCCGATGATCATCGGGTCCCGGTTCCTCGTGAAGGTCAACGCGAACATCGGCACCTCGGCGGTCACCTCGTCCGTCGACGAGGAGGTGGAGAAACTCACCTGGGCCACCCAGTGGGGCGCCGACACGGTGATGGACCTGTCCACCGGGCCGCACATCCATGAGACCCGGGAGGCGATCGTCCGGAACTCGCCGGTGCCGATCGGAACCGTGCCGCTCTACCAGGCGCTGGAGAAGGTCAAGGGGGATCCGCTCAAGCTGACCTGGGAGATCTTCCGGGAGACCGTCATCGAGCAGGCTTCCCAGGGGGTCGACTACATGACGATCCACGCGGGTGTGCTCCTGGAGTACGTGCCGCTGACCTCCTCACGCGTGACCGGCATCGTCTCCCGGGGCGGGTCGATCATGGCGGCCTGGTGTCTCGCCGAGCACCGGGAGAACTTCCTCTACACGCACTTCCGGGAGCTGTGCGAGATCTTCCGGGAGTACGACATCACGTTCTCGCTCGGGGACGGGCTGCGGCCCGGGTCGATCGCGGACGCCAACGACGAAGCACAGTTCGCCGAGCTGCGGACCCTCGGGGAGCTGACGCACATCGCGTGGGAGTACGACGTACAGGTCATGGTCGAGGGGCCGGGGCACGTACCCATGCACAAGATCAAGGAGAACGTGGATCTCCAGCAGGAGCTGTGCTCGGGGGCGCCGTTCTACACGCTCGGGCCGCTCGCCACCGACATCGCGCCCGCCTACGACCACATCACGTCGGCCATCGGGGCGGCGATGATCGGGATGTTCGGTACGGCGATGCTCTGCTACGTGACGCCCAAGGAGCATCTGGGGCTGCCGAACAAGGAGGACGTCAAGGCCGGGATGATCGCGTACAAGATCGCGGCACACTCGGCCGACCTGGCGAAGGGGCACGCGGGGGCGCAGGAGTGGGACGACGCGCTGTCCCGGGCCCGGTTCGACTTCCGGTGGGAGGACCAGTTCGAGCTGGCGCTCGACCCCGGGACCGCTCGCGCCTATCACGACGAGACGCTGCCGGCGGCTCCGGCCAAGACGGCGCACTTCTGCTCCATGTGCGGGCCGAAGTTCTGTTCCATGCGGATCAGTCACGAGATCCGGGCGGCGGGGATGAAGGCCAAGTCCGAGGAGTTCGTGTCGGCCGGCGGGCGGGTCTACCTGCCGGTCACGCCGACGGCCTAGCGGCATGCGCGCGGTGGCCGCCGGCGGGCGGCCACCGCGTGCCTTTCAGAGCTTGTAGAACGTGACGTAGTGGTCCGGGGTGAAGTAGGCGACGCGGGTGCTGCGGTTGACGACGATGCGGTAGGCGTCGCGGGCGGCGCCGCGGTTGCGGGAGTAGACGTCGTACTCGCTGTAGGTGGCGGACGGGAGTTGGCCCTCACGGTTGTAGAACCGGCCGCCGGTGTAGTTGTAGTTGCCGTACGGCCAGGAGTACCAGCCGGCGGTGGTGGGCCAGCCCAGGGACTGCCAGCCGGTGAACGCGGTGCGGGCGGCCGAGCAGCGGCTGATGGTGCAGCTGCTGTAGACGGCGGCGTGGGCCGCGTCGGTCGTGGTGGGGGCCACTACCGCGGGGGCTGCCAGGGCCGTGCCGGCCAGTGCGAAGACGAGGGCGAACTGGGAGAGGAAGCGGCCGATACGAGTACTCATGATCGGACTCCGATGCCGTCGAGGGGGGACCCGGACATCGACAATCGTCACCGCTTGGCAAGGGCAGCGGTACCTCTCAAACCCATCATTCCATCGGCGTTCGCCGATGTTTTACGGGGTGGTCAGTTGCCGAGCCGGTTCACCCAGTCGACGTAGTCCTCCTCCTTGCGGCCCATCGCGCCGCGCTGGGCGGGGGCGGGGGCGACCGGCGGCGGGGCGATCGGCTGGGGCTGGGGCAGCGGGGCGCTGATCGGGGTCGGCTCGGGGGTGAGCGGGGCGCGGGTCGCCACCCGCGGGTGCTCGGCGGTGTCGACGCCCACCCGGGGGCCGGGCGGCCCGGCCGTGAAGCCGTTGAACGAACCGGTGTCACCAGTCAGGGCCGGGGACGGCGCGGGGGCCTCGGGAGCGCCGCGCCGCGTACGCCATCCGCGCCGGAGGCCGGCGCCCATGCCGCGCTTGACGGGCTGCTGCCCGGAGAAGCGCGGCTCCGCGTCGCCGGAGGCGTAGGTGGCGCCGGACGAGGCCGGAGCCTGACCGAACGGGGACCCGGTGCCGGACGTGAACGGCGAGGCGGGCGCCGCCTCCGCGGCCAGGCCCTGCAACGGGTGCGGGCGGTCCGCGGCTCCCACGGTGAGCACGCCGGTGTCGGACGGCCGGAGCTGGTCCTCGGGGCGCTGGGCCGCGACGGCCGCGGCGGCGGCGATCGCCGACTGCACCGGAACGTCCCGGCGGGGCAGGCTGGCGCGGCCGGAGACGGGCTCGGGCTTGGCGTCGGCGGGGGAGTCGTCGGCGGGGGCGTCCGGCTCCGCGGCGGGGGCCGGCTCGGCATCGCCGCCGCCGCGGACGATCGCGGCCAGGACCGAGCCGAGCACGCCGGCGCCGGCCGCGGTCATCGCCGCCCAGTACGGGCTGAGTTCGAAGCCGGCCGCCGAACCGGGACCGGCGATCAGGTAGGCGAGGGTCAGCAGGACCGGGCCGGCCAGGCCGCTGAGCGCCACCGCGAAGGTGGACAGTTTCCGGCTCCGGGCCACCAGTCCCAGGATCAGGCCGGTGAGCAGCGCCAGCACGGGCATCGTGATGAACGGCGTGTGCTCGGTGGCGGCGGCCGGGATGAGCCGGCCCTCGAGCACGCCGAGGCGGGCCGCGACCGGGGTCTCACCGGGAAGCAGGGACGGCACGACGGAGATCAGCGCGACGGCCCAGACGATGACGCTCAGGGTGGCGACGCTCCAGCGGGCCACGGGCTTCGCGGCGGCGGCGGCCGCGGCGAAGATGCCGACCGCGGCGGCGAGCGTGGCGCAGATGCCGATGACGACGACCGGCTGCACGCCGGCGATGTGGGCGGCGCGGGCCGGCTGCATGGTCAGCGGCAGGACGGCGAGGGCGCCGAAGCCGGCGGCCAGGCCCATGGCGAGGGAACCGGCGGCGCCGACCGGGCGGGGCGACCAGCGGGGCCGGAGCCCGGTGGCGACCACGGCGCCGATCGCCGCGGCGGTCATCGTGATCCACGCGACCCAGGCGAGTTGTGCTGTCCACTGATCACGCTGGGTGACTTCCAGAGTCTGGTCGAGCCGCACCATGCCGAGCCCGTAAGCGATGCCGAGTTGACCTGCGCCGACGACGGCGGCGGCCATGGTGGTGGCGGCCAACAGCTTCAGCCAGCTCCGAAATGCCATGCCGGGCACGTTACGGAATGTTCCGCAGGATGCGCCAGTCCGGGTCGTCCTTCTTAAGGCGGCCTAAAGTCGTAACCGTCTATGATCGAAAAACGTCGATCAAAAAACGGTTACCCACGGTAATCATCGTGCGAACTGCGAGCGACTTGCCAGAACGATGGTCCGGAGTGGACACTGTCGCGCACCGGACAACGAGTCCGTCGTGTCGTGCCAAACCTTGCCACCGTGGTCGCGGGACGAAACTCCCAGATAGTGGTTGGAACGAATATGGTGTCCGGTGACCGTGACTTCACGGATGGTTACGTGTGACGTATTCGTGCACGTCAGTGCTGGTGATGAGATCGGTGCACGGGTTTCACCCGGACGGGCGGGTCCTTTCCGGGAGGTTCCAGGCTTCCCAAAGCCCCCGGCGTTCTGATGAAATCGCCGCGCCGGAAACGCGGCGCCGGACGGGGCCGGACCGCGACCGTCGAAAGACCGGCTCCAACCGTGGTGCGGAGCGGTGACGACCACAAAGGAGATGTCGTGAGCACGGGATCCTCGACCCTGGCTGCGCGACGTGGTGGCTTCCTCGGTCTGCGCAACGCACGGCTGCGTGTGAAACTCGCCGTACTGCTCGTCATCCCGCTGGCCGCGGTGCTCGCGCTGGCGAACGTACGGCTCATGGAGGTCGGCGAGCGCGCCGACGACGCCGAACGGGTGGCCCAGCTCGCCCGCCTGGGCACCGGCCTCGCCACCCTGGCCCAGGCGCTGCACGACGAGCGGATGGCCGCCGTCGAATACCTGTCCGGGCCGGACGTGCCGGAGACCGGATACCGCGAGGCGATCAAGGCGGTGGACTCGCAGGCCCGCGTCGTCCGTACCGACCGTGCCGAGATCACCGAGGTGCCGTCCCGGGTCGACGACCGCCTCGACCTGATCGATCAGCACCTGAGCGGGCTCGCCGGGCTGCGGGTCGCCGTCAGCGGACGGACCGGGGAGGACCTGGCCGGCGCCAACCAGCGCTACAGCGAGACCCTGACCCTCCTGTCCGGCTACGAGTCACTGCTCAGCCAGGTCGCCGAGCCGGGACCGGTCGCCGATGGGCTGCGCACGCTGGCCGCCTTCTCCGAACTGGAGACCGCGGTCGCCGAGCAGGCCGCGGTGGCTTACGTGGCCCGGACCACCGGCAGCCTCGACGCCGACCGGCAGAAGGCGCTCACCACCGCCCAGGTCACCCGGGCCCGGGCGCTCGCCGAATTCCGTGCGGGCGCCGCCCGGAAACAGATCGCCCTGGTCGACTCGGTCATCGCCGACGAGACGGTGGCCCGCGCCGACGAGCTGTCCACCCGGCTGACCGGACCCGGAGCGGCCGGGACAGCCGAGATCACCGACACCTTCGGCGACGTGATCGAACTGCTGCGTGCCGCCGAACGGCAACTCGAGGACCAGGTCGTCGCGGTCGCCGAGGACGAGAACGAGAGCAGCGGCCGGCGGTCGACCATCGAGTTCGTGATGGTGCTGCTGGTCGTGATCGCGGCCGTGGCGCTCGCCGTCTACCTCGGCCGCTCGCTGCTGCTGTCGGTCCGCCGCCTGCGGGAGGGCGCGCTCGCCGTCGCCCACCGGGACCTGCCCGAGGCGGTGAGCCGGCTGCACGACGCCGAGAACCTCGGCGAGGGCGGCGTCGACCGGATCCTGGCGCAGACCCGGGACCCCATCGACATGCCCGAGCAGGACGAGTTCGGCCAGGTCGCCGAGGCGTTCAACATGGTGCACCGGGAGGCCGTACGGGTCGCGGCGGAACAGGCCGCCCTGCGTACCAGCGTCTCCACCATGTTCCTGAGCCTGGCCCGGCGCAGCCAGTCGCTGGTCGACCGGATGATCGGCGAACTCGACCAGATCGAGCGGATGGAGGAGGACCCGAAGCGGCTCGCCCGCCTCTTCGAGCTGGACCACCTCGCCACCCGGATGCGCCGCAACGACGAGAACCTGCTGGTGCTGGCCGGCGCCGAGGTCGGCACCCCGCGCCGCGAGGACGCGCTGCTGATCGACGCGCTCCGGGCCGCCCAGTCCGAGGTCGAGCTCTACCACCGGATCGAGTTCGGCACCCTCGACACCGACGTGCTGGTCGCCGCGGCCGCCGTCAACGACGTGGTGCGCCTGATCGCCGAACTGCTGGACAACGCCACCCGCTTCTCCCCGCCGAACACCGTGGTGGTGGCGCACGGCGGCCGCTCCGGCGATCACGCCGTGGTCCAGGTGGAGGACCGCGGGCTGGGCATCTCCGCCGACCAGATGGAGCAGCTCAACCGGCGGCTCAGCGAGCCGTCCGAAGTGGACGTGGCCACCTTCCGCCTGATGGGCTTCGCGGTGATCGGGCGGCTGGCCTCCCGGCACGGCATCCGCGTCGAGCTGCGGCCCGGCCCCGAAGGCGGCACCCTCGCCGAGGTGGTCCTGCCGGCCGACATCGTGGTGCTGGCCGGCGCACCGGCCGCCCCGCCGTCCCGGGCGGCCAGCTGGACCCGGCCGGGCCCGCCGCCGCCGGCGCCCACCGGCATGCCGCGCACGGTGGAGAGCCGGCCGCCGATCCGCACCGCCGCGCCCGTCGCGCCCCCGCTGCGGCCGCAACCGGTCGCGGCACCCCCCGAACCGGACTTCGTGCCGACCCCCGACCGGCCGCCGCTGCCGACCCGGACACCCCGTCCGGCCGACGACCCACCGGCCGGGCTGCCCGCGGCCCCGGTCGGTTTGCCCCCGGCCCCGGTCGGGCTGGCACCGGCCCCGGCTGGTTTGCCCCCGGCCCCGGTCGGGCTGCCGCCCGTCGCCGCGCCCATCCGGATGGAGGTCCAGCACAGCTGGTTCGCCGATGAGCTGGCGGCCACCAACCAGCAGGGCATGCCGACGGCCGGTTACGCGCCACCGCCGACCGCGGTCACGGTCAAGGCCGAGCCGGTCGAGCCGACGAAGCCGAAACCACGGTCGTCGGCCGAGGACCGCTGGCGTAGCGCGGCCGACGAGGGCTGGCATCGGGCCATGGCGGCGTCCGCCCCCAAGGACGGCGGAACCACCCGGTCCGGCCTGCCGAAGCGGGTTCCACAGGCGCAACTCGTCCCCGGTGGGGTGCAGGAGATCCCACGGGCACAACATCGTCGCAGTCCCGATGAGGTTCGCGGCCTGCTTTCCGCGTACCACAGGGGAGTGCAACGAGGGCGGACGGACGGCGTGGCCGAAACCGCCGCCGCGGCAACACCGGCTCCTAAGGAGAGGGAACAGTGACCAGGCCCCCCACCATGCATGACATGGGCTGGCTGCTCAGCAACTTCGCGGACAGCGTCGCAGGCATCGCGCACGTGATCGCGGTCTCGGCGGACGGGCTGCTGCTGGCCTCATCCCGGGACCTGCCAGCGGACCGGGCCGACCAGCTCGCCGCGATCACGTCCGGCGTGGTCAGCCTCACCGACGGCGCGTCCCGGATGTTCAGCGCCGGCGCGGTGCAACAGACCATCATCGAAATGGAGAGCGGCTATCTTTTCCTGATGTCCATCAGCGACGGTTCCTCGATGGCCGTCCTGGCGGCGCGCAACAGCGACGTCGGCCAGGTCGGTTACGAGATGGCCCTGCTGGTGGAACGCGTCGGCGCGGCCCTGTCGCCGGCGCCCCGCGAGGCCGTCAGTTACTAGCGCCGGGTCCTATCGACCCGGCGGAGACGAGGTGACCGCGACATGACACAGCCGCAAGATCCCCGGGGCAACCTGGTGCGGCCGTACGCGGTCACCCGTGGCCGGACCGAACCGATCCGGGACATCCCGATCGAGGCGGTCCTGATCGCCAGCGCGGCGGCCGTGCAGGAGGCACGGTTCGCCGGGCACGACAAGTACCGCATAGCCGTGCTGTGTGAGCCGAAGGCGCTGTCGCTCGCCGAGCTGGCGGCGCACACCAGGTTGCCCCTGGGGGTGGCCCGGGTGCTCGTCGCCGACATGGTGGCCGACGGGCTGCTTCAACTGCACAGTGCCGCTCCCAAGACGGGGTTCACGGAGCGGATGGACCTGCTGGGAAGGGTGTTGGGTGGACTTCGCAAGCTCTGAGCGGACGGGGCCGCATCCCGCGGAGATCACGTCCGCGAAGATCGTCGTCGCGGGTGGTTTCGGTGTGGGGAAGACGACCCTCGTCGGGGCGGTCTCCGAGATCGAGCCGCTGACCACCGAGGCGGTGATGACCGTGGCCGGTGCCGGCATCGACGACGCGTCGAAGGTGCCAGGTAAGGAGAGCACCACGGTCGCGATGGACTTCGGCCGGATCACGATGGCCGACGACCTGATCCTCTACCTCTTCGGAACCCCAGGTCAGACCCGGTTCTGGTTCATGTGGGACGAGCTGATCCGGGGTGCGGTCGGCGCCGCGGTGCTGGTCGACACGCGACGGCTCACCGACGCCTTCGCGCCACTGGACTACTTCGAGAACCGGCATCTGCCCTACCTCGTCGCGGTCAACTGCTTCGACGGCGCGCCACGGTACGAGCCCGACGAGGTGCGTGAGGCGCTCGCCATCCCGGCGCGGGTGCCGCTGCTGATGTGCGACGCGCGCCATCGCGAGTCGGTAAAGGCCGTGCTGATCGGGGTGGTCGAGCATGCGATGGCGACCCTGGTCGCCGAACACGAGGCCGCGGCGGTCGGCTGACCCAGGCCAGGCGCACACCTTCCCCGGCCTGGTCCTGCGGACCGATCGGCTGGTGCTGCGGGAATCGGAGGCGCTGGCGACGTCGTCGCCGGTGCCTCCGACGAGATCACGCAACGCTGGCTGCCGCTGCCCCGGCCCTACACCGAGCGGCACGCGCTGCTGCTCATCAACCGGCTGGCCCCGGGCATCCGGGCCACCGGCCGGGGCCTGATCCGCGCGGTCTAGCACGCGGGCGATTTCGCCATAGCGGCAGTTCAGGCGCACGGACGGAGCAACGTGAGCGTCCGCCATGGCCGGAAGGGACGAGCGGCGGACGGGAGTCGGCCCATTGGCCAGCAGGGTCAGCGCTGTTTGGAGGGCCTTGAGACAGCACTCACGGCCAGCCGGCCCCGGGGACCCGTGCGGCGCCGGCCGCCCGGGTCGGACAGTGCGGCGCCAGCCGCACGGTCAGGCTCACGCACGTCGCCGGGTGGGGGTGGCCGTTCAGGAGCCGCCAGGCGACTGGCCGCCCGCGCCCGGCCCTCGGCGGGAGCAGCGGTCTGTACCACCCACTCGGCTGCGACATCCTGATTTTGATCTTCAGGTGGGGATTCGGTAGCCGCGCTTGACGACCGTCTGGACCACGCCGGGAAGGGCGAGGCCGGCGCGGAGGCGGGCGACGGCCATCTCGACCGCGTGTTCGTCGGCGCCGCGGGGGAGGGCCTGGAGGAGGGCGGCGCGGGACAGGACGCGGCCGGGGGAGCCGGCCAGGGCGCGCAGCACCGCCATCGGGGCGGGGGCCAGGGGGCGCAGCTCGCCGTCGACGATGGCGGCGTGGCCGCGCAGGGTGAGGGAGTGGCCGGAGACCTGGAGCGTGACGGCGCGTTTGGGCAGCTCGTCGACGATGGTGCGGACCAGCGAGTTCAGGCGGGCGCGGCCGGGAACGGCCACCGGGATGCCGTGCCGTCGCAGCGGGGCCGAGGTGACCGGGCCCACGCAGGCGGCCAGGACGTCGTCGCGGAGAGCGTCCAGGAGGGCGTCGGCGCCGGTGCCGGCGGCGCGCAGCACGGCCTGGACGGCGGCGGCCGAGGTGAACGTCACGGCGTCGACCAGGCGGGCGATGATCAGATCGGCCAGGCGGTGCAGCGGCGCCGGATCGGTGGGCGGCGCCCAGCGGTAGACCGGCAGCTCGATGACGTGGGCGCCGGCCGACTCCAGGGCCTCGGTGTACTCCGGCTGGCTCTCGCCGTGCAGCTGCATGGCCACGATCCGGCCGTCGATCCCGCGCGTGGTCAGGTGCTCGACCACCTCCTCGTAGCCCTCGCCGTCCGGTGACCAGTCGTCGCGCAGGCCGGCGGACCGGACCGCGGCCTTGGCCTTCGGGCCGCGGGCGACCAGGTAGGCGCCGGACAGCACGGCGTGCAGCGGCTCGGCCAGGCCCCAGCCCTCGGCGGCCTCCAGCCAGCCGCGCATGCCGATGCCGGTGTTGACCAGCACGATGTCGGGTGGACTGTCCAGACAGGAACGGGTGGCCGCGCGCAGCTCGGCGTCGTCGGAGATGGGGACGATGCGCAGCGCGGGAGCCACCACGACCCGGGCGCCACGCGCCTCCAGCAGGGTGGACAGCTCGTCCTTGCGGCGGTCCGCGGTCACGCCGACGGTGTAGCCGGACAGCGCCGAGGCCGGCTCCGCCAGCGCGGCAGCCGTCAGCACCGCCCGCCGGGCGCCCGGGGTGCGGTCGATCATCCGATCCCCGGGCCGAGAAGTCGCGGCGTGGCCGAACGGTCCACCGAAGGGCACGCTCGAAGTCCGCCGTCCTCAGCGTCGACCCGCTCCCATGCCACGCTTGCGGTCCTCGCCGTACCTCCGTCCGGGGCACGCCGCGACTTCTCCTCACCGAACCGGGCAACCGGTCCGGCGAACACCGTCAGGTCCGTCCTCAACCCTGACGGTGGTCTCTCCATGGTGCGCCCGCGAGCGCGGCTTCGGCCACTGCCGGGCCGCGTCGTCGTGAGGTCCGCACCGTTGGCCATGACCGAAGCGTGCCGTGGGCGAATTTCGGCAGAGCGTCCCGTTTGTTTCAGGCCTGCTAAGTCGGCCGCGGTGGGGTACGCCACCCGCTTCGGGCGTGTCCGTGGCGCGGAGTATGCTTGCTCTGTTTGGAGTTCCACAGGGCTGAGTGTCTGCAACAAGGATGCTCGCCGGTTTGCTGGTGCCCTGAACACCGCCTGTTTTGACCGCTCGCCGCGTAGCCGGGTATTGTTGCCTGCTGTTGTGCGACTGTTGCGAGTGGTCCCTGTGCGGGGTCGCTTGACGCATCTGCTCGATGCGACCAGCGCGCGCCCCCAGACCGACGACGAGACAAGGTAATTCTGTGCGTACGTACAGCCCGAAGCCGGGTGAGATCGAGCGTCAGTGGCACATTATCGACGCTTCTGACGTCGTTCTGGGCCGCCTGGCTACCCACACGGCCAACCTCCTGCGCGGTAAGCACAAGCCGACGTTCGCCCCGCATGTCGACACCGGCGACTTCGTGGTGATCATCAACGCCGGCAAGGTGGCGCTTACCGGTAACAAGCGTCAGACCAAGGTTGCCTACCGGCACTCCGGCTACCCCGGTGGTCTGAAGCAGGTCGGCTACGAGGAGCTCCTGACCAAGCGTCCGGAGAAGGCGATCGAGCTGGCCGTCAAGGGCATGCTCCCGCACAACAAGCTCGCGCGGCAGATCATCAAGAAGCTGAAGGTCTACCCGGGCGCCGAGCACCCGCACGCCGCTCAGCAGCCCCAGCCGTTCGAAATCAAGCAGATCGCGCAGTGAGCGCGGGAGAAGGCAGCAGCATGTCCGACATCATCGAGCCCGAGGTCGTCGAGACCGTCGAGGAGCCCGCTGAGACGGTCGTCGTCGTTGAGACGGCCGCGCCGGCCCCGGTCCGCGCCCCGCGCCCCGGTGACCGTCCGGTCCAGACCGTCGGCCGTCGCAAGGAGGCCATCGTCCGGGTGCGTCTCGTGCCCGGCACCGGCAAGATCACTTGCAACGGCCGTGACCTGGAGAACTACTTCCCCAGCAAGGTGAACCAGCAGCTCATCCGTGAGCCGCTCGTCACCGCTGAGCGCGCCGAGCAGTTCGACGTGATCGCCAACCTGCGTGGCGGCGGCATCACCGGCCAGGCCGGTGCCCTGCGTCTCGCCATCGCGCGGGCCCTGATCACCGTCGAGCCCGACGACCGCCCGGCCCTGAAGAAGGCCGGCTTCCTGACCCGTGACGCCCGCGTCAAGGAGAGCAAGAAGTACGGTCTCAAGAAGGCCCGTAAGGCCCCGCAGTACTCGAAGCGCTGATTTTTTCACGCCTCGTCTGAACGACGGCCGAGTTCGTCCCCCATCCGGGGGATGCGCTCGGCCGTCGATGTTTCTTACCCTCCCTCCCCCTCTCCAACTAGCCGTTCCGGTACTCCTGGTCAGCCGATCGCTGATGCAGGCTTGAGGCCACGTTTACCGGCGAAAGGAAGCCGCCATGGGGCGACTCTTCGGCACCGACGGCGTTCGCGGTCTCGCGAACGGCGATCTGCTCACCCCCGAACTGGCACTCGCGGTCGCGGTCGCGGCCGCCCGGGTGCTGGTCGAGACGGACAGCAGCCACCAGCCGCTCGCCATCGTGGGCCGTGACCCCCGGGCCAGCGGCGAGATGCTGGAAGCCGCTGTCGTCGCGGGGCTGACGAGTGCCGGGGCCAACGTGGTGCGGGTCGGCGTGCTGCCCACCCCGGCGGTCGCGTACCTCGTCGGGCAGACCAACGCCGACCTCGGTGTGATGCTGTCGGCGTCGCACAACTCCATGCCGGACAACGGCATCAAGCTGTTCGCGGCCGGTGGCACCAAGCTCCCCGACGAGCTCGAGGAGGCCATCGAGAAGGCGATCGAGGACGGGCACGGGCTGATCGGCCGTCCCACCGGCGCCGGCATCGGCCGGGTCCACGACCTGCTGGACGGGGCCGAGCACTACATCAAGCACCTGGTCGAGTCGATCCCGCACCGGCTGGACGGGGTCAAGGTCGTGGTGGACTGCGCGAACGGGGCGGCCAGTGATGTCGGGCCGGTGGCGTACCGGGAGGCGGGGGCCGAGGTCATCGCCATCCACGCCGAACCGGACGGGCTCAACATCAACGAGGAGTGCGGCTCCACCCACCTCGACAAGGTCATCGAGGCGGTGCTGCGGGAGGGCGCCGACCTCGGCCTGGCGCACGACGGCGACGCCGACCGGTGCCTGGCCGTCACCGCCGCCGGTGAGGTCGTCGACGGGGACCAGATCATGGCCATCCTGGCGCTGGCCATGCGCGACAACGGCACCCTCACCGACGACACCCTGGTCGCCACCGTGATGAGCAACCTGGGTCTGCGGATCGCCATGAAGCAGGCCGGGATCAAGCTGCTGGAGACCAAGGTCGGCGACCGGTACGTGCTGGAGGAGCTCCAGAACGGCGACCTGGCCCTCGGCGGCGAGCAGTCCGGCCACATCGTGATGCCGGCCTTCGCCACCACCGGCGACGGCGTGCTCACCGGCCTGCACCTGATGGCGCAGATCGCCGGCTCGGGCAAGTCGCTGGCCGACCTGGCGGCGGTCGTGCACAAGCTGCCCCAGGTGCTGATCAACGTGCGCGTCGGGAACCGGGACGCGGGCGCCTCCGCGCCGACCGTGCAGGCGGCGGTGGCCCTCGCCGAGAACGAGCTGGGCGAGACCGGCCGGGTGCTGCTACGCCCGTCCGGCACCGAGCCGCTGGTCCGGGTCATGGTGGAGGCCGCCACCGAGGAGACCGCCCGGACGGTCGCCGAGCGGATCGCCGACGAGGTGCGGGCGGCCAGCCCGGCGGCCTAGCCCTTGAGCCTGCGAACCGCCTCGTCGATCACCTCGGGGCGTTTGCAGAAGGCGAAACGGATGAGGTGCCGGCCCGCTTCCTGATGGTCGTAGAAGACCTGGGTCGGCACCGCCACCACCCCGCTGCGGCCGGGCAGGGCACGGCAGAAATCGATGCCGTCCTCCCCGCCCAGCGGGCGGATGTCGGCGGTCACGAAATAGGTGCCCTCGGACGGCAGGGCGGCCAGGCCCGCGTCGGTGAGCCCAGCGACCAGGCGGTCCCGCCGGTCCCGCAGCCCGGCCGTGAAACCGGCGAAGTAGGAATCCGGCAGGTTCAGCGCCACGGCCACCGCGGGTTGCAACGGCGCCCCGTTGACGAACGTCAGGAACTGCTTGACCCGCAGGATCGCGGAGACCAGACGGGCCGGGCCGGTGGCCCAGCCGATCTTCCACCCGGTGCAGGAGAAGGTCTTGCCGGCCGAGGAGATGCGCAGGGTGCGCTCGAGCATGCCGGGCAGGGTGGCGAGCGGGACGTGCGGCGCCGCGGCGTCCGGGAAGACGAGATGCTCGTAGACCTCGTCGGTGACCGCGAACACGTCGTGCTCCCGGCACAGGCCGGCGACCAACTCCAGCTCGGCCGGGGTGAACACCTTGCCCGTCGGGTTGTGCGGGGAGTTCAGCAGCACCAGGCGGGTCCGGGGGCCGAACGCCTTGCGCAGCTCATCGGGGTCGAACTCGAACCGCCGGGCCGGGCCGGGGCGCAGCGTGACCGGGCGGCGGACCGCGCCGGCCAGGGCGATCGAGGCGGCGTACGAGTCGTAGTACGGCTCGAAGCACACCACCTCGTCGCCCGGCTCGCAGAGCGCCAGGATCGCCGCCGCGACCGCCTCGGTGGCGCCCGCCGTGACGGCGACCTCGCTGTCCGGATCCCGGATCAGGCCCCAGAACCGCTGCTCGTGGGCGGCGATGGCGGACCGCAGCACCGGGATGCCGGCGAGCGGAGGATACTGGTTGGCGCCGCCGGCCAGGGCTTCGGCGGCCGCGGCCAGCATCTCCTCAGGACCGTCGGTGTCCGGGAAGCCCTGGCCCAGGTTGACCGCGCCGGTCCGGGCGGCCAGCGCCGACATCTCGGTGAAGATCGTCGTGCCGAACGGGCGCATCCGAGCGACCAGCGGGTCGGACGTCAATTGATCACCAGCTTGTAGCAGCTCGCGGTGGCCAGTCCGCCCTGCGCGCTCTGCTTCACGATCTCCTCGCCGTCCACGGTGGCCCGGCAGCCGATGTCCCCGGCGCCGGTGCCGGTGCGCACGGCGACCACGGAGATCAGCGAGGTGCCCTTCATGGTGGTGGAGATCTTCCACGGCAGCTTGGCGTTCGCCACCCGTTTCGGAGCCTGGCCGAGCTGATCGACGTAGAGGATCTCGGCCGGGCCGTCGCCGGTCACCTCGTAGGTGACCTTGATCTCGCGGCCCTCGCCGATGCCCGGCAGTTCGGTCGGGAGATCGGTGGGCAGGCCGGGCAGCTCCGGGAAGTCGGTCGGCAGACCGGGGAAGTCCGGGGCGTCCTCGGGCAGGGTGGGCAGCGTCGGGTCGACGATCGGCGCGGCCAGTTCCTCGGCCTTGTCGGCGGCGCGCTGCACGAGGATCACCGCGGTGGTCACCACGCCGCCGCAGAGCAGCAGGGTGACGGCCAGGATGAGGGCGATCAGCGGGGCGTTGCTGCGCCGCGGCCCGGGCGGGCCCGGCACCGGGTAACCGGCCGGCGGGTAGCCGCCGCTCGTCGGCGCCTGCGGTGGGTAGCCGGCCGGCGGGTAACCGCCCGGGGGGGTAGCCACCGCTCGTCGGCGCCTGCGGTGGGTAGGCGCCGGTCGGGTCCGGGTAGGTGCTCGCCGGGTCCGGATAGGCGCCGTAATCGGGTGGCCGGCCGGGCGGGGCGTAGTTGACCGGGGGGAACTCCGACGTCGGCGGATAGTCCTCCGGCTGTGGCGGTTGGGCGTGCCCGGGCGTGAACTGAGGCGGTCGGGGCGGTTGTCGGGGTTCGCTCGGATCGCTCATCTTTCCTCCCGGTGAGGGCACCGCTCCCGACGGTACGCCAGGACCGCACGTCCAGATCACTCACCCGTAAGGACACCGAATCCCACCCTAGAGTTCCGATCAAGTGCCATGCTCATAACTGCGGGTACCGAGCATGACGTTTGAGCGAAAGTCGGCTAGGCTGCCTCCCCATGTGTGGGATCGTGGGTTACGTAGGCAATCGACCGGCGCTGAGCATCGTCATCGACGGGCTCCGGCGTCTTGAGTACCGCGGGTACGACTCGGCCGGCGTCGCCATCATCGACAGCGAACTGGTCAAGACCGAGAAGAAGGCGGGCAAGCTCGCCAACCTGGAGAAGGCGCTCGCCGAACGGACCGGCGACGGCATCGAGACCGGCACCACCGGTATCGGCCACACCCGCTGGGCCACCCACGGCGGCCCGACCGACCGCAACGCCCACCCCCACCTCTCCGCCGACGGCCGGGTGGCCGTCATCCACAACGGCATCATCGAGAACTTCGCCCGCCTGCGCGCCGAGATCGAGGCGACCGGTGTGGAGTTCCGCAGCGACACCGACACCGAGTGCGCGGCCCACCTGCTCGCCGCCGAGATGCGCGCGCTGCGCGAGGCCGGTGGCGTGGACGGGCCGGCCCTGCTCGCCGAGGGCATGCGCCGCGTCGTCCGCCGTCTGGAGGGCGCCTTCACGCTGCTCGCCGTCGACGTCGATGTGCCGGACGCGGTGGTCGCCGCCCGGCGCAACTCGCCGCTAGTGGTCGGCCGCGGCAACGGGGAGAACTTCCTGGCCAGCGACGTGTCGGCCTTCATCGAGCACACCCGCGAGGCGATCGAGCTGGGCCAGGACCAGGTCGTCCTGATCACCCCGGCCGGCATCGAGATCACCGACTTCGACGGGGCGCCGGCGACCGGCAAGGAGTTCCACATCGACTGGGACGCCTCCGCCGCCGAGAAGGGCGGTTACGACTACTTCATGCTCAAGGAGATCGCCGAGCAGCCGCAGGCGATCGCCGACACCCTGCTCGGCCGGCTCTCCGAGCGCGGCGAGATCCTCCTGGACGAGGTGCGCCTCACCGACCAGGACCTGCGTGACGTGGACAAGGTCTTCATCGTGGCCTGCGGCACCTCCTTCCACGCCGGCATGATCGCCAAGTACGCCATCGAGCACTGGGTCCGCATCCCCTGTGAGGTGGAGCTGGCCAGCGAGTTCCGTTACCGGGACCCGATCCTGGACCGGTCCACCCTGGTGATCGTGATCAGCCAGTCCGGCGAGACGATGGACACCCTCATGGCGCTGCGGCACGCCAAGGAGCAGAAGGCCCGCGTCCTGGCGATCTGCAACACCAACGGCTCGACCATCCCGCGGGAGTCGGACGCCGTCCTCTACACCCACGGTGGCCCGGAGATCGCGGTCGCCTCCACCAAGGCGTTCCTCACCCAGCTCGCCGCCTGTTACCTGATCGGGCTGCACCTGGCCCAGATCCGCGGAGTCATGTACGCCGACGAGGTCGCCGCGGTCGTCGAGAAGCTGCGCCAGACGCCGGACGGCATGCGCATCCTGCTCGACCGGATGGAGGAGGTCCGGGAGCTGGCCCGTGACCTGCGGACCGCCTCGACGATCCTGTTCATCGGCCGGCACGTCGGCTTCCCGGTGGCTCTGGAGGGCGCGCTCAAGCTCAAGGAGCTCGCCTACATGCACGCCGAGGGCTTCGCCGCCGGTGAGCTCAAGCACGGTCCGATCGCGCTGATCGACGAGGGCACGCCGGTGGTCTGCGTGGTCCCGTCGCCGGCCGGGCGCGGGGTCATCCGTGACAAGGTGGTCTCGAACATCCAGGAGGTGCGGGCCCGTGGCGCCCGGACCATCGTGATCGCCGAGGAGGGCGACGAGGACGTCCGCGCCTTCGCCGACCACCTCATCCCGGTCCCGCACACGCCGACGCTGCTCGCCCCGCTGATGACCACGATCCCGCTGCAGATCCTCGCGTGCGAGATCGCGACGGCCCGGGGTAACGACGTGGACCAGCCGCGCAACCTGGCCAAGTCGGTCACCGTCGAGTAGCCGGCCGCTCACGGTTTCTCCCCGAGGGTGAGCCGGGCCAGCGCGTCCAGTGCGGGCCGGCCCGGCTCCCAGTAACCGAGGTGACCGGCGTCGGCCTGGCTGGCGAAGACCCGGCCACCGAAACCGGTGTCGACCGGGCTCCGGCCGAACCACAGCTCGTGCGAGCGGTCCGGCAGACCGAGATCCGGGATCAGCAGTTCGCGTGGGGAGACCGCCGCGTACTGGATCACGTCGGTGCGGGACGTCGTGGACCAGATCTGATCGGCGGGCACCTTCAGACCGGCGGCCGAGTCCACGCCGACGCCCGGCGAGCCGACGAAGACGAGCCGGTCGGCGGCCAGCCCCTCGGTGGCCGCCGCCGTGCCCACCACGAGCGAGCCGTAGCTGTGCCCCAGCAGGGTCTGATGCGCGGGCGGGCCGTCGTGGGTGACCCGCAGGCTCTCCTGGAAACGGCGCAGACCCGCCGAGCCGTCGACGGCCTGCCGTGCCGAGAACGCCTCGTGCAGGAAGTCCGGAGCGTCGTAGCCCAGCCACAGCACGGCGCTCGTGGTCCGGCCGGGGTCCAGCTCGCCGGCCCGCACGGCCACCCGCTCGGCGCGGGTCAGCTCGCCGCCCAGCGACGCCAGATCCGACGTCATGCCGGGCACGTGGGTGAGGATGTGCGACGCCCGGTCCGGGTCGCCGAGCGCCACCACCGCACGGCCGTCACCGTCCAGACCCAGCGACACCAGGTAGGCGCGCGGGCCGGAGTCGTCCGCCAACCGGGACCGAAGACGGTCGAGGCCCGCCCCGTGCCGGTCGTCCAGGAGCAGCCGGTTGGCGATGTCCCGGTCGGCGACCGGGATCCCGTCGGCGCCCGCGAACGCCGCCGGGTCGGTGACCAGCAACCAGTTCCGCTCGGCCGGGGTCCAACCGTCCCACCACCGCCGCACCTCGGCCGGGGTGGCGGTGCAGGCCGGGAACGACGTGGCCACCGGGGTGGGCGGCACGTCGGCGAACCCGGCCAGCCGGGCCGCGGCGGACGCGTCGGCCTGCGCCGCCACCTCCAGCGCGGTCGCCAGATCGGCGGCCACCGACCGGACGGCCGCCTGCTCGGTGGGGCGACCCCGCACCGTACCTGAATCGTCGATCGACAGGCCGGATCGTCGCGCACCGGACCGCGCCCGGTCGAGCAGCGCGCGGGCCCGGCCGAGGGCCGCGGCGAACTCGCTGAGCGCTTGGTCGGCCCGCCAGCAGAGCACCCGGAACAGCGCCAGCCGGCGGCGCAGGCCGTCGATTCTCGTGACGGCGGCCGCGGCGGCCGTGCCGGACCAGGAGGCCCGGAGCCGGGCCGGGAACCGGCCCAGGTCGGCGCCGAGGACGCCGGCCAGGGTCGCCCAGCGGCGCCAGGCGAGCGCGGTGGCCAGCCAGCGGGACGGATCGGTGACCCGCAACCGGGCATACGTGATCGCCAGCTCGCTCATCGCGTCTGCCGGAATCGGGTGGCGGCGCGGTCGTCGGACTCCGCATACGCCTCGGCGGACGCCCGGATCCGCTCCGCCGTGCCGCCGACATCCGTGCCGAGCAGGCCGAGCATGCGCGCGGCGGCGCCGGCGGCCAGTGTGGCGGCGCCGGTGGTGGCCCAGCGCGGCGACGGGTCGGGATCGGGAGCCGGACCGGCGGCGCCGGTCACCCGGGCGGCCAGATCGTCCACCACGGCGGCGTCGCGGCGCAGGCTCTCGGTGTCGACCTCGAGATCAGGATTCATCGGGCAACCTCCAAGCGGGACAGCGGGATGCGCCGACGTTAGAGGCCGGTGGAGATCACCGGGGCGGCCTGTGGACAACCTGTCCACAGGGCTTCCCGTCCTGCCGGGGTCCTGGTAGAGGCCTGGGATGTCACCCGCGGCACCGCTAGGGTGACCGTTGTGATCGTGTCTGTCGGCATCGACGTCGTCCTGGTGGACCGCTTCGCCCGTGCGCTGGAGCGGACCCCGCTTCTCGGAGACCGGCTCTTCACCGAGCCCGAGCGGCTGACCTCGTCCGGAAACCCGCGATCCCCCGAGTCGCTGGCCGCCCGGTTCGCGGCCAAGGAGGCCGTCGCCAAGGCGCTCGGGGCGCCGGCCGGCCTGCGGTGGCACGACTGCGAGGTCGTCACCGATCCGGACGGGCGCCCGTGGTTGACCGTCTCCGGTACGGTCGCCGCCGCGGCGACCGAGCGGGGCATCGCCCGATGGCACCTGTCGCTGTCGCACGACGGCGGCATCGCGTCCGCGATGGTGGTGGCCGAAGCCGGAGCTTGATCAGGAGGACACATGCGGCAGGCATGGCGGGTGGCCGATGTGCGCGCGGCCGAGAAGACGCTGATGGCGACCCTTCCCGAGGGCACGCTGATGCAGCGGGCGGCGGCCGGGCTGGCCCGGCGGTGCGCCCTCCTGCTGGAGGAGACCGGCGGGGTCTACGGCGCCCGGGTGCTGCTGCTGGTCGGCAGCGGCGACAACGGCGGGGACGCCCTCTACGCCGGCGCGTCCCTGGCCCGGCGCGGCGCCCAGGTGCGTGCGCTGCTGCTCACCCCGGAGCGGGTGCATCTGGCCGGGCTGGCCGCGCTGCGCCAGGCCGGTGGGTTCACCACCCGTGACCTGCCCACCCGTGCCGACCTGATCCTGGACGGGATCGTCGGGATCGGATCGAGAGGCGGCCTGCGTTCCCAGGCCGCGGCGATCGCGCGCGGGCTCGGAGCACTTCGCGGGCGTACGGGCGACCGCGCGCTTGTGGTGGCCGTGGACGTGCCGAGCGGGGTGTCCGTGGACACCGGCGACGTGCCCGGCGAAGCGGTGACCGCCGACGTCACGGTCACCTTCGGGTGCCTCAAACCGGCCCACGTGCTCGGCCCGGCCGCGGTCCGCTGCGGTCACGT
Organism: Actinoplanes hulinensis; assembly: GCF_019429605.1. Taxonomy (NCBI): domain Bacteria; kingdom Bacillati; phylum Actinomycetota; class Actinomycetes; order Micromonosporales; family Micromonosporaceae; genus Actinoplanes; species Actinoplanes hulinensis. Next base: position 528,287 of record NZ_JAHXZI010000001.1, on the reverse strand, counting down.
GGATCTCGTGGACATCGGTCTCGGCCCGGTCCTTCAGGCCGACCCGGCGGTCCGGGTGACGGAGGCCGCCGACATCGCCGCCTGGTGGCCCCGCACCGGCCCGGCCTCGGACAAGTACACCCGCGGCGTGGTCGGCCTGGCGACCGGCTCGGTCAAGTACCCGGGCGCGGCTCTGCTCTCCGCGGCGGGCGCCCTGGCCGGCCCGACCGGGATGGTGCGGTACGCGGGCTCCGCCCACTACGACGTGGTCCGCGCCCACCCGACGGTGGTCGCCTCCCGCAAGGTGGCCGACGCGGGCCGGGTGCAGGCGTGGGTCTGCGGCTCGGGGCTGGGCACCGGCGACGAGGCGCGTACCGAACTGCGCAGTGTGCTGGCCACCTCGCTGCCGGTGCTTCTCGACGCGGACGCGATCACCCTGTTGGTCGGCGGCGAGCACGCCGAGGACCTGCGCCGGGACGCGCCGCTGGTGATCACCCCGCACGACGGCGAGTTCAAGCGGCTGGCCGGCGAGGCGCCCGGCGGGGACCGGGCCGGGGCGGCCGCCCGGCTGGCCGCGTGGACCAACGCCGTGGTGCTGCTCAAGGGTGACCGGACGATCGTCGCCACCCCGGCGGGGGAGATCTGGGCGAATCCCACGGGCAGCCCGGCGCTGGCCACCGCCGGCACCGGGGATGTGCTGGCCGGGCTGCTCGGTTCGCTGCTCGCGGCCGGGCTGCCGGCGGTCCGGGCCGCGGTCATGGCCGCCTACGTGCACGGCCTCGCCGGGCGCCGGGCCGCCGGGGGCGGACCCGTCACGGCCTCGGACGTGGCGTCCGCCCTGCGACCGGTCCTCGTCGATCTCCTGGGCTGACCGCAGGAAACTGTCATACCCCTCAGTAGGGTGGATGACATGTGGCAGGCCGAAGTCCGCGTCGATCTGGACGCGATCCGGGACAATGTCGCGTCGCTGTGCGCCCGCACCTCCGCTGAGGTGCTGGTGGCGGTCAAGGCGGACGGCTACGGGCACGGCATGGTGCCGGCCGCCCGGGCCGCGCTCGCCGGCGGCGCCACCTGGCTCGGCGTCGCCACCCTCGACGAGGCGCTGACGCTGCGCCGGGCGGGCGTCGATGCGCCCGTCCTGGCCTGGCTGCTCACCCCCGGGCTCGACCTGCACGAGGGAGTCGGTGCCGGGGTCGACCTGAGCGCCGCGACCACGGCCATGCTCGGCGAGCTGGTCGCCGCCGCCCGGCGGGCCGGCCGCCCGGCCCGGGTGCACCTCAAACTCGACACCGGCCTGGCCCGGGGCGGCGCGGTCCCCGCCGAGTGGGCGGCGCTGTTCGAGGCGGCGGCCAAGGCCCAGGCCGGCGGCGACATCGAGGCGGTCGGGGTGTGGAGCCACTTCGCCTGCGCCGACGAGCCCGGTCACGAGTCGGTCGGCCGGCAGCTCGCCGCCTTCCACGAGGGACTGGCCCTGGCCGAGACCTTCGGGATCAACCCCCGCTACCGGCACATCGCCAACTCGGCCGCCACGCTGACCCGGCCGGACGCGCACTTCGACCTGGTCCGGGTCGGGATCGCGGCGTATGGTCTGTCGCCCGTCGCCGGAGAGACGTACGGTCTGCGTCCCGCCATGACGGCTCGCGCCCGGGTGATGCTGACCAAGCGGGTGCCGGCCGGTCAGGGCGTGTCGTACGGGTTGACCTACACGACGTCCCGGGAGACGACCCTGGCCGTGGTCCCGCTGGGCTACGGCGACGGGGTGCCCCGCCACGCGTCCAGCTCCGGCCCGGTCCGGGTGGGCGGCGTCACGGCGCGGATCGCCGGGCGGGTCTGCATGGATCAGGTGGTGGTGGACGTGGGCGACGAGCCGGTGGCCGCTGGTGACGTGGCGGTCCTGTTCGGGCCGGGCGACGACGGCGAGCCGACGGCCGACGACTGGGCCGCCGCGACCGGCACGATCAACTACGAGATCGTCACCCGGTTCGGCAGCAGCCGGATCCCACGGCACTACGACGGGGAGGTCGCTCCGTGAAGCGGTCGAAGGTCGCCAAGCGGGCGGGCATATTCGGGGCCGCGGTCGGTGTGGCCGCGGCCGGTCTGGCCACGGCCTTCGCTGTGGAGCGGGCGCTGGTGCGGCGGTCGGTCAACGCGCCCGGCGACCCCTATGTCGACGAGCCGTTCGGTGACCAGCCGCACGACCGGTCGCTGACGGTCACCGCGGCCGACGGCACCGACCTGCATGTGGAGATCATCGAGCCGGCGGGCGCGAGCACCGAGCCGACGATCGTCTTCGTCCACGGGTTCGCGCTGGACATGGGCACCTTCTACTTCCAGCGCAAGGAGCTGGCCGCGCGCGGCACGCACCGGCTGGTCTTCTACGACCAGCCCGGCCACGGCCGGTCCAGCAAGCTCAAATCGGGGACGTACGATCTGGCCGCCCTGGGCCGCTCGCTGGCCGCGGTGCTGGAGGAGACCGTGCCCGAGGGCCGGATCATCCTGGCCGGCCACTCGATGGGCGGGATGACCATCATGGCGTTCGCCGAGCAGTTCCCGGCCTGGTTCGGCAACCGGGTCACCGGCGTGGTGCTGATCTCCACCTCGGCCGGGCTGTTCGACAAGGCCAAGCTCGGCATCACCAACGTGGTGGCCCGGGTCAGCGCCCCGTTCTTCCCGCTGTGGGACAGGGCGGCCCAGCTCGGCGGCGGCACCATCGACCGGGCCCGGGTGGCCTCCTCCGACCTGGCCTGGCTGCTCACCCGGCGCTACGGGTTCGGTGAGACCAAGCCCAGCCCGTCGCTGGTCACCTTCGTCGAAAGCATGAATTCGAAGACGTCGGTGGAGACGCTCACCAAGTACCTGCAGACTCTCTACACGCACAACCGGATCCCGGCGCTGTCCGCGCTGCGCGGCGTCCCGGTGCTGGTCGTGGTGGGGGACCGGGACTATCTGACCCCGGTCACCCACTCCAAGGAGATCATCGAGAACCTGCCCGAGGCCGAGCTGCTCACCATAGAGAACAGCGGCCATGTGGTGATGCTGGAGAAGGCCGACCAGGTCAACGCCGCGCTGATCCCGTTCCTGGAGAAACTCACGTGAAGCTGAAGACGGTCGACGACACCCGCGCGTTCGGGCGGCGGCTGGCCGGCCTGCTGCGGCCCGGTGACCTGGTGCTGCTCACCGGCCCGCTGGGCGCCGGCAAGACGGCCCTGGCCCAGGGGATCGGCGCCGGCCTGGGCGTGGAGGGGCCGATCACCTCGCCGACGTTCGTGATCGCGCGGGTGCATCGTGGGCCGGTGCCGCTGGTGCACGCCGACGCGTACCGGCTGGGTGACCGGCCGGACCCGCGGGCCGAGATCGACGACCTCGACCTGGACGCCTCGGCCGACGACGCGGTGACCGTCGTCGAGTGGGGCGTCGGCCTGGTGGAACAGCTCAACGACGAATACCTGCAGGTCCGTCTGGACCGGCTGGACGACGACACCCGCATTGTCGAGTTGTCGCCGCACGGCGGCGACTGGGCACACCGACTGGAGAGCATGTGAACCTGACCGAGCTGCTGCCCGCCGAGTGGCGTGCCGAGCTGACCCCCCACCTCGACGACGCCGCGACCACCGCTCTGGGCCGATGGGCGGCGGAGGAGTATGCGACGCAGACCGTCTACCCGCCGGTGGAGGACCTGTTCGCGGCGTACCGGCTGTGTTCCCCGGAGCAGACCCGGGTGCTGATCCTGGGTCAGGACCCCTATCACGGGCCAGGCCAGGCGCACGGTCTCAGCTTCAGCGTTCGTGACGGGGTCCGCCGGCCACCGTCGCTGAGCAACATCTTCAAGGAGCTCAACGAGGACCTCAACGTGCCCAAGCCGGCGGGCGGCGACCTGACCGGGTGGGCGCGGCAGGGTGTGCTGCTGCTCAACGCGGTTCTGACGGTCCGGGCGGGCAAGGCCGGATCGCACGGCAACAAGGGCTGGGAGGCGTTCACCGACGCCACCATCAAGGCCCTCAACGAGCGTGACGAGCGGATCGTCTTCATGCTCTGGGGCAGCTATGCGAAGAAGAAGGCGGTCCTGGTCACCAACCCGGTGCACGCGATCCTGGAAGCCGGCCACCCGAGCCCGCTGAACAGGGTCGGGTTCCTCGGCAGCCGTCCGTTCAGCGCGGCCAACAAGGCGCTGGCCGACGGCGGACGGCCGGTCATCGACTGGGACCCGCGGGCCACCGTCTAGGGTCACCCTGTGCTGGTACTGGCTCTGGACACCGCAACCCCCGCCTCGACGGCCGCGCTCGTCGAGGTGACCGTGGACGGTCTGACCGGGGTGGCGGAGCGGCGCGCCGTCGATCCGCGCGCCCACGGGGAGCGGCTCGCTCCGGAGATCGCCGCCGTGCTCGCCGACGCCGGTCTCCGGCCGCGGGACGTCACCGCGATCGTGGCCGGTGTCGGGCCGGGGCCCTTCACCGGGCTGCGCGTCGGGCTGGCCACGGCGGCGAGCATGGGGCAGGCGCTCGGCATCCCGACGTACGCGGTGTGCTCGCTGGACGCCCTGGGGCGCGCGGCCGGGCCCGGCCGGGTGCTGATCGCCACCGACGCCCGGCGCCGCGAGGTGTATTTCGCGACGTACGCGGACGGTGAGCGGGTGACCGGGCCGGAGGTGGCCAAGCCGGCCGACCTGGCCGCCCTGGTGCGCGGCGCCACCGGTGGCTCGCTGCCGGCCGGGGTGCTGGTCGGCGCCGAGGAGGCGGGCGGCGGCACGTCGATGGCCGGGCTGGTCGAGCGGGCGGCCGGTGAGGGCGCCCTGAAGTACGGGGACGTGTTCGGCGTGCCGGTCGAGGAGCATCTGCTCTACCCGCCGGGGGCGGCGCTGGTCGCGCTCGCGGCCGAGCGGATCCGGGCGGGCGCGCCGGGCGAGGCGCTGACGCCGCTCTACCTGCGCCGGCCGGACGCGGTGGAGCCGAGCGCCCGCAAGGCGGTGCTCACCTGATGAGCGCCGAGACCCCGGTGCCCGCGAGCCCGCCCCAGGCCCAAGCAGCCGAGGGCCCGGCGGCCGCGGGCCCGGAGGCTGTGAGCCCGGCGGCCGCGGACTATGTGATCGAGCGCTTCCGCTGGTGGCACATCGACGAGGTGATGCCGATCGAGGAGGACCTCTTCGGACCGGAGAAGTGGTCCGCCGCCATGTTCTGGAACGAGCTGGCCACCCGCCAGTTCTACCTGGTCGCCACGGAGGCGGACGGCGCGGTGGCCGGCTATGCCGGACTGTCCGTCGTGGACGAGCACGAGTCCTGGGTGCAGAACATCGCGGTCCGCCGGGACGCGCAACGGCGGGGAATCGGCCGCGGCCTGCTGGAGGCGCTGCTTGCCGAGGCGGCCCGGCGCGGTGCCCGTAAGACGCTGCTCGAGGTGGCCGTGGACAACGCGGCCGCGCAACGGCTCTACGCCGAGTACGACTTCGAGCCGGTCGGGATCCGGCGCGGCTACTACCAACCCAGCAACACGGACGCCCTGGTGATGATGCGCGATGCGTGACGAACCCCTGGTCCTCGGGATCGAGACCTCCTGCGACGAGACCGGTGTCGGCATCGTGCGCGGGCACACCCTGCTCGCCGACGCGCTGGCCTCCAGTGTGGACCAGCACGCCCGCTTCGGTGGGGTGGTGCCGGAGGTGGCCAGCCGGGCGCACCTGGAGGCGCTGGTCCCGACCATGCAGCGGGCCCTCGACGAGGCCGGGGTGACCCTCGCCGACGTCGACGCGATCGCCGTCACCAGCGGGCCCGGCCTGGCCGGCGCGCTGCTGGTCGGGGTGGCCGCGGCGAAGGGGTACGCGCTCGCCGCCGAGAAGCCGATCTACGGCGTGAACCACCTGGCCGCACACGTGGCGGTGGACACCCTGGAGCACGGCCCGCTGCCCGAGCCGGCGGTGGCGATGCTGGTGTCCGGCGGCCACTCCTCGCTGCTGCTGGTCGACGACCTGACCGCTGGCGTGACGCCGCTCGGGGCGACCATCGACGACGCGGCCGGGGAGGCCTTCGACAAGGTGGCCCGGCTGCTCGGCCTGGGCTTCCCGGGCGGGCCGATCATCGACCGGGCGGCCCGCGAGGGCGACCCGGCGTCGATCGCGTTCCCGCGAGGGCTGACCGCCGCGAAGGACCTGGCGGCGCACCGCTTCGACTTCTCCTTCTCCGGGCTCAAGACGGCCGTGGCCCGCTGGGTGGAGAGCCGGGAGCGGGCCGGCGAGCCGGTGCCGGTGGCGGACGTCTCGGCGAGCTTCCAGGAGGCGGTCTGTGACGTGCTCACCGCCAAGGCGATCGACGCCTGCCGGGCCAACGGGGTGGGCACTCTGGTGATCGGCGGTGGGGTGGCGGCCAACTCGCGTCTGCGCGTGCTCGCCGAGGAACGCGCCGCGAAGCACGGGATCGCGGTCCGCGTACCCCGTCCGGGTTTGTGCACCGACAACGGCGCGATGGTCGCGGCACTCGGCTCGCATCTGGTGCGGGCCGGCGTCGCCCCGAGCCGCCTGGATCTGCCCGCGGATTCCGCGATGAGTTTGACCGCGGTGAGTGTGCCGGGGTAGGAAGCGTTCATGATCGCGCGGATGTGGGAGGTGCGGGCCTCGCGCAGTGGCTTCGACGAGCTGCTGGCCTGGGTCTGCGACACGGCGGTGCCGGCTCTGGAGGTACTGCCACAACATGTGTCGAGTGACGTCTATTCGTCCACCGATCATCGCATCGTCGTCATCACCAAATGGCGCAATACCCCGGAGAGCCTGCTGACGCCGCCGGAGAAGCTGGTGGCACGCGCTCCGCACGTCTGGGATTTCACCCCCGTCGATCGCTGACCCTCGCCGTCGGCGCGTCGCGGCCCTTACCGTCGGGTCCTGATGCGAAGACTGCCCGTCACCGATCCCGGCACACCCGACTCCCGGTCCGCCGCTCGATATCTGTTCTGGCTGGTCCGGCGCTCCCGGCTGACGGTCGCGGCGGCGGCCCTGCTGGCGATCGCCTGGATGGGCTGTCAGGCCCTGGTGCCCGCCCTGGTGGGCCGGGCCGTCGACGCCGCCGTGACGCGCGACGCCGCGGCCCTGCTCGCCGGGGCGCTGCTGCTGCTCGGTGTCGGTGTGGTGCAGGCGCTGACCGGCATCACCCGGCACCGGTTCGCGGTGACCAACTGGCTGGCCGCCGCCTTCCGGACCGTGCAGGTGGTGGTCCGGCAGGCGAACCGGCTCGGATCCACGCTGCCGCGACGGCTGGACGCGGGCGAGGTGGTCGCGATCGGCACCTCGGACATCACCCACATCGGCGGCGCCGTCGACATCACCTCGCGCGGCGCCGGCTCGCTGTTGGCCGTGGTCACGATCACCGTGGTGCTGCTGCGCACGTCGGTGCCGCTGGGCCTGATCGTGCTGGTCGGGGTGCCGTTGCTGATGCTCGTGGTGGGCCTGCTGATCCGGCCGCTGCACCGGCGGCAGAAGGCGTACCGGGAGAGTCAGGGCCGTCTGACCGGCCGGGCCGCGGACCTGGTCGGCGGGCTGCGGGTGCTGCGCGGCGTGGGCGGGGAGTCGACCATGGCGGCGCGCTACCGCGCCGAGTCACAGGCGCTGCGCGCGGCGGGGGTACGAACGGCGCGCGTCGAATCGCTGCTGGAGGCGGCCCAGGTGCTGCTGCCCGGGGCGTTCCTGGTGCTGGTCACCTGGCTGGGCGCCCGGTTCGCGGCGGACGGGCGGATCACCGTGGGGCAGTTGGTGTCGTTCTACGCGTACGCCGCCTTCCTGGTCGCCCCGCTGCGCCAGCTCACCGACGTGCTGGACAAGATGACCCGGGGCCACGTGTCGAGCCGCCGGGTGGTGGCCATGCTCCAGGTGGAGGGCGACCTGCCGGATCCACCGGAGCCGGTCCCGCTGCCCTCGGGTGAGCTGGCCGACTCCGGGTCGGGGGTGCGGATCCCGCCGGGCCGGCTGACCGCGATCGTGGCGTCCACGCCGGCCGACGCGGCCCGGATCGCCGACCGGCTCGGCCGGTACGCCGACGGCGCCACGATGGACGGTGTGCCGCTGTCGGCCGTGGCTCTGGCCGAGGTGCGGGACCGGATCCTGGTCGTCGACAACGACGCCCACCTGTTCTCCGGACGGCTGGGCTCCGATCTGGACCCGGAAGGCCGCGGCGGTGTCGCCCGGGCGCTCGCGGCCGCCGGCGCCACCGACATCGTCGACGCCCTCCCGAACGCCCTGGACACGGTGACAGCCGACCGCGGCCGCTCCTTCTCCGGCGGCCAGCAGCAGCGGCTGCGCCTGGCCCGCGCGCTGATCGCCGACCCCGAGGTGCTGATCCTGGTGGAGCCGACGAACGCCGTCGACGCCCACACCGAGGCCCGCATCGCCGAGCGGCTGCGTGCCGCCCGCAGCGGCCGGACCACCGTGGTGTGCACGTCCAGCCCGCTGGTGCTGAGCCGCACCGATCACGTCTGCTACGTCGAGGACGGCCGGTTGGTGGCCGCCGGCCGGCACCGGGACCTGCTCCGCGGTGAACCCGGCTACGCCCGGATGGTGCTGCGCGAGGAGAAGCAGTGACCCGCCTGCTCCCGGTGGCGAGCGCCGTGCAGGCCCGCCGGTACGCCCGCGACCTGATCCGCCGCTACCCGGCCATGTTCCGCGCCACGATCGGTCTGCACGCGGCCGCGGCCCTGGCCGGGCTGGCCGGCCCGCGACTGCTCGGCGAGATGGTGCAGGGCATCCACGACGGCGTGCCGCTGGACCGGCTGGACCGGTTGGCTCTGATGATCGGCGGATTCGTGCTGGCGCAGTCGGTGCTGATCCGGTTCGCCCATCTGGCCTCGGCCCGGCTGGGCGAGCGGGTGCTGGCCCGGCTGCGGGAGGAGTTCGTGACCCGGGTGCTGGGCCTGCCGCTGTCCACCGTGGAGGCGGCCGGCTCCGGTGACCTGCTGACCCGGACCACCCGGGATGTCGACGCACTGTCCAAATGCGTCCGTTTCGCGGTGCCGGAGACCCTGATCGCACTGATCACCCTGATTCTCGTGGTGGCGGCGCTGTTGCTGGTCAGCCCGGTGTTCGCGGTGCCGTTGCTGATCGGGGTGCCGATCATGACGGTGGGCACCCGGTGGTACCTGCGGCACGCCCCGCGCGGCTATCTCCGGCAGAACGCCGCCTACTCGGACGTGACCGAGGGGCTCACCGAGACGGTCGAGGGCGCCCGGACGGTCGAGGCCATGCGACGGCAGCGGCAGCGGGCCGGGCGCACCGACGCGGACCTGCGGCGGTCGTGGCGGGCCGAGCGGTACACGCTGCGCCTGCGGACCGTGTGGTGGCCGGTCATCGAGATCAGCTACGTGCTGCCGATGGTGCTCACCCTGCTCGCCGGAGGCCTGCTCTACCTGCACGACACGGTGACCCTGGGTGAGCTGACCGCCGCGGTGGTCTACGTGCAGCAGCTGGTCGATCCGCTGGACCGGCTGGTCGGCTGGCTGGACGAGCTGGAAGTGGGCGGGGCCGCCCTGGCCCGGTTGCTGGGCGTGACCGCCGGGCCGCAGCCGCAGCCGGCCGGGACCGCGGCGCCGGACGGGACCCGCGTCGAGCTGTGCGGTGTCCGGTTCGGCTACGAGCCGGGCCGGGAGGTGCTGCACGGCGTAGACCTGGTCCTGGAACCGGGCGAGCGGCTCGCCGTCGTCGGCGTCTCCGGCGCCGGCAAGTCCACCCTGGGCCGTCTGCTCGCCGGCATCCACCAGCCCACCTCGGGGACCGTCACGGTCGGCGGGACGCCGCTGGCCGCGCTGCCGCCGGAACGGCTGCGCGCCGAGGTCGCGCTGGTCACCCAGGAACACCACGTCTTCGTGGGCACGCTCCGCGACAACGTCGCGATGGTGCGTCCCGGCGTCCACGAGGGCGAGGTACGGGCAGCGCTCACCGCCGTACAGGCCCTGCACTGGGCGGACGCGCTGCCGGACGGGCTGGACACGGTCGTCGGCGCCGGCGGGCATCCGCTCTCCCCGGCCCAGGCGCAGCAGGTGGCGCTGGCCCGGCTGGTGATCGCCGACCCGCACACCCTGGTGCTCGACGAGGCCACCGCGATGCTGGACCCGCGGGCCGCCCGGGATCTGGAGCGCTCGCTGGCCGCGGTGGTCAGCGGGCGGACCGTGGTGGCCATCGCGCACCGGCTCTTCTCGGCACACGACGCGGACCGGGTCGCCGTCGTGGAGGACGGTCGGATCACCGAGCTGGGGCCGCACGACGAGCTGGTGGCGGCGGGCGGGGCCTACGCGGCGCTGTGGCGGTCCTGGCAGGGTGGCACCGAGCCGGCCGAGGTGTCCGAGCACGCGTAGCCCGTACCCCGAAAAGGAAAGGGCGCGCCCCGCAGAGCGCGCCCTTCACATCGAAGCCCGACCCGGTCAGAAGCCCGGACCGTGCTGGTGGCCGTGCCCGTGACCGTGGCTGTGGCCGTGACCACCGCCGGCGGCCGGAGCCGCCTCGGCCGGCTTCTCCACCACGAGGCTCTCGGTGGTCAGCAGGAGACCGGCGATCGAGACGGCGTTGGAGACCGCGTTGCGGGTCACCTTCACCGGGTCGATGATGCCGGCCGCGGCCAGGTCGACGTACTCGTCGGTGGCCGCGTTGAGGCCGTGGCCCCAGCCCAGCTCGTTGACCTTGCCCACCACGACGTAGCCGTCGTGACCGGCGTTCTGCGCGATCCAGCGCAGCGGCTCGACCAGCGCCTTGCGGACGATGCCGACGCCGAGCGCCTCCTCGCCGCTGAGGCCCAGGTTGCCCTCGAGGTCCTTGGCGACCTGCGCGAGTGCGGCGCCGCCGCCCGGGACGGTGCCCTCCTCGACGGCCGCCTTGGTCGCCGCGATGGCGTCCTCGATGCGGTGCTTGCGCTCCTTCATCTCGACCTCGGTGGCCGCGCCGACCTTGATCACCGCGATGCCGCCGGAGAGCTTGGCCAGCCGCTCCGAGAGCTTCTCGCGGTCCCAGTCGGAGTCGGACGCCTCGATCTCCTTGCGGATCTGCGCGACCCGGTCGGCGATGTCGGACGAGTTGCCGCCACCGTCGACGATCGTGGTGTTCTCCTTGTCGACGACGATCCGCCGGGCGCTGCCCAGCGACTCGATGCCGACCTGGTCGAGCTTGTAGCCCAGCTCGGGGGCGATCAGCTCGCCACCGGTGGCGATCGCCAGGTCCTGGAGGATCGCCTTGCGGCGGTCACCGAAACCGGGCGCCTTCACCGCGGCGACCTTGATGGTCTTGCGCAGCGAGTTGACCACCAGGGTGGACAGGGCCTGGCCCTCGACGTCCTCCGCGACGATCAGCAGCGGCTTGCCGGTCTGGAGCACCTTCTCCAGCAGCGGAAGCAGTTCCTCGATGCTGGAGATCTTCTGGGTGGTGAGGAGGATGTGCGCGTCCTCCAGCACCGCCTCCTGCGACTCGGCGTCGGTCACGAAGTTCGGCGAGATGAAGCCCTTGTCGAACTGGAGACCCTCGGTCACCTCGAGCTCGGTCTGGAGCGCCGAGCCCTCCTCGACGGTGATCACACCGTCGCGGCCGACCCGGTCCATCGCGTCGGCGATGAGCTTGCCGATGTTCGCGTCCTGCGCCGAGATGGTGGCGACGTTGGCGATCGCCTTGTGGTCGGCGACCTCGACGGCCTTGGCGAGCAGCGCCTTGGACACGGCCTCGGCGGCCTGGTCCATGCCCCGCTTGAGGCCGATCGGGTTGGCGCCCGCGGTCACGTTGCGCAGGCCCTCGCGGACCAGCGCCTGCGCGAGAACGGTCGCCGTGGTGGTCCCGTCACCGGCGACGTCGTTGGTCTTGGTCGCCACCTCCTTGACGAGCTGCGCGCCGAGGTTCTCGTACGGGTCGGTGAGCTCGATCTCCTTGGCGATGGTCACGCCGTCGTTGGTGATCGTGGGAGCGCCGAACTTCTTGTCCAGGACGACGTTGCGCCCGCGCGGCCCGAGGGTGACCTTGACCGTGTCGGCGAGCGTGTTGACGCCGTGCTCCAGGAGGTGCCGGGCGTCGTCAGAGAAGCTGAGGATCTTCGCCATGTATTGGTCCCTTCACGCACGGGCGCCCTGCCCCGAGAACCGGAACAGGGCGCCTGCACAGACGGTTAGGTCTTACTTCTCGATGACCGCGAGGACGTCGCGGGCGGAGAGCACCAGGTACTCCTCGCCGGCGTACTTGACCTCGGTGCCGCCGTACTTCGAGTAGAGAACAACGTCGCCGACCTTGACGTCGAGCGGGACGCGGTTGCCCTTGTCGTCGATCCGGCCGGGGCCGACGGCGAGGACGGTGCCCTCCTGGGGCTTCTCCTTGGCGGTGTCGGGGATCACGATGCCGGAGGCGGTCGTGGTCTCAGCCTCGTTCGCCTGGACCACGATGCGGTCCTCGAGCGGCTTGATCGCAACCTTGGTCGCGGTAGTCACGGGCATACCCTCCTGGGTACAGGTTTCGCCGGCCTTGAACCAGGCCGGTCAATGCCTCATGCCACCGGGCGGGGCCGTCGTCGCGGGTGCCGGTCCGCCTGGTGCCTAACCGCACGGACGGGCCGTGCGGTTGGCACCCTCATGGTGAGAGTGCTAACCGGAGACTATGCCGGAACTAGCACTCCGTCAACCAGAGTGCCAACCTGTCACGCCAGGGAGAATGCCTGACGTGACACCTGAGTTGTTGCAACGATTGCGGACCCCGGAGGGGTCGAAAGCCCTGGCCGTGGCGGCCGAGGTGACCGGCGGTGAGCCGCTCGCCGCGGCCTCGGCCATGCGGGCCCGGGGCTTCGGCGCGGAACTCGCCGCGGCCGCCTTGACCCAGGCTAGTTTGCGTGGGCGCGCCGCAGGCAAGTTCGGCGCGGACGCCGCCGCCATGTTCTTCACCCGGGCCGGGCTGGAGCAGGCGACGCGCGCGGCCGTCGCGGACCGGCGGGCGGCGCGGCTCGCCGCCGCCGGCGTCGAGACCCTCGCCGATCTGGGGTGCGGGCTGGGCTCCGACGCGCTGGCGGCGGCCCGGCACGGCATCTCCGTGTACGCCGTGGACGCCGACCCGCTGACCGCCGCCCTGGCCGCCGCGAACGCCGAGGCCGCCGGGCTCTCCGGCCGGATCACCGTGGAGTGCGCGGACGCCACCACGGTCGAGGTCGAGCGGTACGGCGCGGTCTTCGCCGACCCGGCCCGCCGCCAGGCCGGCCGGGGCCGGGTGTTCGACCCGAAGGCCTACTCGCCGCCGTGGGACTTCATCGCCGGCCTGCCCGTACGGGTGCCCCGCACGGTGCTGAAACTGGCGCCCGGCATCGATCACGGTCTGCTGCCGCCGGGCGCCGAGGGGGAATGGGTCAGTGTCGGCGGCGACCTGGTCGAGGCGGCCTTCTGGTGCGGCCCGCTGGCGTCCGCGGAGCGCCGGGCCACCCTGATCAGCGGCTCCGAGGTGAGCGGGCTGACCGGCTCGGGCCTGGAACGGGCGCCGGTCGGCCCGGTCGGCGCCTGGATCTACGACCTCGACCCGGCGGTGATCCGTTCGCACCTGGTCGCCGAGTTCGCCGCGAGTGTGGGCGGGTGGCTGGCCGACCCGGAGATCGCCTACGTCTACACCGACGAGCCGGTGGACACGCCGTTCGCCCGCCGCCTCGGGGTGACCGACGTGCTGCCGTTCTCGCTCAAGCGGCTGCGGGCGCTGCTGCGCGAGCGTGGCGTCGGGGTGCTGGAGATCCGCAAGCGCGGCTCGGCGCTGGTGCCCGACCAACTGCGCAAGGACCTCAAACTGTCCGGTCCGAACACGGCGGGCCTGCTGCTGACCCGGGTGGACGGGGCTCCCACGGCGCTCCTGACAACAACGGCGTAACAGGTCGGAATCGGACGTGCGCGGAGATCGGCCACGGTAGTACCGTGCCGCGCATGGTCAAGAAAGCGGCCGGCACGCCGGCCACCGCCTTGCTGACCGCGGAGCGGGTGGCGCACACCCTGCATCCGTACGACGTGTCGCCGGACGCCCCGCAGTACGGGGCGCTGGTGGCGCGGGCCCTCGGCGTCGAGCCGCATCGGCTGTTCAAGACGCTGGTGGCCGAGGTGGACGGCCGGCTCGTGGTCGGGGTGGTGCCGGTGACCGGCGATCTCGACCTGAAGGCGCTGGCGTCCGCGGCCGGTGGCAAGCGCGCGATCCTGGCCGACCGGGCCGCCGCCGAGCGCAGCAGTGGGTATGTGCGGGGCGGGATCAGCCCGCTCGGCCAGCGCAGACGACTGCCCACCGTGATCGATGACTCGGCCGCCGGGCTGGAGAGGATGTACGTCTCGGCCGGCCGCCGCGGCCTACAGGTGGCGCTGGCGCCCGTCGATCTGATCCGGCTGACCAGTGCGACGGTCGCCCCCATCCGGGCGGCCGGATCTTAGTACCCGTCCGTTCTTCGCGGTTCGGCGCCCGGTCGGCGAAAATACTACCTAGCGTTACGGTATGCCGATCGCGGGGCGACTTCGGGGGTTGGACGGTGCCCTGGTGGCACGGGCGTGTTGCCGGATTGTTATCCCTCGGTACGAGATAGACGGCCGTTGCGGCTTGTGTTCTCGGCCACGTTGGGAATACGTTGCCGGACACAACAAACCGGTTCCTAATCCATCGGCGCTACCCAGAGGCACGGTGCTCCCAGGTGCCAAGTCTCTGACAAATCCGACACAAGGCCCCGGATTTACCCCCCGAAAGGAAATATAGGGATGCGTAAGGGACTGTTCGCCCTTGCCGCGGTCGGCCTGATGGCCGGCAGCATGGCCGCCTGCGGCACCGACGACGGCGGCGACACCGGCACCGGCACCGGCAGCGGCACCTCCGCCGGCAAGGTCGGTGTGATCCTGCCCGACACCAAGAGCTCGGCTCGCTGGGCGACCGCCGACTTCAAGTACCTGACCGAGGCGTTCAAGGCGGCCGGTGTCGAGGCCGACATCCAGAACGCCGAGGGTGACAAGACCCGGTTCACCACGATCGCCGACGGCATGATCGCCAGCGGCGTCAAGGTCCTGGTCATCGTCAACCTGGACTCCGGCACCGGTAAGGCTGTCCTGGAGAAGGCGAAGACCGCGGGTATCGCGACCATCGACTACGACCGCCTCACCCTCGGCGGCGGCGCGAACTACTACGTGTCGTTCGACAACACCGAGGTCGGCAAGCTCCAGGGCCAGGGCCTGGTGGACTGCCTCACCGAGAAGAAGGCGACCAAGCCGGTCGTGGCCTACCTCAACGGTTCGCCCACCGACAACAACGCCACCCTGTTCAAGCAGGGCTACGACTCGGTGATCAAGCCGAAGTTCGACTCCGGCGACTACGTCAAGGGCCCGGACCAGGACGTTCCGGACTGGGACAACGCCCAGGGCGGCACGATCTTCGAGCAGATGCTGACCCAGAACAAGGCGATCGCCGGTGTCCTGGCCGCCAACGACGGCCTCGGCAACGCCGCGATCCAGGTGCTCAAGCGGAACAAGCTGAACGGCAAGGTCCCGGTGACCGGCCAGGACGCCACCGTTCAGGGCCTGCAGAACATCCTCGCCGGTGACCAGTGCATGACGGTCTACAAGGCGATCAAGAAGGAGGCCGACGCGGCCGCCGAGCTGGCGATCGCGCTGGCCAAGCAGGAGACCCCGAGCACCGCCACCAAGACGGTCGTCGACCCGGAGACCAAGGCGGAGGTCAAGTCCGTCCTGCTCGCCCCGCAGTCGATCACCGCGGCCAACGTGAAGGACGTCGTCGCCGACGGCTTCGTCACCAAGGAAGAGCTCTGCACCGCCGACTTCGCCGAGGCCTGCACCAAGGCCGGCATCTGAGTCTCGGCTGACCACCGAAGGCCGGACACCAACGGCTGAAGGCCGGCGCCGCCCGTGCTCGCGCGGGCGGCGCCGGAGTCGGTTCTACAGAACCTTCCCGTAGTCGGCCCCGCCACGACGAGGTGGCGCAGCCCACGACGAACCCGGTCACCGAACGAAGGAGAACCATCAGTGGCCGCGACACCCCTCCTGGAGCTGCGCGGGATCGACAAGAGCTTCGGTCCTGTCCAGGTCCTCCACGACGTCGGTCTGAGCGTCTACCCGGGCGAGGTAACCGCCCTGGTCGGCGACAACGGCGCCGGAAAATCCACGCTGGTCAAGTGCATCAGCGGCATCTACAGCATCGACGCGGGCACGGTCACCTTCGAAGGCCGGGAGGTGTCGGTCCACAACCCCCGGGACGCCGCCGCCCTCGGTATCGAGGTCGTCTACCAGGACCTCGCGCTCTGCGACAACCTGGACATCGTCCAGAACATGTTCCTCGGCCGGGAGAAGAAGCGCGGCGTCGTCCTCGACGAGGCGACCATGGAGGAGATGGCCGGCGAGACGCTGCGCAGCCTCTCCGTACGAACCGTGAAGTCGCTGCGCCAGCTCGTCTCCAGCCTCTCCGGCGGCCAGCGGCAGACCGTGGCGATCGCCAAGGCGGTGCTCTGGAACAGCCGGGTCGTCATCCTCGACGAGCCGACCGCCGCCCTCGGTGTGGCGCAGACCGCCCAGGTGCTCGAGCTGGTCCGCCGGCTCGCCGACAACGGCCTCGGCGTGGTGCTGATCTCGCACAACATGAACGACGTCTTCGCGGTCTCCGACCGGATCGCCGCCCTCTACCTGGGCCGGATGGCCGCCCAGGTGAAGGCCGCCGACGTGACCCACTCCCAGGTCGTCGAGCTGATCACCGGCGGCCGCAGCGGCAACCTCGGCCTGCCCCCGGAGCGACCCTCCGACTTCATCGACATCACGCCGGGAGAGGTCAAGAAGTGACCACCACGACTGAGACGGCCGGTGGCATCCAGGTCGTCAAGCCCACCGTCGGCAGCCACATACGGGACTACTTCGCCCGGATCCGCGGCGGCGACCTCGGCACCCTCCCGGCCGTCCTCGGCCTGCTGGTCCTGGTGCTGATCTTCGGCACCGCCCGGAGCGAGACGTTCCTCAGCGCGCTCAACTTCGCGAACCTGTTCAACCAGAGCGCCCAGATCGTCTTCATCGCCATGGGCCTCGTCTTCGTGCTGCTGCTCGGCGAGATCGACCTCTCCGCCGGTTTCGCCAGCGGCGTCTGCGGCGCGGTCATGGCGATCCTGCTGACCACCCACGGCCTGCCCTGGTACGTGGCGATCCCGGCGGCCATGGTCACCGGCATCGTCATCGGCCTCGTGCTCGGTGTGCTGGTCGCGAAGCTCGGCATCCCGTCCTTCGTGGTCACGCTGGCCGCCTTCCTCGGCTTCCAGGGCGTCCTGCTGACCCTGCTCGAGGGCGGCAAGAACATCTCGATCACCGACGAGTTCGTCAAGGCGCTGAACAACAGCACCCTGTCGGTACGCGACAGCTGGCTCTTCGCGATCATCGGCGTGGTCGGCTTCGCCGCGGCGCAGCTGCTCCGCTGGCGGGGCCGGGTCTCCCGCAACCTGGTCGCCGAGCCGCTCGGCATCGTGGCGGCCCGGATCGCCGGGGTCGCGCTGCTGGCCTTCTCCGCCACCTACGTGCTCACCCTGGAGCGGGCCGTCAACAAGGCGATCACCTCGCTCAAGGGCACGCCGATCGTCGTACCGATCATCGTGGTCTTCCTGGTGATCTGGACCTTCGTCCTGGCCCGCACCACCTACGGCCGGCACGTCTACGCGGTCGGTGGCAACGCCGAGGCGGCCCGCCGGGCCGGCATCCCGGTCGACCGCATCCGCATCTCGGTCTTCGTGATCTGCTCGTTCATGGCGTCGATCGGCGGAATCCTGGTCGTCAGCCGGCAAAGTTCCGTCGACCCGAACACCGGTGGCAGTAACATCCTGCTCTACTCGGTCGGTGCGGCGGTCATCGGCGGCACCAGTCTCTTCGGCGGCAAGGGCAAGGTCATCTATGCGGTCATCGGTGGTGCGGTGATCATCGTCATCGAGAACGGCATGACCCTGCTGGGCCTCAACTCCGGCGTGAAGTTCATCTTCACCGGCCTCGTGCTGCTGGCGGCGGCGAGCGTCGACGCCCTGGCCCGGCGCAGAGCAGCGGCAACGGGTAGTTGATGATGCAGGATCCCGTGCGGGGGACGGGACGCTGATGCGGGCCGGGCCCAGCCAGGAAGACGTACGTCGGCACAACCTCGGGACGCTGCTGCGCTACGTGCACATGCACGGCGCCACGTCCCGGGCGGAACTCACCACCCGGCTCGGGCTCAACCGCAGCACCATCGGAGCTCTCACCGCCGAGCTGATCGGCGCGGGCCTGGTCAGCGAGGCGGCGCCCCGCGAGACCGGCCGGGCCGGGCGACCCTCACTGGTCGTCCGGCCCGAGTCGGGACGGGTGTACGCCTACGCGCTCAGCATCGAGGTCGACCGCCTGCGTGCCGCCCGGATCGGGCTCGGCGGCCGGATCCTCGAGCAGTACGAGACCGAGCGCCCACCCGGGATGACCGCCCCCGAGGCGGTCCGCCCGCTCTCCCACTTCGTGGCCACCATGCGCTCCGGGACCCCCGACGACGGCCGCTGCGTGGGCACCGGCCTCGCGGTCGCCGGCATGGTCCGCCGCGAGGACGGCATGGTCCGCCTCGCCCCCACCATCGGCTGGGTGGAGGAGCCGGTCGGCGCGGCCGTCCGCTCCGAGCTCGGCGAGTTCGGAAAACTGACGGTCGGCAACACCGCCGACGTGTGCGCGCTCGCCGAGCACGCGCGCGGGGCCGCGGTCGGTTCGGACAACGTCATCTATCTGTACGGGGACGTCGGAGTCGGCGCGGGGATCGTGGCCGGTGGACGCCGGGTCACCGGGCACGGCGGGTACGGCGGCGAGGTCGGGCACATGGTCGTCAACCCGTACGGGCGGCCGTGCAGCTGCGGCTCCCGCGGCTGCTGGGAGACCGAGATCGGCGAGCACGCCCTGCTCCGCCTCGCCGGGCGCGACGACCGGAGCGGCCGGGACGCGGTCCTCGCCGTGGTGGACGCCGCGATGCGCGGGGACAGCCAGGCCCAGCACGCGCTGCGGCAGGTCGGCGACTGGGTCGGGTTCGGCGTCGGCAACCTGGTCAACATCTTCAACCCCGAGGTGGTCATCTTCGGGGGCACGCTGCGGGACGTCTACCTGGGCGCCGCGGCGCAGATCCGCAGCCGGCTCAACGCCGTGGGGCTGCCCGCCTGCCGTGAGCACGTCCGCTTGCGTACCCCGGAGCTGGGCACCGACGCGGCCCTGATCGGGGCGGCCGAGCTGGCCTTCGACCACCTGCTCGACGACCCTCTCGTGTCCTGAGTAGCCGATCACCCGGAATCCGCCGGTGATCGCGGGAGATCTATGCTGCCCGCCATGCTCCCGCGTCAATCGAATCTGGACCCGGCGGCCGCGTACCCGAAGATCACCGCCCTGCGGGCCGCGCTGGACGCCGGGGACTGGCCGGCCTGCCGGGAGCTGCTCGACGCCGCCGAACAGGCGGAACGCAGCTACCTGACAGCGGTCGTCGCCGACGTGGACGGCCTGGAGGACTTCCTGCGCGGCGTGCTGCGCGGCGATCCGGGCGACGGCACGGCCGGTGCGCTGCTGGGCCGGCATCTGGTCGAGGAGGCCTGGAGAATCCGGACCAGGGCCCGGGCCGAGCACGTGAGCCGGGAGCAGTTCGTGGCCTTCCGGGCCGGGCTCGTCGAGGCCGAGCGGGTCCTCGTCGACGCCGCCGCCCGCAGCCCGGGGGATCCGGCGATCTGGACCGCCCGGCTGGTCACCGCTCGCGGTCTGCAACTCGGTCTGTCCGAGATCCGCCGCCGCTACGGCCGGCTCGCCGAGATCGATCCGCACCACCTGCCCGGCCAGCAGCAGATGCTGCAGAGTCTCTGCACCAAGTGGTACGGGGACGCCGCGCTGACGTACGAGTTCGCGCAGGAGGCGGCCGCCGCCGCGCCCGCCGGAGCGCCGAACCCGGTCCTGCTGGCGGAGGCCTACATCGAGCACTCCGAGGTGGTCACCGACGTCGACCGGGTGCGGGCCGAGCTGCGTGAGGCCGCCATGCGCTCGGTGTGGCACCCGGACTTCCGGCGTACCCACGGCTGGGTTCGGACGATGAGCACGTTCGCGATGGCCTTCGTCCTGCTCGACGATCAGCCGGCCGCGGCCTCCCTCTTCGACGCGCTGGGCGGGCTGGGCTCCCGGTGGCCATGGGAGTACCTCGGCGATCCGGCCGCGACGATCGAGAAGTTCCGGGCACGGGCGGGAGGTAACACGTGATCAAGCGGTTGGAGGTCGACGGAGTTCCGGCGGTCCTGGCCCCGACGAGTGGGCCGACGCACGCCGGCCTGGTCTTCCGGGTCGGCACGGCGGACGAGCCACTCGCCCGGCGCGGCCTCACGCGCCTCGTCGAGCACCTGGTCACCGACGGGCTGGGCGCCGACGGGCGGCAGCTCGGGGCCACCGGCGCCGAACACACCTACTTCCACATGCACGGCTCGCCCGCCGAGGTCGCCGAGTTCCTCACCGGCGTGTGTGCGGCGCTGCGGAACCCGCCGGCCGCCCGGATCGCCACGGTGCGGCAGCTGGTCCAGGGCACGCCGCCGGACCGCGACCCGCTGCCCATGTGGCGGCACGGCGCCCGCGGCTTCGGCGTGCCCAGCTACCCCGAGTGGGCACTTCCCAAGATCACCGAGGACGACGTCCAGGAGTGGATCGCCCGCTACTTCACCAGGGAGAACGCCGCACTCTGGGTGGCCGGTGAGGAGATCCCGGAGGGACTGGTCCTGGACCTGCCGTCCGGCGAGCGGCGGCCCGCGCCGACCGTCACCACCGAGCTGCCGGTCACCCCGGCCTTCTTCTCCCGCGCCGGCGGGACCATCGCCTGGGACACCGTGGTCCGCCGGGAGGCCCGGGCCGCGGTCTTCGCCACCGTGCTGGAACGCCGGATGATGAACGACCTGCGCCGCCGCGACGGCATCTCCTACCAGCCCCACACCGAGTACGTCCCGCGCGCCGACGGCACCGCCCGGATCATCGCCGTCGCCGACGCGCTGCCGGAGAAGCAGGAGGCGGCGCTCGGCGGGCTGATCGACGTGCTCGCCGCCATGCGGGCCGGGCAGATCGACCCGGACGAGGTGGCGACCGTGGTCAAGCTGACCTGCGAAGGGCTGCGCGACTCCGAGCAGCGCGGGGCCCGGCTGCCCGGCCAGGCGTTCAACCTGCTCTCCGGCCGCGGGGTGCAGACCCTGGAGGAGGCGCTGGCCGAGGTGCGCGCGGTCACCGCCGAGGACGTGACCGAGGTGGCGGCCGCCGCGTACGACAACGGGCTGCTGATGACCCCGCCCGGGAGCAGCGCCGACTGGGCCGGGTACACCGCCGCCCCCGAGATGTCGGAAGCCGCGCTTCCCGGCCGTGTGCACCGCGGGCGCAAGGACCGCAGTCTGCGCCTGATCAGCGGGGACGAGGGAATCAGCGTGACCGGGTACGGCCAGGTCGCCTCGGTCCGCTGGGACGAGTGCGCGCTGCTCCTCGCCTGGCCGGACGGCGGGCGGCGGATGATCGGCCCGGACGCGGTGACGGCCCGGATCGAGCCGACCCTCTACCGGGGCGCCGACCGGGTGGTACGGGAGATCGACGCCCGGATCCCGCCCCGGCTGCGGATCGACATGCCGCCCCGGGACCGGGCCGCGATCCCACAGCCGGAGGCCCCGCCCCGGCGGGACGACTGGCGGGAGCGATGGCGCCCGCATGTAGCCCTGCTGTTCTTCGGCCCGGTGGCGATCGCCTTCGTAGCGGTCACACTGTGGGAGCTCGGGATGGTGGTCACCGGCAACGGTACCGGCGAGGACGTGGATGCCCTGTTCGGCGGGATTCTGCTCGCCTCCCTGTTCGTGTGGATCTGCTGGGGGCCGGTCACCGAGTTGCGCGCCCGCCGGGCCGCGCGAAGGGCGCTGCGCCGGGGGACGTCGTGATCACCCGTACCGAGGTGGACGGGATTCCCGCTCTGGTCGCGCCGACCACCGGCCCGATGCACGCCGGCCTGGTCTTCCGGGTCGGGCACGCCGACGAGCCGCTGGCCCGGCGGGGCATCACGCACCTCATCGAGCACCTCGCGCTGTTCTCCTTCGGGGTGGCCGACTACCACTACAACGGGACCACCGGCGTCGAGCACACCTTCTTCCACATGCAGGGCGCCGAGGACGACATCGTGGCCTTCCTGCACGGGGTCTGCGCCGGGCTGCACGACCTGCCGATGCACCGGCTCGCCACCGAGAAGGAGATTCTGCGGACCGAGGAGAACGGCCACGGCGAGAGCGCGGCCGACGCCCTCGCGCTGTGGCGGCACGGGGCCCGCGACCACGGCATGCCCGGCTACCCGGAGTGGGGCCTGACCGGGCTCACCCCCGACGACCTGCGGGCCTGGACGGCCCGCTACTTCAACCGGCAGAACGCGGCGCTCTGGATCGCCGGGCCCGGCGTGCCCGCCGGCCTCGAGCTCAAGCTTCCCGAGGGCACGCGCCGGCCGGTGCCCACTCCCTCCTCCGCCCTTCCGGTACGCCCGGCGTACTTCGTCGGCGGCTCCGACGTCGTGGCCTGGGACGCCGTGGTGGAGCGTGGCCAGAGCACCGCTGTCTTCGCCGACCTGCTGAAACGGTCGCTGTTCCGGTCGCTGCGCCAGGAGAGCGGCCTCTCCTACAACGTGCACACCGAGTACACGCCGCGGGCCGGCGGCCGGGCGCTGCTCACCGCGGTCGCCGACTCGCTGCCGGAGAAGCAGGACGCCGTGCTCGGCGGCTTCGTCGACGTGCTGGCCGCGGCCCGGCTCGGGCGGTTCGACCCGGCCGAGGTCGCCACCGTCGTCGGCCGGCGCCGCGAGGAACTGGCCCGCGCCGAGGAGGCCGGCGGCCGGTTGCCGGGTCAGGTGTTCAATCTGCTCGACGGCCGCCCGGTGCAGAGCCTCGACGAGGTGCTCGCCGAACTGGACACGGTCACCCGGGACAGCGTCGCGGCGGTCGCCGCCGCGGCCTGTGCCGACGGCCTGCTCATGACGCCGGGGCGCGGCGAGGCCGACGGGGCCGGGTACACCGCCGCGCCGACCGGGTCCGAGCAGGCGGTCGAGGGCACCACGTACCCGGCGCTCGGCGACCCGGAGATCCGCCTGACCACGGGGGAGACCGGCCTCACCCTGGCCCGGGAGGACTCGATGGCAACGGTTCTCTTCGCCGAGTGCTCGGCCGTGCTCCAGTGGCCGGACGGGGCCCGGCGATTCGTCGGGCACGACGCCATTCACGTGCAGGTCGAGCCGGCCCTCTTCCTGAACGGTCCCGAGCTGGTCGCGGCCCTGGACGCCCGCACCCTTCCCGAGCTGCGCGTCCCCATGCCGGCCCGCGGCCCGGACCGGATCCCGCGGCCGCCCGCGCCCACGCCGGCGGAGCGGCCGCCCAACGCCGTCGAGCGGATGGTGATCCGGGCGATCCGCCGAGTCCGGGGGCGGTGAGCGGGCCCGGCGCGAGGCAGGATGGTCCGATGAGGGCATCGGTACGCGCCGGACTGGCCGGGATCGCGGCGGCCGCCGCCGCGCTCGGCGTCGCCGAACTGGTCGCGGCCGCGACCGGGTCACGGTCCGCGCCGCTGGTCGCGGTCGGCGGCGTGGTGGTCGACCACGTTCCGGCGCCGGTCAAGGACTTCGGCATCGCGGTCTTCGGGACGCATGACAAGACGGCACTGCTCATCGGTACGGGTCTGCTGCTCGCCGGATACGCCTACGGGGTCGGTGTGCTGGGCCGGCGGCGGTGGGCGCTCGCGGTCGGCGGGATCGCGCTGTTCGGGGCGGTGGGCGCGGCGGCGGCGCTGACCCGTCCCGGGGCCGGACCGGGCGCGGTGCTCCCGGCCCTGGTCGGTGCGGCCGTGGCGGTTCTGGTCCTGCACCACCTGCTGCGCCTGTCCCGGGCCGTCGACCCGGAAACGGTCCGGGGCGTCGACCCGGCCGCGGTGGGTGCGACCGGGCCGGTGAGTGGGCAGCCCCGCCCGGCGGCGGGCGACGGCCCGGACCACGACGGCGCCGGCGCCGGTAGGGCGGGACACGTCGCTGCGGTCGGGGACGCGCGAACTCCGTACGAGATCGAAAGAAGCCGCCGCCGATTCGTCCGTGATCTGGGGATCGTGGGTGTGATCGCGGCGGCCGGAGGCGTCGGCGGGCGGCTGCTCACCTCGAGGCGCGCGGTGAGCGCGGCCCGGCGGTCGATCGCGCTCCCGGCGCCGGTGGAGCCGGCCCCGGTGCCGCCCGCGGGCGTGCAGGCGCCCGGCGCGGTGCCCTGGGTCACGCCGAACCGGACCTTCTACCGGATCGACACCGCACTGGTCACCCCGCAGGTCGACCCGGCCACCTGGGAGCTGCGGATCCACGGGATGGTGCGCAATCCGATCACCGTCACCTTCGCCGATCTGCTGCGCCGTCCGATGATCGAGCGCTACCTGACGATCGCCTGCGTGTCGAACGAGGTGGGTGGCGACCTGATCGGCAACGCGCTCTGGCTCGGCACCCCGATCAAGGCGCTGCTCGACGAGGCGGACCCGCTGCCCGAGGCCGATCAGGTGGTGCAGCGGTCGGTGGACGGCTGGACCTGCGGCACGCCGACCGCGGTGCTGCGGGACGGCCGGGACGCGCTGCTGGCGGTCGGGATGAACGGCGAGGCGCTGCCGGTCGAGCACGGCTTCCCGGTCCGGATGATCGTTCCCGGACTGTACGGCTACGTGTCCGCCTGCAAGTGGATCACCGAGATCGAACTGACCAGGTTCGCCGACTTCGACGCCTACTGGGTTCCCCGGGGCTGGTCGGCGCAGGCGCCGGTGAAGACGCAGTCACGAATCGACACCCCGCGCGACGGCGCCTCGCGTTCGGCCGGCCCGGTCACGGTGGGCGGCGTCGCATGGGCGACACATCGCGGCATCGCGAAGGTCGAGGTGCAGGTCGACGACGGGGAGTGGCGGACCGCCACGCTGGCCGGGGCGACCTCCGCGGACACCTGGCGGCAGTGGAGCCTCACCTGGGACGCCTCCGCCGGACGGCACACCTTACGGGTACGCGCGACCGATCTCGATGGGGTGACACAGACCCCGGAGGAGGCCCTTCCGGCACCCGACGGGGCGACCGGCTGGCACCAGGTGACAGTCGACATCGGGTAGTTGAAAGCCGCACTTTCGGTCCGACTCGGGAAAGCAAGTCGCTCATACGGTGGCTTGCATGTCCACCGATGCGGTTGAAGAACCGCTGAACCACTCGACACGGTCCTCCGCGGAGGACCGTGCCGGAAGCCGTGTGGTGATGCCGCGCTCCGGGCGGCGTCAGGCCGCCGGTGCCTGCCGTTGCGCGGGTACCGCCGTTTTGTGGGGCCGTCCGAGGCGGGCTTCGAGCCGGGTCAGGTCGACCCGTCCGTGACGATCGGCAAGGTCCTCCCAGCCGACCGCGAGCAGCCGCAGCCGCTCCGATTCGCTGAAACCTCCCCAGACACCGTACGGCTCGCGAACGGCGAGGGCGTGCGCGGCGCACTCCGCCCGGACCGGGCACGCGCCGCACATCGTCTTGGCCTTTGCCTCGCGACGATTGCGGGACGACCCGCGCTCGCCGTCGGGGTGGAAGAACTGTGCACTGTCCCGGCCCCGGCAGAGCCCGAGTCTCTGCCAATCCCACAGATCGGCGATGGGCCCGGGCAGTCTGCGAACGTTCGACATCAACACCCTCCTCCCGCGCGGCACCGCGGAGCGTTCGTCGTGAGGGGCCTGACTCAGGCCTCTCGCGGGTGTACCCCGGCTATCGCCGGCTCACACGCAACACGTCGATGTCTTCGTGAGCGGTATGGCAAAGGGGTGGCAAGTCATACCTTTCTTTCCCGTTTTTTCCATCTAAAGCGCGTAATGCTGCGGCCCTCGCGTGATCTCCTCTGAGAGAGAAGGAGGATCACTGTGCGTACCGTCCTCGTGTGCGTCCGAACCCCGCTGGCGGCCCAGACCGTCGCGTCCACCGCGGCCCGGCTCGGCATGACCGGCGTCGTCCGGACCGCGGTCAGCGAGACCGAGGCCATGATCCGACTGGCGGAACGGCCCGCCGAAGTGGTCCTGGCCGACACCGCCGTGACCCGGCCCGACAGCGTCGGTTTCACCCGGCGTGTACTTGCCCGCGCCCCCCAGGCACAAGTGGTGCTCTTCGGTGCCGAAGACCCGCGGGTGGCGGCGGCGGCCGTCGCCGCCGGAGCCCGGGGCGTCATCCGCGGCGTCGAGCACGACCTGGTCAGTGTCGTCGCGAAAGCGCTGCTCCTGCTCCTGCTACCGGTGCGCCCGCAGGGCATGCCGATCAACGGTTCGAACGCGCAGCCGGCCACGGTGGCCGGCGGCGTCCGCAACACCAACTCGCCCGGCGCGCGGGGGCAGTATCAGCAGGGGCCCGGCGGCATCGGCGTGCACAACGCGGCGGCGGTGCCGGCCATGCTCGGCCCCAACGCGCCGATGGTTCCGTCACAGCGTGGCGACGCCCCGATCGATCCGGCTACCGGCCGGCCGATGGTGGCGTGGCCCGGCAACGAGGCGGGTGTCGGGATGACCGACGCGCAGCCCGCCGGTCGGCGACTCACGCTCACCGAGCGTGAGTTGCAGGTGCTACGGGGGATGGCGGACGGGAAGAGCAACGCCGAGATCGGCCGGGAACTCTTCGTCTCGGAGGACACTGTCAAGACGCACGCCCGGCGGCTGTTCCGCAAGCTCGGCGCCCGGGACCGCGCACATGCGGTCGCCGCCGGCTTCCGAGCGGGCCTGGTCGCTTAGAAGATCAACACCCATCAGAGGGTACGGACGACGAACTCAACTCTCGTCATCCGTGCCCTCTGTCAGTGTGTCGTGGACGCCGTCGGCGTAGCCACGGGCATACTCCCAGGTGACGTAGTGGTCGGGGTCCGGATCGTAGGCGGGCTCGTGCACCCGCGGACGGCCGCTGCTCAGCAGATGGCGCAGGTTGCCGCGCAGCAGGTCCCAGTCGAAGTAGTGCGGCTCGTGGCAGTCCTCGCACTCGATCACCAGCCCTCGGATGCCCGTCGGACTGAGCAGCGCCTGGTAGATCTCCAGGTCGGAGAGGTCCTCCAGGACATCCTGCCGCTCGTCCTCGGTCAGCGGTTCGGACTCGGCGTCCTCGTTGAGGTCGTCGAGACCAGCGGCCGGGTCGGTCGGGTCGCCGTTGAACGGGTCGATCGGCTCATCTTGCACCCTCATACCGTACTCACCTCCCGCGTGTGTGTGCTGGCCCGCACGTTCTGTCCGCCGCCCGGGTGCCCCGCTCCGGATGGGTAGGATGATGAACTCCGCCTCTTCTCTAGGGATGATTTGTGGAAACTGACAGCGCTCGTACCGTTCCTCTCGGTCTGACCTTCGACGACGTGCTGTTGCAGCCCGGCGAATCGGATGTCGTGCCAAGCCGGGTCAACACCGTTACGCGCCTGACCAGAAACGTCGAGCTGTCGATCCCGCTGCTCTCCGCGGGCATGGACACCGTCACCGAGGCGCGGATGGCGATCGCCATGGCCCGTCAGGGCGGCATCGGCGTGCTGCACCGCAATCTCTCCGTGGAGGACCAGGCGGCCCAGGTCGACCTGGTGAAGCGCTCCGAGTCCGGCATGATCACCCACCCGATCACCTGCGGGCCGGACGACACGCTCCGCCAGGTGGACGCGCTCTGCGGGCGCTACCGGATCTCCGGCGCCCCGGTGGTCGACGCCGAGGGCGTGCTGGTCGGCATCGTGACCAACCGGGACATGCGGTTCGTCAGCGACTTCGACGCCAAGGTGCGCGACGTGATGACGAAGGCGCCGCTGATCACCGCCCCGGTCGGGGTGAGCAAGGACGAGGCGCTGGCCCTGCTGGCCCGCCACAAGGTGGAGAAGCTGCCGCTGGTCGACGAGAGCGGTCACCTGCGCGGGCTGATCACCGTGAAGGACTTCACCAAGAGCGAGCAGTACCCGAACGCCGCCAAGGACCCGCAGGGCCGGCTCCGGGTGGCGGCCGCCGTCGGCGTGGGCGACGAGTCGTACAAGCGGGCCCGTGCCCTGATCGACGCCGGTGTGGACGTGGTCATCGTCGACACCGCGCACGGTCACCAGCGCGCCGTGCTGGAGATGGTCGCCCGGCTGAAGAAGGACACCACGATCGACATCGTGGGTGGCAACGTCGCGACGTACGCGGGCGCCAAGGCCCTGGTCGAGGCGGGCGCCGACGCCGTGAAGGTCGGTGTCGGGCCGGGCGCGATCTGCACCACCCGGATCGTCGCGGGCGTGGGTGTGCCGCAGATAACCGCGATCATGGAGGCGTCCCGGGCCTGCCGTCCGGCCGGCGTCCCGGTCATCGGCGACGGCGGTATCCAATACAGCGGCGACATCGCCAAGGCGATCGTGGCCGGCGCCAGCACCGTGATGCTGGGCAGCCTGCTGGCCGGCTCGGAGGAGAGCCCCGGCGAGCTGATCTTCGTGAACGGCAAGCAGTTCAAGTCGTACCGGGGGATGGGCTCGCTCGGCGCCATGCAGTCCCGCGGTCAGGCGAAGTCGTACTCGAAGGACCGTTACTTCCAGCAGGATGTGAACGAGGACAAGCTGGTTCCCGAGGGCGTCGAGGGTCAGGTGCCCTATCGTGGTCCTCTGTCCAGGGTGGCGCACCAGCTCATCGGCGGGCTGCGCGCGGCCATGGGCTACGTGGGCGCGGAGACCATCCCCGACCTGCAGGAGCGGGGACAGCTCATCCGGATCACTGCGGCCGGGCTCAAGGAGAGCCACCCGCACGACATCCAGATGACGGTCGAAGCTCCCAACTACCACTCCCGCTGAAGCCTTCCAACCACCCCGCCCACCACCCGTAACAAGGATTGAAGGCATCCAAGCCATGCGTGACGTAGTGGAGATCGGCCTGGGCAAGACCGCGCAGCGCGGCTACCACCTGGACGACATCGCCATCGTTCCGAGCCGTCGCACCCGCGACGTGGACGACGTGTCGACCGAGTGGAAGCTCGACGCGTACCCCTTCAAGATCCCCTGCGTCGCGCACCCGTCGGACGCGACCCAGAGCCCTGACTCGGTGATCGCCCTGGGCCGCCTCGGCGGCCTGGGCGTGCTCAACGCCGAGGGCCTGTGGACCCGCTACGAGGACCCCTCCAAGATCCTCGAAGAGCTGGCCTCGCTGGACGAGGACGCCGACGCCACCAAGCGGCTCCAGGAGGTCTACTCCGAGCCGATCAAGCCGGAGCTGATCGCCGCGCGGGTCCGGCAGATCCGCGAGGGCGGCGTCACCGTGGCCGTCCGGGTGTCGCCGCAGCACACCCTGGCGCTCGCCCCGGTGATACTGGACGCCGGCGTGGACCTGCTGGTCATCCAGGGCACCCTGGTCTCGGCCGAGCACGTCTCCACCACCGACGAGCCGCTGAACCTCAAGGAGTTCATCGCCGACCTGGACCTGCCGGTCATCGTCGGCGGCTGCACCGACTACAAGACGGCCCTGCACCTGATGCGGACCGGCGCGGCCGGTGTCATCGTCGGTGTCGGCGCCGACGAGTGGTCCACGACGGACACCGTGCTCGGCATCCGGGTGCCGATGGCCACCGCGATCGCCGACGCCGCGGCCGCCCGCCGCGACTACCTGGACGAGACCGGCGGCCGGTACGTACACCTCATCGCCGACGGCGGCCTCGCCACCTCCGGTGACATCGCCAAGGCGATCGGCTGCGGCGCCGACGCGGTCATGCTGGGCGAGCCGCTGTCGCTCGCCGCGGGCGCCCCGGCCGGCGGCGCCTGGTGGCACTCGGCCGCCAGCCACCCGGCCCTGCCGCGTGGTGGGTTCTGCATCGCCGGCGAGCCCGACGGCACCCTCGAAGAGGTCCTGTACGGCCCGGCCGACCGCCCGGACGGCCAGCTCAACCTCTTCGGCGGCCTGCGTCGTGCGATGGCCAAGTGCGGTTACCGCGACGTCAAGGAGTTCCAGAAGGTGGCCCTGGTCCTCGACCGGGCCTGATTGCTCCGCTTCGCTCCGCGGCAAAACGCCTTGTAACCGGTGTCGAGGCAGGTGATTTCCCGCCGCCAGCAAACCCCGCTGGCGTCGGCAAATCGCTCGCCTCGACACCGGCGGCGTTTTGCGGGTGTGTCTAGTGCACCGCCGTAGGGGTGGGTGACCGTTCTCCCGTACGAAATCTAGGGCTTCGGGGGTTTGGTCTTGCCGTTCAGCCAGGCCTCGAAGAAGGCGTCCAGGTCCTTGCCGGAGGCGGTCTCGGCGGCCTCGATGAACTGCTCGGTGGTGACGTTGCCGTCGCGGTGGTCGGCGGCCCAGGACTTGATCAGCTTGAAGAAGGCCTCGTCGCCGATCGTCTTGCGCAGCGCGTGGACAGTCATGCCGCCGCGCACGTAGACGGCGTCGCCGAAGATGCGGCGCGGGCCGGGGTCGCCGGGGGTCTCGGTCCAGTCGAAGGCGCGGTAGGCCTCGTCGAAGATCTGCTGCGCCGTCCGCCCGCCGGAGTGCTCCGACCACAGCGCCTCGGCGTAGGTGGCGAAGCCCTCGTTGAGCCAGATGTCCTGCCAGCGGCTGAGCGCCACGCTGTCGCCGAACCACTGGTGGGCCAGCTCGTGCGCGACCACGCCGGTGTTCTCGCCGGAGGTGAAGAAGGTGTTGCCGTAGACCGGGCGGGCCTGCGTCTCCAGGGCGTAGCGGATCTCGTCCTCGTCGACCACCACGCCACCGTTGGCCCGGAACGGGTACGGCCCGAACTGCGTCTCCAGGAAGTCGGTGATCTCGCCGGTCCGGGCCAGCGATTTGGCGGCCGCGCCGTCGGCGGGCAGCGACTCGGGAAGCGCCGTGATCATGGGTCGCCCGGCGTGGGTGCCCGTGGTGATCCGGTACTGCCCGATCACGACGGTGGCGAGGTAGCTGGCCATCGGCGACTCCTCGGCCCAGCGCCAGGTGGTCAAGCCGTCCACTGTGTCCCGGTTGCCGGCCAGCCCGTTGCTGAGCACCTCGACGCCGTCCGGCACGGTCATCGCCAGCTTGAAGGTCGCCTTGTCGGACGGGTGGTCGTTGACCGGGAACCAGGTGCTTGCCGACTCGGGCTGGCCCAGGGCGATCGCGCCCTGCTTGCCGACGCGCAGCCAGCCGCCCGCGCCGAGGGTCTCGTTCTCCAACTGCTTCGGCACGCCTCCGTAGCTGACCACGGTGGTGAAGGCGCGGCCCTTCGGGATGCCGGCGGCCGGGGTGACCACCAGCTCGTTGCCCGCGGCGGCCACGGTGGCCGGGGTGCCGTCCACCAGGACGGTGGTGGCTTTCAGGTGCGCCAGGTCCAGGTTGAACCGGGACAGGTCCTGCGTGGCGGTGGCCGTGATGGTGGCCGTGCCGTCCAGCTTGCCGGCCGCCGGGTCGTAGCGCAGCGCCAGGTCGTAGCCGCCGACGTCGTAGCCCCCGTTGCCGTAGGTCGGGAAGTACGGATCGCCGGCGCCGACCCCGCCCGGCCCGAAACTGGGGGCCGGGGACGCCGACCGGGGCGCCTCCGGCTCGCGCTCACCGCCGGTGCACCCGGACAGCAGCAACAGGAGGATCAGCCCGCCGGCCCGTCGTTTCATGGCTTGAAGGTTACGACCACTACCTGTCGACCAGTTTGGGGTGTGCCTTCAGGTAGGCGACGTGGGTGCCCTTGGTGAGCGCCTTCAGGAAGCCCTGGCCCTCGGCTTTGAGCTGCTCACCCAGGTACCCGCCGCCGCTGCCGACGCCGCCGCCGGGAAGCGACACGGTGGTGATGTCCTGCGCGGTGAGGTTCCGGAGGGCGTACGCGTACTCGAACGGCGTACGGCCACCCACGTAGACCAGCGCCTCGCCGAGCGCGTTGATCAGCCCGCCCAGTTTCGCCGGGTCCTCCATGCCCTGCGTCATCGCCTTGGTGAGGATCGCCTCGACGAGCTGCCGGTGGTGCCGCTGGCGGTCGTAGTCCCCGTTGGGCAGCCCGTAGCGCTGGCGGGCGTAGTCGAGCGCCTGCCAGCCGACCAGGTGCCGGTTGCCGGGCAGGTAGGTGGCCTGCGGCCCGCTGTAGTCGCTGCCGGATTGCGTCCGCATCTTGCCGTCCGGTCGGCGGTGTCGGGATTTCACCTTCTGATCGACCACCAGGTCGATGCCGCCGAGTTTGTCGACCAGTTTGTCGAGGCCGCGGAAATTGAGGATCGCGCCGCCGTGGAAGGTCTTGATCCCGGTGTACGCGCTGAGACTCTTCGTGAGCAGTTCGTAACCCTGCTCCACGCTCTTCTTCTTCGAGCCCGGGATGCGCGAACCGCGGCTCATCGCTTCGGTGATCTTGTATTTGCCGCCGCGGAAACCGGATTTCTTGTACGCCGGCATCTGGACCCGGAGGTCACGTGGCAGTGAATACAGATAGGCCGATTCGAGGTCGGCCTCCACGTGCAGCAGCATGATCGTGTCGGCGTGCGGCTCGTAGCCGGGGATGCTCAGCCGGGTGTCGACGCCGATCAGCACCAGGTCGAGCGGCCCCTTGATGTCTGCGCCGGGGGACGGCGACGGCGGCGCCGACGGGGTGCTCACCGTGGGCGCGGCGCTCGTGGAGGGGGCGGCGGACGGCGCCGCGGCCGGCTCGGCGGGGCCCCGGTTGACCGCGATGGCGACGCCCACTCCGGCGATCAGCGCGAGGCCGGTGCCGGTCACGATCGACCAGGTGATCTTGCTGTTCCGCATAGCGCGAACAGTAAATGAGATCACGGCAGTGCTCAATGCCACGTGGGTATTGCCAGATTTAAGATCACCGGTAGGCTTGCGCGGCCGATTCGTCGATCGACGGATCGACTCATGGGGAGGCCGTCCGAGTATGAAATCCACTCACCGGCGCGTCGTCGTCGGTCTGGCTGCCGCTGCCCTTCTTGCGGGCGCCAGCTTTGCTCCCACCGCCAACGCCTCGGTCACCGGTTCCAGCCGGGAACTGCCGGTTCGCCTGGTCGTGGGCCTGCGCGCCGGTGTCGCCACCGATGTCGACCTGCCCAGCCTGAGCCGGCTCGGCCTGGCCGGTGCCGACGCCAAGGGTTCGATGGCCCGCAGCCTGCTCGGCGAGATCCGGGCCAAGTCCATCGAGGTGCCGCGCGCCCGGGCCGTCGCCGTCACGGCCGCGCTCAAGCTCGACCCCAACGTCTCGTACGTCCAGGTCGACCCGCTGGCCAAGAAGCTGGACGTGGCGCCGAACGACCCGTACTTCACCGCCGGCCGGCAGCCGGAGCTGGGGCAGCTGCGGGTGCCCGCCGCGTGGGACACCACGACCGGTGAGGAGGTGACGGTCGCGGTGCTGGACACCGGCGTGACCGGCACCGGCGACCTGACCGGCAAGGTGCTGTCCGGCTACGACTTCGTCAACCGGGACGGCAACGCGTCCGACGACGAGGGGCACGGCACGATCGTCTCCTCGCTGATCGCCGGCACGCCGAACAACGGGGCCGGCATCGCGGGCGTCTGCGCCAAGTGCAAGATCCTGCCGGTCAAGGTGCTCAGCAGCACGGGTTCGGGCAGCTACTCGCAGATCGCGCAGGGCATCATCTACGCGGTCAAGCGGGGCGCGAAGATCATCAACATGTCGCTCGGCGGCAGCCAGTCGTCGGCGGTCCTCCAGGACGCCGTGGCCTGGGCCAACGGGCAGGGCGTGCTGGTCGTCGCGGCGGCCGGCAACGACGGCTCCAGCGCCAAGAGCTACCCCGCGGCGTACGGGGACGTGCTCGCGGTCGGCGGCACCAACACCCGGAACACCTCGAATCCCGGCGAGCGGGTCGAGTTCTCCAACTACGGCAGCTGGGTGGACGTCTCGGCGCCCGCCATCACCGCGGCCATGCAGCGCAACGGCACGTACTGCTGGGACGACCGCAGCTCGTGCTGGCTGACGATCCGGGACAGCTCCGGCAACCTCATCTACGACGACTACGAGATCCAGGGCACCTCGTTCTCCTCGCCGCTGGTCGCCGGGGTGGCCGCCCTGGTCAAGTCGAAGAACCCGAACTACAGCGGATGGGGCCTGCACCGGGCGATCACCAGCTCGGCCCGGCCGAACGGCAGCTGGAACTACTACGGTCTGGTCGACGCGGCCGCCGCGCTGACCAAGGGCACCGACACCGTGCCGCCGACCGGCACCGGCACCAGCCCGGCGCAGAACGCCAAGGTCCGCGGTGACGTGGCGATCACCCCGCTCGGTCTGAAGGACGACTGGTCCGGCATCCGGGCCGTCGACCTCTACGTCGACGGCAAGTGGCACAGCTGGGACTACAAGGCCCCGTTCGCCCCGGTGCTGAAGACGGCCGGCCGCAACGGCGCGATCAAGGTGCAGCTGCGGGTGTACGACAAGGCCGGCAACAGCACCTGGCTGCCGGCCCGGACGGTGATCGCGGACAACGTGCTCCCGACCGTGTCGATCACCAAGGCTCCGGCGAACAAGGCCAAGGTCAAGGGCACCGTCAAGGTGTACGTGAAGGCTGCCGACAAGTCCGGGATCAGTAGGGTCCAGCTGCTGGTCAACGGCAAGGTGGTGGCGACCGACACGGCGGCCGGCTACGCGCTGTCGTTCAAGGTCGCGAGCCAGAAGAAGACGATGAAGGTCCGCGTGCGGGCGTACGACAAGGCCGGCAACGTGCGGTACACCACGATTCGCACCTACTACCGGGCCTGACGAGGCCGGGGTACTCAGCCGGTGAGTAAACTCGCCGGGTGAGTACCCCGCGTCCCGTTCTCGTCGTCGACTTCGGCGCCCAGTACGCTCAGTTGATCGCCCGCCGGGTCCGCGAGGCCCGTGTCTACTCCGAGATCGTCCCGCACTCGATGCCGGTGGCCGAGATGCTGGCGAAGAATCCCGCCGCGATCATCCTGTCCGGCGGCCCGTCCAGCGTCTACGAGCCGGGTGCTCCCACGCTCGACGCCGGCCTGTTCGATCATGATGTGCCGGTCTTCGGCATCTGCTACGGCTTCCAGGCGATGGCCCAGGCCCTCGGCGGCACGGTCGCGCACACCGGCTCCCGGGAGTACGGGCGGACCCTCCTCGAGTCGCGCGGCGGCACCCTCCTCCGCGACCTCCCGGCCGACCTGCCGGTCTGGATGAGCCACGGTGACAGCGTCGCGGTCGCCCCGTCCGGTTTCTCGGTCACCGCCTCCACCCCGGGTGCGCCCGTCGCCGCGTTCGAGGACCTGATCTCGAAGCGGGCCGGTGTCCAGTTCCACCCCGAGGTGGCGCACACCGAGCAGGGTCAGGAGATGCTCAAGCGTTTCCTGTACGACATCGCCGGCATCGAGCCCACCTGGACGCCCGGCAACATCATCGACGACCAGGTCGCCCGCATCCGTGAGCAGGTCGGGGACAAGCAGGTCCTCTGCGCGCTCTCCGGGGGCGTCGACTCGGCGGTCGCCGCGGCGCTGGTCCAGCGCGCCATCGGGGACCAGCTCACCTGTGTCTTCGTCGACCACGGGCTGCTGCGGTCGGGCGAGGCGGCGCAGGTCGAGAAGGACTACGTCGCGGTGACCAATGTCCGGCTCGTCGTGAAGAACGTCGAGGAGCAGTTCCTCTCCCACCTGAAGGGTGTGGAGGACCCGGAGCAGAAGCGCAAGATCATCGGGCGCGAGTTCATTCGTACGTTCGAGGCCGCGGCCCGTGAGCTCGACGCCGAGCGGCACATCGAGTTCCTGGTCCAGGGCACGCTCTACCCGGACGTGGTGGAGTCCGGCGGTGGCACCGGCACTGCCAACATCAAGTCGCACCACAACGTCGGCGGTCTGCCGGACGACCTCCAGTTCGCGCTGATCGAGCCGCTGCGCACCCTGTTCAAGGACGAGGTGCGGGCCATCGGCAAGGAGCTCGGCCTGCCCGACGAGATCGTGCAGCGGCACCCGTTCCCCGGCCCCGGCCTGGCGATCCGGATCATCGGCGCGATCGACCGGGAGCGTCTCGACATCCTGCGGGCGGCCGACCTGATCGCCCGCGAGGAGCTGGCCGCCTCCGGGCTGGACCGGGAGGTCTGGCAGTTCCCGGTGGTGCTGCTCGCCGACGTGCGCAGCGTGGGTGTGCAGGGTGACGGGCGGACGTACGGGCACCCCGTGGTGCTGCGGCCGGTCTCCTCGGAGGACGCCATGACCGCCGACTGGTCCCGCCTGCCGTACGACCTGATCGCCAAGATCTCGAACCGGATCACCAACGAGGTTCGTGAGGTCAACCGGGTGGTCCTGGACGTGACGAGCAAGCCCCCAGGCACCATTGAGTGGGAGTGACGGACAGTAGTGGATCAATCGCCCAGGGCGGCGTAAGCCGCCCTGAGCTGCGGTTACGCACCGCTATCCCACTGTCAGGAAGTTGACAAAAGTTCTTGAGAGGTCACATATTCCGGGCAGAATGCCGCCCGTGACCCCCGCACTGGAACCGCTCCGCAGGATCGCCGCCTACGC
Organism: Actinoplanes hulinensis; assembly: GCF_019429605.1. Classification (NCBI taxonomy): domain Bacteria; kingdom Bacillati; phylum Actinomycetota; class Actinomycetes; order Micromonosporales; family Micromonosporaceae; genus Actinoplanes; species Actinoplanes hulinensis. The sequence goes on along the minus strand of NZ_JAHXZI010000001.1, from coordinate 491,921 downwards.
CGTCGCGCGCGACGGCGACGGCCGCGTGCTCCTGGTCCGGGCATCGTCCAGATCCGGCACTCCCGGCGTCTGGTCGCTGCCCGGCGGCGCCGTCGATCACGGCGAAGATCCCAACCACACCGTCGTCCGCGAGACCGCGGCGGAGACCGGCCTGTCCGTCGCCGTCACCGGGCTCCAGGACGTGCTCGCCGACATGCGCTCGATGCCGCACCGAGGCGTCACCATCCACACCGACCGGCTGGTCTACACGGTCTCGGTCCGTGGCGGCAACCTGATCGACCGGGTCGGCCACCCCACCGACCTGGCGCGGTGGCACACCTTGGAGGAGGCGGAGAAGCTCAAGCTGCGGCCCTTCACCGCGGCCGCCCTCGGGCTCTCCACCGCCGCCGGTGACCTGCGGCCCGAGGAGGCGCCGGTCTTCCCGTCCTTCTACGCGTACGAGGGGCCGGACGGGCTGCACCGGGCGCAGCGGTTCGCGGCCTACGCGATCGCCACCGACCCGTACGAGAACCTGCTGCTCACCCGGATCTCCGAGGGCTACCCGGGAGCCGGCTGCTGGCACCTGCCCGGCGGCGGCACCGACTACGGCGAACAGCCCGGCACCGCACTGGTCCGCGAACTCGTCGAGGAGACCGGTCAGGCGGGCCGCCTCGTCTCGCTGCTCGGCGTGGCCAGCCACCGCGATGCCGCGTCCCTCGGCCCGGAGGGCTACCCGATCGACTGGCACGGTGTCCGTGCCTTCTACCGGGTCGTCGTCGACCAACCGACCGAGGTGACCATCCACGACGTCGGCGGCTCCACCTGCGAGGCGCGCTGGATGCCGCTCAAGGAGGTCGCCGAACTGGCGCACGACCAGCTCACCGAGGTGACCGCCGATGCCTTGCGGGCGGCGCGGCTAATCTAGGTCCTCCCCCTCGATTCACGAGACAGGACCTGGACACGTTGAAGATCAGGAGAAGGGCCACGGCGTACGGCGTGTGCCGGGACGCGGACGGGCGTGTGCTGCTCACCCGCGGATCCGCCGAGGCCGCCTTCCCCGGCGTCTGGTCCCTGCCCGGCGGCGGCATCGACCACGGCGAGCACCCGGACGACACGGTGGTCCGAGAGTTCGGTGAGGAGACCGGCCTGCGGGTGCGGATCACCGGGCTGCGCGCCGTGCTCGCCGACCTGGCCCGGCTTCCCGACGACTCGGTCGAGCACACCGACCGGATCGTCTACGACGTCGAGGCGACCGGCGGCGACCTGAGCCCCGAGGTGGCCGGCACCACCGACGCCGCCGAGTGGCTGACCCCGGCCGAGGTGGCGGCGCGCCCGCTGCTGCCCTTCACGGCCGGCATCCTCGGCGTGAGCTTCGAGACCGCCGAGGTCGAGGTGCCCGCCGGTGAGCCCGAGCGCACCGGCCGGGTGCAGCGCTTCGGAGCGTACGCCCTGGCCGGCGACCCGGACGGGCGGATCCTGCTGACCCGGATCGCGGACGGCTACCCCGGCGCCGGGCTGTGGCACCTGGCCGGCGGCGGCACCGACTTCGGCGAGACCCCGGAGCGCGCGGTCGCCCGGGAGCTGTACGAGGAGACCTCCCAGCGGGGCCGGATCGCCGGTCTGCTCGACGTCTCGCACCGGTACGACCCGGCCGCGCTCGGCCCCGAGGGGGTGCCGCTCGACTGGCACGTGATCCGTGTCGTCTACCGGGTCATCGTCGACCGGCCGACCGCCGCCGAGGTCACCGAAGCGGCCGGCGGATCCACCGCCGACGCGGGCTGGTTCACGCCCGAACAGCTCGACGGACTGCCGCTCACCGAGCTGACCCGGGATGCGTTGGGCCGCACGGGCTAAAATCGTCACACGGAAGGTCGATGAGTTGTCCGTCGCTCCACGCGAGGGATCCAACGGGCAGCTCTCGTCGTTGCACTCCAGGATCGTTCGCCCTCTCGCCAATGCCGTCCGGCTGTGCGATGGTGTAACCCGCAATTTCGCCGGGCTCGCGACTACCCGGCGGAACAACCGAACTCCATGGAGGAAGCACGTGCCGAGTACCCCTTGGCGCCGGCGTCGTACGACGGATAGTCCCCGTCCCGCCGGGCGTCGTTGGGCTGGCCGGCTGCGCCGCGGCGGGACTCTCGCGCGGCAAGCCCTGATGGTTCGGGTGGGCCGCCGTTCCGTCGAGACCGGTCGGGCCGCCACCGCGACCCGGGCCGAGGTGCTGCACATCGGTTCCGATTCGGTGCGGACCATCACCATTCCCGCACCGGGGGTTCCTGTGGAGCTGTCCGTCGCCGGGGCCGACCCGGCACCGGCTTCCATCCCCTTGCTGCCGGGCGAGCGCACCATGTCCCGGCGTGCGAGCTTCGCGCTCGTGAACGCGTGCACCCTGTCCAGCCTCGGCCTCGGCCTGCTGGCGATCTTCCTGGCCATGGACGGCAAGGCGCAGATCGCCGCCGCCTGCCTGGTGGCGTGCGTGGTGTTCGACGGTCTGGACGGCGCTCTCGCCCGCAAGCTCGGCGTCGCCAGCCCGTTCGGCGCGCAGATGGACTCGCTGGCCGACATGTGCTCGTTCGGCCTGGCCGCGCCGGTCGTGGTCTACGCGTCGCTCGCCGACGAGGTGCCGCAGGCCGCCGCCGCGATCGCGACCGCACTGGTGGCCGGTTGCGCCGCGATCCGGCTGGCCCGGTTCAACGTCTCGCCGAAGGACGGCCGCTTCTTCTGCGGCGTGCCCACCACGATGGCCGCCGCGGTTCTCGCGCTCACCGTGCTGATCGGCCTGCCGCTGCCCGGCATGGTGCAGCTGGCCGGCGTGACGCTGCTGGCCTTCGCGATGGTCTCCAGCTTCCCGTACGCGAAGCTCGCCCGCCTCCTGAAGCTGCCGCCGTGGCTGTGGCTGCTCCCGATCGTCGGCGCCCTGCTCCAGCCGCGCATGACGTTCGTCCTGATCGTCGCCATCTACCTGGTCAGTGGCCCGATCCTCTGGATGCGCGCCAAGCGCGTCTGACCGCACGTAGAGAGAAGGGCGCCCCCCCGCCCGGGGGGGGGCGGGTCGCGGGCACACCAACAAAACAGGAACCCGCCCCCCCCCCCAAGCCC